>JAFGKD010000115.1 GCA_016928775.1 Candidatus Zhuqueibacterota bacterium | reverse complement strand
TGACGGCTACAAATTAAAATTCGAAATCGGAACCAGCTTGTGAAATGCAAGAATTTGAGGGTTTCTAAAACATAATGAAAATCAGTGCTAATTCTTTCGGGGATGGGGACTATGACATGTGGCTGCTCAAAACCGATGCGCATGGCGACACGTTGTGGACAAAAAACTTTGGTGGTCTGGAGCAGGATGAGGCGTTTGTTGTAGAACAGACAGCAGACGGCGGTTATATTCTATCAACCTATTCCTATTCTTATGGTGCCGGAGGATCGGATATTTATCTCATCAGAACAGACGAAAATGGGGATGTCCGATGGACAAAAACGATTGGTGGGTGGAGCAATGAGGCAGGTCGTATTCTCATACAAACTCCGGATGGAGAATTTATCGCTGGTGGTTCAACGGCCTCCTATGGTGCCGGATAAGTTGATGCTTATGTGGTCAAATTGGGAGAGCCGACATTCATCGACGTGCCAGGGGACCAGCCGACTATCAATGATGTTATTCCTCGCTCCTATTCGCTGGCACAAAATAGTCCCAATCCCTTCAATCCCAGCACAACCATTGTCTACGATCTGTCGAAAGCCGTCCACGTTCACCTGGTCATCTACGACCTGCTCGGTCGCCACATCAAAGCATTGGTAGATGAACACAAACCGGCCGGCCGCTTTCGCGCCACCTGGAATGGCCGGGATGAACGCGGTCTATCTGTAGCTGGAGGACTCTATTTCTGCCGTATGCAGGCGAGGGAATATGAAAAGGTTGTCAAGATGGTTTTGGTGAGATAGGGAAAGCGATTGAAGATTGGCGATCTCAAAACTTTGTGATTCATCATTCGACATTCATTATTCAATGTTCAAAGAGAATAATGAATATTGAACATCGAACTCCGAATATCGAAGGATGTGAGATTGCCAATCTTCAGCCTGAGATCAAAATCCTATGCTATCCTGCCTCATTGTTTTTAAATGGCACGAATTATTAGTCTTAAAATTTTAATCATCCTTGAAAATTGAGTGTATCAGACTCAATTTTCAAGGCAAAAGCCATGATCATACGAGTCCGCAGAGATGCGCCAGGGGAAAAAAGAATTTAACGCACCTCAGCGCTTCTTTGCGATCTCGGCGGTTTCATAAAATTTTCGTCAAATCCGTTTCATCCGTGTGCATCAGCGGCTCAAAAATTGGCTGCGGCCAAAGGCTGCAAGTACAATAATTACTTTTTTTGCCACATAGACGGCCAATTCGTTCCCTGCGCCTGGCGTTTTTGCGGCGTGATGTCGACATAAAGAATAGTATCCGCTTCCACACCATAAGGACCAAACATCGCTTCTTCACCGTTTGCATCGATCACCAGGGAACAGCCAATACCCCGCCAGCCCTTCCACGGACCACCGTTCATCCAACCGACATTGCTGCAGCCGGCGATCCACACGGAAAAGTCTTTGGCAACCGGTTTGTAAGCATTTTTCCACAAGTCGCCGTAAGGTTCTTTTGTATTGTCATGATCCGCTTTCACGGCCCAGCTACAGGGAGAAAGAATGATATCCGCACCCATATAGCAGAGTGATCGCGTGAGCAGCAAATCGGGTGTATTGGCATCAGCACAAATCATCAGACCAAGGGTGCCAAGCTCGGTCTTGACGACATTGAGTCGATCGCCAACCGCGTAATAAGGATGGCCAATGTCGAGCTCATTAATCTTCCGATGCTTTAAAATAACCTGTCCCGCCGGATTGATGATGACTGCTGAATTGTAAACAGTGTTTTCGTCTTTTTCAATTAATCCGGAAACGATGTAAACTTTATACTTTTTTGCCTGAGCCGTCAGGAATTGACACGTCTCGCCGTCCGGAATTGCCTGGGCTTCTGCTAACGCAGAAGGATGCGTCCAGCCGAGATCCATAGCTTCCGGCAGCAGTATTATTTGTGCGCCGTGTTGCGCCGCTTCCTTGATTTGTTCGCCCGCGTGTCGAAGATTGACCTGACGGTCACCGCCAACGACCAGCATTTGAATTAAAGCCAATGTGAATGTTGCCATATTGTACTCCTTTCAAAAGTCGTTGCAGACACTCCTGCTCGGCGATTCCAGAGGATGTTTTCGTTGGACTCGTATCTGGTAATAAATTAAGCATATCATTCGATAAAACAAAATGACTACTCTACTCAGAAAATGATTCGACATCCATATATTTTTTAATATGCTATCAACATGTTTGTGAACAGCTGGGAGACCAACAATAAACGTATCATCATTGAAACCTCGGATGGAACGGCACGCCTCGATGCCACGAGCCCTGAAAACACCTTTGAAGAAGGCTTTTGGAATTTTGTCGCTGTGACCATTGATCGGATTAATGGCGATGCCCATATTTATTATAACGGTGAAGAGGTGACTGAAAGCGGCGCTGTTGTACCGGGTTTTCAGGCAATCCAGAGCGTGACGATTGGCTCCTCAATCCGAGCACCACTATCGTCTATGATCTGCCTAATGCCAGCCACGTTCGTCTCTTCATTTATGATCAGCTCGGTCACTGCATACGAATATTGCTGGAGGATGACAAACCGGCCAGCCGGTTTCAAATCAATTGGGATGGCCGGGATGAACGCGGCCTCTCCGTAGCCGGAGGGCTTTACTTTTGCCGCTTACAGGCGGGGGAATATGAAAAGGTGATCAAGATGGTTTTGGTGAGGTAAGAAGAGCGATTGAAGCTCTCAGTCAAAAAAAGTTATTGCATTTTGACTTTGAATTGATTATATATTCATATACCGGAGATTAAATAACTATTCCGTACGTTTTCGCAGGGATTTCATGTTCATTCCATTAGCCTGCTTTCTCCTCCACTAGCCAATAAATTTTTACACGCTAAAACATTCCGGCACATTGCTTTTTCGCTAAAAAGGTCAGCTAACGAAATGATCTGACATTGTGCCCACGGTTGTCCGGGGCGTTCACTTTTACAATCAGAAACAAGCTTTATGTTTGTAGACTTTTTTCGTCAGCGCGCAGAAAACCGCCATCCAAAACAAGGAGCGTAGCATGCGTACTTTCGTTGCAGCAGATCCAGCCGCGGGGATATTTGTCCTTTACATGCTCGTCTATTTTTCCCTGGTTCCCAGGGCTCGGCCCGGGAATATCGATTATCATGAAAATATCTTTAATCCTGAAGCAAGGCTTTGCTTCGCAAAATTGGAGTGGATACGCCATTTATGCTTTGCCGATACGATTGCGCCAAATCCTTTTTTTTGCGCCCAGACTGCAAAGCCGGAGCCTAACAATAAATCAGCGTTTAAAATTTCAGTGGACATAAATTGAGGAAAAAGCCATCATGAAATTTAATCAATTATTTCTCCGCGTGACAGCAGGGCTTGTTTTTTGCTTTGCGATTTTCGCGCAAGCGGACTACCCAAAACCGAACCCACCGACACCATTCACTCGGTTTTCAAATATTAAAGAGGTTACTTTTTTATGGGCTGGTGATCCATTATCATTGGACTATCATTATCAAGTTGGCACAACACCGGGTGGTCATGACATACTGAATGATGATACATTTAACTACATAGACGCTACCCTTGTAACTATCAAAGGTGAGCACGGCCAGACATTCTATGCCAGGATTCGCTATCGGGGTCTTTTGGGATACAGTCCATGGTCAGAACCGAGTAAACCAGCCTCAATTGATCTGACACCACCATCACTGCCCGGAATACCTGTCGATCCAGGCGAATTTTCAGCCTCACCAGAAGTCCTTTTTACATGGACACCATCTTATGACCCAGAAAGTGGAATTAGGAAGTATGACTTTTTAGTGAGGTTTATTCAAGGAATCATCATTACAGAAGATCTGGGTACTACAACGGATACATCTATCTTGGTTGTAGGTACTCATGGCACCACGATAAAAGTCAAAGTTAAGGCCACTAACAATTCTTATAGCTTACTCAATGGCTATTTATCGAGCGAGTGGACGCCCTTCAGCGATGGGATTACCATCGATTTAACAGCTCCATCAGCACCGGGAACGCCTACAGATAGAGGGGATTATGCTGGTTCTTCTGATTTGACATTCCACTGGTCATCCGCCACCGAAGACGTGAGTGGAATTTCCTGCTACCATATAACGATCAGCGATCAATCGACGAATGAAATAATCCATCAAAATAATTCCATTCAAGGTTTTATATATACGGCCCCCGGCGTTGGATTGCACAACCATTCCTATGCTGCTAAAGTGCGGGCGCAAAACGGCACCGGTACGTGGGGCAATTTTTCAGGTGCAAGCGATGGTATCACGGTTGACCTCACACCACCCTCAGCTCCCGGCACACCCACCGATGCCGGAGAATACACCAGCTCGTCGGACATTATTTTCGACTGGACAGCCGCGACCGACAGCACCAGCGGCATTTTCGATTACCATCTCCAGGTGGGCACCGCTCCCGGCGACAGCAATGTGTTCAATCAATGGATCGGCAACGTGTGCACCGACACGATTCCCGGCATAGCCGGCAACAGTTATTATGCCCGCGTAAGAGCCAAAAACGGCGCCGGTTCCATTGGTGACTGGTCCGGTGTCAGCGACGGCATTGCCCTCGGCATACTGCTGAGCCTTCCCCACATGCATGCCTACCCGGGCGATACCATAGACGTCCCCCTGCAGGTGCAATTTACCAACAAACAGTTCGATGCGACCGAAATCTGCTTCACCGACTATTCAATTGGCCTGCAATTCCTGGAGATCGATACCGTCGGCACTCTTGTGGGCGCGGCAAAATGGGGCTATGAAGTCAATGAGACCAATGATGGCTTAAAAACCGCCTTTGCCGGCGCACAGGACATCTCGGGTGAAGGCGTGTTCTGTCGGCTCAGGTTTATGGTTGTGGGGGATATCTGCACCCGGGTGCCCATCACCATCGAATCCGCGCTGTTTAATACGGGAGAAGATCCGGTGATCACAACCGACGGCAGCGTCTATATCAATCCCATCCCCTTCTACGGCGATGTCGACGAAAACGGCCTCGTACAGGCGCACGATGCGGCATTTATTTTAAAGTATCTGGTCGGTCTGTATGACACTTTGACCTGTCAGCAATTCGCCAATGCCGATGTCACCCTGGACAGTACGGTTTCGGCTTTGGACGCCACGGTGATTCTGCAATATGTGGTTGGACTCATCGATTCCTTGCCCTATGTTCCCGCCGGGGACCAATTGTTAGCAACAGCCAGCATCGCCATGCACGATCAAGCGATGAAAGCAGGACAAACTGTAGAGCTGCCGCTTTACCTCACGAATGTCGACAATATCTTGTCCTTTGAGGGAACGGTGGTTTACGATCCCGATGCTTTGAAACTGGCGGCCGTCATCTGGCCCGGGCAATTGGCGGATTATATCACCTGTGAAAACAACAGCAGCGGCGAGATCCGCTTTGCCGGCGCCGGCAGTCAGGCGAAAATCAAGGACGGACTTTTCGCCACGTTGCGATTCACCGTCAATGACGGATATGATCAGCACGAAACCGTCGTATCCCTGAAAAACCTGCGCTGGAATGAAAATATCGTTCAAAAAGACGCCGCTCAGGCGACAGTGGCGCTCGTCACATCGACGGATGCACACCAGAGCCAGTTGCCGACGGACTTTGTCCTCGGTCAGAATTATCCCAATCCGTTTAATCCGTCCACCACGATCGAATACGGCCTGCCGCAAGCCGCTTTAGTGACGTTGTCGATTTATGACGTCAACGGCAGACGCATCGTCACCCTGGTCGATGAAAAGCAGGAGAAAGGCTGGCATCAGGTGCAATGGAATGCAATCAACAGCAGCGGGCAGCGGGTGAGCTCGGGAGTCTATCTGGTCAAATTTAAAGCGGGTGATTTTGTCGATAGCAAAAAGATCATTTTGATGAAATAGGACTTTGGCAAAAAAGCCGGCTCGGCAACGAGTCGGCTTTGCTCAAAACGTCAAGGAATTATTCATATTGGTTCAGCTTGGTGCGGGGAGAGAATAAGTCTGGTTGTCGCGGACTATTTTCCCGAGACTATTCAACAACCGGAGATGGTTTGGTTAAAAACGACTCGATCTGTTCTTGTTCAAGTTCGAACCGGTTGGTTAGCCAATTCAACCACTTAACCTCGAGCGCGTCCAGTGTGGTGTTTAATGCCGTTTCCCAGGAACTCTCGTCCTTTTCCTCATCAGGACGAGCCTCCAAAGTATAGAGCAATTTGACTTTATCAAGTCCGTACGTTTCGATGAGAAAATGAATGAACCGCACGTTGCATAGCCCACGGTTGTCTTGAGTCCGTGCTTTCCAATACGATGATTCACGATATCTTTCAAGTGAAAAAGTGTTCCCTCTCTCAAGAAATCAAGAACACGGGAATGATTCATATGAACATCCGTGGCCATGGCTTCGGCATATTGGGCCATTCCCTCATCCATAGTGCAGTGTGTAGAATTCTTTTGAATCATAATCTCGAAAATAGACAGCCAGGGATTTTGTCCAGGTCAGCTGTTGTTCTCGAAACAAGTTCAGCAAAAATTTAACGGAGCAATCGTTCACCGTGAGAATCTGCTACATCTTCTCTACCGGAATATACGCCTGGCGGAATCGGATCAAAAAATAGTCCGATTCCACTTTGGCAAATTTACCTTCTATATCAAGCTTTATTTTTGTGATGAGTTGTCGTGTCCGAAAAAATCCGTTTTTTTCGCGCTCAGCCAGCATATCGTCCCAGGTGAATCCGGCGCCGGCAAAGATATTCTTGGCTGAGGTTTGAGCGTGTGTCAGTTCTGCGCAATCCACTCCGTAACCGCCGTAAAAGCCTCTTCTCGCCGCGAAACGCCTCG
Organism: Candidatus Zhuqueibacterota bacterium; assembly: GCA_016928775.1. Taxonomy (GTDB): domain Bacteria; phylum Zhuqueibacterota; class Zhuqueibacteria; order Residuimicrobiales; family Krinioviventaceae; genus Kriniovivens. Next base: position 53,046 of record JAFGKD010000115.1, on the reverse strand, counting down.
TTCTTTGCCATCCTCCACGACGATTTCATACAACGAATGCTCGACACCCGGCATCACATAGCAGGTTAAATTATCCTTGCCCAATCTGATGAACTCGAGCTGAATATAATCCGCTTGCAGAATCGGCGAACTTCTGTCGAGCGTGCCGTTGACGAAAAGAATCGGGATATCCAATTTCACCAGATCATACAGCGGAATATAATTGGCATAACTGCCCCAGCGTTTGTAGGGATGGCCATAATACCATTTTTCAGTGCTGTTCGGATCGCTATAGATTTTTCGATATACCGCAAACAAGCTATCCACGGCAGCCTGTGCTTCCTGATGCGTCATAGTGCCCATGGCGGCGTCCATCCGGCGGTTGATGATACTGGAATAAAATTGATTCAGACCAGTGCTGACGATACTCACAAGATGCGTGATCCGGTTATCGGATGCTGCCAGCCGCATGGCTAACAAACCGCCCTCGGATCCCCCAACGGCAATGATTTTGTCGGTCAAAGGCAACATTCGGCACAGGGTATCGAGAACGGCGGAACTTGCCTGAATCTCCCATTCCATGCCGCAATGCTGAATGTATTCTTCTGACGGTTGATAATCTTCCAGGTGCTGCATGGGATTAATTTCTTGCACGTGCATCGTGTCGCAAAATGGTGTGCCCGCTTTGCCAATAAACGCGACATGGTATTCATCGGCAAAGGTAAAAATTTGATCCGGTGGAACCGTCCCCAATTGAATGGATTTTTCCCCGCTTTCCACGACTAACATGGTGGGCAAGCCGCGACAGCCATACATAAGGAACACGAGGGGTTTTTTCTCCTCGATACCTTTTGCTGTTACATAAATGTGAATATCGCCAAGTTTGGCGTCTGTGATGTGAAAAGATTCAAGCCCCCAATCCGCTGGCGTCACGCCTTGAGCAAAGGTATTCTGCATGATTACAAGCACGATGAAGAATAAAATCGCTTTCATTTTGGCTCCTCTCCCTATTCATGATCTCAACTTTGCTTTCGCCAAAATTATTAATGTGGCTATGAATTGTTAGATACTTTAGTACGATGGAAGAAAGCATCAGTTTGTAAAAATTTGTAAAGCGACTTTTGTATTTTTGGATCCCCGGCGTTTGCCACCGTTGTGCTCAATCAAGATATCAAGAAACAAGTTTGGCCCCGCATTCGGCACAGAACTTGTCCCCTGGTTTGACAGGAAAACGACACTTTGGACATACAAGCCCGGAATCCGCTGCCATCTGTTGCTGATGCAGCAGCTCACCGACAAGGCTGCTCGTTTTTTTGTCGCGACCCATGGCGACGCGATGCTTCTTGAAAAGTGGAGCAACTACATAAGCGCAAATACCTGTCACAAAAATTATCAGATAAATATCATTCATAGTGTGTTTCCACTGCTAAACCGTGTTTTTCTCGGGTAGTACCGCGATCAGAGTACCTAAAACCATAATCCCCCCGCCGATCCATATCCATAGCACCAATGGATTGACAAGCACAACGACGGTAGCCAATTCTTCTATCAGATCATACTCTGCTAAAATGACGTATATATCCTCCTTTAATGTAGAGCGAATACCAACCTCGGTCGCTGGCTGGAAATTGTCAAACAAATGCTTTTCGGAAGCGATTGTGCCGATTTTTTTTTCGCCTTTGGTGATCGTAAAGTGAGCATGGTCAACGAGCCGATCTGTGCCGGTCGTGCGCGCGATACCTTCGAAAACCAGATTGTAGCTGCCGACGTGTATGCTTTCTCCCTTTCGCAGCGTAGCGGAATTCTCCACAATAAAGGCGGAGGATCCAATCAATCCCAGGAAAAAACAGAGTACACCCAGGTGAATGATATAGCCGCCGTAGCGTCTTTTATGCTTTTGTGTGAGAGAAATCATCGCTGCTATCAAGTTTACCTTCTCGCGATGGGCAAACACCTGCACGCCACGGATATAATCTTGTATGGTGGTGCTGATACTAAAAGCGGCAACCGCCAAAGCAAGCAGCGGCAAAACACCGCCCACCCTAAAGAGAAGGAGAAGAGCCAAAACCACAATGGTGATCGCCGACGGAAAAAGCAGATTTTTCCACAGCCTGTTGGTCGTGGTTTTGCCCCAGGATAGAACGGTACAGAGGCCAATCAATAAAAAGATGACGATACCGATGGGCGTCGCCATACGATTGAACCATTCGGGACCAACGGTGATTTGCTCGCCGGTAAATAGCTCGCTTAATGTTGGCGTCATCACGCCGATAAACACTCCGACGGTCATAGCGACAAACAGCAAATTATTCAATAAAAAGCTGGATTCTTTCGAGCTCCATGATCCGATCGCTTTTTTGCCTTTGAGTATGGGTGCGCGCAAGATTAGCAGCACCGTTGAAGTTACGATCACCAGGGTGAGAAAGCCGAGAAATAACGGTCCCAGGTTCGAGACACCAAAAGCGTGCACCGAAGCGATCAAGCCGCTGCGCGTGACAAACGTTCCAAAAATGGTCAGGGCAAATGTCAGCACGACCAGCGAGATCGTCCAGCGCTTGAGCACCCCCTTACGTTCCTGCACGATGATCGAGTGTAAAAAAGCAGTGCCGGTCAGCCATGGCATGAGGGATGAATTTTCAACCGGATCCCAGGCCCAATAACCGCCCCAGCCCAACTCTACATAGGCCCATTGCATACCGAGGATGTTACCAATGGTGAGAAAGAGCCAGGCGAACAGCGTCCAGCGCCGGATAGAGGCCACCCAGCTATCTTTTAATTGGCCGGTGATGAGCGCGGCGATGGCAAAGGCAAACGGTACGGTAAAAGCGACAAATCCGATGTAAAGTGACGGTGGATGAAACACCATGGCCGGATTTTGTAAAAGGGGATTGAGACCCTGGCCATCCGCCGGTGTAAATGGCAGGCGCGCAAAAGGACTGGATTTAAACACCAAAAGATATAAAAAGAAAAAAATTGTGACGTGCAGCACACCCATAATATATGGCAGCAGGGCAGGATTTTTTCGCCGATTTTGCAGGAGGACAATAACGGCAAAGATCGTCAACAGTAAACACCAAAACAGCAGTGAGCCCGCCTGGCCGGCCCAAAATGCAGCAAAGGTATAAAACCACGAGAGCGCCCGATTCGAATAGTTCGCCACATACTCGATCCGAAAATCGCGCATAAACAAAGCATATTCCAACGCAAAAGAAGCAAACAGTACCAGCACAAAAATAGCCATCGTGGCCCGATGAGCACTGACGATATACTTTGTATATGGATTTTTTCCGCTGATAAAATAGAGTGCTATAGCGTAAAATGAGAGCACCAGCGCTACATTGAGCGCCTGAAAACCAATATATGTCAACCTACCATCCTGCTGAATTGACCATGTTCATTATTATTTTGGCACACAAGGTACTCATTCTGCTTTATATCCGCAATGGATACTAGCGGATGAGCAATAGTTTTTTTGTGACGACCAGATCAGTGGTCGACAGAGTGCAGAAATAGACGCCGCTACTCACCTGGTGCCCTATATCATTTTGTCCCAGCCATAAAACTTTATAGTGTCCTTTTGCGACCGTATCATCGACAAGTGTAATTATCTTTTGACCAAGAATATTATAGATCTCGATTTTCAGAAACGACGGTCTGGGAACATCATAGCGAATGAGCGTCGTCCCATTGAACGGATTGGGATAATTTTGTGCAAGACAAAAGTACATTTCCTCCCCCCTGTTGCTGATCGAATTGACAAAATCCGGTATCCGGAATTCGAAAAGATCATCCGAGGTGAAAGGTTTCCGAAGCTCGATAAATACGGAATCGCCCGTCTCGGCGGGTTGGCGGGAGCCAAAGCCGTAAACAATTGCCCAGGTCACCGCCCGTGGTTCTTCATCACCGTCTTCAAGCAAAATGATGATATCAGAGCCAACACCAGTCGTAAATCGACCATCATCACCATGCCGCTCCCAGAAGGCAAAATCAAGATATTTATCCGCCGTTTCATTTTTCACGCGAAAATTCACCGGTATGGCCGGCAGCGTTTGCTCGGAGGATAATTTTAAAACCGTTGAGGTATCAGCACCCGTCTCGGCAAAAACAAGCGAATAATTCGAGAGGGTGGTGCGACCGCGAATATCCTCTTGCGAAAATGGATACATACGCAAGCGTGGGCCATCTTTTCGGTTCCACAGCAAACTGTGTTCATCCAGTTGCGGCTGGCGATAATTGCGAAGGTCCAATCTGAAACCATGATATATATATGAGCGAATTAAAAAGTCGGCTGTATCCGCTAATCCTGTTTCAAAGACGAGGGTATCAAATGGCGATTGTGTGACATCAACAAGCGAGATGGCATCCGTTCGATGATAATCAGCCCATGAATCGGCCACAATTTTCTCATTAAAACCAAGCCGATAGAGATGCTGCTTTTTTAAATAACGACTGTCAACGTACTGCAAGAGCACCTGACCGGTTGTTTGTCCCTGAATCGGCACAAGTGCCTCAACGTCGCCCAGATCGCGCGCGATCGAATCACGTGGTACAATGCTGACAATATTGTCTCCCATTTCGTAGGTACCGTCCAGATTGCCGTGCACAATGGCGCTACACTGGCTTGGCGGAATGCCGAATTCCTGATGACCGTGATTAAAAGACGTGACAGCGTAAAAATATTGCACACCATTTTGAACATCATTATCGACAAAGCGATAAGCCAGACCGCTATTGTTACCGAGATCAAAAGTTCTACCGCCGCCGATATCAACTCGACCGCTATAGTCATTATCGAGGTCAAAAATGGCGATGGGTTCCATTGGCTGCGTACTAAAAAGGGGAAATTGTGGCGACGTGTTTTTATAGACGCGATACCCTTCGAAATTATTGCCGGAGATCGGATCGCCAACAACATCATAATACTCTTCCGCCCGACTATCCCATGTAATCGTGACACAATTATCACCTGGCGTCGCCGAGACGAACGGGATAGAGGTGAATGTCGGCAAAACAAAATTTGAATTATAGATTTCAGATGTTCTTTTCTTCGTCTCAAAAAGCTCGCTCGCCCGGTCACTGAAAATAAGAGCAAGGCCAATACGCTGTGTTGTCTGCGGGAAAAGGTGAAAATAGCCACTAGCCGCGATAAAATCATTAAAGCCCATCTGATCCAAACCCTGGCTGAAAAATCCGGGACGCGCATGCTGCCACAGCGCCGCATCATCACTGAGGGGGACCAGTGTATAGGGCTGATATCTCGCAAAGGACGTCATCTGAATGATATCCGATTCATCCGGATCGGTGCGCTCAAAGTTCGGCTCCCCCGGAAAAACTGTCCCCCATCCTGAGGTGGGTATACCATCGCCCTCGCCCTGGTCATACGTATCGGCCACGCCATCCAGGCCAACATCATCAAACGCAGCATTCCAGTCGCTGTCATTATCCAAACCATCAATGCACGATTCGTCAATCAGCGGATTATCCAATCCCGTACCGGTGAAATAGTTGATATATTTTCTGTCAAGATACACATAGTTCTCAATGGTTTCATCTCCGTCGCCGATGGTGATGCTGTTATTTTCATCGATCAAGCCATTCAAATTGTCGTCAAAGGCATTGTAGGGTATTTCCGAGAGTTGACCCGGTTTAATCTCATATTGTGATCCGGAAAAAGAGATGGTGATCCCCGCCTCTGGCATGGTGGTCAAACTTCGCTCAAAAGCAGAATAATTTATCACGATAATAGCGTCGCCGGCATCAACGTCCCGTGGGGTGAACATCTCTTCGTTAATACGCTCTCCGCTGCCATCGCCCGCGTCATCATCATTATCAAGACCATCCACGTCATTGCCGGCGGTTTCGAGAAAAGCGCAACCCATGTAACCGACCGGTGTCCATCCACCCGAGCCAATATCGTCTGCATCGTAAGCAAACGCGATATTCTCTTCAACATCAAAGGAATTAAGATCATCATCCATATCTATGCCCATACTGTGAGAAAGCATCAGCCCAAAGAGCATATTGTGATGGTCGTGTGTAGCAACATTTTTCATGTCATATAAAAGGTAGAGTACATCCTTGACATAGACATGATACCACTGCAGGCCACGCACAGCAACTTGAATTCCCAATCCTCGCCGCTCTGGATTGAGGCTGTCGGGGTAAAAATTAAATTCTTTATTCTGGTAATCATCCATGACATAATAGCTCTCCTGATCGGCATAAAATTTATCCTTGCCAAAAAGACTGTTCCAAGCCCCGGGCCACCCCGGGTCAGCAGAATCATTATTTTTATCGGGCCAGGTTTCCGGCCAGGACCATTCCCAGTGACTCATGGCGATATGTGGTTGCCGGTTATCGGGAGGATTCAGTTGATGAAAGCCGGGCAACGGCGCAAAACTCCACCATGTGCCGTCTGGACCGGCATCACCGGAGCTGGCATGTTGTGGATTGCCGGTGACTGTGCCGTTTGCTTCAGAGATAATATGGAATGTATCGCCCATGTGATTTCGCACTTTTGCACCGACGAAAACCGACATTTTCGTCAAGTATTCATGTCCCGAATTGATCGGCCATTCGCAGCTCAATTCATTGACGCGCCGAGCACCAAGCATTCCGTCATTATAAAAACTGGTTCTTATTTTGTTGCCGGAAAATAAGCCGCTCGTGCTGTAGTTTTGATCGCCATGGTTATTGTTGTTTTTTGCGTATCCCAGACTGCAGAGGCATAATGCAAAAATAGCGATTTGAAACCGAATGATCGACATTTTTTCCTCCTTTTTGTTCATTCTGGGTATTCATCACGATACTTGAACAAAGATAGTGTTTGATCGGCATGTTCCTGAAAAATTGTGTCCAAGTTTTAAAAATTAATCATCAGCGTTTTGCGCAAAATGATTCGATCCTTACCGCTTGAGAGACTCGATTCTTTTGCTGGAAATCCGCGAAAAGACACACAGCACACCTGCCGGCAACAGCCGGGCGATACGATATAATAATTTATTACTTAATCCCGGCAGACAAACAACTTTACCTTTATCGAGGTCACGCAAAGATATGGCTACTACTTTTTCCGCAGTCATAGCTTTAAGCACGCCCTTGTCCTGATAAAATTTGCCCGTATCAAATCCCATTTTTTCGTGGAAATCGGTGCGGGTCAATCCGGGACAGAGCGCTTGGACTCTGATACCTGAATCGGCATATTCCAGATGCAGTGATTCTGTGAACATGGTGACAAAAGCTTTAGTGGCTGCGTACATGGCGCTGACCGGCGATGGCACAAACGACCGTACCGATGATACGTTGATGATCGTACCCTCATGCCTCTCCAGCATACCCGGCAGCGCCGCGTGACACAATCTGATCGTCGCGTCGTTGTGAACACGAATCATCGCCAGGTGATTTTCAAGGTGTTGCTGATGAAATGAGCCTTCGGCGCCAAAACCGGCGTTGTTGACGAGAACGTGAAGGTTTTGTACATTTCGGACTTGAGCGGCAAAATTTTCCAGAGCTTTTTCATCGACAAAATCCAGAATTTTAATGGATACATTGATCTTGTGCATTGTCCGCAATTCTTGCGCTAATCCTTCAATTTTTCTCTGGCGTCGGCCGGTGAGCAGCAGGTCATAGCCGCGCGCAGCAAACTGCCTGGCAAATGCGGCGCCAATGCCGCTGGTGGCGCCAGTGATGCAGGCCACTTTATGTTTTGCTTTATTCGAGATCATCCTTTTGGGCTGCTTATCGTAAAGTCAATGTTCACAACTTTTTTTCTCTTGGATACCTATTAGCCGGTTCATGGAAATGCTGGCAAGAGCAGCTTTAGAAATTCGTTCGAATCCCAGGCATCACGATCCGAGGTGGCGCCAAAGCGGACGACGAGCAATTTTTTCGACGGAATGATCATCAGACGTTGCTCCTGGTACCCTTGCGCCACTAACATATCTTGCGGTGCATCCGGCCATTTACGAAAAGCCGGATTATCCGGCGCGCCGGCGTTCAGCCAAAATAGCGCGCCATACTCGCCCATGGACGCTTTTGCCGTTGGCGTGGCCGAGTAGCGCACCCAGCCTTCCGGCAAAATTCGTTCGCCGTTCCAGAAACCATCCTGCAGGTAGAGTAGACCAAATCGCGCCCAGTCGCGTGGCGTAGCAAAACAGTAGGACGATCCGACAAAAGTGCCTGACGGATCGGGCTCGATCACTGCTGTAGTCATGCCGATCTTTTCAAAAAAATCGTGCCGTAAAAAATCATAATAATTCTCGTACAATGTTTCGGCACGCTGCCGCACAATTCGGGCGATGATATTGGCCGTGCCGCTCGAGTAACTCCAGACCGAATCGCGTGGATGAATGAGTGGTTTGGCGGCCGCAAACGCCGCAAAGTCCGCCGCGCCATACAGCATGTTCGTCGCATCAAAAAGCGGCTGATAGATTTCCTGAAAGGTCAGACCGCTGCTCATGCGCAACAACTGATCCAGGGTGATGTCACGCCGAGGGTCTCCGGGATTCTGCCACTCCGGCACCGCTGCCGGATCGTAAATATTCAACAGTCCTTTTTGCACCAGCACACCAACGAGCGCATTGGTGACACTTTTGGTCATGGACCAGCCCAAAATCGGTGTTTGCCAACTGAAATCAGCGGCGTAGCGTTCAGCAATGAGCTGGCCATCGTAAACGACGAGCACGGCGCGCGTTCGGCGCGGCTGATCAGGCGACGGTTCTGAAAACGCATAGTCCAGAGCCCGCTCGATCGGCGCAAAAGCCAGTCCGATACTGGCTGGATTAATAGATGCCTTATCCCCCGCTGGCCAGGGAATCGTTACATCATGCGGCGTGGTGTGCGGTTTTTCCAGCCGGAAAAATGATTGTGTGTAAAGGTCTTCTTCAGAGACACCGTTGATCAAGGTGCAGCCACAGCCGTCGCGATACACCGCCTTGGCGCTGATACCAAAGGCGGATGCGACAACCGTTTTTTCCTGCATATCAAGCTCCCAGGTGATAAATCTCGCTAACGGATTGACCGGCTTGACATCTTCTGCAAACACAATATTGGGATTGCGCAGCGAAAGAAAAGTACTTGAACACAAATACTTGGCAGTATAGCCGGTGCCGATCGGAATCGCTTTGCTCAGGTACCAGATAACCAGACCAATTACAAAAACAAAAAGAACTAAAAGAACAGCCAACATAATTTTAATCCAACGTCGCATGATTTCTCTCCCGAGTTGATTTCAACAAGCAATAGCCTCAAAATGCACAAAAATATCACCCTACGATCTTTTATCTCGGCTTTGCGGAACGGTTGATGCGAACGAATCGACTATTTTGGTGAACAGTTTGGGATCGTACCCTACCAAAAAGGCAAATACCGAAATGAGTCCCGCAACCCGAACGTATTGCTGTGGCGTTGTATTTTCAAAAGGTGCGTTGGTAGCCAGATAGACACCGGATAGAAACAAGATGTAGATGAGAAAGCTTCTCAAGACACCGGCAATTACTAATCCCGCGCTTTTTTTTGCTCTTGCCGAGCTTTTGTCAGCACGTCGCTCAGTTACCCGTTCGTACATATCTCTGGTCATCGCACCAATCATGCCGGCAATGCAGCATAGAATGGCCACGTTGGTGACAGTATAAGTGAGGAGTGTCATGAACAAGTTTTCGAAAGTGATCGATTGCTGCAAGGCTGCGCGATATGGCATTGAACTAATCGTCAAGCCAGGTAAAAATACAACAAGCCATAAAAACACACTGGCTATCCCAATGAGACTTTTCGTGACCATACTTTGCTCCACATTATGATGAATGTTAGCATAAAGTTGAAAATATATGTTGACGATGTTCAGTATTACCTTGTTTGCACACGTTATGCATCATGGCTTTTAGATTTCTGCGCCTTTTGGCACAAAAGATAAATTCGCAAGAGATGTAAATCGTCATACGTAACTCGTCCGTTGAGAGCATCGTGCACCGGGGACAGAAATTCTGTGCCTAGTCGGTGAAAAACCTCAAACACTTCTTTGTGCTGCTCGGGTGCACTTTCTATATCAACAAGCAGTTGATCAGCCGGGAGGCTGTTGCCATTTTTCACATAGTCAAAGAGATGCCGAATCACTGTTGTTTTTTTTATATTCAGCTCCCCCGCAATCTCGCCAACCGATTTGCCGGCACAAAACGCTTCCCCCACTTCTTGAAATCGTCTTTTGTGAAGGGGTTTGATTTGCGCCATTGATAATTGCATTGATTTCCGTTTTTCTTCGATCTGATTTTCTTCACAATAGCCTTGAATCAAACGTAAAAAGATGCTGCCGTAGCGATTCAGTTTGCTGAGGCCAACGCCGCTGATCGCAAGAAAGCGTTCACGACTTTGTGGGAAAAAAGTCGCCATCTCGACAAGTGATCGATCAGAAAAAATGACATACGGTGGCACATTCTGTCGATCCGCAATCTCCTTACGTTTTGCTCGAAGGATCTCAAACAGCCTGGGATCATGGCGCAAATTCGTAGTTACGTGACTCGCCGTCTGTACGGTTTCAAGTCTGCCGTATACTTTTGCATTATCAAAGAGAACAGCGGTACCTTTTTCGGTAATCTTGAGACTGCCGTGATCGACGTCCCTGACCAATAAATCCTGTGAAATGAATTGACGCGCCAGGAAGAGCCATTCTTCCTTGGAGTATTCGCGGCCAATGGCGTACGTCGACAAGTGATGATGACCAAAATCCAGTACCTTTTTATTTTCGGATCCCCGCAGGACATCAATGATATGATTGGCGCCAAAAATCTCTCTGGTGCGTTTCACGCATGACAAAAACTTTTGCGCGGCGATAGTAATGTCAACGGTTTGTGCCTGCTCCTGGAGACAATTATCGCACATATCGCAGCTTGATTGTGTATAATGCTCACCAAAATAGGTGAGCAGCGGCGCGCGTCGACAAGCGTCCGATTCAGCATAACGAACCAATGCATCCAAATGGTGCCGGGCATTTCGACGCTCCTGTTCGTCCTCTTTTTGATCGATAAAGTAGCGGATTTTTTGCAAATCGCCATAGCTGAACAACAATAAACAATCAGCCGGCAAGCCATCGCGACCGGCGCGGCCAATTTCCTGATAATAGGATTCGATGTTTTTGGGGAGATCAAAATGAATGACAAATCGTACATTGGGTTTGTTGATGCCCATACCAAAAGCAATGGTAGCAACAATGATTTGCACGTCATCACGAATGAACAACTCTTGATTTTTTTTGCGCTCCTCATCCGACAAGCCGGCATGATACGGCAGCACCGAATAATTATGGGCGGCAAGATAGGCTGCCAATTCATCGACCTGGCGTCTTGAGAAGCAATAAATGATGCCGGATTGATCGCGGTGTTGTTCGAGAAATTGAATCGTTTGTCGGGCTGGATCACTTTTTTGAACCACTTCCAGGTAGAGGTTCTCTCGATTAAAACTGGCGATAAATTCATTGGATTTGTCAAAATTGAGAGACTGCATGATATCCTGTCGCACTCGCGGCGTGGCCGTCGCTGTCAGTGCGATACACACAGCATCGGGAAATTTGCCTCGCACCGCCGCTAACTGGCGGTATTCCGGCCGGAAATCGTGCCCCCATTCCGAGATACAATGCGCTTCATCAATCGTTAGACAATCTATCTGTTGTGTTTTGAGCAGATCGAACATACGTGGCGTCAGCAATCCCTCCGGCGCCACGTAGAGCAATTTGATGGAACCGGCACGCACCTGGTCGGCAATACGATTATACTCTGCCAAAGTGAGCGAACTGTTCAAAAATTCGGCTGATACGCCAACATCCTGGAGCTGCTCAACCTGATCTTTCATCAAAGAGATCAGCGGCGAGACCACGATAGTCAATCCCGAAAAGATCAACGCTGGAATTTGATAGCAGATAGATTTGCCCCCGCCGGTCGGCATGATGACAAGCGTATCATGTCTGGCGAGAACGTTCTCAATGACTTCTTTCTGCAGCGGACGAAAGTCACTGTAACCGAATGTTGACTTTAAGAAAGCTTGGGGAGTGTTTGATACCATCTTTTAAAACCAAATAGTCAAGTGGCTTTTTGCGGATTCTGCGTAAATAAACCTGTTGAACGTGTCCTAATTTAATCAATATTTTCATTTGTCCTAAACTCGACCGATTATCAAAGACACTGTAGCAGATCGAACTGCGCCTGAACACGTGATTTTCAGTGATGTGCTTATGAGATACCTGGCATCCTATGCGAATATCATCTAAAAGAAGATTTCACCCCCGTGCTGGCTTTGATCAGTCTTTGACGCAGCGCACTGAAAAGCCACGTTCCTTAAAGCCGTAGCTGCGGAGCACTTGGGAAAACTGACTGTTCATCGTCCGACTCCAGGCGCGTCGGTTATCGTATTCCGATGCAGACCAAAAAGTCGCGCCATAGTTAATACCATAATACACACCATTATAGATACGCCAACCGCTTGGTACGACAGAGAAACAGCTTTCATTCGTGGCGCTGATGTTGTCCGACGTCCATAACCCAGTTCCGGCTTCAAGGTTTCCAATGGATTTCATTTTATCACCTTGGTCAGTACCACGAAATCCCCAATACTCCAACATCGAAGGACTCATGCCGAGATCCATTTCCAGTCGTTGCCATTCGGCTTCCGTCGGTATATGCCAGCCTTCCGGGGCAAGCTTGTTGATGTCGTTTATGGCATACCAGTTATAGAGCAGCCCATAGGTATCCATGTTATCCGGATCATTATCATAGGTGCACCATGCACCGCTTCTCATTTCAAACCAGTCTTGCGCATTGGTGACCTCAGGAATGGATTCACCATTTCGATAATGCGTCACAATGAGGTTTTCGCCCATCCACCACTGGCCACCGATTTCAACCGTTACGTATACGTTGCCATCAATATCGGTAACCGTGCCAAGTTCGAGATTTTGTTGCCATGCCAGCTCTACTGATGTGACTTGGTCCGGAATGACTCGAATCTCATCTTTTTGGGCACTGCCGATAGCACAACCGAGCTTGTTTCTTCCATAAAGCCGTACCGCATAATTTTCTGCTGGCTCCAAGTTTACAATCTCAATATGAAAAAACGTGCCGGCTTTGTAATATATTCTGTCATGAATGGTTTGATCGTCTCTTTTGAGCACGCAGCGTACGCTGGTCAGCACTTCCTCCGATTGCAGCTCTTTGGCCAGGCTCTCTTGTTCCTGCGATGCAAAACGAATGGCAATACTGCCGCTGGATTGAACATTGGGTTCGAATATGCTGCATGTTAATAAAAGCGCACTCCCAAAAACGAGCAAAGGAATGTAATTTTTGTATTTCATCTGTTTCTCCTACATCTCTCCGGGTAGATCAAAAGCAAGGGAGCCTGTGGCATGAGATGCTCCGTCCTTGTTATATGTAACAATAATAGCGACAATGCCCAATACTGCCGCACCGCCGCCCACGAGGTAATAGAGCATATTATTTTTATAAGATTCCGCTGTTACGGTGAATATCAGCTCCTCAACGTTTAAGCCTTGAGGAAATTCCTGCTTGTACGCCCAATTGATTTCTTTGCCCTGGCCGGCTGTTACTTTGCCGATATCGCCGGTGATCGATTTCGGCTTGTAATGATAATCGGTGTTGTTTGCGGTCGAAAAAGACAGCACGACTTTGTAGGTTTTATTGGATCCGCCCAAGTCATAGTGAATTTTTATCAACTCGTCTTCCTGTTCAAAGCCAACATTACTCACGAGACCGCCCTCGGCGGCTAACAATTGCATGCACGAAAAAAAGAATAGACAGGCGATTATTAGATACTTCATAAATTCTTCTCCGATTATTTCATTTACAAGTTTCTTGCTATCAGAGACTGAGATTTTTCTCTCAAATATAGCTTTTTCTGAATTTGCGATCAAGCCATTTATTGTGTCATCACATTGAATCAGCCAGTGATTTAGCACATTTTTCAAAATGTTCGCTTTTTGTTAAATTTTCATTAAATTTGTTAGTATGAAACATTTTACTCACATAGAGCTTCCGGAATGGAAACGCGCCGTCATCAAAGTTGGCAGCGCCCTGGTTGCGCCCGAGGGCAAATTTTTGAGCAACACTTATACGCTCGATATCGCCGGATTCATCACCGAGTGCCGCAATCGCGGCAAAGAAATGATTTTAGTCACATCCGGCGCTGTTGCCGCCGGCATTTCGCGACAACCAGCCCTGGCAAAGCGTCAATTATCCATGCCGGAAAAGCAGGCCATGGCCGCAATTGGTCAACCGTTACTCATGGCGCACTGGAGCAAATATTTTGATTTCCCATGCGCCCAGCTTCTTCTCACCTATCAGGGCATCAATGAGCGACAGCGATTTGTCAACGCCAGGAACACAATCCTCGAGCTTTTGGCACAAAAGACCCTGCCTATTGTCAATGAAAATGATACCGTTGTTGTAGACGAGATCAAGGTAGGCGATAACGATAATCTGGCCGCCCATGTTGCGGCTTTGGCCGAGGCGGATATATTGTTCATTTGTTCCGATGTCGATGGCCTGTTCGACGCGGATCCACGGATCAATACCGGGGCACACTTTATCCCGCAAGTTAATAAAATTACTCAGGCAATTTATGACCTGGCGGGTGGTCGAGGCAGCCTCTATGCAATTGGTGGCATGGTGACAAAAATTCAGGCGGCCGAAAAAGCGACCGCCCGCGGTATAACAACGGTCGTGTTTAATGGATCGCGTCGCTTGAGCTATCAATATCTTTTGGATGGAATCGTGCCCGGAACCCTTTTTTGCCAAAACGCATCGCCCATCACCGCCAAAAAGCACTGGATATTGCATGCCTTGAAAAGCAAAGGGATCATTTATATTGATGCTGGCGCGCGAAAAGCGGTACGTGACAAAGGTGCCTCTCTCCTGCCCTCCGGCATTTTATCCATCGAGGGTCGCTTCAAACAGGGCGACGCCGTCACCTTGCAATCCGGGAATCAAATTATCGCCCGCGGCATCTGCCAATATGATTCCGGCGACCTGGATAAAATCAAGGGTAAAAAAAGTACAGAGATCGAATCCATCCTCGGTTATTTCCATCGCGATGAGGTGATCCATCGGGATGATCTGGTCCTGATGTAGCGTTTTGAAAATTTGTGTTTGAAAATATCTCGGGAGCGATTATGTCTGAAAGCACTCTTTTAAAGGATCTCGCAAGACGCTGCAAAGCAGCGTCCAAAGTTGTTGCGCAGTTGAGCTCAAATGATAAAAATGCCTTGTTGCTCGCAATGGCTGACCATCTTGTCGTTGCAGAACAGAGCATCATTGAAGAAAATATAAAGGACGTGCAAAACGCACAAAAAAATGGCCTCTCCGATGCGATGATTGATCGGCTTGTTCTGGATTCACCCCGAATCGCAAAAATGGCGAATGCGTTGCGCGATATCGCCGCGCTCGCAGATCCGGTTGGAGCGATCACGGAAACATGGAGACGACCCAATGGTCTTGAAGTGTCTTACAGGCGAATCCCGCTGGGTGTTATTGGGATGATTTATGAATCGCGCCCAAATGTCACATCTGATGCCGCCGGATTGTGTCTCAAAGCCGGCAACGCGGTTTATTTACGCGGTGGTTCCGAGGCTTTTTTTTCCAATCACGCCATCGCGCGTATTCTGCACAAAGTCCTGGAATCGTTTAAAATTCCCATCGCCGCTATTACCCTTGTGCCAACCACGGAGCGCTCCGCTATTGCAGAGATGCTCGCATTTTCTGATGAAATCGATGTCGTTATTCCGCGCGGTGGAGAGGGACTCATTCGTTTTGTCACAGAAAACAGTCATATTCCGGTCATCAAGCATTACAAAGGGGTGTGCCATCAATATGTTGATGACAATGCCGATATTGACATGGCGATAAATTTACTCATCGATGGCAAATGTTCGCGTCCAGGTGTCTGCAATGCGCTGGAAACATTGCTGGTGCATAACGATATCGCTTCTGTATTCCTGCCAAGAGCGGAATCTGCCTTGACCGACCGTGGTGTCGAGATTCGCGGCTGCCCAGGAACTTTGCAGTATGTGTCACATGCCAAGGCAGCAACTGAAGAAGATTTTTACGAGGAATTCCTGGCGCCGATACTGGCTGTCAGGGTGGTCAATGACCTGGACGGGGCCATTCAGCACATCGCCACCTATGGATCAGACCACACTGAAGTTATTGTGACGAAGGATTATGCGCACGCGCGAGAATTTACACGTCGCGTCAACTCGTCGGTTGTCCTGGTGAATGCGTCGTCCCGCTTTTCGGATGGTGGAGAATTGGGATTAGGCGCAGAAATCGGCATATCAACAACAAAGCTGCACGCTTATGGCCCAATGGGACTCGAATCATTGACGACAAAAAAGTTTGTTGTTCAGGGGAGCGGGCAAACGAGGCATGCCAGCAACTCGTAGCTCGGTGCTGATTCTTTAAACAACGCACAGCCGCTCATTTGGTCGGTAGCTTCTGCCAACTTTGGCGCACGGGTTACCTTCGAGCAGTACAATATCAGCAGTAAAGTCGATTGATCCATTGAACAACGCGCTGCCCACACCATAAGCATCCACCGGCACACCTTCGCGCTCAAACAGAGCAATTTTTTCCGGACTAAATCCGCCCGATACGATGATCTTGACGTGCTGAAAACCTTCCCTATCCAATGCGCGTCTGGTTTTATCGACCAATTCAGGAATAACCCCATTGGGCCGAAATGGCCCCATTTCGGTAATAATGGATTTGTCCACCAGGTTTTCTGATGTATCCAGACGCACCCCCCACAACTTTTCGCCCAAAGCACGCGCACATTCCATTGCCGTCTTGACGCAATCATTATCAAAATCAACCAAAGCCACGAGATTGACCTCCGGATAGCTCTCGCCAAATATTTTGACAGCCATCACCGTATCGCCGCCAACCGCTGCAATCAGGGCGTGCGGCACCGTGCCGGCAGCCTTGGCGCCCCACCATTCGCCTTGCGCCTCTGTCGACACGCCGGAGGCCCCGCCAATATACGCCGCGTAGCCATCTCCACCCTGCACTGACCAATGATCAAATCTCGCCGGGAAAAAAAGAACTGTTTTGCCGGCGGCTGCCTGCACAACGTTAAACACATTGGTCGCCACTTTGGTACGACGCGCTAACACGCCCAAATAAAGCGTTTCCAAATGGGCAAAAGAAGCCGCGTCACCCGATATCAGCATAATCGACTCCCAGGGATCGATGGCATCACCATCGTATAGTGCGTTGATCTCGAGCTGTTCGAATTCGCTGATCCACAAGCTGTCCAGCTCTTCCGATACCTTCATTTTTTCATCGAGTAGTTGCAGATACTTTTTTTTATCATGAATAAAATATTCTCTGGCTTTGCTTTTCAACTCTATAAATCGATCGAAAAGTTGATAAACCTTTTGATAATCACTGTATCTGCCGGCCCCGACCAAAAGTATGGCGAGCGCTTCATCCACGCCACACAAAATCGCCTCTTTTTTCTGAAAAATCTGCATCGTCACGTTCGGATGCAAATCGTGTTGTTCAAGGGCAATTTTTTCCCGCCAAAAATAGATATCACTACGATAGCCGCGTCGGATCTCTTGAACAGGCAAATCAAAAACATGACTGGGCAAGCGTTTTTTCATCATTCACCTCATTCCGCTAACGCATCTGTGCTGCTGACAAACTGGATTCCCTGTTCCTCATATTTTGCAAACTCTTCCCGGGCCAGAGCATGAAAATCTATTTCGGGATGAACGACGGCTGACATACAATCTTGTAAAATGAATATCTTGGACAATTTGTCTGGGTACGCCTGCAATAAATCCACAATGTCTTTGATAGTCTCCAACACACAATGGCTCTCCGCTTCACCGGCTAAATAAACATAATCATAGTGATCGATCAAATCGACAAAACGGTCAACCGTGGGTTGATTTTGTTGCGGTGTGATCTCGATCTCGGGTCTGATGATTGAATAATGCTCGGTTTTGGCAAGACTCCCTTTCGTCCACAAGACCGGCTGACTCTTGCGCGCTATCGAATGCCAAAACACCGCCGACCATAACTCGGGATCAAGGGCATTGCCCACGCCGCCGATGGGCACATGATAGGGCCAAATCGTCAATTGCTTTTTTGCTTTTTGTTGCAGTTGTTTGACATAATGGATCGACCATTTACGTTGCCGTAGTGGCCGCCACGTCCCGTGCTCGACATCCGAAACCGAGATGATGGTGAACGGCTCCGGATGACGTCCCTGCGCATCCGCCCACCAAACCGGATGAAAAATTTGTATTGGATAGTGAGAATCCAGAGAGCAAATGATTGATGTTATCCTCTCTGCATTTTGATAAATAAATTCTATGACCCGTTGCACATCCCCTGGAGCGCCTGGTACAAACAGTGATCCCGGCTCGTGACAAAAGTCAACCTGCATATCGATGATCATCAACAGGAGCTTGGTTTTATCCTCATCGGCTGGTTGAATAGACAACATCTCTGCATCGGCGGCGATTTCAGCGACATTCGGATAAAACAGCGTGCCAATGCGATCGGGATTATAAAATCGTGGGAACGACATAGCTTGTGCCTCCGCCTTCCTTTCAAACAATCTTAGCCGGACGTGCTAAAATCCACTTTTGGCGCTTGCTCGGCTTCTGCCGGCGCTTCAAAATATGCTCTTTTGTCGAAATTAAACAATCCGGCCAATATATTATTTGGAAAAACGCGTATGTGCTGATTATATGCTTGCACCGTTTCATTAAACCGGCGACGCTCCACAGCAATGCGGTTTTCAGTCCCGGCGAGTTCATCCTGCAGACGAATGAAATTCTGGTTTGCTTTTAAATCAGGATATTGCTCCACAACAACCATCAAACGACTCAAAGCAGAGCTGAGACCGTTCTGAGCTTCCATATATTGATTCAATAATTCCGGATTGTTGGCCAGCTCCCCGGCATTCACCTGAACCTGGGTCGCTTTGGAGCGCGCATTGATGACTGCCTCCAGTGTTTCACGCTCATGTGCGGCATAACCTTTGACGGTTTCAACAAGATTTGGAATCAAATCCATCCGGCGTTGCAGCACATTCTCAACCTGCGCCCAACTGCCATTGACCTGCTCATCCAGCGTGACAAACTTGTTATAAGCACCCTTGAAAAAATTATAACCGATCACGACGATGATGACAATGATGACAACCACACCGAGACAGCCAATTCCAAATTTTGATTTACGCATTTATTCCTCCGTTCAATTTCACCATTGATCGATGACATCAGTTAATTTGGCCAATTCATCAATATAAGATTGCAACAAAGATGTGAGCTGCTTTTGTGAGAGCTTTGCCGAGCCGGCTCGCAAGTCGAGCACCTGTTGAAATACTGCTTCCTTCAAGCCAAAAAGACGAGCGGTGTTCATCATAATGGCTTCTTTGCCGGCCGGGACAATTTCTTTTTTCAGCACGATTAGCGCTGAAAAAATTGACGCGAGAGTCGGTACAGTTTGTATGAGCAATTGTCGCATCATATATTTTTTGCCGCGCGTGTGCAGAAAATCTTCGCGAAGATGTAATAACTTGCTTTTGATTTGTTCTTCGCACTTGAGCCGCAGATACGAATCTGCAATCTCCAGTGCAGACAAGATATCTTTGCCAAATAATAATTTATGGTGTAATTTCAGGCTCAAAAATTCAATGGGGAAAGCATCTGTGGATGTCGTAATATAATGTTCCGATAAAAACAGTGGCGTTGAAATGCCGCGTTTCGTCCATTTGCCAATGTAGACCAGGACCTCAGCAAGCCGATTCATGGCTTGGTCATTCAGAACAACCAAAAAATTGATATCTGATTTTTTTGCAATATAGTCGCCGCGCGCAGCGCTTCCAAACAATACCACGGATATGATCTCATCCTTGAATAGATTTTTGACATCCTGCAAAAAGATATTTATTGTCGCGTACAAAGATTTTTTATGAGGTGCCATGCATGCTCCAATAGATGTTTCGATATTAATAGCCACCGCCGGCGCCGCCGCCGCCGCTCATACCGCCGCCAAATCCGCTAAAACCGCCGCCAAAACTGCCGCCGCCGTTAAAACCGCCACCGAATCCGCCATGTTGCCGACCGCCGGAATTCATCAAGCCACCGAGAATAAGCCACGGAAGCAGACCTCCCGCACGTCGTCGCCGACTTTTGCCTACAAGATAGATCATGATGATCAAGAAAATAATCGGCAAAAAGCTGCCGCCGGATGACGAATTTGGTCTTTGCGGCTGCAGCGAATTCTCAATATCAAGCCCATACTCCTGCGCGATGAGGCCGGCAAAAGCCTGAACGCCCTGCCAAAAAGCATTGTCGTAATCACCTTCTGCAAGCAGCGGCTGCATGATATCGCGATAGACATCACCGACGCGCGCATCGTTCAAAAAGCTCTCCACACCATAGCCCGTCTCGATCCACACCTTCCGCTGATCAACAACATTGTAAATGAGAAGTCCTTTGTTCTCCTGTTTGTCGCCAATCCCCCACTGTTCATACAAACTATTAGCCGCTTCACGATAATCCCTGTCACCTATAGAGCTGAATGTGGCGACGACGATCGCTACCTCAGCCTTTTCCCATACATTGATGCATAACGCTTCAATCTTCCTCTCATAGACTGCAGAAATAACATTGGCAAAATCATTCACAGCACCATGAGAAGCGGGCAAAGTATCCGGCTGCGCACATAGCGAAATGGCGGCAAACAGCAGGAGCAGGGTGAGAGATTTGGTCATCGTTGCGCCTCTACGAACTTTGATTATTACTCTGATGGCAGAAATATAGGGAATTTTCCACAAGGTGCAAGTGCAAAATATATTTATTTTTTTTGTCTGGGAATATTGATTTGGCTATATTCCAGCAATGAAAAATGAAAGGGTACATCATGCAGGATTATGAAAAGCTTGGCCTTTTTTATCTTGGCAAACAAGTCAATCCCCAGGATAACGCAGTCATGGACAATTTATTACTTTATGACAGCAAGGATTTGATGACGCATGCGGTTTGTCTCGGTATGACCGGCAGCGGCAAAACCGGGCTTTGTATTTCACTGCTTGAAGAAGCGGCGATCGACGGCATCCCAGCGCTCATCATCGATCCCAAAGGTGACATGACCAATTTGGTTCTGCAATTTCCCAATTTGACAGCCGCGGACTTTATGCCGTGGATCAACAAAGATGAAGCGCGCAAAAAAGGGAAAACAGACCAGGATTACGCACAAGAGCAGGCCGACCTATGGGCAAAGGGGTTGATCTCTTGGCATCAATCCGGGGAGCGCATTCGCCGATTACAAGAGTCAGCTGATCTGACCATTTACACGCCGGGGAGTACTGCGGGCGCCCCGATCTCCATTCTCAAGTCTTTTGCCGCTCCGCCGGCAGAGGTGATAAAAGACACCGACAGCTATAACGAGCGCATCGCATCCACCGTCACGAGTTTGCTGGGACTCATGGGTATGGATGCTGATCCGCTACAAAGTCGAGAGCACATTCTTTTATCTACGATTTTAAATCATTATTGGGGGCAAAGCAAAGACATTGACCTTTCAATGCTGATTCAAGCTGTACAAGCGCCGCCCGTGAACAAGGTGGGCTTTTTTGATCTCGAGGCATTTTATCCTGGCAAAGAGCGATTCCAGCTCGCGATGGCGCTGAATAATCTATTGGCTGCGCCGGCCTTCCAAGCCTGGCTCCAGGGTGCAGCGCTCGATGTCGGTCAATTGTTGTACACGGATAAGGGTAAACCGCGTCTGGCGATTATGTACATTGCGCACCTCTCCGATGTCGAACGGATGTTTTTTGTATCATTGCTGCTGAATCAGGTCCTGGCCTGGATGCGACGCCAGTCCGGCACCACCAGTTTGCGGGCGCTGCTCTATTTTGATGAGATCTACGGCTATTTGCCACCGACAAGCAATCCGCCTTCCAAAAAGCCGATCATGACGCTGCTCAAGCAAGCGAGAGCATTTGGGCTGGGCGTCGTACTCGCAACCCAGAATCCGGTGGACCTGGACTATAAAGCCCTGTCGAATATCGGCACCTGGTTCATTGGCCGGCTGCAGACCGAACGCGACCGTGCCCGTCTTTTAGACGGCTTGAGCTCGGGCTCTTCCGGGCTGGATATCAAACGTATGGATGAATTGATCGCCGGCCTTGGCAAACGAATATTTCTGCTGCATAACGTTCATGAAGATGCTCCTGTGCTTTTCCATTCCCGTTGGGCGATGTCCTATCTAAGCGGCCCCATGACGCGGCAGCAGATCAAAGAGTTAAACCGCCAAGAGGTCTATGCACCCGCATCGACGCCGAGTTTGGTTACAGACTTCAAGCTCGCTGCAGCAAGCGGTCGCCCAACACTAACCGATGATATTAAAACTTATTGTATGCCCGTGCGCAGTGTGCAGCCGCCAGATAGCTCGCTCGCATATCGCCCCAGGCTGTATGCCCGAGCCATGATTCATTATTTTGATGGTCGCCGAGGCATTGATGTACAGGAGCCAATTCGACTTTTAACGGATATTGCTGAAGGAGCTCTGCCAGTGCAGTGGGAGCACGCTCAACGGATAGATATCGATGAAACGAATTTCAGTATGCAGGCAGACAATAATGCATATTTTGAATCCGTGCCGGCTGCAGCCAAAGATCCAAAAAGCTATAAAAGCTGGGAAGCTGATCTCAAGGAGTTCATCTATCGTTCGGAAAAACTGACTTTACTTAAAAGTCCCAATTTTAAACTCAGCTCAAATCCTGGTGAAAGCGAGCGAGATTTTCGCGCTCGGCTGGCGCAACAGGCGCGCGAGCAGCGGGACGAGTGGACAGATAAATTGCGCGACAAGTACGCGACCAAAATTGCAACACTTGAGCGCAGGATTCGCACCGCGGAAGACAGATTGTATCGCGAGCAACATCAGGCAAAACAACAAAAGTTACAAACGGCGGTTAACGTTGGAGCCACCTTGTTGGGAGCATTTATGGGACGTAAAGCCGTGAGTCACTCCACCATGGGACGCGCCGGCAGTGCAATGCGCAGTGCTGGTCGTATTCAAAAGGAAGTTGGTGATGTCGCCCGGGCTGAGGAGAATCTGGAGATTTTGCAGGCTGAACTCAAAGAGCTGCAAGACCGTTTTCAAGAGGATATCGATCAAAGTGCAGAACAATTTCAGGCACTCGAGGAGGAATTGGAAACGATACTCATACGTCCAAGCAAAACCGGCATTGATATTCAGCTATTATGCTTGGTTTGGGCTCCCTACTGGAAGCTCGCAACCGGGGAATGGGTTTTAGCATGAAAAAGGCGCCTTGATGTGAGGCGCCTTTATTTGGTGCGATAAAAATCGATTCTTCGATTTTGCGCCCGACCTTCGGATACAGTTGGAACTGCGCAGTAACAAATCAAGACCAAGACACTGCGTTACAAACCACTCGACACCTCATCCGAAAGATGACCATAAAAAGCGAAATTACTATGATTTTTTTAATTGCTCCTCAGTTTAGTATTGCATTGAATCTTTTTTTAGATTGTGGATACAGACTCTATTTTTTAAGAGCTTTTTTGATCAAGCCTACGATGACCAGCAGCACAGCGCCACCAACACCCGAAGATGCGACATTACCAATAATTGAACCGATATCCAAGCCGCCGCCACTCTGTCCCAATAGTCCTATGGCATTCAGCAGCTGACCACCCAATCCGCCGCCGAGAATACCGACTACAGAATTCCAGACCGGTCCAAGATTAAGGTTTTTTAATACACCACCGGCAATGTTACCTCCGACAGCGCCACTGATGAGTTGAATGATTAGTTCAGTCATGTTACTTTCCTCCACTTTATTGGAACCATTATAGTAAATAGCCTATGATACTTTATCATAGGCAATCACTTGGGATTTGTTTCCATTCTCAATAAATTTTCATCAAGCAATTTGCAAAGATCATTATTTATTTTGCATTTCGATCAAGATATTGCCGCAGACTTTTGCTCAAGTCGCCTAATGCGTTCTTCGATTGGAGGGTGTGTGGAAAAAAGTTTTTGTACGCCTCCAAGAAATGGACTTACAGTAAACAGGTGTGAATGAGCCGGATTTGCATTTGTCATAGGATATTTTGCGACGCCCTGGTGCAGCTTGTGCAATGCATTTGCCAAGGCCAATGGTTTTCCGGAGATGTCCGCCCCCCCGGCATCAGCTGAATATTCGCGGACACGAGAAATCATAAAACGGATTAGCATGGCGGCCAATGGCGCACCCACCATAATAAAAAGCAGCGCAATCGGATTTTGCCGCCGCTGACGGTTTGCCGCAGAATAGCGAGCAAATTGTCCCAGCATGTCAATAGCGCCGGCAAAAGTAGCGGCAATTTTTCCTGTCAAAATATCGCGATGCTTCACATGCGCCAACTCGTGCGCCATCACTCCCTCTAATTCATCATCATTCAATAATTTCAGGATGCCTTCGGTTGCTGCAGCAGCTGCGTGCTTTGGATTTCGGCCCGTGGCGAATTCGTTCGGCGTGCGATCGGGAATGACAAAAACACGCGGCATCGTCAACTGCGCTTTCCTGGTCAAATCTTCAACAATTTTATAAAGCCTTGAATGATAATACATCCAAGGCTGCAAAGCTAATATGTCACTTTTGCTTCCAGTTTCGAGGCTTCTTCTATCCATTTTTGTACAGCACTCAGGCTGGGTACCAAGCGAACCAATTTCTTCTGTGCATTCACCTCAACCAGCTTGGCATGCAAATTTTCAGGTTTACGTGACTTGAGCTCTTTGGCCGTGTCGACACCGGCTCTTTCTAACAGCTCTGAATATTCAGTGCCAATTCCCGGAACACGAAATAGATCAGCGCTATTCACCCATTTCAGAATAAGCGACTCATCAATTTTCGTCTTTTCCGCCAATTCTTTGCGCCCTTTTTTTGTGCCGCCTTTTTCCAATAGGGAATTTACGCTTGCCACACCCACAGCTTTTAATTTCTCCGCATAAACCGTTCCAATGCCTTCAATGTCGCTGATTTTGTAATTTGCCATTGTACAAGCCTCCTTGTGCTGGTTTTTACTAGATAATTGCTGTTCGATAGTTTCTGCATAAAACATTACCTCTGATGCAATCATTCCCACCCACCAATAAAATTTTCCATCGAATAAATCACACTCGGCGACAATCTTTATGCCAAATAAAATCTGCTTCAATGTATAATGGGAACGCAAAAGTCAATGAATCATATTCGTCGAATTGCGGTGTTGAAACAAGATCAACCATTAGTTAGCCATATGGCGTACCAAATTGGTCAATTGACACATTATCTCCTATCATGGTCTTGCGACAGCACTGAGATGCGTGGAGCCATCCACTTTTATGGCAAAGTTCTTTTGTCGATCGGCATCGAAAAGATCGACAGATCGTCTTGCCTGCCGAGAGAGAGAATAATTTCTTGCAGAATAGCCAGCTGTTTCGAGGTTGGTGAGGCTTATGCTACCGTTTTGAAAAACTTTTGTGGATTCTGATATGATATAGGGCGCGATCCATAGCTCTGGCTTTAATCACGTTATATACACGTGCTTCGCCAGCCACTGAACACCATGCAGAAATCGGTCATTGCCTTCACAATCGCTATGCCAGCACTGAAAACCCTCATCAACCTGAATAGGGTTTAATCCAAACGGCTTTTTCACACGAACGCTATATTCAGCATTTCGAATGACCTCCTCCTCAGGGACACGCTCGTAGGTGCAAAACCAGCTGCACCAGCCATTTAGGATAGAATGCACCCGCGCCAATTTCATCACTCCCATTATTTCGTCATAACTTTCCAGCGCAACATAGAGATTGGCTGCGATATTCAACATAAAACGATGGGAGCAGATTTTTTGCCCAGATAAGTCTCAATAATTCAGAAGAAAAAACTCGCTTATCGGATTAGTATCATCTTTCTTTTCTGCCAAAATCCATCCGCCTTCAGGGAGTAGATATACAGTCCGGATGATATGTGCACTCTATTCGAGTCCTTTCCATCCCATGAAATAGTGTGAGAACCAGCATTCATGTATTCATCGACAAGTGTTCGGACGTGCCTTCCGAGCGCGTCATAAATTCGCAACGTTACCTGTGTACGCTTTGGCAGATCAAAGCCTATCCGGGTTTCGGCATTAAAGGGATTGGGATAATTCTGATAAAGCATAAAAACCTTGGGGGCATCTATCTCAACCTTTAGGACACGGGAATATTCAAACGTACCATCAGTATCAATTTGCTTTAATCGATAGTAAATCGTGCCTGAAGAAACATTGCCATCATTAAAGACATATTCATGAGGCGTCACGCTCGTTCCGTTCCCGGGTACAAAGCCTATTTTAGCAAAATGAGAATTGTCTCTGCTTTTTTCAACGTCAAAGCCGAAATTGTTCGTTTCACTCGCCGTTTGCCAGGTCAACTTGACTGAATTATGCACTATGTCCGCCGAAAAGGAGACGAGTTCTACAGGGACTATGACTGTATCCACCTGTACGCATTTGGAAAATTCCGAAGTGTTGTTTTTTAAATCCGTTGCCGTCGCTGTAATAAAAGATCCCTTGTCGATGAATTCAGTAAACTTTGCAGTGAAATTGGTATTTCCCTCACCATCCGTTTTGATCATCACTGCTCCAAGGTATATTTGACCTTCACCATATTTCAAAGAATCCTCGGTTGCACCAACGCCGGTGGAATCGCCATTGCAAACAAAGTTAGAATAGAAATCAATTCTAAAATCTGATTGAGGAGAACTGGACAGCGAACAATTTATGAAAAGACTGTCCCAATACATTTCCGCTAATGTCAAGATGGGAAAATTTTGCAAATTATTCGGTCCTGTATCCAGGTCAAGCGAATCATTGGCTGTGACGCCATCTTCTTGCAAATCGATTCCCAGACCACCGTTGTTGAAAATAGAATTTCTTCGCACAACATTTCCAGCAGTTGCCCCCCACTCGCTAATGATCGAAATACCATTCAAGCCGTTGCTTGAAATGATGTTGCGTGCCAGTGCTGTGTTTCCACCGACAATCGCGTTATTGGTATATAAATAAACGCCGTTGCCGTCGTTGCCAAGCGCATTTGTGCCAGTGACGTCTGTGCCAATTAAATTGCCCTGGATGACCAGATCGTTATTCAAAATGGCGTAAATTCCGTCGCTTCCGTTGCCCGAGATAAGGTTGCCGGCCCCCGGAATACTGCCGCCGACTGTGTTGGAATAGTTCACCGGATCCGTAGCACCTTCTTCAAGATAACTCATATCAATACCCATACCACCATTTCCAAGGTCTGCCGTGCCGGTGACATCAGTACCAATATAATTGCCTTGAATGAGGTTGTAACTAGATCTGATCTCAATTCCATTATACTTGTTTCCAGAGATAAGATTGCGAGCCTGAACAGAGGGTCCTCCAATTTTCGTGAAATGGCCATCAGTTCTCACACCGGCCCACATATTGCCACGCTCTATTGTTCCTGTGATATCCGTACCAATGAAATTACATTCCAGAGTATTATTATTACCATAGTAATAATATATGAGAATACCAGCGGACGAAAATCGATTGATCACAAGCCCACGCACTAATGATCCACCAGCTCTTAAAGTCAAACCACTGCCGCCGTAGCGCATGTTGCTCCCGTCCAGTTCAATGAGCAGCGTCGGGGGCCAGCTTTCACAACTGGCGCCGGGTTGACTCAAACCATCGATGACCACAGCTTCATCGACTGAAGGCAGACTCGTATTGGGACGGATCGTATGGGGTCCAGCACCCGGGATATTGAATTTGATCGTATCCGGCGTTACACTGTTAAAATTTGGCGTATCATTCGCGGCTTCAATGGCTTCTCGAAGTGTGCAGTGTCCATCGCAGACGCCATCGCTGGTATCGGCCGTGGTGGTAACGACAAAGACGGAACCAATTCCCTGTACGCCAACCGGCACATCAAAAGTGCTTGTCCATGGACCGCCATTGTCCGCCATAATGGTCAGTGTAAAGTTGACAATCCCCTGACCGGCATAATCCGGGCTCACCTCAAAGCCAAAGCTCTCCATACTTTGTTCGGAAGCACCGGGATCGAGGTCCGGCCAGGAATTGTCAGCATCAAGAATAGTGATATACGGATCAAACGTTGTGATCGTAGCCGATACATTGGTCGCTGTCTCGATTCCTTCATTGCGCAATGTGACGCGTATTTCCACCTGGTCGCCGGGCCCGATCGTGCTGTCGGCACCCACTATCGTGGCGGACACAAATACAGCCGGCCCGACGCCCTTGAGCGGACCACCCAGGACGACGTTATCCAGATGACAACTGTCCTTTGCAAGCGGGCTAAATTCACCACGAATAAACAGATCTGTTATGGAGGAGAGCACTTCCTGCATTTCCTCGCGAGTCGGAGCAGCGCCAGATTGAGTCTCTTTCTTCCAGCCCGCGTCTTCCTGCAGTAAAATAGAAAAAGCAGTCCAATTCTCACCCGGGAAATAGTCAGTATCAAAAACCAACTTTAGGTCTGCCCCTTGCAGTATGACTTCCTCGCCCCTCGTCCCGCTGTGAATATTGTTAATATCAAAATGACGTAAATCAAAATTCAACGCCTTGCCATAGGCGCATGATTTATCTCCTTGAAATTTAGATGGAGCCTTCCAGTACCAACGTTGACCGGTTCCGATATCGGTAGCGGAAATGTATCCCCCTGGATTTCCGCCAGCTGTAAAGTGAATCGGATTTTGCACATCCTCTATGACGGCCCAGTCTTCGCTATTCACATCAAAAAAGCTGGTTGTCAGACAATCGCTGACCTGGTCCGGGCTTATGGCACAAAATTCAAGGTCATCATAGTACACCCTCCCGGGGCGATCCCAGGCTGATATTGAAATATCAGTGATCGGGCCTGGGCCAACAGGTACATTATCGAGTTTTGTTTGACCATCCACAAGAATTTTGACAATGTTGGTATTCAAATTAATGATTGCCTCTACCAGATACTCGCGATTGTTGACAAGTTCATCAGATGATAGAAATTCACGCGCATCTAGTCGAGTTGGCCCATAGTTTAAGCGCATGTGTGCACCAAAATAGAGCTGAAATTTTTTGTCCCAATTGGGATTACCGGTGGTCCTGATCTCAACTTTTGCCAGGGAGAGCTCGGTTGCATTACCTCCGACACGAACCTTGAGCTTTATACGATGCACTCCGGCAATTTGGTCGTTCACATTTTTCCCGATATTGACGGTTTGATTTTGTCCTGGATCAAGCAGCAAAACCTGACCTGACCCAAACGGATTGGCGATAACGTTCGGAGTTGTTCTTCCGGGCACAGTTTGCCAGCCATTCTGACCGTGCAACGCTCCGGGAGTCAAATTATCAAAGTTATCCAGTTCCCAGCAAACCGGCGGAGAACTGCCGATCGTCACCATAAAAGTTGTCTCTGCCTCCAGGTTTTGATTATCGCGCGCGGTCACCGTAATAACTGCAGTGCCATCGCTGATCGGAGAGACAGTAAGAACGCTGCCCGAGATCGTCGCATGCGCACTCTGCGCATCTGAACTGTTTACGGAAAAGGTTAATGGATCGCCATCAGGATCAATAAATACAACAGGCGGCGCATTGATATCGCGGGTGAAAGGAGGATCACCGATATTGAGGGTTTGATCAGAAATCGGATTCACAACGACCGGAGGGTGGTTTGTTGACGATGTGCCCGCTTGGGCGACGGTAAAGGTCTCTCCTGCAATCGTGAGGGTGCCGTTGCGAGAATTCGAACTGTTGTTCGCTGCTACCAGGTAGTTGACAGTTCCGTTACCTTCGCCACTACTGCCAGAAGTAATTGTAATCCAGCTCACATTACTGCTGGAATTCCACGTACAACCTGAGGGTGTCGTCACAATGACCGCACCGCTCCCTCCGCCGGCGCCAAATGAAACACTGGCCGGAGAGATGGAAAAGCTGCATTCCGACTGGGTGACGTTGAAGACTTGATCCGCTATAGTGATCGTGCCGGTTCTGGAATCAGCACTGTTGTTCACGGCCACGGAATATTTAACCTGACCATTACCACTGCCGCTCGCGCCGGCCGTAATTGTTATCCAGATGACATCACTCTGAGCTGTCCAGGAACAGTTCGGTGTAGCGGTCACGTTCACCGTACCGGTGCCACCGCTGACCGGGAAAGAGGCACTGGCCGGAGAGATGACGAAGGTACACAATTCGGTTCGAAGGATTGTTCCATTTATGCCGACAGCCCAGCCGTTTGTCGCATCGACAAAGTGAACGGCGTTTAAAGTGAGTCCAGAACCACTGTTGTCTCGACTCCATATTGAGCCTCCATCACTTGTGGTTATAATAGTACCCATTGAGCCGACAGCTGTGCCATGCTGCGCATCGGTGAATGAGACACCGCTTAGATCGATAAGCCCTACACCGCTGTTCTGAGTCGTCCAGGTTTTGCCGCCATCGATGCTACGATGAATAACTCCAAATTGGCCAACTGTTGTAACGGTGTTGGCGTCTCCAAAAGAAACGCTGTAGAGGTTGTTGGTCGACAAATTGGTATGGATGGATGCCCACGTCAATCCGCCGTCGGTGGTGCGCCAAATGGCGCCAGTGCCGCCAACAGCGACTCCGACTTTTGCATCACCAAAGGCGACGTCGTTAAAATTGTCTAGAATTTCCCCAGAATGTAATACAGTCCACTCATACCCGCCATCACTCGAGAACCAAATATTGCCGATAGAACCAACGACAACGCCGCGTTTGGAATTGATAAATGAAACGCCATTAAGTTGCGCTTGCATCAAGTTGTTCTGAAATACATCCCAAATATATCCTCCGTTCGTTGTGCGAATAATCGTTCCAGTGCGTCCGACCGCCCATCCAGTGTTGGCATTTATAAAGAATACATCGAAGAAATTGATGTTATTGGTATTATCATCTTGCACCTTCCAATTTAGTCCGCCATCGAGGGTGCGAAGAATAGTTCCTGTATTGCCGACAACTGTTCCAGTATGAACATCAGTAAAATAAACGCCATTGAGAGAATTCCCGGTTCCGCTTTTCAGGGGTATCCAGTTTCGCTGCGCATAACTTTGCGCATGACTTATAAACAGGGCAAGTCCAAGTACAAACAATAAAAGATTTTTCATGGTTTGACTCCTTTTATTTTATGATCCCTCTTGTTGTAATAAAAGTTGTCGAACAGATGATACAGGGGTGTGGTGCATACGATGCATCAAATTATACTGTTTTAATAAAGAACAAAAGAAAAATGAGATAAATTCGAATAAACTAACATTAGTTTGATTTTGAAACTGATGCATCTGTTTGATCGTTGTCTACAGATTGGATTCTTGATGTAAGGTATGTGTTAAAACGCTTTATAATCGGACTATAAGCAAATGTATCATTGTTGAAAAATAATAAAGCAGTAATCTTGACATATAATTATACTATTTGTACATTACACACAAGCCATTCTGCTCGATGAGGATTTTGCCCACTATATCTATTTGCTCTTTGCGCAGCAAAGATTCTCATTTGCTGGCATACAATAGTCGTAAGAGCTTTTTTTGGATCACCAAGTGCCTTACACGTGCCTCACAGGAAACTGTACTGCAAAACTTGCCAGATAAATCATATATCTCAAAAGGGATTATATTATGCTAAAATTGAGAACTATTGTTTGGCTGCTCGTTGCACTGTGTGCGTTTGCTATGCTTCTCGACTGCTACACCCAATTTAAAGGACCCGAAAAAAAACCAATCCATCGAGAACCACCTCTGGTACCCACAGCCCCAATTAAACCCATGCTTGCTGCGCAGCGACAAACAACAACCTCGGAGCTTTTTTTTGAAATTTCGGGATGGACAAATCCTCGCACTACAGTTGTCATCAAAGGTGGCGCGCAATCACGTCAAATCGTGAGCGATGAAAACGGTCGATTTAATTTGCTGGTGCCATTACGTGCAAAGCAACAAAACAGACTGTGCGCAACTGCCTTTTGGGGCTCGCTGGCGAGTCAACCAACCTGCATTGATGTCTTGCATAAACCACAGCCGGCGCCAATTGTCGAAGCGCCAAAGGGGCGGTACGTTCTGGCGCGGGAGCGCATTAAAATTCCGCTTCCCGTATCGACGGAATCAAGACAATCCTTTCAACCGGCGCAAGGTATTATCCAGGAAAGACTAGCACTGCCCCCAAGGAGCAAAATCTATTTTGAGACCGTGCCATTGGAAATAAAAATCACCAACGTGCAAGTGGATGTCGAGAGTAAAATATTCAGTTTTGATGTGGCTGTCAAGAATACCTCCACCCTCTCGGCATTTTCTCCCATCAAAGCCACGATCAAAAATATTTATCCGCGCGAGGCACAAGTTCGCGTGAAGAATGCCGACAACCGGGAAGAGTCAGCTGGTGCGTTATGGCACTACGGTGGATTTGTCGGTGACGATCAAGAACTTGTAGCCAACGAAGAGAGCGACAGTCGCACCTGGCAGTTTGTCAATACAAAGCTGCAGATGTTCAGCTTTACACTCGAGGTTGATGGTCGCTTGAACGGCCCAGGATTGCCACCTGATCCGGCGGAAGTGGCGCCAGAACTAGACCCGACGATTGCAACCAATATGATTGATGCGACAAAGTTTTTGTATGAAGGACCCAATGCAATTCAGACGGGTGTGGATTCAGGTACGATTGAGCCCAAGCGAGTTGCAGTGCTAAGAGGAAAAGTCAAGGATAAGGATAATAATCCGTTAGAGGCGGTGACAATAACGATTTTTGACCACCCCGAGTATGGCCAAACGCTGAGCCGTGAAGATGGACAATTTGATATGGTGGTCAATGGTGGTGGTTTATTCGTTGTCAGTTTAAATAAAAACGGCTACCTGCCATTGCGTCGAAAAATGAAGACGTCATGGCAGGATTATTCTTTGGTGCCGGAAGTCGTAATGATCAAAAAAGACTCAAATGCTACAGCAATTGATCTTTCTGCAACCGCAATGCAGCAAGTCCGAGGCAGTGAGATAGTAGATAGTGATGGTACTCGACAGGCAACTTTACTTTTTCCCCAAGGCATTCAGGCCGAAATTATTTTGCCCGATAGCAGTACACAGCCTGTTTCTAATCTCAATGTACGTGTAACCGAATATTCAGTTGGTGAAGATGGACCGAAAAGAATGCCTGCAGAATTGCCGGCTAATGTGGGATATACCTACTGCTTTGAGCTCAGTGCGGATGAAACCGTCGCCAAAGTGAACGGCAAAGATGTCATTCTTAGCCAGCCAATCATTTTACATACGGAGAATTTCTTAAACTTCCCAACCGGATTGGATGTGCCCGTAGGGTATTATGACAATGATAAGAACGCGTGGATACCTTCCCAAAATGGCCGCGTGATCGAGATTCTTGATATTACCGATGGAAAAGCTGTGCTCGATGTTGAGGGAGATGGCTATCCTGCAGATTCGCTGGCGTTGGACAGTCTAGGTATAACCAATGAGGAGCTGACCAAGTTAGCTGGCCTTTACTTACAAGGACAAAGTTTATGGCGAGTATCAATCTCGCATTTCAGTACTTGGGACTGCAACTGGCCTTATGGCCCACCTGACGATGCAACAACCTCGACGGGCGAACCACCGACCGGCGATGAAACAGAGGATGATCCATGTCAGACTTCCGGTTTTTCAAGTATCGAATGCCAGAATCAGATCTTGGGTGAAGAGGAAAACATTGTTGGTACGCCCTTCAGTCTGCACTACACAAGCGGCCGGGTTCCGGGACGCATCACTACCTATAAGCTTGTGATACCACTCAGCGGCGACAGCGTTCCCGCCAGCCTCAAGCGCATTGAGTTAGATATCGAGGTAGCCGGACAACGCCTGGTACAAAACTTTCCAGCTGAATCCAATCAGAACTATACCTTCACGTGGAACGGCCTGGATAGCTACGGTCGCAAACTTCAGGGTGCTCAGCCAATTACCGTTCGCACCGGCTACGTCTATGATGCCGTTTACCAGGAATCCGCTCAATCTGGACAGGCCTTCGCCCAGTTCTCGGGCATACCCATTACTGGCAGCCGGGCACGTCAGGAAGTTACTCTCTGGCAAGAGTGGCAACGCTCCATTGGTCTCTGGGATGCCCGCGCTTTGGGTCTGGGTGGCTGGACTCTGAATATGCATCATGCATATAATCCCCTGAGCCACGTGCTCCTTTTAGGGAATGGTCGCCGGCGCAGCGCAGAAGCGTTAGCCGGGATCGGGATAATCACTACAGTGGCAGGGAATGGTATTTCAGGTTTTAACGGTGATGGCGGGCTAGCCAATGAAGCGAGTTTAAGGTCTCCATATGATACGGCAATTGGTCCCGATGGCAGCTTATTTATTGTTGATACATGGAATCAGCGGGTTCGGAAAGTCGAACCGTATGGTGTTATCAAGACAATAGCAGGAAATGGTACTTCTGGTTTTGACGGTGATGGGGGACCCGCAGTCCAGGCAAAACTAAGCTATCCAAAAGGTATCGCAGTTGGGCCGGATGGTAGTATCTATATTGCAGACACCGGTAATGATCGTATTAGACGTGTGGATCCAAACGGAATCATCACCACAATAGCTGGCAGTGGCAATCCAAGCGGGCCAAGAGGAGACGGAGGTCCAGCAACCGAGGCAAAGCTTCGCGTCCCTGAAGGGGTGGATATTGCATCGGATGGAAGTCTATACATTGCTGATACTCAACACGATGGAGGAATTCAGGGTCTAATTCGTCGCGTTGGTCCAGATGGGATCATTACTACCGTTGCGGGTTTCGTGAGAACAGGAGGATCGTATTACAGGGACGGTGTTCCAGCGACCTCGGTATATATTGACCTTCCAAGGGATGTAGCAGTCGGACCAGATGGCTGCTTCTATTTCTCTACTGTGGGCGCATGGAGTACAGATGATTACAGTTATGTGCGCCGGGTGGGATCTGATGGGATTATAAGCACAGCGGCAGGTGGCGGTTATTCTCAAGCCGACGGTATTCCAGCCACTACTGCTGCCGTATATGGCGTTACAGGATTGGATGTTGATTCTGATGGTTCTCTATTTATTGCCGAGAAGAGAAAAAGCAGTATTCGTGACGTTTCTCCAGACGGAATCATTACAACAGTGGCAGGTGTTTATAATAAATATGGATTTGGTGGAGATGGAGGCCCCGCAACCCAGGCAAAACTACATCATCCAAATGATGTAGTTGCTGGACCCGATGGTAGCATTTATATCGCTGACACAAATAATAATCGCGTTCGAAAGTTAGATTCAGCTTTGCCTGGATTCTCTTTGAGCGACATCCTTATACCCAATGAAGAAGGAAAGGAACTTTACGTCTTTAACCGTCATGGCCGCCACCTGCGCACCCTGGATGCATTGACCGGGGCAACCCGCTACGAGTTCAGCTACGACAGTACCGATCGTCTCATTACAGTAACCGATGGAGATGGCAATATCACTACCATCGAGCGCGACGCTGATGGCGACCCAACCGCCATCATCGGACCTTACGGTCAGCGTACACGATTGGCTCTCGATCCCAATGGTTACCTGGCCAGCATAACAAATCCAACCGAGGAGAGCACCCGTTTCAGTTATACCAGCGACGGGCTGTTGGTGAGCAAGATTGATCCCAAGAACAATCTTTACGAATACACATATAGTAAGTCAGGGCGCCTGGAGCGGGCTGACGATCCTGCTGGCGGATCCCAGACTCTGGAGCGGAGCGAGGTTGGCGCAATCTATGAAGTGGCCCGCACGACCGAGTTGGACCGCGTTACTACCTATCGCGTTGAATCCCTGTCTACGGGTGACCGACGCAGGCTCAATACTTTCCCTGACAGTACTCAGGCAGAAGTGTTCATCAGTAAGGATGGCAGCCGGAAGACCGCGTTGCCAAACGGTACCGTCATTGACCTTGTAGAAGGTCCGGATCCGCGTTGGGGCATGCTGGCGCCAATAACAAAATCTATAACGACTATA
Source organism: Candidatus Zhuqueibacterota bacterium (assembly GCA_016928775.1). Lineage (GTDB taxonomy): Bacteria > Zhuqueibacterota > Zhuqueibacteria > Residuimicrobiales > Krinioviventaceae > Kriniovivens. Next base: position 16,998 of record JAFGKD010000115.1, on the reverse strand, counting down.
ACACCGACCGGACTAAGTTTTAATGTGACCACTCAGCGTTCGGTAACTTTGGCCGATCCTAACAATCAGTTGAGCCTTCAGTCCTCAAGAGATACAGTCAAAATTAATGATCATATCTATACAAGTGTTTACGAATCAGCCACACGAACATTCACGGACACTTCGCCGGAAGGGCGGCAAAGCGCAGCTACAATTGATAGCTTGGGTCGCGTCGTATTATCTCAAAAAGGGGATTTGGCCCCTCTTCACTTCGAATACGACAGTCGTGGAAGAATGAGCAGTATCACGCAAGAAAGTGGCGGAGACATTCGTCATATCGGATTGGGATACAATACCGATGGATTTCTGGAAACTGTTATTGATCCCCTTGAGCGCGAGGCGAGGTTTATCCGCGATAAAGCCGGACGTCTCAAGCAGGAGATGCTGCCCGGTGACCGATTGATTAAATATGATCACGACAATAGCGGAAACATTATAACGATTACTCCGCCGGGACGACCGGCTCATTCCTTCACTTATACGCCAGTCAACCTGATAAAAACATATACACCACCCGATATCGGCATGGAAAATCATCAGACCGTCTATAACTATAATGCCGACCGACAACGGACCGATGTTGCCCTCCCTGATGGTCGCTCGATTCATTTTGGCTACGACAGCGCCGGTCGGCAGGAGACCGTGACCATTGCCCGAGGAATACTGCGCTATGGCTATGATCCGGTGACCGGAGAACTGGCGACCGTTACCGCACCGGACGGTGGCATCTTATCATACAGCTACGATGGTTCTCTTTTGACCCAGACTACGTGGAGCAACCTGGTGCAAGGCTCTGTCAGCCGCAGCTACGATAATAACTTTCGCATCACCAGTCTGAGTGTCAATGGGGCCAATCCCGTCACGTTCCAATACGATGATGATGACCTGTGCGTCAAAGCGGGCGACCTCAGCCTGGGCTATGACGCTCAAAATGGTCGACTCACCAGTACCGTTTTAGGCAACGTTAACGACATACGGAGCTACAATACTTTTGCTGATCTTGTTGGCTATAATGCCGCGTACAACAACACACCTCTCTATACGACAAGTTGTACACGCGACGACTTGGGGCGTATCAGTGAACAAATCGAAACGATCGATGGAATGACCACGACTTTTAATTTTGTTTATGACGCGGCTGGTCGGTTGGCCAATGTCCGACACGACGGAATCCTCGTCGCCGACTATACCTATGACGACAACGCCAATCGCTTGAGCTTTACTGATTCCGAGGGTGGCACAATAAACGGCACCTACGATGCCCAGGATCGTCTTCTGCAGTATGGTGCTGTTTTTTACAGCTATACGGAGAACGGCGATCTACTGAGCAAAACCGTCGACAGCCAGGTGACAACCTACGAGTATGATGAATTGGGTAACCTGATAGCCGTATCCCTTCCGGATGGCACCCGGATACAATACCTCATCGATGGTCTAAACCGGCGGATTGGCAAGCGGATCAACGGCATCGATGTCCAGCGCTTTCTTTATCAAGACCGCCTCAAGCCTATCGCCGAATTGGACGGGGCGAATAATGTTGTTAGCCGCTTCATTTATGCCGGCCACATCAACGTACCCGACTATATGATCAGGGAGGGAATAATCTATCGTATTATCACCGACTGCCTGGGTAGTCCACGGCTGGTCGTCAACGCGACAACAGGCAAGATCGTTCAACGAATGGATTACGATGAGTTTGGCAAAATTATTTATGACTCGAATCCCGGATTCCAACCTTTCGGTTTTGCCGGCGGGATCTACGATCCTGACACCAGACTCATTCGATTTGGCACGCGCGACTATGATCCTGACATTGGACGTTGGACGATCAAAGATCCGCTCCTGTTTGGAGGGGGTGATACAAACCTGTACGCTTATGTCGGCAATGATCCTATTAATTTGGTAGATCTAGATGGGCTTCAACTCACTGCAGTTTTAAAAACAGCGGCAAAGTTCCTAGCTCAACAAGCGGCCCAAAATGTCATGGAAAATCCCGACGATCAACTGCTAGGTACAGAGGAGACTCCACCATTTTTAGATGCAATGCGGAGAGATATTGATGGTGACGGAATGTTAGATTTTGAAGACCCGGATATAGATGGTGACCTTATTCCTAACGAAGTTGATGATGAGCCCTTTGTTCCATTTTTACCTCCAGATACTATCAACACACCGGATTATAAAGAGATTCTACGATTAGAATGTATCGCAAGAGGTTGGGAATTTAAAAAACCAAGCCCATACTGGTTTTGGCGCAACCGTAAAAAAGTACCTTTCAAATGGCGTTCGTCCCAATGATCTTCTTATAAATTTAACAAGCAGTTGAGGACTGGAGACTGAGAAGCTTTTGTGGAGGGATCATTCCCAGGAGATAGACTGCGTCGACATTGCTAATTTGGAGGAGTTGCACATGCCTATAAATTTCGATAAAATATGCTTTCACCTAGCTGGTATCCTGATAATTTTCCTATTCATCCACAATACAGATGCTCGAGAAAAAACAATAGAAGTCAGGATCGACTCACAAGGTAAACTATACAGCCCGGCCGCTTCAACCTTGCTCATCTCCTTCCCAACTCCAGGCTGGTATCTAATCTCACTCCCTTTACAGGTGCAAGATAATTCCGTCAGCACCCTATTCCCCATGTCCAAAGGTACGTTTACCTGGCAGGATAACAGCTACGTGCAGGAATCAAACATCGAAATCGGGCAGGGTTACTGGCTTTTAGTGAATCAGCCCAGCGTGGCCACTATCCAGGGCGAGCCGGCGCTGCAGTTTAGCAGGTCACTTGACAAGGGCTGGCACCTCATTGGCAGTCTCGTCGATACAGTCGATTTTTCCGATCCGCAGGATACGCCAAACCAATCCGTGTCCGTACCTCTGTTTCTTTGGCACGGCGGTGAGCATTCAGGATACGAAGCGACAACCACACTCGTGCAGGCGTTCGGCTATTGGATCAAAGTCCTGCGCGATTGTGAATTGATCGTGAGTCGTACTGGCGTAAAACAGGCCTCTCCAGAGAATCACCCGCAGCTTAGTCATGACCAAACACGAGATCACCATTCTTTTTCGGATGTGATGATCAAAACAGATACAAATTCAGCTTACGCATGGATTGTACCCTTGAAGATAACATTCGAGAACCATGAGTATTATCTCGAATGTGGTGAACATGAAGGGGCAACGAGCGATTTTGATCCGAATATTGATCGTCCGACACCACCTGCGCCACCGAGACAGGATGTTCCTTATTGTTATTTTTCCATCGAACACTTTCCACACGCCTTAAAATCAGATTTCCGCAACCCGGGTGCATCCCACAGATGGTCACTGTCGATCGCCAGTGCGACGGATAAAACATACAGCGTATCATGGCACATAACACATCCTCCAGACGGAGCACTGGTTTTGAATGACACATTGGACATGAGGAAAATCACATCAGCCGTTTTTTCGGGAAATCATACTTTAACCATTTCGTTTATGCCAACAGCTGTACAAAAACAGAGAGATATTGACCTTCCATCCTCATTTACATTGACTGTATATCCAAATCCATTCGAGAAATCAACCACCCTGCTGATCAATTCACCGCCCTCTCAAAACATGCGCCTGGCTATTTATAATGTTCTCGGCCAACACATTAAAAATCTCACCGTGCCGTCGAATCCTCAACTCGGTGTCACGTGGGATGGCACTGATAAAAATGGACTGACAGTACCAATAGGATTATATTTTGTAATAAGTGATGATGAGAAATCAAGATCTATCACAAAGATGATCAAAACGCGATAGGAATAAACCGGAGGTTTTAATGAACCGCGTGAACAGACCTGGCTTCTTTACAACAACCATCATATTGAATTTTATCTTTCTCTCATTTGCTTATCCACAAATAGCGCCGGACAATGAGCAGTTGCTTGAAACGGTTGTCAGGGATTCGCAGATATACACGTCTTATATCTATGAGAGACAACTTCCACAGTATGGTATTGCAGAAAGCGTCACAGAATTTGACTCCATTCTGGCTTACAAGTTTCAATATGTTATGGATTCCATGCTTGTGGCGAATAATATCATGGGTGCATCAGCGGCCATTTTTATGCCGGAAAAAGGCACATGGCTCGGTGCTTCCGGAATGTCTCATCCGGAAAAAGGAGAAAGAATACGATCTGATATGCTGTTCGATATTGGCAGCAACACAAAAACCTTTATGGCTGCCCAGATATTGTTGTTGGCCGAACAGGGCCTTTTAACACTGGATGATCCTCTGTACAAATGGCTACCACGTTTTCCTCACATCGACAGCACAACAACAATTCGCCAATTACTCAACCATACCAGCGGGATTAGCGATTTCAGCAATGAGAATACAGCATGGGGTGACTCTATTAATGCAGATCTTTATAGATTTTGGACCCCGGAATATTCTCTGACATTTGTACTCGAGCCTAATTTTCGTCCCGGCAGAGGTTGGAGTTATTCCAATACGAACTATATTCTGGCCGGAATGATTATAAAACAAGCCACTGGTTCGGATAAAGTATCAGAAATACTTCGTCAGCACATATTGGAGCCATTAAGCCTTGACAATACATTTTTGGATATTGAAGAAAACTTGACTGGAGAGCTCGCATGCGGTTGGATTCATGATGACAATACTGGAGAATGGTATGATTACTCACAATTGCCCAGAACGGCCATTTACAGTAGCTTGTGGACGAGCGGAGCCATGGTATCCAATGCGGGAGATATGGCTAAATGGACAAGAGCGCTTTATGGCGGGCACATTCTTAGCCAAACTTCTCTGAATGAAATGTTTACATTGGTCCCTTTCAATGATCCGGTAACTCTGGGGTATGGGCTTGGAACCATGAAGCGAGTATTTTTGGGCAAAGAATTATGGCTGCACGGCGGCGATACTGTCAGCTATGGTTCGCAAGCTGCGTACTTTGCCGAGCAAGATGTCTGCATAGTCGTCTTGCTCAACGCCAGAAATTACCCATACAAACCCTGGTATAATATGATGACCGAGCAACTATTCAGAATTATTTTGCACTATTATAGATATCCACATGATAAAGCACATGCTTGTAATGCAAGTTTATCTGCTTCATTTATAAAACCACAGCAAGACACCTTGAAAATTAGTGCCCGGATAAATAATCCTGAAAGCCATAGTGTAAAAGTTTTCGCTGAAATTCAAAGTACAGATAACGCTTTTATTGATTCTACGATGTTGTTTGATGATGGAATGCATGATGATGGCCTATCCGACGATGGATTCTTTGGTGGATATGTGGAGCCATTAGCCGGCGAAAATGAATTCAGGGTGAATATTAAAACTGTCGATCTTGCATCACATTATAATCATCGTTTGGAAAATGCCGCTCGTTTCACAACGATTGGTCCCGTCGTTTTTGAGAATTACATTTTTAATCCCGCTGATACCGAGCCAAATCCTGGTGATCGTTTATTTTTTCAACTCACTCTAAAAAATGAAGGTTTATCAGCGACTGCCGTCAATGTCGCGGCTGAGCTCGTCAGTCTTGATACATTGGTGAGGATCGACGAATACTCTCGTTCTTTTGGTAATATTTTGCCCGGGGAAATGATAACATCCAGGAGTATTTTCAGGATGGAGATATCAAAAAATTGTCCGGATAGCACCGAGATTCCAGTTGCTGTAAAGATAAAAAGTAACGAATACCCATTTTGGGGCGATACCCTGTCAGTTCAAGTTGTTTCTCCGCCTTCAATAGTGATTGAAAATGCTGCTAAAAATACCCCGAAACAGTTTGTCTTGTATCAAAATTATCCCAATCCATTCAATGCAACAACAATCATTGCGTATCAGTTGCCAATCATGAGTCATGTGGAGCTTGACATCTACAGTATCACGGGTGACAAAATAGTTACGTTAGTTTCCGAAAAGCAGCCTGTGGGACATTACAAGTATGAATGGGATGCTGCCAATTTGGCCAGTGGAGTATATTTTTATACAATTATCGCGGGAGATTTTATGCAGTCGAAAAAATTAATACTGCTAAAATAGTCTCATATGCGACTCCGGTGAAATAGAGCGAAATTGTGGCAACAATTTAACACAAGCATCGTACACGCGAACAAAATTTTTTCAAGAGGAAGAAGAGCCGATGAAGCAAAAAAACCGAAAAAAGCGATCCACTGCACCAGCGCAGCAAAAATCCCTTAGATTGTGGCCAGGTCTTGTGGCTGCGATACTCCTGTTGTTGGCCAAGCTTGTTGTGCCACGTGTTGTGCCCGATTCCCTGCCCATCGTTTTGTTTGGCGGACTCTTTTTGGGAGTGGCGATCATCGTGTGGTGGGCTTTTTTCAGCCGGGCGCCCGTAATCGAGCGATGGGGTGCCGTTGTTCTGCTGATCCTGGCGTTTTTTGCGGTGCGACCATTTCTGCACGAATCCATTGCCAGGGCGGGCATGGGAATGTTGTTCCCCATCCTGGCCATTCCAATATTGACGCTTGCTTTGGCACTATCTGCTGTAATAAGCGGACGACTCTCTGCCGGCTTCCGACGAGTCTCGATGATCGCCGCACTCCTGATCGCTACGGTTGCCTGGACGTTCGTCCGCACCGAAGGCTTGAACAACAGCGGCAACTCGGATTTTGCCTGGCGATGGAGCGCGAGCCCTGAGGAACAGCTCCTGGCCCGGACTGATGATGAGCAAACCGTTCTTCCAATAGCTGCCGCAGAAATGGACACAGTCGCCGACTGGCCGGGCTTTCGAGGAGCGGCACGCGATGGCATTATCCGCGGGGTAAAAATTGAAACCGATTGGTCCACCTCACCGCCGAAAGAGTTGTGGCGACAACCGGTCGGTCCAGGGTGGTCTTCCTTTGCTGTTCAGGGCAACCTGCTATACACCCAGGAGCAGCGCGGAGAGAAGGAGGTTGTCTCGTGTTACAAAACAACCACCGGTGATCCGGTGTGGCAACACAACGATGAAACCCGATTTTGGGAATCGAATAGCGGCGCCGGTCCGCGCGGAACCCCGACCCTCAATGGCGGACGACTTTATAGCCTGGGTGGCACCGGCATCTTGAACGTCCTGGACGCCCGTGACGGCCGTGTCGTGTGGTCACGCAATGTTGCGAATGACACGGATACTAAAATGCCGATATGGGGATTCGCCGGCTCACCGCTGGTTATGGACGATATTGTTTTTGTTTCAGCTGCTGGTTCGCTCATCGCTTATGATGTGAATACTGGCACGCCTCGCTGGTCGAATCCGGCCGGTGGCGATTGCTACAGCTCACCACATCTGTTGACGATCAGCGGCATCCCGCACATCCTGCTGCAAAACCAATCGGGCGTGATCAGTGTTGCACCTGCTGATGGCACACTACTTTGGGAACACGCGTGGCCGGGTCAACCCATCGTGCAGCCCGCGCAAACCTCTGATGGCGACATTCTGGTCAGCGTTGATGATAGAAGCGGCATACGTCGCCTCGCTGTTGTACGGAGCGCCAGCGGGTGGAATCTCGAAGAGCGCTGGACTTCGGATTACATCAAGCCCTATTTTAACGACTCGGTGTTTCACCATGGCCATGTTTATGGCTTTGACGGACCCAGACTCGCGTGTTTAGATGCCAAGGATGGTGCGCGCACATGGAGGGGTGGACGCTACGGCCGCGGTCAATTCGTTCTGTTGGCTGACCAGGATGTGCTGCTCGTGTTGTCGGAGAAAGGTGAACTGGCGCTGGTTCGTGCGGTTCCGGATCAGTTCACCGAGATCGCGCGCATGCCGGCCATCGAGGGTAAAACCTGGAACCATCCGGTATTGATCCGTGATATCCTGTTAGTCCGCAATGCCGAGGAAATGGCCGCCTTCCGAGTCACTCTCTCTTTTTAATAATGTTTCCTTTTGCACATGCGGAAAACCAAGCTCCAATGCATCCAGTTGATGAAGAATATATCAAGGAATGGCTGGTGCTGCGGCCGTTTTTCCCACATGATCTGCAAAAGAATTTCCTGGTTGATGAAGATGGTGAAGCACATGTCAATCCCAAAGAAGGTGATATCGTTGTCACTGCGCAAGGAGATGCGCTGACGTGGAAGCGGTATCAATCCCCTCAAAGTGTTGTCGATCTTCTTGACGCGGTTGGAAACGTCGAATACGCCACAGCATACGCCTTTTGTACGCTAAAAAGCAAAATTTGCTTTTAAAGCAGCTATCTAAATGTGGATGGCGAGAGATAAAAAGTGAGTGTGCGAAATTTATGCGCTTTGCACAACCAGTACCGTCAATATAGTTTTTTATTTCTTGATATTCATAAATGACTTTGCTACACTGGTATAATTCATCCATGACAAAAAGTGAATATGCTCAACAAAAATTTATTATGGAGAAAAAATGGCCGGCGCAAAAAAGCACTTTGAGCTAAAAGATTATCTCTGGTCTGTGCTGATTTCGATTGTTCTCCTGTCATTTTATTTTGTTTATTTTTTCTGGCGAATTGATGCGAAACTCATCTATCAATCCCAGGAACCGGTCTTTTTCTTTGATCGATATTTTTGGGCTGAATTTTTCACTTATCCGGGAGGATTCAACGAGCTTTTTGCGAGATTTTTGTCGCAGTTTTTTTACTACTCATGGACCGGGGCGTTGCTGCTTGTTCTTATTTTGAGCCTCGTGGTGTGGAACAGCAAACTGCTCTTTCGCTCAATCAGCTTTTCTCAGCCGATGCTTTTTCTCCATTGGATTCCATCGGTTATTCTTTTGGCCTTGCACAGTGATTACAGATATCCGCTCGTTTTCAGCCTCGGACTGCTCTGGGTGCTGCTGTGCGTAAATCTCTATATTCGCCTGGCTCCGGCAAAAAGTACCCTTCGAGTTTTGTTCTATATTGTTCTTTATGCTTTATTATATTATCTGGCAGCCGGTCAGGCACTGCTGCTTTCGATCATCATTATACTCTATGATATGCTCTATCAACGCCGGATTTTACTGCCCGTTATCTATGCGATCTTCACGGTGATGTTGCCCTATATCGGAACTTTTTTCTTTCTTGTCAATGTAAAAGATGCTTATTTATCTTGTTTGACGTTTTGTGGCCTTTACAATGTGACCTGGCTCTCATGGATGCTATACACCTTTTTTCCACTTGCTTTGCTTTTACAAAAGCTTGGACAGAAATATCTCAAGAACAGAGCGGCAAAGGTGAATGCTGTTTGGGCAAAGCTTACGCACCACCGTTCTCAATCCATTCAATTGATTCAGGGTTTCATTTTTATCCTGTTTACGCTACTCGCATGTCACATTTTCTTTAACAAAAGCAGAAAAACCTTTCTCCAAATTGATTATGCGACACGCTGTGGAGAGTGGGAAAAGATCATCGACATGGCAAAACAGGGTCGATCGGGAAGAAGTGTTGTTGAATGTCAGACTTATAGAGCATTATATCACGCCGGACGGCTGTGCGATGAACTGTTCAGTTTGACGCAGCATTTTGGCGGTGATGGTCTTTTTATGCATCCCGGCTTGCACAGGCTTTTCCCGCTCCAGCATAGTGATATATTTTTCGACCTCGGCCTTTTCAACGAAGCCGAACACTGGGCGTATGAGGCGATAGCCGTAAAGGGAGAAACACCGCCAATTCTGCAGCGTCTGGTCCTGGTGAACTTTGTGGAGGGAAATCAAGATGTGGCAGCCCGATATTTAGGGATGTTAGAGAAAACGCTATGGCACAGAACCTGGGCGGCTCAATATCAAAAAATCTTCTCTGACAGCAGCGACGCTTTGACTTTTCCACAATTCCAGCTTCTGCAACGCGCCATGCCGGAAGCTGATTTTCTCGTCTCGCCGAGCAGGCCGGAGCGATGCCTGGAGGAACTGCTGAAAACGAAAAATAAAATGGCGTTTGAATATTACATGTCCTATTGCCTGTTAGAGGGAAAAATTGACCAGTTTGTAAAACAGCTCTCCATGCTCAACGATTTTCATTACCCAAAAATCCCGCGTCATTTTGAAGAAGCCATGCTCATCTACTTTCAGCTTACCGGTCGCAAGGATATTGAATTGCCGGGAAAAAGAATTTCGCAGCAGACAATTCGTCAGTTTGTTGATTTTAATCAAATTCTCGCAAAATATGATAAAAACGCAAGCAGAGCATATCAAGAACTTAAAAAATACAAAAACACCTACTGGTTTTATGCATTGTACTATTATCATGCGAGGGAACATTGACATGCGCAGAATGAATAAATACATTATCCTCGTGCTTTTTTGCGCTGCCGCCATAAAAACATGCACCACTGATGTGAAAAGGCCGAATCCTGAGGATTGTTATGCCGTCAGCCGGCAGCCCGTCATCGAGCCGGATTACGCGGACATCGTCCTTCCTCCCAATATTGCACCGATGAACTTTGTCATCAAAGAACAGGGACGTGCTTATTATGTTCATATTTCTTCTGAAAAAGGCGTAGATATCGGTATTCTTTGCCGCTCACCGGAAATCAAGATTCCGGTGAATGCATGGAAAAATCTTTTAGCTGAGAACCATGAACAGATCTTGCGCACCACAATCTATGTCAAAGATGATAAAAATAGGTGGCACTGTTTTGAGTCCATCAATAATCGCATTGCTGACGAAAATGTCGATACGCATGTAGTGTACAGGATCATCCCGCCGATATATGCGTATTACGACAAAATGCGTTTGTATCAACGCGATCTGCGCAGCTATTCGGAGCGTACCATTGCCTATAACAAAACAATGGGATATAATTGCATCAATTGCCATTCTTTTCATCAGTACAATCCGGACAGGATGATATTTCACATGCGCGGTGGGGGTGTCGGCACGTCAATGATTTTGGCGTATGACAAAAATGTTTTCAAGGTGGACACCAAGACATCCTTTAATAACGCGACATCCTACAGATCGTGGCATCCAAATGGCCAGGTCATTGCATTTGCCTTTAACAATGTCAAGCAGCTCTTTCATGCGGTGGGTGAGAACCGTGATGTGCTGGATATCGTCTCCGATCTGCTTCTCTACAACGTCAAAACCCACACCATCACCACATCGCCCAAAATATCGAGCGCAGAACGTATGGAGACCTATCCCGAATGGTCTCCGGATGGCAAATACCTTTACTTTTGCAGTGGACCCGATCTTGAAAAATATCAAAACGACGAACATCCATACAAGCACTTAAAATACGATTTGATGCGCATCTCTTACGATCTCGAGAAAGATTTATGGGGCGAGATTGAACCCGTGCTGATGGCCAGTGAAATGGATATGAGTGTTGCGCACGCCAAGCTCTCGCCCGATGGAAGATATATCCTGTTCTGCCTGTCGGAATACAGCTATTTCCCGCTCTACAGACCAGAGTCGGATTTGTACCTGCTTGACACGCATACAAATGATTATTGGGAAGCAGAACCACTCAATAGTCCTTTTGCGGAAAGTTACCATTGTTGGTCCAGCAATGGTCGCTGGATTGTCTTTAGCAGCAAACGCCGAGATGGATTAACTACGGATTTATATTTCAGCTACTTTGATACAACCGGCTCGTTCAGCAAACCTTTCATCTTACCACAAAAAGATCCGCAACGCCACAGCGCCCTTTTTCGAGTCTATAATATACCGGAATTCGTAACCGGTCCAGTCAAAGTACGACCGCAAAAATTGATCGAAACGGCCTGGAGTCAGGAGATTTTCAAAGCAAAACTTGATGCCAAAGTGAGTGTAAAGGGCACACCCCGAGCTGAGGAGCCCATGTATCAGCCTTATCCATAACAGCATGGATTCACCGCCACCGTACGACAATCCAGCAACTTTCTTGTAGCACTGAACACTACCCGCTCTGCAAATCAGGAGAAAAAATGACCCGAGCCGTTCAATTGTACATCATCTGCTTGACCACCATCGCCCTTTCGCAAACCTCAATAAAAGCGACAAAGACGGATATTCTGCCGGTCATTGATGGCCGGGTGGAAGAACTTGTCTGGGAGAGTGGCGCTGTTATCACTGATTTTATTCAGCGCGTTCCAGATGTCGGTCAGCCAATGACTGAAAAGACCGTGATCTATATATTATATAGCTCTCAAACGCTTTATTTCGGGATGAAATGTTATGATAGCGAACCAGCCAAAATTACCGCCAAGGAGCTGGCGCGCGATGTCTCTTTGGGACATGAGGATAAAATTCAGATCATCATTGATACGTTCTTTGACAAGCACAACGCCTACTGGTTTCAGATCAATCCGCGCGGCTGCATCGGCGATGCGCTGGTGAGTCAGAACGGCGCAGCCTTTAATAAATCCTGGGATGGCTTGTGGGAGGGCAAAGCGCACATCACTGAATGGGGATGGGAAGGAGAGATTGCCATTCCGTTCAAAACCATGAGCTTTCGCCGGGGACAAACGACCTGGGGTCTCAAACTGATTCGTCAGGTGACGCGTAAAAGCGAACAGGGATACTGGCCGGTGGCGAATCTGGACAGCCATAAATTTCAGGTATCAGACGCCGGACACATGACCGGTATGTTGGGAATTTCGCAGGGCATCGGACTCGATGTCGTGCCGTATGGCCTCGCCGGTATCGACAGGAAAAATGAGTCGCGCAGAGAATATCCTTCAGAAATTGGCTTTGATGCTTTTTATCAAATCACTCCCGGATTAAAAAGTGCTCTCACGGTCAACACGGATTTTGCACAGACTGAAGTGGACGATCGCCGCGTCAATCTGACCCGATTCCCCCTGTTTTTTGAAGAAAAACGTGACTTTTTTCTCGATGGCGCAAACTATTTTCATTTTGGTATTGATGGTGAGCAAGACCATCCGTATCAAACATCGATCATTCCATTTTTTTCTCGTCGGCTTGGCCTCGATGATGACGGTAATCTCGTGCCTATTCTTGGCGGCGCGAAATTAACCGGGCAAGCGGGTCGCTGGAATTTAGGATTTCTGGACATTGTTGAAGATCGACCAGAGGGCGCATCACATGCCGCTGTCGGGCGTGTCTCGTCACATCTTGGCGAGCAGTCGTATATTGGCCTCATCGGCACAGCCAGAAATTCAAACACTGAAATGGACAATACAGTCATCGGAGCCGATGCAAAGTTTGGCACGTCGAAATTTCTGGGCAACAAGAATATATCATTATCGGTCTTTGGGCTGCGATCCACAGCCAATGATTCAAACGGCACCGATATTGCTTACGGCTCCTCCTTTTTTTATCCCAACGACTTTATATGGATTGCCTCCGGTTTTCATCAAATCGGCGACAACTTTTGCCCCGGCCTCGGTTTTGTACCGCGGCGCGGTGTTCGACAAATCTATTTTCGCGGCGGTCTTGGGCCGAGGCCGCAAAAATGGGGGATTCTGCAGAGCATCAGCGGCATTCACTTTAACAGGATCACTGATTTGCAGAATCAGCTCATTACCCGAGAAGCCGGTGTGATGCCTCTGAACATTGAATTTATTTCGGGTGAAAGTATTGCATTCAGTTTTACGCATGTTTATGAAAGACTGGTAGAAGATTTTCCCATTCATCCCGAACATAGTATACCGGTCGGTGCCTATAGATTTTGGCGTTGCGAACTTGAAGCGACAACTGCCCGTCGACGCCCATTTTATATCGCCGCGGATATCGAAGCCGGAGGATTTTTCACCGGTACACTGCGCACTTTTGAAGCCGAGATTGGCTGGAAAATTGGCGTGCCATTTTTAGTGGGTCTGGACATCGAGCATAATGACGTTTACCTGGATACAGGTGATTTTAGCACGGATGTCGTTCGGCTTAATTTTGATGTACTTTTTGGTCCGGATATTTTTTTAGTTAATTTTTTGCAATATGACAATTTGTCGAAAAAGCTCGGCTGGCAGTCACGTTTTGTGTGGATACTCAAACCAGGGCAGGAAGTATTTTTAGTCTGGAAATCGATCTCTACAGATCCGCTTGAGCATCTTGAGATAAGTGAATATGCTGCAAGGCTAAAGTTGAAATATACAATAAGATTCTAGTCAGCAATTACCAGGCGCCTTTGTGGGTCCTGGCATCGAGAAATTAATCCTGTTTCTGCATCAACTGCCCGTAGTCAAGGCGATTATCCGTGGTCAAAATCGGGAAGTTTGGTACAGCGGTTGGATAGGGTACATTTTTTTCAAGCACAAACATATCGATGCGAGTGAGTTCAACGTTTTCTAAAATATCGGTATCAATGAATATGCGATCGCTGTATTTGGCCTGCAAACTATCGACGTAAGAATTGAGATAGTCGTCTATTATTTTCATATAATCTTTGTTGAAATTTAGCTCGCATCCTTGCGAACGCAGATAGTCCTGTTGATGATACAGCGCCAGCGCCTGGTCACGAAACATATTGGTGTACTGTTCAATGACGTTTACTTTGTCGTACCCACGCTTATAGGCTTCTTCGGTCAAGTAGGTATCGCGTATAAGGTCAACAACGGCGAGCATAAAATTTTTGGCAAAGTTCTGATCGGTCAGATTCCGATTACGAAAAACAAGCGGATGGCGTCCGATTTCATTACGCAGACGCTCGACAGTCCAGGTTTCACCCTCTATGGTGAGCATCGGCCAATCCTTGATATCTTCAAAATCATTGGCCATTGCCTCATAGTTTATGCGGGTAGTATCCTCTTCCTGCCAGAACTGGGCATTTAATGTCGCACGCTTGTCTTCTTCGGAAATAACATAAAACGGTTTGACGATATCAACCACTTTATAAAAGGTTCTCTCATCAAACTCCACTTCTTTGCCCCGCATCACATCCTGCACAAATTCGGTATAAATTTTAAGAGCATTCGTACGGGCAAGGCGCTCCTTGACGTCGTTCAGCCTCAGTCGAATTTGTTCCTCGGATATAGCGACGGACTCGGTCCAACCCAGAATTTTAATCGCCGTGTAAACGTTTTCTTCTACTTTGACCGGTCCAATAACCTGGCCAATTCTCAAAGAATCCGAGTACAAAGCGTCCATGATAGCGTCGCTGCCTTCCCGTTGCCATTTCACTTCTCGGGTTGGCAATTCCCCTTCACCACCAATGTCGCTAAATACATCCGCAAATGAGACGGACGGATCGTTGAACAGGGCGCTGACTGAATCGGCTTGATCTTTGGTGGCGACAGTAAAATAGGCAACATCATAGGTGCGACCGGCCCAACGATACGCGTTGGCGACTTGAGCATCAGATAGCTTGATCTTCTTCGTACCCTCATTGTGGAAGAGCCATTTTCGCATCGCCTGCTCACGTCGACCCTGAATGTACCGTTGAAATTCCGGACGTGCTGCCAATTCATTATCTTCGCCGCCTTCGATTGCCATCAATTTTTCAGCAATGATGGAGTTTAAAACAATTTTTTTGTGAATGTAATGATCGCCTCTGGCATAGGGTGGGCGAATGGTATATTCCGATCGTTTGATGAACTCATCCAAAGAAATCGCGCGGTCAGCCACCTGGGCGATGATGACCTGCTCCGGCTGATCCGGCCTTTTTGAACAAAATGTAAAAAACAATAGCGAGATGAACAGAAAAGTTAAGAGAGAGTGGCTGAATTTAGCGTAGGTTGTCACTTTCGATCCGTTTTTAGTATATGAACTCTATGATAAGATTTTCGTTCCGCAAAGAATTGTCTATAGACAAAAAGACTCTGATAAAAGCACGTCTTTCATCAGAGTCTTGTAAAGTCGATTGATAGTCGGAAACAGCAGGCTTAGAAGGTAATGCCACACGTATAGGAATGAAAATTACCCAGTATGCCGACGCTCTTGTACGCATAATCAATGCGCAAGCCAACATTGCCCATAAGGTTCAGGAAGAGACCGCCGCCAAAGGCCGGTCCATATTGCGAGTCTTCCATATAAATACCCTTGTAACCGCCGCGTAGATAAAAACTTCCAAACGCCGGTACTTTGAGCTGATATTGCGCCCCAAGGTTGATCGATTCGGTATTATTGTTGGGATGCAGCGCATCAACGGCCAGGGACAATCGATGACTACCGATGACAACAGGATGAACAGAAATACCAACGCGAAAAATAAGCGGTAATTCCCATTCAACGGTTTCAAACTTGCCATTGGCGAACTGGTAATTTCCTGCTTCGTTCGGCAGAATATCAATGGGCTGCAAAAGATCCAGACCATCATATTTCATACGCGTGCCATAATTCGAAATACTCATACCGATATTCATACCGTCGCTCTTTTCTCCCGTGGGGGAGAAAAAGTGCGTATTCAATTTAACGCCCAGGTCTACCGCCATAGCGCTTGCGCTGGTATGCCAGATTTTGGAGCTGATGTATTTCACCGACGCTCCAAACGAGAACCATTGTGCCAAACGCCGAGAATATGACAATATGGCAGCAAGATCATTCGCGGTGAACATTTCTCCGGTGCCCTCCTGGAATTCCAGATTCGTGACTGGTATTTCGCCGTAGCCAATCTGGGTGATACCGAGGCCCAGCGTTCCAATTCTGGGCAGGGCCAGCCCAACACCGACAAAAGAGGTGTTGATATCAACCAACCATGGCTGGATCGTAAACTGGGCTTCACTTTTATCCATATAACCCAGACCTGCCGGGTTCCAATACATGGATGACAAATCTTCGGCAAGACTGACGTATGCATCTCCCATAGCGCTTCCGGCGCTACCCATACCAATTTCCAAAAAGTTGGCTGTCGCTGTGCCGGCACGGCTTTTTTGTGCGTGTCCTGAAGGTGCCAGGCACAAAAGCAGCAGGCTGCCGATGACCAACAAGTTGAGCACTTTGTTTCCACTCATAGTCTAACCTCTTTATATTTAAATTTTTTCATCATTCTTAATCTGATTAAACTCTGATCGCCTGGAACCTATTTGATAATCGCAAACTTGCCCATTATCGTATCACCGGTCTCGGCTTCGAGATGATAGATATACATCCCGGCTGCCGCTTCGAGCCGGTCT
>JAFGKD010000114.1 GCA_016928775.1 Candidatus Zhuqueibacterota bacterium | reverse complement strand
TGTCTGTTGTACGAAAAAACCGGATAGCTGGCAGGAATTCTGGTCCATATGACCACAGACATTATAGCCCATTTTTTCCATGATCTTTAATTTCGTTCAAAATAATAACTACTAAAACTTTATAACAAAAATAGGAGGAAAAGTAACATTCTAAAGCTTCTTTATTATCTTTAAGTAACACATTGTGGAAGGAAGGGTGCTCAAACGCGGGCGCATCGAGTTTAATTTTTAAAAGAAATGGAGTGCAAAATGAGAAAGTTCTTTATCAGCTCTGTAGTTATTTTCTGCTTTTTGATTGCAAACACGTTTGCGATTGCACAAACAACGACAGTTTGGAATCCGGCCGGAAATCCGGCAAGTACCGGATTATGGAGCGAGTCGGCAAACTGGACAGGCGGCGTTGTGCCGGAAGGTGATTTTAAAGTTGTGTTTAATGTACCGGATGTTCAAGCCTGCGTTTTGGATGAAGCACACAGCATCACACAATTGGTCATGGGTGATAATGGTGATGGTGACACCCTTCACGTTGCCAACGGCGGTTCTCTGACGACCGGCGTTATCTGGTCAGCCATTGGTTATAATGCGCCGGCAACCATGGTTGTTGACGCGGGCGCGACGGTCACATTTGGCGAGCACATGTGGGTTGGCCTCAATGACGGCAGTGATGGCGTTGTTGTATTAAACGGTGGCACGATCAACGTTACGCAAATGACCGGCCTCGGCTGGGAAGGTGGCAAAGGTACTATTCACCTGAACAGTGGTGTGCTTAATCTAGCGAATATTCACCCAACGAATTCCATAAACGACGGATCGTTGCTTGAAATTTCTGGTGGTGCAATGCATATCACTGGCGATCATGTCAATGTCATTAAAGATTACGTGGCTGCGGGAAAAATTATCGCTACAGGCGAGACTGGCCAAGTGCTCGCTGTTTTCAATGACGAAACAGGCGTTACGACTGTAACCGATGGTATTGAGCTCACAGACATCACCGATCTCGGCGGTTTTATCAAAGGTTCAAATGATCACTTGCCATGGACCGGTCCTGATAGCGATGGCTCACCGGATAACGAACGGATTGAAAAGTTAATCGATAACAATGACTCGACAAAATATCTGGTCGGCGCCGAGCAGTCATGGATTGACTATTACACAAACATCATGTCACAGGTGAACTATTACACAATCACATCTGCCAATGATGTCCCCGCACGTGATCCGAGAACCTGGCAATTGCAGGGGTGGGATGCTGCGACGCTGAGTTGGGTTTCAATTGACTCTGTTGTTGATCAACCTGTGTGGGAAGAACGTTACCAGAAAAAAACCTTCCCGGTGGAAAATGCCGGCTGGTATAACAAGTATCGCTTGAATATCACCGCCATCAATGGCGACACAGAGGGCTTGATGCAAATGGCAGAGCTGGAGATTTACGCTGAACTGGGCGAAGAGGTCCATCCGGATATCACAGATTATGATGGACTGATCAAAGGTTCGAATGATGATTCCACCTGGACAGGCCCTGACAGTAACGGTTCTCCGGATGCAGAAAAAATTCCAAATTTGATCGACAATGATATCAACACAAAATACCTGGTTGGCGCTGAAGAATCCTGGATTGATTTTTACACCACGACGATGTCCAAAGTCAGCAGCTATACGCTCACATCGGCCAATGATGTGCCAGAACGTGACCCCAATACCTGGTTATTCCAGGGGTGGGACACAGCCACAGCGACCTGGGTTACCCTGGACTCCGTAGTGGATCAGCCAGCCTGGGAAGAGAGATTTCAAACCAAAACCTTTGCCTTTGATAATGAGGATCACTATTTCAACAAGTATCGTCTGCATATCCTCGCCATCAACGGCGATACGCAAGGTCTGATGCAAATTGCCGAGTTGCAGATTTTTGGTGAACTGGGTGAAGAGGTCGCCGCCGACGTGACGGACTATGCCGACATGATCAAAGGCTCCAACGATCACCTGCCGTGGACGGGTCCGGACAGCGATGGATCACCGGATAACGAACGGATTGCAAAGTTGATCGATAATGACAAGAACACAAAATACCTGGTGGGCGCGGAACAATCTTGGATTGATTTGTTCACACTACATCTTTCCAAAGTTTCAAGTTACTCTATCACATCGGCCAATGACGCGCCCGCACGTGATCCGAATAGCTGGATATTGCACGGCTGGGATGCCGAAACTGCGACATGGGTCGCCCTCGACTCTGTTGTGGACCAACCGGAATGGGAAGAACGGTTTCAAACAAAAATGTTTGAATTCGAAAATGAGGATCTCATGTTCAATAAATATCGTCTGCAAATCACAGCTATTAATGGTGATGCTGAGGGCTTGATGCAAATGGCTGAGCTGCAACTTTTTGGTGAGCTTGGAGATAAAGTCCCTGCGGATATTACCGATTATGCTGTCGGAATCGAGGGTTCAAACGATGATTTGCCATGGACGGGTCCCAACAGCGATGGATCACCGGATAATGAACGCATTGAAAAGTTGATCGATAATGACAAGAATACGAAATATCTGGTTGGTGCTGAACAGTCCTGGCTCAATCTGTATACAGATCGGCTTTCAAAGGTGACAAGCTATTCTCTCACCTCCGCCAATGATGACTCGACGCGCGATCCCAATAGCTGGGAATTACAGGGTTGGGATACAGAGAACGGCGAGTGGGTTCGCATTCACCGGGTCAATAATCAATCCGCGTGGGAAGAACGATTCCTGACCAAAAGCTGGACCGTCAGTACGTCACGTATGTTCAGCACCTATCGTCTGGATATCACAGCGATTAACGGTGATGATGAAGGTCTCATGCAAATTGCCGAGCTGCAAATATTTGGCGAACTGGGTCAAAAGGTGGATGTCGTTTATCCTCCGACATCGGTTGAAACAAAAGACAAGGTCGTCACTGCTTTTCAATTGCATCAAAATTATCCGAATCCGTTCAATCCAACCACGACAATCAGTTTTTCACTGCCCAGGAACGAACAGGTTAAATTGACTATATTTGATATTCTGGGACGTGAAGTTGTAACGCTGATTGACGAAAAAATGACTGCCGGGTTGCACAACGTCACTTTTGATGCTGCCCAATACGCCTCCGGTGTCTATTTCTATCACTTGAAAGCCGGCGAGCATATCTTCCAGAAAAAGATGATGCTGATCAAATAAGATGAAATGAAATTTATAGTACACCTGTAGAGACTGTCGATAAAGTAAGAGCGATCCCTGTCAAGGGATCGCTCTGCAGCAACAGATTTTCTCTAAAAGACTGACAAAATAAGAGTAAAGAGATTATAGGTGTCAGACAGCGATCCCTATCAAGGCGCTTATTTTTTTCGACAGACTTTTAAGGTGTGCTATAAATTCATACGTAAATAACAATTTGACAAAAGGAGAATGATGTCATTTTAGATTTCAAGGCTTTGAAAAAGCGGCCTGAAACAAGAAATAGAATACAAATATAATAATAAAGGGATGCAACATGAAAAAATTGACAATTTATTTTAACCTTTGCTTTTTGTTTTTAGCGTCTCTGGTTTTCGCTCAAGTTTTTCCGCCGGAATATGTAAAAGGTCCGTTTCCGACGGGCAATGAAACGGTAAGAGGGGATGCGCCGTGTGATATAAATGTTCCGGACGATATGGGAACAATCCATGAATACACCGCTTACAGAGGGACGCCGGTTGTTGATGGTGATGTTGAAAATGATCCGGTGTGGCAGAGCATTCCGTGGACAGCCATGGATTCCTACAATCCCGGAACCGGCACATGCTATATATGGGACGGCGCCTGCGATGAGGTTGAAGGATTCGAGGGTTGGGACGATATTTCTGCCTGGTTCAAAATTTTGTGGGATGACGATCATGTTTACTTTGCGATGAAAAAGCATGATAATGAGTATGTCTCGAACGATGATCATTTTGAGAATCTTGGAAACATTTGGCAAGATGATGCCTACCAAATTGTGCTCGATGCAAACGCTCCTGATGATATTGGCGGTCCAATGCCATCATCAGAAATAGGTTTGGCTTTGTTGGCTTTTAGTGAAACAGCGTACAACTCCTGGCGCGCGACGAATGGAGATCCGCTTGCATTAGCAGATGGAAATGGTTCATCAGCTATTGAAATTTGTGATGGCACGGCGTTTTTTGGCGCTCAAACTGAAGCTGATGATCACTACACAGAAGTTATGGAAGTCGCTTTTGTCAAATGGGATGAGATTTTAGCCGATGAACCGCAAATGATGTCCATCATGTGTAATGATCCGGATGAAACTCACGATGTCGATGCGCTGCAATGGGGTTGGGGTATTTTTTCACCCAAGGATGCGAACCAGTATGCCAGTATTGTTTACAGCTCTTCCGAAGCTCCGGAGACAGGTGTAGAGACATCTCCGGCTATAGTCCAAAAGTTTAATCTGGAACCAAACTACCCGAATCCATTCAATCCGACCACAACAATTTCCTATAGCGTAAATACTGTCGGGAATGTTGAATTAAAAGTATATGATTTGTTGGGCCACGAAATAGCAACGCTGGTTAATGGTGTCAAGCGTGCCGGCAGCCATCAGGTTACATTTGATGCTCGCGACCTGCCTTCCGGCATCTACATCTATAGCCTAAAATCAGCGGAAACTGTACTCAGCAATAAAATGATTCTGATGAAATAATATTTTAAAATTATTAGTACACCTTTCGGGTGTACTAGAAATTGTTTATATTACTACAAATCCACCAGGTTTATTTGTCCTGGAAAATCTCTAATCGTAGTAAATAAACAAAAGGAGGACAAAAACATATTTGTTTCAAAACAGCAATTTTGAAACAAAAATTTGTTGGCAGTAAAAAATAGTTGGAACGTGTAACGAAAACCTTATGAAAGGGACTCAAAAATGAAAAGGTTGACTAGTCGTTTTGCTGTTGTTTTTTGTTTTGTGCTTTTGAGTTCACTGGCTTTTGCACAAACTTTTCCGCCCGTTTGGCAGCCGGGACCATTTCCAACAGGTACTGAGACAGTACGAAACGATGCACCAGCGAACACAAGTATTCCGGATGAGTTGGGTACACTTTATGAGTATACCGCCTATCGAGGCACGCCGGAAATTGATGGTGTCGTTAACGGTGATCCTGTATGGGGTACCATTCCCTGGACCGCAATGAGTATATACACGGTTAACGGCGGCGTGACCTGCAATATTTTTACTGGTGACTCTTGTGCCTCTGCTGTCAATTATGGGGGCGCAGAAGATATATCCGCCTATTTCAAAATCCTGTGGGATGACGACAATGTCTATTTTGCGCTTTATAAAGTTGATGAATCATTTGTCTCTGACACAACTCACGCGAATGATCTGGGAAGTATCTGGCAAGATGATGCCTATCAAATTGTGCTCGATGCCAATGCTCCCAATGATATCGGTGGTGCACTGCCTTCAGCCGAGATTGGTTTGGCGTTGTTAGGGTCTATTAGCAATGATATGGCTTTTACTGAGACGGCTTACAATTCCTGGCGCAATACGAATGGCGATCCGCTCGAGTTGGCAGATGGTGATGGTTCATCCACAATTGAAGTTTGTGATGGAAAAGCATTTTTTGGCACGCTGACGCCAAAACATGTTGGTTACACAGAAGTGATGGAAGTGGCTTTTAAAAAGTGGGATGCCATTGTCGCTGATACGCCGCAAATGTTCTCGATTATGGCGAATGATCCGGATGCCGGACACCCTGTTGACGCACTCCAGTGGGCACAGGGTATTTTCGATGTAAAATTGCCCGAACGTTACGCCAGTATCGTTTACAGCTCTTCAGAACCGCCGGAAGATCCGAACAAGTTGATCGACATCACAGACCTCGGCGGCACAATCGTCGGATCGAATGATGATGAGCCATGGACAGGTCCGAACAGTGACGGTTCTCCGGATAAAGAAAGAATTGAAAAATTAATTGATAATGATGTCAATACAAAATACCTGGTCGGCGCGGTGGAATCCTGGATCGATTATGAAATTGATGAACTCGCATTGATCTCAGCCTACACCATTACGTCTGCCAATGATGTACCGACACGAGATCCTGCTACATGGGAACTGATGGGATGGGATGAAACAGCAAATGAATGGGTCTACTTGCACGATGTTTATGCCGAACCCTCTTGGGAAAAACGCTTCATGACAAAAACGTGGACCTTTGCTAATACGGACAAATGGTTCAAAAAATTCCGTTTGGAAATCATCGAAATAAACGAAGATCCCGAAGGCTTGATGCAAATGGCCGAACTGGAGCTGTTGGGTAAACTGGCATCAGCTGTTGAGGACAAAGCTCCGATTCAACCGACCAGTTTTGCTTTGGAACAAAATTATCCCAATCCGTTCAACCCAACGACAACGATCTCCTATGCCATTCAAAAAACCGGCAACGTCGAACTCAAAGTGTACGACTTGCTGGGTCAAGAAGTCGCAACACTGGTGAACAACGTACAAAATCCCGGCAACTATAGCGTTACGTTTGACGCTAACGATCTGTCATCAGGTGTTTACATCTATACATTGAAATCAGCAGGCTCTATCATGAGTCACAAAATGATTCTGATGAAATAAGAATAATTGTCTTTTACAAATTAATTTCAATTAGCAAACTTAAAGCGGATGAAAAGGCAATGCCTTTTCATCCGCTTGTTTGAAAACAGCTGTTTGAAAAAAGGTCTGATCCATGATCGACAAGAACAATCCGATCCCACTTTATTTTCAAATCAAAGATGATATTTTTAAAGATATCGAAAGTGGGAAGTTCATGGCAGGCGAACGTCTGCCCGCAGAGCGTTTACTTGCCGAAAAATATGGTGTTACGCGCATGACCATTCGGCAAGCCATCAAGCTCCTGGTCGATCAAGGTTTTTTGCAGGCGCGCCAGGGATCCGGGACCTATATCGCCGAACGTAGTCCTTCAGCCAATCAAAGTGAGAATAAAATTATTGGCGTGTTATTGCCGGATATCCAGCGCGGCATCATGATCGATCTTATTCGCGGAATTGAGGATGAAGCGCACAGCCGTGGTTATAACACTATTCTTTGTAATACGGACAACCGGTGGGACAAAGCTGAAGGGTATGCCGGCCAACTAATAGCTAACAATGTCAAAGGCGTCATTTTTGTGCCCATACAAGACATCGAAAACGGCGCAAGAAAAGAAGAAAAAAACAGAGATCTTATCGATAAATTTATGAACCGGGGCACACCAATTGTGCTGGTGGATCATGAGTGTAAAATAAAATCAACTGACATTGTCGTAAGTGACAACTTTGCCGGAGGCTACGAACTGACGCGGTACCTCATTGACATGGGGCACCGGCGAATTGCCATTGTCTATGATTTTGAAGAAACCAGTATTTCAGATCGAATTGCAGGATACCAAAAAGCATTGCGAGACTATAATATCGAATTTGACCCCAGACTGATTCAAAAGATAAAAGAATATGGCTTCACAGAATCATTTTCCGAGCTTATAAAAACAATCATTCATAACATCAAGGCCACAGCACTATTTGCCATGAATGATCTTTTGGCGGCTGATGTCTACTATCACGCTGACAAGCTGAAACTACATATTCCAAGAGATATTTCTGTGGTCGGCTACGATGACCTGCCTTTTGCCGAGAGACTTAGAACGCCTCTGACGACGATACATCAACCCCTCTATCAAATGGGGCGTGAAAGTTTTTATCTATTATTCGAGAGGTTGCAAAAGCCTCAAGGTCAATTTAAAAAAGTTATTTTACCCAATAGACTTGTGACGAGAAAATCTGTCAAAAAAATCTAACGATCAAAAATCTATGCACAATATTTTGAGCTCTTGCGGATAATTTTGCTAAAGCGATATTTGAAAAAACCTTTTGCGAATCTTTGCGGCTTGGCGACTTTGCGTGCGCTTTTACTTTGGATACGCACACTCTGGTCATTTTACCAGACATGCAGTATTCGGAAGAGCCATGTTTTTTAAGCATATTGTTAACTATAGCACCTTTTATGCACTTTATTGATTATTCCATTATAGTCGCCTATTTATGTTCACTTGTTTTTCTTGGATTGTATTTTCGCAGAAGAGCCAGCTATAATATAACCGAATACTTTCTTGGCGGCCGAACTGTCCCGTGGTGGGTATTGGGTGCTTCTGGCATGGCGTCAAACATTGATATAACCGGCACTATGCTCATATCCTCCCTTTTTTTTGTCATTGGCGTCAAGGGCTTTCTGGTGGAGATTCGCGGCGGTGTTGTGCTTGTCATGGCATTTATACTTGCTTTTCTTGGAAAATGGCACGCCCGTTCCGGTGTCATGACGATCGCCGAATGGATGGAATTTCGCTTTGGCTCAGGAAAACAGGGCGAGATCGCACGGCTGTTTTGTACCTTATCTATCCTCCTGGGAACGGCCGGCATGATTGGTTATTTTTTTGTTGGCACCGGCAAATTCCTGTCATTTTTTTTACCATTTTCACCTGAAACATGTGCATTAGGCTTGATCACCATTGCGCTATTTTATACAACATTGAGCGGACTTTTGGGTGTTGTTTATACTGATCTCATTCAAGCAGGACTCATTGGATTTTCGACCATTTTTATTTCAATAAAAGCATTTATGTCCGTGGATCAGAAAATATTACAGGCAATCGCACCCCAGGGATGGAGTGATATCACGCCATCCTGGCATCTGGAAATGCCGGCAGGATATGAAATGTACAATCTTTTTGGCATTTCAATTTTATTCTTTTGTATCAAAACGGTCATTGAAGGTCTTGGCACTCCCGGAGCCTATATGGCGCAACGATATTTTGCGGCAAAAAATGATCGTGATAGTGGATTGCTTTCGGCCTTTTGGATTTTTTTGCTGAGTTTCAGATGGCCCTTTATTGCTGGAATTGCTGTATTGGGATTGCAGCTCGGAGCCAAAGTGACGGAACCCGAGATGGTTCTTCCCACAGTGTTCATTTATATGATTCCAACCGGACTCAAAGGATTGATCGTTGCATCTCTCATCGCGGCTGCCATGTCA
>JAFGKD010000113.1 GCA_016928775.1 Candidatus Zhuqueibacterota bacterium | reverse complement strand
CCGTTCGATCCGCGTTCCATTATTTCAGTGATCACCCGTGGCTTATCAACTTTGCTAAAAAAACACGATGTTGCAGGTTTGTAGTACGGATGAGCACGGATCTTTCGGCTGTGCTTCGAGAAAGATATGAGACCGAAGGCTAAAAAGGCTTAAAATGAATGATATGATCTGTGTTTCATCCGTGAAAATCCGTGGCTTTTAAACTGTGTTAAAAAAACACGATGTTGCAGATTTGTAGTACGGATTGCACGGATTGACTAGCGCAGCCTTGTTGTAAAGTATTTATTTCAAAATCATGCTAAAAATACAAGATATCACGAATTATCCGGATCAATATGATTTGAAGATGATTTTTAATCCGTGCAAATCCGTGGCTCATAAACTTTGCCGAAAAAAAGGTACAGATTTGTGGCATGGAGAACTTGTGCCTCTGTCGGGCGTCTATTAAACAAAGAAACGATATAGCGAGTCGATGAAAAAACAAATTTTACAATTGGTATCTCTTCTCGTGATACTCCTGATCATGAGCTGCGCGTGGCGGGACAAAGCAATCATTACGATCAAAGTGCGGGCGGACAACCTCCCCCATCGCGGCGGTGTACACATCGTCGGTAGCAAAAACATGCTGGGGCGCTGGGTCAAAGATCACAAACCGCTCTCCCAGCAAGCGGACAGCACCTGGTCAATTGCCATTCCCGTCCAGATTGGCGATACGCTTGAGTTCAAAATCACCCGTGGCCACTGGCGCTCGGAGGCCGTGGATTCCGCCGGCGTCGAGCTGCCAAATTTTCGCGTGGCGGCCCGGCATGATACAACGATCTCTCTCGACGTGAACTACTGGGCGGATCAGTTTTTTGGTCCAACTGTAATTTCAAAAAGACGCTTTGAAAACAAGGGCTGGACAATAGAGTTGGCGAAAAATTGGAAATTTCATGCGGGAGATGATTCGACGTGGGCGGCGTCCGATGTTGACGACAGCGACTGGCAACCGGTGCAGACGCACATGCGCGATCGTCGTGGTGATCGCGCACCGCGGGAACGCGAGGACCAACCGGACAGCACCCGGCGTCCACGACCACAACGCCCACAATGGGACGGCATTGGCTGGTTTCGGCTGCGCGTTTATGTCGATTCATCAATCGTTTTTTTCCCGCTGTCATTGCATATGCGGCAAAACGGTGCCTCCGAGATTTATCTGGATGGCGAAAAATTGTATTCATTTGGCAAGGTGAGTTCTATTGCCGATTTTGAGAAAATATATCACGAACGTAATCCCAAACCTGTTATTTTTACCAGCCCGGGAGAGCACGTTTTTGCCGTCCGTTATTCATTTCACGACACAGATCGACTCATCGACATTCCCCTCGGACGCGGATTTGATATGTGGCTCGGCCACCTCGAAAATGCCATTACCGCGCGGACACAACTTATTCGTTCGTTTTCTTTTAACCAATTGGTTTTTGCGATCATTCCGTTGTCGTTTGCCGTCATGCATCTGCTGCTCTTTATCTTTTATCCGCAGAACAAGAATAACCTTTACTACGCCTTGTCCATGTTCTTTTTTGCCATCATGGCCTATACGCAATTCGGCTATGTTTTCACCACAACAACCGGAGCGTTTCTCTGGCTCATTGTGCTTGAGCTTTTTTCGACGGTGTTTGCGATTGCTTTTGGTATGTTCAGCGTTTATGCCACGATTTACAAAAAACTGCCGCGGCTGGCATTTATTCCGTTTATTGTGCTCGTGCTGGTCGTTTTTGCAGTTTTGCTTTTTGAAAGCATTCGGAATTATTTTCAGATTGTTTTATACGGCTTGCTGTTCATCTCCATCGTCGAGATGGTGCGCATGACCATTAAATCGAGCACATCCAACAAAGAGTGGAGCTGGATCATCAGCGCCGGCTTTACGTTTACCCTCCTCATCTTTGCCTACCAGTCATTGCTCTTTTTAGGCATTTTGCCTCCCATTGGCGATCAAATGGTGATATGGATGTACAGCATCCCGGTGTTGGCGATTTCATTATCGATCTATATTTCACTCAATTTTTCACGCACGCACAAAGAGCTCAAAAAACAGCTTGACCGTGTAAAACAATTATCCGAAGAAAAGCTGGCGCAGGAGCGTCGCGCCAAGGAAGAAGAAATTCAGAAACGAATTCTGGAGGCCGATAACGCCCGCAAGACAAGAGAATTGGAGGAGGCGAGAAAGCTCCAGCTCTCCATGTTGCCGAAGAAAGTGCCACAACTGCCGGGGCTTCAGATCGCTGTCTCCATGAATACTGCCACCGAGGTGGGCGGGGATTATTATGATTTTTACAGCGATAGAAACGGTCTGCTGACAATCGCCATTGGCGACGCGACCGGCCACGGCATGAAAGCCGGCACCATGGTGGCGGCAATCAAAAGCCTGTTCAGGGCACATAGCCAAAGTGACTACTTGCACGAGATATTGGCTACCTGGTCACAAATTATCAGACAAATGAATTTTGGGCATTTATACATGGCCATGTCGGTTGTACGAGTTGAACAGAACAACGTGACAATAGCCAATGCCGGGATGCCGCCGGCGCTTTGGTATCACGCCGGGCAAAAATCGGTTGAAGAGATCGTTCTGAAAAGCATGCCTCTGGGCGGTGCGTCCAAATTTCGTTATCGGGAGCGAACGTTTGCCGTCGAACCTGGCGATACGTTGTTGCTCATGTCCGACGGATTCATAGAGTTGTTCAACGAACAGAACGACATGTATGACGATCGCGCGATTTCGACCTTTCAAAAAATTGCCCACTATACACCGCAAGAAATTATTAATGCGCTCAATCACGAATGTCAAGTCTGGCGCGGCGACCGGGCGCAACATGACGATATCACATTTGTCGTGGTCAAGTTTTTATAGACTGCTCGCAGATGTAAAGTCCAAAAGCGGAACTATCCGGATGTCGTTCAGTTAAAATAGAAAATCCACCATTAAGAATAATGCACAATTCATTTAAAGGGAGCTTGTCATGAAACGAGCGAAGGTATTTTCCCTGTTTTTTGTTTGTGCTGTTCTCGTGACCACCCCTGCTTTCGCTGTAAGTGAAGCAGCGATTCTTTCTCTCCTTTTGTCCCCCTCCCCGCAAGCGAATGCTATGGGTGAATCTTACGGTTTACTCTGGGGCACAGATCCAATGAGCAGCACGTTCAATCCGGCGGCACTTGGACTGCAAGCGCAAAAAACCTTTCTTGGCTATGCGATTTATCCTGAAAAAGTCTATTGGCTGCCGTACCTTTCGGCTGATTTGTGGTATAACAGCAAAGCGATCAATGCCGGATACAATTTATACTCCCTCACAAAAATTCCGCTCAGCATTGGTGTCGGTTATTTTGATGCTTATCTTCATCTCGGTGAACAATTCTATACGGACGAACCCGGCGATCCTCTTGGCTCATTCATTTCATATGAAAAGTATAACAGCACGACATTTTCTGTGGCAATTGATTATTATCTGCACGCCAGTTTTGGCTATACGATTAAGAACATCGATGCGACTATTGGCGCCGGATTTTTTGAGAATGGAGCGGCAATGGGACGAGCACAACCGAATGCGCATGATTGGGGTGTGGTCATCCGGGCACCTGTCTTTGATATTTTAAAAAAATTACAAAAGCCGACCACTTTTTATGAAAATCTTTGCCCCTATCTGACTCCAGGATTTCATTATAGCAAACGCAACATAGGTGACAAGGTCATCTTTATTGATGAAGCACAAGCCGATCCGCTGCCACGCCAGGCGTACATCGGCGCCAGTTTTGAAACGGGATTGCGTTACCAAAAAGCTGGATCACAACTCGACATCATTCATTTTGGCTGGGCGCGCGAGATGGATGATGTGCTCGTCGATAGAAATGTCGATGGCACCTGGACCTATCTTTCCGGATTGAATGACATCAAGTTCTGGGATAATGTGATTTGTGGCCGAACGAACAATAAAGCGACTAAACACCAGGGTTATGAGATTGGCCTGGCCGGGATTGGCTTTTTTCGACGCGGACTTTACCAGGACATTGAAGGTCTGGTTTTTTTCAAGACGCGCGGCTATGGGCTCAATTTCACCCAGCCGTTTCGTCTCCTGGCAGCTCTGTTTGATTATCAACGAGACAAACTTTGGCTCAATATATTGCTCAGCCTGGACGTCGAGTATTACGAAAGCCATTTTATCGCCGAGGAAGGTCACCCCATCTTTGGCACCGGATTTCGCGGTGTGACGATCAAACTCAGAAATTTTGAATTTT
Organism: Candidatus Zhuqueibacterota bacterium; assembly: GCA_016928775.1. Lineage (GTDB taxonomy): Bacteria > Zhuqueibacterota > Zhuqueibacteria > Residuimicrobiales > Krinioviventaceae > Kriniovivens. Next base: position 33,791 of record JAFGKD010000113.1, on the reverse strand, counting down.
AGACCAGCGAGAAAAAAATGCACAAAGTCAAATGGGGTATCCTCAGCACCGCCAAAATCGGGATTGAAAAAGTTATTCCAGCCATGCAGCACTCCGATTTCTGCGATATGAGTGCCATAAGCTCACGAAGTATCGAGAGAGCCAAGAGTGTCGCTAAAAAACTGCACATACCTCAAGCCTATGGCTCTTATGAAGAGCTGTTAGCCGATCCGAACATCGAGGTCGTGTACAATCCCTTGCCAAATCATTTGCATGTGCCATTGTCCCTGCGAGCCCTGGATGCGGGCAAACATGTCTTGTGCGAAAAGCCGATCGCCTTGACCGCAACTGAAGCACAACAACTCCTGGACGAGGCGAAAAAATTTCCACATCTGAAAATAATGGAAGCGTTCATGTATCGGTTTCATCCACAATGGCGCGCGGCAAAAAAGCTGGTACAGGATGGCAAGATCGGTGCAATAAAAACGATCCAAACTCTGTTCACCTATCATAATCTCGATCCGGACAATGTGCGCAACAAGGCTGATATGGGCGGAGGCGGTTTGATGGATATTGGTTGCTACGCCATTTCGCTCTCCCGATTTCTGTTTGAAGCTGAACCCATGCGGGTGAATGGATTCATCGAGTATGATCCGACGTTTCAAACCGATCGATTGGCTGCCGGTATTTTGGATTTTGGCGAACGAACCGCTACCTTTACGGTTGCGACACAAGTCGAGCGTTATCAACGTGTGCATATTTTCGGCACGGATGGTCGCATTGAAATCGAGATTCCCTTTAACGCGCCTCGAGATGCGCCGACGCGATTATGGCTGGAACGCTCCGGTGATGTGCAGGAGGTTCAATTCGAGGTATGCGATCAGTATAGCATACAGGGCGATTTGTTTTCGCAAGCCATTTTGAATGATACGCCCGTGCCAACACCGCTGGAGGATGCAGTGGCCAATATGAAAGTGATTGACGCACTTGTCGCATCAAATGAAAACAGAACATGGCAAAAGCCATAGAGGACAAAGATGAAAGCAAGAATCCACTTTTTACTGCTTTTAACTCTCGTTTCAACTTTAGTTGCAGCTGACAATCCCAATATAGTGGCGACATTCTCCATTATCGGGCGGGATGCAGAAACCGGCGAATTGGGCGTCGCCGTCGCGTCACGCTTCTTCGCCGTTGGCTCTGTTGTACCCTGGGCCAAAGCCGGCGTTGGTGCCGTGGCAACGCAAGCTTACGCCAACACATCGTTTGGCTGGCGGGGACTCGATTTGCTGGAAAAAGGTGCATCCCCGGACCAGGCATTGGACATTTTACTGCATAATGATGATAATCCCGGCCGACGCCAGGTCGGCCTCGTCGCTGCCGATGGACACTCCGCCACCTATACCGGCGACGGCTGCAACGCCTGGGCTGGTGGTCGTTGTGGCGACAACTATGCGTGTCAAGGGAATATCCTTGCCCGCGAAGATGTGGTCGTCGCCATGGAAAGCGCCTTTCTCAAGACGAGTGGCACATTAGCGGAACGGCTTTATGCGGCATTACTTGCGGGTGAGGCCAAAGGTGGCGATTCGCGCGGCAAACAATCCGCAGCATTGCTGGTGGTGAAAGACGGTGCCGGATACGGCGGCTATACCGATCGCGCCATCGATATTCGCGTGGACGATCACCCGGAGCCGTTTGTCGAGTTGGGGCGCTTGCTCAATTTAGCGCAACTCAATTACACCTGGAACGAGGCATGGACGCTGTTTTCCAACGGTAAGGGTGTGGAAGCACTGCCTTTTATGGAAAAAGCGGCACAGATTTATCCGGAGCATCCCGAGGTATTGTACGATCTGGCCGTCATTCGCTTGTCCGCCGGCGAAACAGCCGGCGCACTGCAGGCCCTAAAACGAGCCATAACAATCAATCCGAATCTCAAAAACCAGGCGCGTATCGATGACGACCTATCAACTTTGCGCGAAAAAAGTGATTTTCAAGAGATGGTCAAATGAGAACCTGTCGCGATGAGTCCATGATCGCAAAAAGAGCAGCTTTTGCACCCTGAAAAACGTCGACAGAACAATTCCTCTCCCTAAAGCGTCTCTTATCATAACATATAAAATTAACCTGCTGTTTCTTGGTGTCTTGGTGGTTTTGTGTGAGCAGTTTGTGAATAATGCGGGAGAAAAATCTCTACCAGTTTTATGTAAAAAAATATCATATTCACCATGTTTGACAAAATTTTGACATTGAAATAATGAAAACAGGATTGTTACATGAAAAGGAAAATTCTCTGGGGTGTCGGTTTTGTCTTTAGCCTTTTTCTATTGTGGCGAATTTATGCCCTTATTTTTAGTGGCGAGAGTGGACGCTCCGGACGTCCCGGGCGCCCCTCTGTCGCGGTTGAAGTCGCTGATATCCGTTTCGGCCCCATTCAGGAAGTTCGCGAGTACACCGGCAGCGTGTATCCGCGTTATCAATACATTCTGGCGCCGAAAGTGTCGGGGCGAATCATCGATATCAGCAAGCGAATTGGCGATTGGGTAAATCCGGGAGAGATCATTGCTCGCATCGACGACGCCGAATATCAGCAAGCGGTACGCGAAGCCGAAGCCAACCTGAAAATTGCCCAGGCGTCGTTGGCTGAAGCGCGCAGCCAGTTCGAGTTGGCGAGCCAGGAAAAAGAGCGCGTCGAATCGTTGCAGGAAAAGGGCATTGCCTCACCGGCGGAACTGGACGCGGCAGTGACCAACTATACAGCGCAAGAGTCGCGTTACCAACTCGCCCAGGCACAAGTCGAGCAGCGCAACGCCTCGCTCAAGTCCGCGCAAATTCGCTTGAGTTATACGCAACTAACCGCCACGGAACCCGGATATGTCGGTGAGCGTTTTGTCGATGAAGGTGCTTTGTTGGCGCCCAATTCGCCGGTTGTGTCGGTGATCGGCATTGACTCGGTCATCGTGCGCACAACGATCATTGAGCGCGACTATGGCCGCATCCAAAAAGGGCAACAGGTCGTCGTCACCGTGGACGCTTTCCCCGCTCAGGAATTTTACGGCAGCGTCTCGCGGATTGCACCGTTGCTGCAGGAAACCTCGCGCGTCGCGCAAATGGAAGTGGAAGTTGCAAATGAAAAGATATTGCTCAAACCCGGGATGTTCGCTCGTGTCAATGTTCGAATTGCCGAAAAAGATTCAGCGCAAATCATCCCAACCACAGCCCTGGTGAACCGAAGCGGCGAAAGTGGCGTTTTTGTCGTGAATCCGGATGAATCGATTGCGCACTATGTTCCGGTCACGACCGGTATCGCGACAGCCGATGACGTGGAAATCATCTCACCCGCTCTCCAGGGTCTTGTCATCACATTGGGGCATCATCTGTTGGATGAAGGCAGTCCGGTGCTGCTTCCCAAAGCCGAAGGTGACGAGAAAGGCGCCCAGGCCGGTCCGCGCCAGGGGGGGCGGCCATGAACCTCGCCAAAGGAACTGTAAACCGGCCAATTCTCACGACGATCATTTTTCTCATCATCATCACTCTGGGACTTGTCTCTTTCAGCCGTTTATCCATTGATCTGATGCCAGAGGTCACTTATCCAACGATTTCGGTCAGTACCGAATATGGCAATGTCGGACCGCAGGAGATGGAAGAATCCGTCTCGCGACCTATCGAAGAAGCGTTATCGGCCGTGCAGGGCGTGGAAGAGATCACCTCAACCTCCACCGAAGGCCGCAGCTCAATCCGCGTGTTGTTCAACTGGGGGACCGACCTGGATGTGGCGGCGAACGATATTCGCGATCGTATCGATCGTGTGTTGGGCCGCTTGCCCGAGGACATCACGCGTCCGATGATTCGCAAGTTTGATCTCTCGGCCTTTCCTGTGCTTTTCCTGGGGATTTCCAGCAACCTGAATCCCCTGGATTTGCGGCAAATTGTAGAAGATCAGGTGAAATATCGCATCGAACGAGTGCCCGGCGTGGCTGCATTGGATATTCGCGGCGGTTTGTATCGGGAGATTCATGTTGATTTAAAAGCATCCAAGCTCAAGGCACTGGGCATTTCGACGGATGCGATTCTTTCAGCGTTACGATCGGAAAATCGCAACATTCCAGCCGGTCTATATGATCGCGGCAACCTCGAGGTACTCGTCCGTACGCAGGGCGAATATTCCAGCCTTGATGAAATTCGCAACACCGTGATCACCACGAGAGATGGCGTACCCATTCAAATCCGCGATGTGGCGAATGTCGAGGATTCCTGGGAGGAGATCCGTCAAATTGTACGCATTAATGGCAAATCAGCGCTGCGCATATCCATCAACAAACAATCCGGCGCCAACACCGTGAACGTTGCCCAGGGTGTCAAAGCCGAGATCGAACGTATCAATCGCGATATTCCACAAATCAAGATCATCCCGATTATCGACACCTCGGTTTATATAAAGCAATCCATCAGCAACGTCGGCCGGTCAACGCTGATGGGTGGCGTTCTGGCCATTCTCATTTTATTTCTCTTTTTGCGAAATTTTTCCAGCACAGCCATTATTGCAACAGCGATTCCGATCTCGATCATTGCAACTTTTGGCCTGATGTATTTCGGCGGTTTCACCCTGAATATCATCACCTTTGGTGGATTGGCGTTAGGAATCGGCATGTTGGTGGATAGCGCCATCGTTGTCCTGGAGAACACCTACCGACACCGCGAAGCCGGAGAAAATCCAAAGCAGAGCGCCCTGGTCGGGTCGTCCGAGGTTGGACCGGCGATCATTGCCAGCACATTGACGACATTGGTCGTGTTTTTCCCGGTGGTTTTTATTCGCGGCATGTCGGGAATCATGTTTCAACAAATGGCATACGTGGTCAGCTTTTCGCTGCTTTGCTCGCTCATCGTCGCCCTGACGCTCATTCCCATGCTATCATCCAGATTCCTGCATTACCAGCCCGCTGAACACACCAAAGGCGAAACATGGTTGCACAAAGTGTACGCCGCCAGCGAGGAGACTTTTCGAAAGATTGAGAATCGCTATGCTCGAATACTGGATTGGGCGCTGGCTCACAAAAAGACGGTTTTGATTTCAGTTTTGATATTGTTCATCCTGTCGGTTGTTCTCGTTCGATTCGTGGGTGTGGAATTAATGCCTTCTGCGGATGAAGGTGAGGTGCGAGTGAGTCTGGAAATGGCGGTGGGAAGCCGTTTGGAACTATTGGACCAAACGACGCTGGCGGTGGAAAAAATAGTCGAAGAAAGCGTGCCGGAAGCCGTTTCGATCTATTCCAGCATAGGTGGCGGAGGTTTTCGCTCCAGCGGCGGGCATACCGCAGAGGTGCGTGTTACCCTTGTACCCAAGGCGCAGCGGCGGCGCAGCAGCGAAGATGTCGCCAATGATTTGCGGCGCAGGCTGAGCGGTCTGGCCGGCGTGACGATACGCACGCGCGCCGGTCAGGGTTTGTTTCTTCTACGCATGGGCACATCCTCTTCCAACAGCGTTGAAATTGAGATTCGCGGCTATGATCTGGAAACCGGGCATTTGTTGTCACAGCGCGTCGATCAGATTGTGCAAAATGTGCCAGGCATTACGGATACACGCATCAGTCGCGAAGAAGGCAGTCCCGAGCAGATCATCCGCATTGACCGGCAAAAAGCCGCTGACCTGGGACTGGGTGTGTCGCGCATTGGCGATGCGCTGCAGACGACAGTGGGCGGCACATTTGCCTCCTATTATCGGGAAGGCGGCAAGCAGTATCGTATTTTGGTGCGCCTGAGCGAAGAAGATCGTATGGATTTGCAGGAGCTGCTGGATTTGACTGTCATTAACAATCGCGGTGAGCCAGTCATTTTGCGCAACGTTGTCCAGGCGGTGCGCCAGGAGGGTCCGGTGCGCATCGAGCGCAAAGATCAGGAACGCATCATCACCATAGAGGCGAATTTTACCGGTCGCGATATGGGCTCGGTGATCAGCGATATTCGGCGAGAATTACGCACCGTGCCAGTGCCCAAGGATTTTGCCATCCTGTTCGGCGGCGATTACGAAGAGCAGCAAAAAGCTTTCAAAGAATTGTTGCTTGGTCTGATCCTCGCCATCTTTTTGGTCTACATGGTGATGGCCGGGCAATTTGAATCTTTTCGCGATCCATTGGTCGTGTTGTTCTCCATTCCGATGGGGCTCATTGGCATTGTGCTCACCATGATTCTCACCAAAACCATTTTTAGCATGCAGGCGTTCATCGGCTGCATCATGTTAGCGGGTATTGTCGTGAATAATGCCATTCTATTAGTCGATTACACCAACCAGCTACGCCGGAAAGAGGGACTGTCACTTGATGAAGCAATTCGACTCTCCGGATCGCGTCGGCTGCGGCCGATTTTAATGACAACTTTGACCACCGTATTAGGCTTGCTCCCCTTATCATTCGGTTTCGGTGAAGGCGGCGAGGCACAAGCACCTCTTGCGCGTGTAGTTATCGGAGGATTGTTGAGCTCCACGCTCATCACCCTTGTGTTGATTCCAGTGGTGTACTCGATTTTTGAAAAATTCAGATTTAAAAAAGCCGGGGTGTAATTGTGAATAGTGCAAAAAAGAGATGGCACAAAGCCCGGCGATCACGACAATTCATGTGCCTGAGCATCGCCGCGCTTTTGTTCAGCTCGGACCTGTTTCCCCAGGAATCCAAGCGCAGCTCACTGACCGCTGCTGAAGATATGATATCGGATACTCTGAACGTCGCGTTGCACGAGGCGATACTATTCGGTCTTGAGAACAATCCAACTGTGACGATCCAGAGATTGACACCCGATGTGGTGAATACATTGGCCAGCGAAGCTCGAGCGGCATTTGATCCGGTCATTGGCCTGACTGGTCAGCGTAGCGAGATGAAATCATTACGGCGTCTCGGAGCGCAACGCACGCCTTTTGATCTGCGCGACCGAAGGTTTGATTATTCCTTGCAGGTTTCAGAATCGCTGCCAACGGGTACAGCCGTGACTGCCGGAGTGGGCATAACGGGATCTGTGTCCAATCTTTACACGGATCAGTTCACCGGCGGCTTTGATTTAACCATCACGCAGTCGTTATTGCGCGGCTTTGGTCCGGCCGCCAATCTGGCTGCCCTCCGGCAAGCGCGACTCGACCTCGAGATGTCCACATTTGAACTCAAAGGTGTTGCTGAAAGCGTGGTGGCCGATATTGAAAAGAGCTACTGGGATTTGTATCTCACACGCGAGCAAATGGCCATTCAGAAAAAATCCCTCGAGTTGGCCGAGCAGCAATTGGAGGAATCGTTGGAACGCGTCGCTGTCGGCAAATTGCCGGTGCTGGAATTGGCGGCCGTGGATGCCGAGGTCGCGGCGCGAAAAAGCGCATTGATTGACGCCCAGAGTCAACATGAACAAGCAAGGTTGCGTTTTCTCTATCTGATGAATCCACAATCTGAGACCTTTTGGTCTATCTATATATCAGCAACAGATCAACCGTTTATCCCCACAGATACTCTGGATGCGCTCGCTGTGCACGATTCGTTGGGACTGCTCTATCGAGCGGATTTGCAGCAGGCGTATCTTGCTTTGGAGAAGGGTGAGCTTGACGTTGTGCGTACGAAAAATGGTCTATTGCCGCAATTGGATCTGTTCATCGCCTTGGGTCGTACGTCGTATTCGGAGACATTTGGCAAGCAAGCCTATCCCAATCTGAGCAGTCCGTTTTACCAGGTGGTCGCGGGCATAAACTTTGCGATGCCGGTGCCGAATCGACAGGCAGCAGCGCGGCTCAAGCGGGCGCAGCTCACGCGCGAACAGCAAGACATGGCCGTGCAAAACATGACCAAAATGGTACAATGGGATATTCGTTCCGCTTATGCAGAAATCTGGCGCGCGCTGCAACAGATCGAAGCGACGCGGGTCACACGCGAACTGCAGGAAAAACGATTGGCCGCTGAGCAGGAAAAATTTCGCGTCGGGAAATCGATTAATTATCTGGTGCTGCAGGCGCAACGCGATTTCACTGCCAGTCAATTGGACGAAACCCGCGCCATGGTGGCCTACTTGTATGCGCTCACTGATTTATACGTTGCTGAAGGGACGTTGCTGGAGCGACGGGGGGTGGAGACGTTTGACCGATGAGATGAATGGTTATACGATCGCCCGGGATATCATGCCTGGCAGTTTATCGAGAAGGATATCTGAATATTCTACTTGCATAAAGAGGATATATGTTTTATATTGTATCGTGCATAAAAACGACTTGTGTGCACAGGAGCGGGGTCGATGGTGGGGAAAAATCTCAAAATTAAAAAAGATGTTCAAAAAAGTGTGGAACAAATTTTAGTAGCAAAGCGTTTCTTTAATCCAATACCAAAATTTGTGAGTATATTAATGCGAATGTGCGGATGGCTTCCCTCCCCTCCGTACTTGCTGACCCCCCCTAGGCGAGTACATAGCCATCCGCCATTTTTCACAATCAGGTGATTGAAAGAGTGTCTTATGTTTGTAATATAATGAATTTAAAAGCGGATGGCTTTCCTCCCCTCGGTACCTGCTGACCCCCCCTAGGCAGGTACAGTGCCGTCCGCTTTTTTTTATCCATGAGAGTCATCTTTGGATGATCACTCCATCTTGCTACAACCGCAAACTCATATCTGTAAAGACCACTTATTGCTTGCATTTTTGCTGAGATTGTTTTATACTTTTCAAATTTTGACGTTTGGTGGGAAAACGTCTCTCTGTTGATCTTTTCCGAAAACCTTTGCTTCACTATAAAAAACAGAAAGAGGATGGAATGGAGCAAAAACATTACTCCGGCTGGCAACTCGTCTTTTTGCTGGCTTTGCGGCTGGTCGTTGGCTGGCATTTTTTATACGAAGGAGTCGTCAAATTGCTGCTGCCCGACTGGAGCGCCGCGCAATACCTCCAGGTCTCGAGCTGGGTGCTGGCACCATTTTTTCACTGGATCGCCAATACGCCGTCCGTGCTGGCGATCGTTGACTTTATAAATATCTGGGGGCTCATTCTCATAGGATTGGGATTGATATTAGGCGCTTTCACCCGCATTGCGACGGCCGCCGGCATGCTGATATTGGCCCTCTACTACGTGGCCAATCCACCATTTGTTGGTCTGGATTTTGGCATCCCGACCGAAGGGAATTATTTGTGGGTGAATAAAATCCTGGTGGAATTTTTTGCTCTGGGGATTATCGCTTTTTTCCCAACGGGTCACATTTTTGGCCTGGATGTTTTTCTCGGGCGAGCAAAACGCAAGGAGAAAAAGAAACAAGCTGAACAGGTGCTGGATTCCAGGCAACCAGGTGATCAGGTTTCGCTGGCACGTCGACAACTTCTCAAAGGTCTGGCCACGCTGCCGGCTCTGGGTCTGTTTGCTTTCGCCTTCGCCCGCAAGAAAAAATGGCAAAGCTGGGAAGAAAAAAACCTGGTGGACGCCTATACGAGTCCCACGACCAAACTTTTTGATCCCGCCGGACTGCGTGAGCTCAAGGCACCCATTCCAAAGGCGCCCATCAAAAACGTTGATTTCAGCCGCTTGATTCTCGGCGGCAATCTGCTGTCCGGATATGCCCATTCGCGCGACCTGATTTACGTTTCCTCGCTGGTTCGCGCTTATCACAATAAGGACAAGATTTTTGCCACCCTGCTTACGGCAGAAAAATGCGGCATCAATACCCTGCTCACCAATCCTATTTTATGTACGCTCATCGATGAATACTGGAAGCGCGGAATTGGTGAGATCAAGTTTATTTCCGATTGTGCCGGACTCAACTACGATAAAGGCTGCTATGCCATTCCGTTCGAAGACTATTTGGAGCGCATCAAACGCGCCATAGACTATGGCGCCGTTGCCTGCTACATCCAGGGTGAGACCGCAGATCACTACATTCAAAACGGTCTTGAAGCCGATCTGGAAAAAGCCATACGGTTCATCCGCGACAATAGCGTCATCCTGGGCATTGGCGCGCATCGCGTCGAAACCCTGGAACGTTGCGTGGCCCTCGGCTTTGAACCTGATTTTTGGATGAAAACTTTGCATCATCACAATTACTGGTCGGCGCATGCCGAAACCTGGCACGATAACAAATACTGCTTTGATCCGGAGCGCACAACTACATTTATACAGAGCGTGAATGAACCGGTGATCGCATTCAAAACCATGGCCGCAGGTTCCATTCATCCGCAGGATGCATTCGCTTATGCGTTCGAACACGGAGCTGACTTTATTTGCGCCGGCATGTACGACTTTCAAATCGTGGACGACTGCAACATCGCGCTGGATATCCTGGACAGCCCCATCGTTGCGCATCGGCAGCGGCGATGGCTGGTCTGATTCGCTTGGCGCGGCTTTCGGCCGCAACCAAATTACAAGCCACGGATGAGCACGGATTTTTCGGCTGTGCTTCGAGAAAGATTTGAGACCGAAGGCTAAAAAGGCTTAAAATGAATGATATGATCTGTGTTTCATCCGTGAAAATCCGTGGCTTTTAAACTGTGTTTAAAAAACACGATGTTGCAGATTTGTAGTACAGATAAAAGCGTGAATATTATCTCATCCCGCTGGGATGCAGGAGAGGATGTCATGACTTGGAATCTCCGAGCAATTTATCTTTGATGCGCATCATATAGTCGAATGCGGCCTCATGCTGGTTGGCAATGTCGCCATTGAGGATCGCTTCTTCAATGGCGTTTTTTATTTTACCGACAAGCGGTCCCTGGGGTAAGCCAAGCACCTGCATAATTTCATCACCCCGTACCGGCGGCTGGAAATTGCGCAACCGATCCTTCTCCTCAACCTCGCCAATTCGCTGAACAATATAGTCAAAATTAGCGAGATGTTTTTTCACCCGCTGCGGATTTCCGGAAGTGATGTCCGCACGGCACAAGGTGATCAAATCATCGATATCATCGCCGGCATTATAAATGAGGCGCCGTATCGCCGAATCCGTGACGCCCTCTTCAGCAAGGTGGATGGGTCGGAGGTGCAGCCGGATCATTTTCATAACGTAAAGGATCGTCTCGTTTGACAGACGCAATCGGCGACCAATTTTTTGAAACAGGCGCGCGCCAATTTCTTCATGACCGTGAAAGGTCCAGCCGACGTGCGGATCGTAAGCTTTGGTCGCTGGTTTCGCCACATCGTGGTAGAGTGCCGCAATGCGCAATTTGAGCTTGTCGGACATGCGGGCGAGGTTATCCAAAACTTTGATCGTGTGGAGAAAAACGTCCTTGTGCCGGTGCGTACCCACGCGATCAACCCCCCGCAAATTGGCAATTTCCGGCAGAATAACATCGAGAATTCCGGTCTCATGCATGAGATGGAATCCGACGGACGGTTTTGGGCACGCCAAAATTTTCTTCAACTCATCAGTAATACGCTCCTGGGAAATAATGGACAAGCGATGCGCCTCGGACTTTAGACCGGCGCCTGTACGCGCATCAATGTGAAAGTGTAATTGACTTGAAAAGCGGACAGCGCGCATGATACGCAGGGGATCATCGTAAAATGTCTTTTGGGGATCGAGCGGCGTCCGAATGATACCCGCCTCAAGGTCTGACCGCCCATCGAATGGATCGACGAGCTGCCCGTAATTTTCGCGATTTAGCGCGACTGCGATGGCATTGATCGTAAAATCGCGGCGTCTCAGATCATCGGCCAGACTGGCACGCTCGACATCCGGTTTACGCGAATCGCCGCGATAGCTCTCCTTGCGCGCACCGACAAACTCCAGTGTACGACCCCGGTGATAAATCATCGCGGTGCCAAAGCGTTTGTAAATCGTCACTTTTTCAGCCCCCAACTGATCAGCAGCACGTTCGGCAAAAACAGGACCATCCCCCACAACGACCAAATCAATATCTTTATCATTCTTGCGGTTTAAAAAACGATCACGAACATAACCGCCAACAACATAGAGATAGACCCCCATCTCGTCAGCAACATGTCCTAACTGTTGAAAAAGCTTATTTCGAAAGTCTGGTTTGCGCATGTCATCAATTTAAACAAATACATCCGAAAAGTAAATCCTAACTTTTTGTACCACATTGTTGCACTCCCAAAATTGTGTTTCAGGTGGACACTAAATTATTGCCGCACGATCTGGCACATTTCTCTGACAAAATCTAAAATGAGAGACGAAATAAATCATAAATCTTTAAAAATCAGCACTTCTACCCACATCTCTTTTATTTTTTTTATGCTAAAGACCAGCTTTTTCACATCTGGCATTCACTTTGCGTTAGCGTGGAATGATTCAACAGGACATCGGCTGGTTTTATGTGATATGCAACACCTGGATTTTTGCTTCAAACCTCCCCCTGCTTGAAATTATCATTTATATAACTCGTTCTCACCGGTCACATTCTTTAGGGCAAATTTTAAAGAATGTGATCGGCTCGTAAAAGTGCGTCTTGTCGGTTTTTTTCACTTTGAAAGAGATTATATCATCCCGACTCGGTTGAAAAAGTGCAAAAGATAAAAATGTATCACCCTGCGGCATGCCTTGATTTTCTGTATCATTTGGAAATCAGATTTCAAAAACCAAAGAATTACCAGCGTGCCGAATCGCCTTATGCAGTGATGTAGTGATAGTGGACAAGATATTATTAATCAGTAATATAAGCAGGGTGTTGAAACCATATAAACGACATAACATTGCAACCACAGGTATTGAATGCCGATATGGCATTCTTGTTGCGAAAGGAGGTGGTATGCGCTCATAAAAATCCACATGTTTTCGTGTTTTATTTGAGCACATCTGGTGTGACACCTCTTGCTTGGCATCGACATTTAACTCTTTATATAACTAACGTATCTTGGAGGTACAAATGAAAAGACTGACACTAGGGATGACCTATGTCATCTTGGTCTTGCTCAGTTTTGCGCTCACCGGCAGCTTGTTCGCTGCCATGCGATATGTGAACGGGCAAGATGGTAACGACAACTGGGATGGCACCGCCCGTGAACATGTCGAGTACACAACGATCGGTCCGAAAGAAACAATAAACGGGGCGATCGAAGTTTGTTCGGCAACGGGTGACAGCATCGAAGTGCATTATGCGGATGGATTTGAATACTACAAAGCCAATCCGGATACCATCCCTCTCAATCCAGCACTGCAAAAAACCAAAGAAATCACCTTTGCATCCTATGGTGGTGTTCCGACTGTTCGTCATTGGAAAATCTGGGCGGACACCTGGTTTATTGGTCCATTCAAGATCAGCAGCCAATTGACGCTCGCTGATGGCTCTTTATACGGCGGTGATCAATTGACCATGAATAACGGCACCATCGTGTGGCGCACCCTTGGTCAAATCGCCAGCGGCCAGCTCAACTTTGCTGGAATCTGTAACTTTGTTTATGATGCCGGCACGGATGTCACGACCGGTCTGGAAATGCCGCCCTCTTCTCTCACCGGCGTGATCAACAACATCACCACCAAGAAGAATGGCACGAGCGGCTTGACGACAAATCTGCATTTGAATGAAGACAAAACCATGCAGGGATTGCTCGATCTGGTCGATACCAACGCTATTTTTGATCTCGAAGGTTATACGCTGACGCTCGTCGGCGGGCCGGCGGACATTCATCAAAACCGAAGCGACATTATTGACGGCTTGATGGTTTTTCAGTTGAACAACAACACAGTGACGCTGAATCATAACACCAGAGACTTGCCGAATATCACAACAAACACCTCTGGTAAACTGATTATCAATACCAGTGGCAAAATTGGCGTCCTGACGGCAAACGGCTCGACAAACGTTGATGTTGTGAACGCAGGAAGCTCGGGCAAACCGATTGGCGGACTCGTCAATAACAGCACCGGAACAGTTGATTTGCAAAAAAACGGCAACATTTTTTTCGAATTTGTTGATCCGGGCGATTTCACAGATCCGGCCACATCCATGCACTGGGTTCGTTCATACAATGGCAAGATACTATTCAGTCATAGCAGCGGCACACCCGGCACAGTCACGTTTGGGCACCTGGAAGTCAATGGCGGTGAAGTTGAATTCGTTCAATCAGCAAACAATGTTGTGATCAAAGGTAATGCCGACTTTATCAAGGGCGTATGGGATATGCCCGGCAATGCCAACACCGATCCGGCCGCGCGTCGTTTGCAGTTGGGCGGCATTGTCACCCGCTTTGGTGAGAACGGCCAAAATGCTGATTTTTCATCCACCGCGGTAGCTACGGGCGTCTATGCGGTAAATTTGTGGGTCAAACCGATCGGTACGGTAACCGAACAAATGATCAATGGTAACAAACCCGGCTCCATCTGGCATGGCACCATGACGGTTGAAAATACCAAGGGTGCAGCACCGGCGGTTAAGTTCAGAAACGGCCATTTTCGCGTTCTGGATGATGTTGACTTTTTCAAAGGTCAGGTGGGCGTCGATGCGTGCATTTTGTCCATAGGCAATGAAATTGCTCCCAAGGGCCGCGGCGATTTCGTCAATACCAGCGGTTTTATCGGTATGAATGGCGGCTATGTTGCGATGAATGGTGATGGGCTGCAGCGCGTGAGTGGCACCGGCAATTTCGGCAGCTTTGCCGCGAATAACAGCAGCACTTTGGGTGTCAGGATTGTCGGCGCGAACAATATCACCTCGACGGAATACTTTTATCTGACAAACGGTATTGTGGACAATGATACAACTCAGACCGGACGGAAAAATGTCAGATTTTACAATCCCGCGAATCCGCCAAAAATTGTCAAACTCAATGGCAGCTTTTTGCAGCAACCCAACTGGGGCTCTATGGTGGATGTTGAGTATCAAGGCAACGAAAAAGACTATACTGGCAATCCTTATACTGACAAGACCAAAACAATCTGGGAGCTCCCATCCGCAAATAACGGTGATCCCAATGGCGTCAAGCTGCGTAACTTGCTCATCAAGACGCAAAATAATACTGTTTGCGCCAATGGCCATGGTTGGGTTCGTTTGAATGATCATGTCACAGTGAATGGTACGCTTGTCATTGATCTGCATCAAACCTTGATTATCAACGACAGTCGCGTATTAACACTGAATACAGGTGGTGTTTTTGATATCAAAGGTTATCTGTTCACTGTCAATAATGCAACAATTGCCCTCGGTGCTCCGGGCGGTTTTGATATCAAAACAGATTGGTACCTGCCAAACATTCGGATCAAAGCGGGTTCTGATAACAACAAAATCACCGCAAAAGGATTGCGTGTCCAATCGATTTCGCATCCGGTTCAACCGTTCTTCTGCCCTGATTTCGACGCCAGTTTGGCTGTGTTGGTCAATGGCACGCCGGGCAGTATTATCTTTGATCCGAATGCAGTCGGACAGAACTCGTCCCTGGCGGTCAACTTTACAGATCCGCAATATGATCATATTTTTGATCTGACGACCGATACCGGTGCGACCTTTACCCTGCTGAACAATCTGCTCCAGCAAAACAATATCAAGCATCAAAAGGGCGCCACGATTCAAATTGGCGATTATGTCTATTATTGCAGCGGCTCGATGGTTGATTTGTGGGGTTCCACAGTGACCGAGAGCAGTGAGCGCGGACTGTTGATCCTGGATGGTGCGACCAATCCGACAAACTTTAACGTCTACCAGGGCAGTGATCCGGTCATCGATGCCAATGTTGAGGTGAATCTGGCCACCGCCGGTACGGTTCTCGCACTACAGCAAGGTGTTTCTACACCGTCCGATTCTTTGGCCATTAAAAAGAACTTTACCTTGCGACGTGGTACGATACGGCTCGGGGTGACCTCGATGCCTGTCCATTTGGCACTTCTTGGCGAATATTTTCATCTCTACGGCAACGGCTCGTTTGATACAACCGCTCCCGGTATCCTTTATCTGAATGCCACAAACGCGCCGATGGCCTGGCACATTTACAATGGCCCAACAGCGCCAAGCCTGAATCACCTGACCGTGCAAAATTCCGTCGATCTCAAGGAAGACAACAACCAGGTGATCATCAAAGGCAACTATGTGCATCAGATGGGTACGGTGGCTCTGGGAACAAACGACCTTGTCATCGATCCAACGGCAACCTTCAGGCACATTCAAGGCGATTATACCGCGGATACAGGGTGGTTGTGGTACAGATCACAAGTAGCCGGTGCTTTCAATGTTGGAACCGCTGCTTTCAATATTCCCAATCTGCGCATTAATGCCGGGGTGAATGTGATCATTGTCGGTAATGCAATCTTTACCGTGCAAAAGCGTCTTGATATGTACAATGGCAACCATCTTAACACGACAGATTTCTATTTCGACCACAAAGGTTTCCTGCAAGTGGCCGACGGTGTTGTCGTGCGTTATCACTCTGGTTATTTTAGAGCAAACGGCACATCATCGCCGCCTGCGTACAGTGGCACAATTCACCTCAGAACAACGAACAACATTAGTCGTGACCTGCCCACTTCGGTATGGCCGACGGCGAACACAAATCTGGTCCAGTCTCTTGAGGTTTTGACCGCGACCAACGATCCGGATCCGGTCTTTCTGCCGGCACCGCCGAATCCCAATGCGCTCAATCCCACGTTTATTCGTCTCATTGGCACCTATCAGGTCAATGGCTATCTCTTGCTGCGTAATGGACGTCTTGTCGTTCAATCGGGCAAAACATTGACATTCGCCGATGATCTGGATATTACGCGTGTGGATGGCGCGATTGTGCTTGAGCAAAATGGTCTGGTGAGCAGCAACGGCACCGGCTATTCGGTGACCTATGCGAACAATGGCAATTGGGACATCCGATGGGTCAATAATAATGCGCCGTACGCCCCATTACCGGTGCCGCCGAGACCGCCGAGTCTGGCCAACGCACCCAACCACGTTCCGTATTTGGTAGCAGGTGTGGAATTACCGGGCACCGTAAAAACGTTGACATTTACTCGAAATCAAAATCTTGTCAACAAATTTGTCGTCATTGGTCATCCGGTGACAGTGGTTGGTAACAACACGCTGAACATTCGCAACAACCTGAGCGTGCAGCCGAATGCCACAATGACTGTTCTCGGAGATGTTTATTTTGAAAATGAGTCGAATGTATATCCATTAGCGACCGATCCGGTGTGCGAATTCTGGTCGCCACTGGTCTTTGCCGGTGGGCAAACACCGCAAATGGTCTACGTGCCCAAAGCTGGCATGGATATACGCCCGCCGGTGAACACGGTTCTCATTCCGCCACCGCCCGGACCAGCGCACATCATGCTCGATAAAGATACCCCAACGGATATCGTGCACGTGACAGGTGGTAACCTGCGAGTCGATCACATCTCCTTCTGCAACGGCTTGCTGGATACGGATGAGAACAATTACATTCAGATTCCGGCGCCGGCCCCCGGTTTGGGCCAGGGATTTGATCGCGACTGCATGGGACCAGGAAATGTCAGCCATGTCATCGGTCGAATCACGAAAAAATTCATGAACGCCGAAATCGACGCCTGGTCAAGCAATGAACGTCAGGAATTCCCGGTCGGTTCGCGTGACGAGTATCGTCCAATGGCTTTCACGTTCCGCAATGAAGTCGGCCAAGTCACGATTCCGCACAGTCTCGAAATGACAGCGCAACACATCGACACACCGCCAATGGGCGGCCAGGGCATCCCGATTGTCGACAATTGCGGGGTCACAACGAACACCTATACGCCATTCTTCTGGTTCGTGCAAACAAACGGCACCTATACACAGGAACCGTTTGATCTGGAAGTCAAAGCCGCCGGCTTGTTCCCGGACACCAATCCGGCAGACGGCATAAACGGCTATGAAAATGTTGATGAATTGAGAATTTTGCGTCGACATGGCACGATCAATGAGATCCAGAACAACTGGCTGTTGCAGGGTGAGTGTGATGATTATGATAACGCCCAGTACACCGAGGGCGCGACGGTGATCAATGAACATTCCAAAGGTGGTCTGCGTCAGGAAGGTGCGATCTTTACCGTTGGAATGCCTTATGGTGATCTGCCGGTCGTCAAACACTTTGCTGACAAGATTGTCTGGGAAGGTAATCCCTACAACGCGATGACCTTCTACGTCACCCGTGCCGAATTCTATAATGGCAAACCATTGCAGCCCGGCGACGAAATTGGCATCTATGACGCCAGCGCGTGCGTGGGTTACGTGAAACTGGATAAAGTTGTCAGTCGGGATAATTATGCCATTGTTGTTTGCTCCAAAGATGATGATCCCACTGATGGCATCACCAACGGTTTCACCGAAGGCAACAAAATATATTTCCGCTACTGGGATTCGAAAACGGACACCGAGTATAATGTGCCGGATAATTTTATTGAATACTACAAAGTCGGTGTTGATGAGCGGGAATACAATGTCGTATTCGAACAACGTTCCACGCGCGTCGAGTTGTTGCGCGGTGAACCACGTATTAGCGGACAGGAAATCTGGCTGACCAAAGGCTGGAACATCTTTTCTCTGGCCGTTGATCCATCGCCGTTCATCGATCTCTTTGACATCGCCACGCCAAGTATCCTGGGTGCCGGTATATTGAATCCAATTGAACCCCGGCTAATCAAGGTCCAGGATGAAGATGGTAATACCATTGAAGTTATTCTGGGCAACTGGCAGAATAATATTGGCAACTGGCAGGATACCGAAGGCTATTATGTCAAGGTCAGTGAAGATGTACTCTTGCCGATTCAGAGCAATACGCTGGTCACAACACCGACCACGATGGCTCTCAAGGTCGGATGGAACATCATCAGCTATCCCTGCCTGGAATCCGCGCAGGATGCGCTTGACGTTCTGCAAGCGTTAGTAAATCTGGGTGTCCTGGACAAAGCCATGGATCAATATGGCCACGCGCTTGAAAGACTGGCCTTTGTCACCGAGAATAATGGCTGGTATAACGGTATTGGCACCATGCACGCCGGACAAGGCTACTATATCAAGGTCAATGCAGCAGCATCTCTTGAAATAGGCTGCCCGGGTCAAGATCAATTGCCAAAATTGATGGCGAAAAAAGAAGCGGCAATACCGAAGCACTTTGCGCGTGACCTGGGTAATCCGTACATGCCGATGAATTTCTACATCAATGAGGTGCGTATTGACGGTCAACCGCTTGCCATTGGCGATGAGATTGCCGCTTACGACGGTGATAAAATGGTTGGTTCGGTTGTTGTCGAACACGAATTTTCCAAAGAAAAACCGTTAGCCCTCATTGCCGGTATGGACGATGGCAGTGGCAATGGCTTCACCAAAGGCAATTCCATATCCTTCAAGGTGTGGAAAGCCGGCGACAATCAGCAAGTTGATTTGAGCTTGGATGATATCAGTTATCTGAATAAAGCGACTGGCACAGCAAGCGAAGCACAAACATTTCAGCCGCGCGCCACAGCTACGGTCACACTTGATTTGAAACCGGACGTTGCAGCACTGCCGCAAGCATTTGAATTAAAGCAGAATTATCCCAATCCTTTTAATCCGAGCACGACGATCACGTTTGCCGTTCCAAATGAGGCGAACGTCAAAGTGCAGGTTTATGATATCACCGGCAAGCTGGTCACCACTCTGGTTGACAGCAAAATGGCCGCTGGTTACCATAATCTGGAATGGACTGGCACTGATTCGAACGGACGACGTGTTGCCACCGGTATCTATTTCTACAAAATGACCGCCGGCAACTTTGTTCAAACCAAAAAAATGCTGTTTGCGAAATAAACAGTCATTCGGGAGGAGGACACCCTCCTCCCGAACTATTACTAGTATGAGCGAGAAAAAAAGCTAAAATTATGCAAAGAACAAAAACATGGAGAGCCTTGAGCATTGAGACAGACTGTGGAGAGTGGCGATTCTTTTGACCTCATCACAGGATGGTGTCAAAAGAATCGCTATCGAGATGTTGAGAGGCTAATTCACGTAAAAAGCATAATCTAAAGAATGAGGTTAATCATGAAGTTGAAAAAGTTTCTGACGCTGTTTCCATTTTTGATGCTGTTTGTTTCAATTTTGGGAACATCCGCATCATTCGCCGTGGCACCGGAAGACTTTGTCAATCCACCCAGCAATTACGAGCCCATGAATATTTATATCAAAGAATATAATTATATGGGGTACATTCCTCTCAAGGATGACAAGATTGGTGTATTCAACGAAAAAGCGAATGGCGATACGTTGTGCGTTGGTGTCATCACGATGAAAAAGGATTTTACAGAATTCGGACCCAACGAATACATTAAAATTATTGCATACAAAGAATATCGAGAAAATGGTGTTGTACTTGACGATGGATTCACGGAAAACGACACACTAAAGTTTTACCAGCTGGTCTCCGAAACCAATCAAGTGGTTGCCATACCGCAGGCAAATGTGACGAATCTGAACAAGCTTACCGGCGAGCCGATCGAAGAGCCGGCCCTGTTTTTTGGACGCAGCACGGTGGTTGTGGAAATTCACAGCGGTGAAGCCAAATTGACCATCGATGTGAGTCCGGCTGATGTTGGAGAAACGATCCCAAAATCCGATGAATATCTTTATTCAGTTAGTGATGGCGAGGTTGTCACCATTCAAATCGACTCGGCGGCCACACAAGAACATTACAGACTATCGCACTGGACGGTAGATGGCGACAGTGTGGCGACTGAAAAAGTGCAGATCACTATGAATGAAAACCACCAGGTGACGGCCAACTTTGTGTTGAAACGTTACACCCTCACGGCAACGCCGCAGCCGGCAGTTGGGGAAGTAATTCCATCGAATCCTGTGGTGTACAATGCTCTGGTATGGGCTGACATTTTTGCCAAACCGGCGACGGGATCCGGCTATATATTTAGCCACTGGGAGGCAACACCCACTTCAGCCGAAATCGAAGATTCAATCCAAGCCGGCACCCGTGTCAAAATGACGGCGAATACTCAGATGAAAGCCATTTTTGTCTTAAAGCAGGATTCCCTGTTCATTCAGACGGATCCGGCAGAAAGTGGATCAACAAATCCGGTTGCCGACCAATGGCACATATACAGCCACGGCACACAAGTACAACTCAAAGCGACGCCAGCGAGCGGCTATGAATTCAAACATTGGGCAGAACATGTATCGTCACCAAAAGATACGACGATTGTGCTGAGCACAACTACGCCGTATAATATCCAGATTGATAGAAAACGTGAAATTTATGCGGTCTTTGCGAGAAAACAGGTCTCATTGCAATTACAAGCCGATCAGAACATGGGTGACATTTATATACAAATGCCTGGTGACAGCGATTCAACAAAAGCGACGCCGCCGTACTCGATGGATCAAGGCACGCAGGTCACACTATATGCTGTTTCGCTTGATGCGAATAAATATCCGTTTTCGAACTGGTCCGGTGACATTGACACATCCGAGAATCCGGTGACTGTCACACTTGATAGCAGCATGACAATTTTCGCGAACTTTTTTGACACAACACCGGTGGAGCTTGCATCTTTCTCCGTGCAGTATGCCCCCAACAGTGTGAGTGCCGCGTTGTTGCTCAAATGGCAAACCGCCAGCGAAACAAACAACCTTGGCTTTAATGTCGAACGTTCGATCGGCGATGATGTGAGCTGGGAAAAAATTGGCTTTATCGAAGGATACGGTACAACAACTGAAGCAAAATTCTATGAATTCATCGACGAAGATGCAACCACGGAAGGTCGCTATTACTACCGATTGAAACAGATTGATACGAATGGTGCCTTTGAATATTCCAATACCGTGGAATTTACCGTATCACCGCCGGAAGAATTTGCCTTGTTACAAAATTACCCCAATCCTTTCAATCCGTCGACGCAGATTGTCTTCAAGCTCAAGGAAGATATTCAGGTGAATTTAACCGTCTATGATCTTCTGGGTCGCGAGGTGGTCACGCTGGTCGATCACGAAATGAAAGCTGGCATCCATAAAATTCAATTTGATGCCAAAGACGTGAGCGCCGGACTCTATTTCTACAGTCTCAAAGCTGGCTCCTTTCACGAAATGAAAAAGATGACGCTCATCAAATAGTTGCAATCAACATATAGCGATTGGGTTTCCCCCTCCCACCCGGTCGCTATGTGTATGGCTCCTCGGCACGGTTATGAATGATACCGGAATACAACCCGTCGAGGAGCCTTTTTTATATTTATCATGATCCGCGCTGCATCTAAATACTCACCATACCAGGCACATCGTTTCGTAAATATGAAGACATACTATTAGTGACACGATAACAGGATATTGCCGGTTTGTAATACATCAGGCTAACCAACAAAAAGAAAGACAACAACAAGGAACAACATCAAAAGTGCCCGGCATGATCGTTTTGCGCAGCGCTCTCGAACCACTCACTGCTGCGAATGATCCTTTGAGCATGGTGAACGTCTGCCAGAGCGGAGACCAGGCTAACTAAATAAATGCCGGTGTCACCAAGCTATATTTGCGCTGCTTTGGATAGCAAGGGGATGAGCGAAAAGAGCAATCCAAATTTGATCGCCGGACCCCGTTCACATGGATTCACAAAAGGAATGTGCTCGTTATATTCAAATCCAATTTTTTAATAATAGAGAATTCGAGCTATAAAACAAATTGTTTTTTCGCTCAATTTTGTTACTTTAATAAATAAAACCTGGAGGTCCTATGAAACGGCGAGACTTTCTCAAAACGACTGTTGTCAGCACAGCGACAGCCAGTATTTTGCCAGACTTTTTAGCAGGTGCGCCCAGTGATATGCCGAAGCGTCAGTTGGGACGTACGGGCGAAAAATTGTCCATGCTCGGCTTCGGCGGCGTTTTGGTCATGAATGAAGAACAGAAAATTGTTGACAATATGGTGAGCAAAGCAGTGGACCATGGCATCAACTATTTTGATGTCGCACCCAGCTACGGCAATGCAGAAGATGTTTTGGGACCAGCGTTTGAATCCTATCGCGCCAAATGCTTTTTGGCCTGCAAAACAACCGAACGATCGGCAGGAGGTGCACAAAAAGAACTTGAGCAATCGTTGAAAAAACTGCGAACCGACCATTTTGATCTGTACCAGCTGCACGCCATCACTACAGCAGAAGATGTTGAAAAAGCCTTTGCACCGGATGGCGCCATGGAAACCTTTGTCAAAGCGCAAAAAGATGGCCTCGTCCGTTATATTGGATTTTCCGCCCACTCTGAATTGGCCGCGCTTATGGCGATGGAGCGTTACAATTTCGACACCATTCTTTTTCCCGTCAACTTTGCGGCATGGTATCAAGGTCAATTTGGCCCCAGGGTGTTAACGAAAGCCAAAGAGACGAACAAAGGCATCCTCGCACTAAAAGGTCTTGCACATCGACGCTATAGTGAGGGCGAGAAAAAAATCTATCCCAAAGCGTGGTATGTGCCCATTGCTGAAGAGGATGAAAAATTGGCGCAAAAGGCGTTTTCCTGGACCTATGCGCAGGGCGTGACCGCCGCCATACCACCTGGGCAGCCGCTGTTCTGGGATCGCGCGTTTCGCATAGCCGCATCCGCAATGGAGGTGACTGACGAGGATATCAACTATTTGCAGCAGGTAGCCAGGAGCATCAGTGCACCGATTTTCCCGGAGACGTGATCCGCGTTCAAACCTTGCGCAATCGAAAACTGAATGACGAGCCGACGCCGATTTCACTCTCCACGTAAACTGTGCTATCGTGCGCTTCAATAATATGTTTGACAATGGCGAGCCCCAATCCGGTACCGCCAACTTCGCGAGAGCGCTCTTTATCGACGCGATAAAATCGCTCAAAAATTCGCGTCAAATGCTCCTTTTCAATGCCGCGGCCGGTATCGGACACATAGATTTCCACTTTATTCCTGAGGACGGTGTAGCCAAGAAGAACTTGGCCGTTTATTTTATTGTATTTGATGGCATTGGTGGCGAGGTTCAAAATCACCTGATTCAAGCGCTCTCGATCCCCCAACACTTTTACGTGTTCATTTTTTTCATTCGCCAGTTTGATGAAAACGGACTGCTCGGCTGCCGTCTCTTTGAGGTCCATGACCATTTTATGCAACCAATCGTGCACGTCGAAGGGATTAAAAGTCATCTTCATCTCACCGGATTCGATTCGGGAAATATCAATCAGATCAGTGAGCAAATTATTCAATCGCACAGCTTGGCGGTAGGCTTTTTTTATAAATTTTTGTTGCTTTTTTTGTTCAGCACCGGGATTTTCCATAAGTGTTTCAAGATAGCCCTGCACGGAAAAAATTGGCGTGCGAAGCTCATGCGAGACATTGCCTAAAAATTGGCTGCGCATTTCCTCGAGCTTTTTCATCCTGATCAGATCGTATTTGAGCTTGTCGAGCATGTCATTCAACAGATCAGCCAATTCGCCAATCTCATCGCTGCCACTCACATCAAAACGTTCATCATAATTCCCGGCCTTGATTTTTTCAGCGACCGTGGACAGTTGATGAATCGGATAGGTGAGTCGACTGGCGATAAGATAGCTGACCACTGCGATGAGAATGAGCGCGATCCCGCCACCTAACATAATCTTCCAGCGTACTGTATTGAGCACAGCTTCTATTTCTTCGATTGGTAATGCCAGTCGGATGAACCGTATAGCGGACTGTTTTCCGCCGTTTTTATAGAGCTTGGCAGCGTAAAACATCGTATGATTCAAAGTGGCGCTCTTCCTTTGGTTTTGACCGATGTCTGATTTCAGCGCCATTTGAATTTCGGGTCTGTTGAGATGGTTTTCCAGAAAATGCAGTGAATCCATGGTGACATGCGAATCAAAAAGAACGATTCCTGTCGAATCGATGAGCGTCAAGCGATGCCGGGAATGGTCAGCATATCGTGCCAGTTCATTATAGCGCGTGCTGTCGTGGAATCCGAGGACCTGGGTGCCAAGCAAATATTCTACTTCATCAAGCTGAACAATCATTTGGTCGACGATTCGATTTTTATAGTATCGTTGAATCTCCATTGTGGAAATAACGCTCGCCGCTAATGTCACAATAAACAAAAGGGAGAGAACCAGGAAAATAATTTTTTTGCGGAGGGAGATATTCATGAAAGGATGTTATTCACTCTTGAAGCGATAACCCACACCTTTGATGGTTTCGATATAATCCTGATAACGAGGTCCAAGTTTTTCTCTAATCTTCCGTATGTGAACATCGACGGTTCGGTCGATGACAACCACGTTGTCATCCCACAATTCATCAAGCAGGATACGTCGGGTGATTACGCGCCCGGGCCGGCGAGCAAGAAACAGCAGAATTTCGAATTCCTTTTTTGTCAACATGATTTCTGTATTTTCGACATTCACCTGATAGCTTGATGGATCAATGGACAGATCACCAAATTCAAGTCTTTCAACTATTTCATTCACCTGTGGTTGCGCTTTTCGAAAGGATTTTTTAACACGCGCTAACAATTTTCGAATCGATATGGGTTTGATGATATAGTCATCGGCACCCAGCTCAAGGCCGACAACCTCATCAATTTCGCTATCTTTTGCTGTAAGAAAAATAACCGGAATATCACTCGTCTCCCTGGAGGCGCGCAGTTCCCTGAGCACTTCAAAGCCATCTTTTTTCGGCAGCATAATATCGAGCAAAATAAGGTCCGGCTTTTTGTCGGCAGCCTTTTTTAGCGCTTCTTCTCCATCCTGCGCCTTGTGGGTTTTGTATCCTTCGGCTTCAAGATTAAATTCGAGCAAATCTCGAATATCTTTCTCGTCATCGACAATGAGTATTTTTTTTGCCATGGTATTTCGCTTGATATTTTTTCATTAATTTCGAACAAGTTAGGGGCAAATAATTTCTTAAGCAAGTAAATTTCTATTTACAAGAGGTTAACATTGCCTTAATCCAATATTAACACATTCTATCCTGGCGCGGCTTTCGGCCGCAACCAAATTTTGAGCCACGGATGGACACGGATTTTTTTCACGAAAGTTTTGAGACTGGAGGATAAAAAAGATAAAAATGAATGATATGATCCGTGTTTTATCCGTGAAAATCCGTGGCTTTTAAACTTTGCTAAAAAAACACAATGTTGCAGATGTATAGTACGGAGCATCGCAAAAAAAGAAAAGCTGGCCTATCATAATTTTACATTTTAGTATTTTCAGCGCTTCTTTGCGATCTCTGCGGTTTTCTTTGCGGCTAAAAGCTTTGCCAAAAATCCACGCTGTTGCGAATTGCAGTGCAAATCTCTAAAAAGACACGGCCGCAGCATAACCAATCAGACTCGTTTCATATTTAATCAGCATGTAACCATTTTCTCCCCAGCCCGTCCCCCAGCTGTTTTTGAGAATCCACGCGTTCTTGGTATCATCCCAGCCGACAAGCATAACGCCGTGATTCGGAGATTTTGTTTGGCCACCACAATTGAGGAATCCACCTGACTTGGCTTCTTCCTTGTCAAACACCCCGCTCGTATATGACTGAAAGGCTGTGCCCACATAGACAGCTGTACAAACTGGCCCATAGTTGTAAATGGCTTCCTTGATGGCCTGAACGCCTGGAATCTCACTCTGTCCGTCAACATAGCTCCAACCATTTAATTTAAAAGGATAAGTGTAGGGTCCACCACAGGCCACATCGGCGGCAACATAGCTGAAATCAGCTTCCAACACTGCACCCGGATTTATGAGCATATCATGCGCCCAAAATCCACCATTACAGCCCCAGTTCCATTGATTGCAAGAGACCAAATGTTGCTCGGATAAATCAACCGTTGTGTCTTGTTTTATTTTTAGCAAGGATTCAAAGGAGCCGAGTGTTGCAAAAGCCCAGCAGCTGCCACAACTTTTTTGATCGCGAATTGCCGTGACGCCATCCTGCTCCCGCCAGTCCCATTGTGCGGGTATAGTCACAGCTTCGGCTCTAAGCATTTGCGGTTGCACGAGCTGGATGTTATTGGCTTTTGCTGTCGATAGCCAATCCTCCGGAACGCGCAAACCGCACAGCTCTGATAGCTGATAGGCGTGCGCCGAATTATATCCCACGGTAAATGAATACTGCTTTTTTTCAATTTCTTGCTCCAGTTTTTGCAGTTGAGCTTCAACCTTTTGGGGCACAATACTATCATCCGATTGTTGACCAAAAACAAAAAGCACAAGGATGAGAGACATGACGACAAAAGAAATTCTGTGATACTTCATTTGAGACCTCCCGTTAAGTGAGAATGTTTATTTATACACGACAGTGATTGTGATACTAAACAAGTCTATCGATGGTAACAAATTGCCGGATCTTGCCCTTGATACGATCATCGAATGGGCGCTTGCGCGACTATGGTTCCGGTGGCGTGAGTTCCCCTTGGCAGTTTCAATTTTTGGAAAGAATCCGGTATGATGATAAATATTAAATTTTTATCAAAAGCGCAAGTTTTTTATTACTTTTCCTTCGCAATGGTCCATCCCGTATAGCCAAGAACGATGGAGATAATCGGATTCAGCACATTCAAAAAAGCGAACGGCAAATAGGCAAGCGGATAGACGCCTAATGTCGCCCACATATAACTGCCGCAGGTATTCCATGGGATGAGAGGTGAACTGAGCGTGCCGCCGTCTTCCAGGGCACGTGACAAATTTTTTGCCTGCAGGTGAGCGCGCTGGTAGGCTTCGCGGTACATTCGCCCTGGCACAACAATGGCCAGATATTGATCCGGGGCGATGATATTCATGCCGATGGCCGTCAAAACAGTTGATGCCACAAGACTACCGGTACCTTTAGCCATTTTTAAAATCGCGCCACCGATAGCAGCTAACATGCCGGTTTTTTCCATAACACCCCCAAACGCAAGCGCACACATAATTAATGCGACGGTTGATAGCATACTCTCCATGCCACCGCGACTCAATAGCGTATCAACGGCAGCAACACCGGTTGC
The DNA here is from genome assembly GCA_016928775.1 of Candidatus Zhuqueibacterota bacterium. Classification (GTDB taxonomy): domain Bacteria; phylum Zhuqueibacterota; class Zhuqueibacteria; order Residuimicrobiales; family Krinioviventaceae; genus Kriniovivens. The sequence continues at coordinate 6,002 of JAFGKD010000113.1, read as the reverse complement.
GGATACGTATCCCGTTTGTGCTGCATGTATCACCGCGGATAAAGCAGCATTCTGAAAAAGAATCGCAAACAACCCGCCCAGCACGGCACCGCCGAGGAGTGCCGGTAATGCCGGAATTCGAAAAATGACCATCGCAATAACAAGCAGTGCTGGCAAAAGCAGAACCGGATTGATATTGTAGTGAATCTCAATCGTTGATAAAATGTGATGAATACCTTGCTGCTGTAGATCGCTGCGGCTATAGCGCAGGCCCAGCAAACCATACAGCAGCAATGATATAAGGAAACTGGGTCCAGTGGTATAAATCATATGGCGAATGTGGCTGAACAGCTCGGCACCTGCGACCGCAGGTGCCAAATTGGTCGTATCTGACAGCGGTGACAGTTTATCGCCAAAATAGGAGCCTGAGACGATGGCGCCGGCAACAACGGGCGTCGGAATTCCAAGTCCTTGCCCCACACCAATAAGCGCAATGCCGACAGTCCCGGCTGTTGACCAGGAACTGCCCGTGGCTAAAGAAACAAGTGCGCAAATCAGACAACTCGCCACTAAAAATACAGACGGTGCCAAAAGTTTCAGGCCATAGTAGATCATGGTTGGAACGATGCCGCTGATGATCCATGTACCGATGAGCACACCAATGATCAGCAGAATCAGACACGCTTGCAGGGCAATTGTGATTCCATTGACAATGCCGTTCTCAATTGCCTTCCAGGAATGGCCAAGATACAATCCCATAATCGATGCTACCACCGATCCGCCGATCAGGGGGATGTGTGGCGTGCCATGAAATCGCAAAATAGTGATGCCAAGAAAAAAAATCAAAAAAACAACGGGCAGGAGAGCATGCCAAAGTGCTGGTTGACGAGGTTTGGACGTGGTCATCCAGGCTCCTTAAATGTGCTTGTGCGTAAAATAAACAATTTGTTTTTAATAGTTCATTCTAAGAAAAGCAAAAGAAAAGACAAAGCCTTTTTTCAATTGCCACTAATTTATTGTTTTATCTTGTTTACCAACGAATAGTACAGGAATTTTTGTTTGACATTTTGACTATAATGCGCTATATTTCGCGGTTGTGTCTTTTTTTAAAATATTTTTGTTCGGAGGACCATAATTCATGCAACGAAGTCATATTACCAAATTAATTCTCGTTCTCGCACTGCTTATAATTGCCGGCGTGTCGCTTTATCCCACTTTCCGGCTTTCCGGATTACACCAACGGGAGAACAAGCTTTTCGCTGACATTGAGAGTCTCACCGGACTCACAAAACTGGATATCGATGAAAGCCTGACCGTTGGCGATCTGGAAGCGCGGATCCGCAAAAATGCCAGTGGTGACAGCATGGACAAAGCGTTGCAGAGTGCCGCCGAGATCATTGAGTTGAGCGCCAAAATAGAAGATGTGGAAAAACGGGCAATCAAGCAGGGACTTGATTTGCAGGGTGGAACCTATCTTGTTTATGAAGCTGATTTACCGCAATTGCTGCGCAATTTAGCCAAAAATCAGGATGATCAACTCGAGGATATTATTGCAGCCACCAAAATCGTTGTCGAGCAGGAAGGCGCAGGCTTTTTTACAGCTCTGGAACAAAATTTCAAGTCTCGAAATATTGATATGAATCGCTACTTTGGCCGCAAAGGTCAAACAAATCAGGATATTATCCGGGAACTGCGCGATGAAGCAGAAGATGCCATCAACCGGACGCTGGAAGTACTGCGAAACCGCATCGACCAATTTGGTGTCTCTGAACCCTCAATTACCAAACAAGGCACGAACCGTATCGTCATAGAGTTAGCCGGCGTGACGAGCATTCAACGCGCGAAAAACGTTATAAGCTCCACTGCACAGCTCGAATTCAAGTTAGTCGAGGAATCCGAACTCACCTGGTCTATCCTGGACGACATTGATCGAGTCATGCGCGTCAAACAAAGGGGTGAAGCGCTGGGAGATACTTTGCTACCGGCAGAGCCGGATTCGGCACAATTGACCGAGGGGGAACAAGCGGAGGAGGAAGAGGTATCGATTGAAGATCTGTTTGGTGAACAAACGGAGGAGATAGCTGAAGAAGACACCACATTGTTGGTTGATCAAAACACATTTTCCGATAAACCTTTTACCGCCCTGTTGCGTCAAATTTCCGGCAGTAATTATATCGCTGTTCCGGCGCAAAATGTCCGTGCCGTGCAGCGAATCATCAATTTGCCGGAAGTGCAAGCGGTCATTCCCAGCGATGTCGAAATCCTTTTTGGTAACGAGCCCATGATCTATGGCGAAGATCAATACGAGAGAATGTACATCACCAAAAAAGAGCCGGAGCTTTTGGGCGAAATGCTCTCTGACGCCAGCGTACAAATTTCCGGCGGCGGCCAGTCTCTACGCGCCGGTGCCCCGTATGTCAGTATGGAATTAAACAATGAAGGCGCCAAAACATTCTCCAAAGTCACCGGCATGAACATCGGTCGCTATCTGGCAATTGTGCTCGACGGCAAAGTTGCGTCCGCGCCGGTCATCGAAACAAAAATCTCCACTGGCAGCGCCATGATCGAGGGTACATTCAGCATGGAAGAAGCGCAAGACCTCGCGCTTATCCTGCGAGCCGGCGCCTTGCCCGCGCCATTGTATTCGATAACCGAAAATACCGTAGGACCATCCCTGGGCCAGGATTCCATTAACAGGGGACGTAACTCGGTGCTTATTGGATTGTTACTTGTCATACTCTTTATGATTATCTACTATAAAGCGGCTGGTGTTGTTGCCGATTTTGCCTTGATGCTCAATATCGTCTTTGTCTTTGCAGTGATGGCGGGCTTTCATGCAACGTTGACGTTGCCGGGGATCGCTGGCATCATCCTGACAGTAGGTATGGCCGTTGATGCTAACGTTCTCATTTTTGAACGAATTCGCGAAGAATTAAAATCCGGGAAAACTGTTCGCGCTGCCATTGATGCCGGCTATGGACGGGCGTTTTCGACTATTCTCGATGCGAACGTGACCACGCTCATCACCGCAATCGTGCTATACAGCTTTGGCACCGGCCCGATCAAAGGTTTTGCCCTGACATTATCAATTGGCATTTTAGCCAGTATGTTCACAGCTATTGTGGTCACTCGGCTGATTTTTGATATTATTACCTCTCAATATGCCATAAAGAAATTGAGCATTTAACCCTAATCGACGATTTTTTCTGAGGAGATGGAAACAGAATGCAAGTTTTGCAAAACACGAAAATAGATTTTGTTGGAAAACGAAAAATTGGCTATATCATCTCGGCCGCATTGATAGTAGTGGGACTCGTTTCTCTCGTTTTTCATGGAGGCCCAACTCTGGGCATTGACTTTACCGGCGGTACGTCATTAGACCTCTCTTTTGAAAACGACATAACCGCCAGTGAATTGCGCACCTCTTTGGCAGATATCGGCTTTGGTGATGCAGAGATCAAGCGGATTGGCTTGACAGAAGCGAGTGAGTTTATCATTCGAGTTGAAAAAACCGAAGAGGGTACCGAGGCTGGGCAAATCATCGAAGATGAACTTTCAAAGGATTTTCCTGATAATCCCTATGAGATTCGATCGATACTTGATGTTGGTCCAAAGATTGGTGGCGAATTGGCACGCGCAGCTATTTTAGCAATTTTGGTCTCGCTGCTTGGCATTCTCATCTATATCAGTTGGCGATTTGAATTCAAGTTCGCTGCCGGCGCTGTTATCGCACTCTTTCATGACGTCATTATCACTCTCGGTATTTTTTCACTGCTCAATCTGGAGATATCATTAGCTGTGGTTGCGGCGTTTCTCACCATCGTCGGTTATTCACTGAATGATACAATCGTAGTCTATGATCGTATTCGCGAAAATCTCAAAAATTTGCGCCGTGAAACTTTTACAACGATTGTAAATACAAGTCTGAATCAAACGCTGAGCCGCACAGTCATTACTTCTTTTACGACATTGATTGTGGTTGTTGTACTTTATTTTTTTGGCGGTGAAGTGATTCACAATTTTTCCTTTGCCTTGATCGTTGGTGTTGTCATTGGAACCTATTCGTCACTTTTTGTCGCCAGCCCCGTTGTCCTCGAATGGTATACGAGAACGGACACCAAAAAAGGGAAAGGGCCCGTTTTACGAAAATCTCGTTAATAAATTAAACGAGGAATTTGTTATGGAAATTCAACAGCGTGAGCAAGAGGGTGTTCTGGTCTTTGAATTGTCTGGCAAAATAATTGGTGGACCGGATGCAAGCAAAATTAATGACAAGCTGCACGAGTTCTCGGAAAGCGGACATCTGCATGTCGTCGCAGATTTGTCCAAAGTCAACTGGATGAATAGCTCCGGACTCGGAATCATTATCAGCGCGCTCACTACGGTTCGGAATGCCGGAGGTGAACTCAAAATTGCCGCTGCAACGGAAAAGATCAAAAATCTGCTGACCATCACAAAGTTGACAAACGTCATAAAGCTCTATGACACGGTTGAAGAGGCTATCGCAGATTTTTAACGGCACGATATCAGCAATTCGATATTTTAGCAAGCTCCGGGCCGCTATTACGGTTCGGAGCTTTTATGTGTAAAGGAGTTATGATGGCTGTATCAGTAATTATAGGTGGTCAATGGGGTGATGAGGGCAAGGGTAAAATTGTTGACTTGCTCAGCCAAAAGGCGGATATTGTCGCCCGGTATCAAGGTGGCCCTAATGCCGGCCACACTGTCGTCATTAATGGAAAAGAGATTATCCTGCATCAGATTCCCTCCGGCATATTATGGCCGCATACAAATTGCGTCATCGGCAATGGTGTTGTTATCGATCCCCGGGTTTTTCTCGAAGAAGTCGCCTTTTTGAAAGATCAGGGCGTAGAAATAGATGATCGTCTATTAATCAGTGATCGCGCCCATCTTATATTGCCTTATCATCGATGTCTGGACACGGCGAGTGAGGAGTCGCAAGGATCAAAAAAAATTGGTACGACCGGACGCGGGATTGGTCCAGCGTATATGGACAAAGTTGGACGCTTTGGTCTGCGCGTTTGCGATCTGTTGGATGAACAACATCTGAGAACAAAAATCACCGACATATTGGCCCGGCACAATAAAGTGCTTGAATCCATCTATAACTGTCACCCCATCCAGGCAGAGGATATTGTCGAACAATGTCTGGCTTTTGCTCAGTCCATACGCGATCACATCACCGACGCATCAGTTTATCTCAATCAAGCCATCAATGATGGCAAAGAGATTCTCCTGGAAGGGGCTCAGGGTACCATGCTGGATGTAGACTTTGGCACCTATCCTTTTGTCACGTCCTCCAATCCGACCGCCGGCGGCGCTTGTATCGGCACAGGCCTCGGTCCAAACCGGTTGGATCATATCATTGGTATTGTGAAAGCTTATACCACGCGCGTCGGCATGGGGCCGTTGCCAACAGAATTTGACGCAAAGTTTAGCGAACACATCCGACAGCTTGGCGGAGAATTTGGCGCGACCACCGGTCGTCCACGACGGTGCGGCTGGTTTGATGCCGTTGTGGTCAATAACGCTGTGCGGGTCAATGGACTGACAAGTCTGGTGATCACCAAGCTCGATGTACTGGACACGCTGGAGGAAATTAAAATTTGCACCGCCTATGAGTATAACGGCATGGTTTTCGAGCATTATCCCGCGGATCTCAAAGTTCAACTCGGCGCCCGGCCTATCCTGGAAAAACATCCAGGATGGCTCACGTCAACGACGGATATTAAAAGCTGGGAAAATTTACCACACAACACAAAATCCTATCTGAATCGTTTGAGCGAACTGACCGGTGTCAAGATCGGCTTGGTCTCTGTTGGGCCGGATCGAAATCAGACGATTGTTGTGCCATGAGGGACATGTCGCCGGATTACCTGGCGCGGCCTTTGGCCGCAGACAAACTATGAGCCACGGATGCACGCAGTGTGGCCGAAGGCCACAACCAAAAAGCATGAACCACAGAGCGCACAAAGGACACCGAGGATGATAGAAGGTATTTT
>JAFGKD010000112.1 GCA_016928775.1 Candidatus Zhuqueibacterota bacterium | reverse complement strand
TCACACGAAGACACAGAGCCACAAAGACTGTTTTTATTGAACTTGCTGAATCTATAGAAAGTACTTGAAAACAACTTTATTATTTTATTTATATACGCCTAAATTTTTGTTTCTTAGTGTTTTGGTGTCTTTGTGTGAAAAGTTTGTGAATAATGCAGGTTAAATAATCCGCTAACCTTTTTGGGTAATTGACGTAATACAAGAAGAATTTTATAAGACTGGAGGGACCATGCGATTCCTGAAAATGTTATTTATTGCAAGCGCGTTCATATTAGTCGGGCAAGCCCAATCAGTGGAAAAAGAAGATATCTTTGCGATCAAGGGCGAGAATCTGTCCATTGAATTGGAAGTTGACGGCGGCATTATTGAGGTTCGACCGAGTAACGATAAACGTGATTGTATCATCACGACAAAATACCGCCGCGACAAATGTGATGTCGATATTCGATATAACGATCGCCGAGGTCAGTTGGATATTGTTATCGATAATCGAGATTGGAATTTTGATCAGGAACATGGAGACAACGCGCCCAAAATTGTTCTCGAGCTGCCTTTTGGACCAGAGATTTCATTCACTGCCCACATCAAAGCTGGAGAGACCAAATTTGAGCTGGGCGACCTGACACTGTATGATTTTAAGCTGCGCCATTGGGCTGGTGAAACGACTGTCAGCTTTAGCGAACCCAACCGCATGGTCATGCGAACTTTTGATGTTAATGTCAAAGTCGGTGAGGTGAAACTAAAAAACCTGGGTAACGCCCTGTTTGAAGAGGCGGATATCAATAGCGGCATTGGGGAATTATCTGTTGACTTTCATGGCAAAGGCCTCGAACGATCAATGGCCAGAATTGACCTCGACATCGGTGAAACGACCATAATCGTTCCGGAAAATATTGGCACCAAACTCAAGGTGACAAAATTCCTGTTCATGTCGGATATCAACTACCCCAACTGGTTTGAGAAACAGGGCAATTATTACTATTCTGAAAACTATGACGCCAGCGAAAAGTCATTGTACCTGATGATCTCGACTGGTATTGGAGAATTAGGGATAAAAGTAAATTAAATATTTGATCTCTTGCATTTTTTCGTGTTTACACTTATCTTTGGGTACAAACCTGAACCAAGCTACGAACAAAACTGGGGAGCGCAAAATGGCAGAAGAAAAGTCAGCAGAGAAAAAGCAAGTGAACCTGGGCAACTGGATCAGTCGCGCGTGGGATATGGTGACTGTGGATATCGGCAACTTTATTATACTGGGTCTCATTTACGTTGTCGTCATCGCTATCACCAGCGGAACGGTGATCGGAGAATTGTTTGTCATTGGACCGCTATCGGTTGGTTTTTTCTTTGTGGTGTTTGAAAAAATCCGTGGCAAGGATGTCAATATCGGTGACATTACAAAGGGCTTTAACTATTTTGTCGCCGCGGTGTTGTCCAATATCCTGGTATCCTTTTTTGTGATCATCGGTTTTATTTTTTGTATCATCCCGGGCTTTATCATCGCCGCGCTTTATCTTTTCACGCCGGCATTTATTGTAGAAAAAAATCTCGACTTTTGGGAGGCGATGGAAGCCAGCCGCAAACTTGTCATGAATCACTTGTTCGAAATCGTCATTTTTGCGCTTATCCTGGGCCTCATCAACTTTGTCGGGTTGCTATTATGCGGGATTGGTGTTATCTTTACCGTACCCTTGACTTTTGCGGCAATGGGAATTGCATATGATGACCTGGTCGGGATTGAAAAATCAGAAGGATAATCCAATAAAAAAGGCGAACCGCGGTTCGCCTTTTCTATATCACATGTTACTTTTTCTCACCGCAGCACGAGGAAGATACCGCTTCGCAGCCGCCCTTTTTCACAGCTTTCTCTTCTTTTTCATCAACCGCTTTGTAACCCGTGCCATCAATCGTTTTTCTCAAAGACGCTTCATCCGTCACACTGTCATCATATAAAACAACCGCATAGCTGTCTTTGAGAGAAACTTGTGCACTCTTGACACCATCGGCTTTTTCAAGACTTGTCTTGACTTTATTGACACAGCCACCGCAGGTCATACCGTCGACTTTGATTTCAGCTTTTTTTTCACCAGCGACGGATAAAACCGATACAGTGAGCAATAAAACTATTGCAAACGAAAATATATTTTTCATACTTTTCTCCTTCAATTTAAATTATCTCTGTTTGCCATTTAATGGGAGACTAGAACGAAAAATCATGCTGCATTATTCCATACAGGTTTCAACAATTCTCCAATTCGGATAATTACGCTTCGTCTTCATTTGACGCCTTGGCTGGAAAGACACCCCGCATAGCATTATCGATCACAGCCTTGGTTTCATCGGTAAAATCACCATTCAGCATCCACAAAAGGTAATCACGCTCATTTTCAACGAGCCACTGCAACGATCGACCTTTATGTTTGCCAAAAGAGAGGACAGCCTCATTATTCTTCCAATAGAATTTCCGATCTGTCGTGACGAACCGACTGTCTCGCGGCTCGCAATATTTGTGCAATCCTTTCGTGCTTTTAGGAATGCTTGTGTATTTTTTGAGTTGTGCATCAAGAATTTCCAGCGTCACCCGCACGTCGCCCATTGCATCGTGCGCATCGATATGATCGCGTCCACAATAATAACGGTACGCGGCGCTCAAATCTCTCGGTTCGTTTTTATGATAAATGACCTGCACATCAATAATGTTCATCTTCTTCACATCGAGCGCATGATCGTTGCGCTCCATTTCTGCCAATAAAAATGGCACATCAAAGCGAGCAATATTAAATCCCGATAAATCGCAGTTGTCGACAAAATCGAGAATGAGGGGAGCAAAATCTTTAAAGAGTGGTTTTGCCGCGACCATGTCATTTGTAATATGATGCACGCGCGTGGCTTCCGGCGGAATCGATACACCCGGATTGACCAGCTCTTTCCATTCATCCTGCGACCGGTCCGGATTGACGCGTAAAAAAGCAAACTGTACAATCCGATCATTTTGGGGATCCAAGCCCGTCGTCTCCAGATCAAAAAAGACCAGCGGTCGCTTGAGCTCCAGGCTGGCTAACAAATTTTCCCTGTCAGGCTCATCAAATAATAAATTTTTCTGTTCACCAAAGGACATAACGCTCTCCATTTTTTTGCAAAAATTATAATAGCAAATTGACCCCAAACCTGCAAATACTATTTCCAGTTTGGTCAGCCAATTGCGGAAAAAAACTTGCTTCAACCGTCTGAGAATCTTATTTTCCACATCCAAAAAGGTCAGGAAAGGAGATTGCATGACGAACGGACAAAAGAAAAGTGCTGCTCATAAATCATTTCGACAGATTGTTGCTGATGCTTTCAAAGAACTGGCAGAGACGCTCGCGGCGTTTGTCAAGGCACCGAAAGCACTGACCGGTATCAATGTGCCCTATGTTCTGGAAGGCCTGGCCTACTTTGGCATTCTGACAATTCTGGGCAATTATTGCTCCGAAAACGTAGGACTCACTGATCCGCAGGCCGGGTGGGTGTACGGCGGCGTGACCGGTGGAATCACTTTCGCCATGCTGCTCCTGGGATTTGTGGTCGACAAGATCGGTGTGCGGACATCGCTGATTCTTTCCCTTGGTGCTATGGCCGTGGGACGAACGATTATCTCGCTCTCCGGTACCATCCCGCTTGGATCTGGTGTGACATCCCCCATGTTTCTCTCCATGTCCATTGGCCTCCTAGTGATGGTGACTGCTTACGGCCTTTATCAGCCGGCAGCCTATACAGGCGTCAAACGGTATACCAATTCGCAGACTGCATCCATGGGGTATGCGGTCCTGTATGCATTGATGAATCTTGGCGCTTTTTTCTCGGGATACATCCTTGACTTTACCCGCAAGGCATCGGAGGAGACGTTTCCGCCAAATGGATTGACCGCGGTTTTTTGGGTATTCACTGCTATAACAGCCGCCGCGGCCCTCATTTCGTTCGCTGTGCTGACTAAACGAGTCGATCAACAAGCTGTATCGCGCGTCAAACGCGAGTCCAATGATAAAAAAAGCATGGAAGAAAAATCGGCACCACAGAAAAAGATCAACAACACAAATCTATTGGTGTTGTCTATATTCGCTTTGATTGCGCTGTCAATGACTATTTACATTCAAGTCACCAGCAGCGATCAGCGCCATTTTATAGCGACCCTTTTTATGGCCATTTTGCTTGTTGCCGGTGCCATCTGGGAGTTTTTACGCCATCGTCCGACTCATCCATTTCGTGACGTCCGTTTTATGTTTTTTATTTTTATTCTCATTCCAGTGCAAACACTGTTTGCGCACAACTGGCTTACCATTCCGTACTATTTAAGGCGAGCATTTGTCGGTAGCTGGGCCGGTGAGTATTGGGGCGTCTTTTCGAATATCAATCCACTCATCATTTTTATCATCACGCCAATTATAGCCGGATTAACCGCGCGAGCCAATGTATACCGTATGATGATCATCGGGACTTTTGTCATGGCAACGCCGACATTTCTACTCGCCTTGGGGCCGAACGCCTGGCTGTTTTTGCTCTATATTTTAATCATGTCCGTTGGCGAAGCGATGTGGCAACCACGGTTTCTGCAATGGGTGGCGGAGGTTGCACCGGAAGGACAGACCGGTGCCTACATGGGTATCGGCCAGTTCCCGTGGTTTTTAACCAAAGTGATCACTTCGCTCTATTCCGGCTATTTTGTTGCCAATTATATTCCACAATCCGACAGCGGGATGGTGCAACGCACCGGAGAAATGTGGCTGATTTATGCAATCATCGCCATGATATCGCCTGTAGCCCTGTGGCTGGCGAAAAGCTGGATGGTAAAAGGTATGCGAGAAAAGGCAAAAGTCTAACAGAAAAACTAAAATCACGATAACAGGAGATAAAAAATTGAAAAAGTCCCCTACTCTTGCCGAATGGAAAAAGTTATACGAAGCTGTCATGAAAGTGAAAGATATTGAACCCTGGTTGTGGCTGGAAGAGATCGATCTTTTTGCGGTGGAGAATCCGGAGACGCGGGAATTGGGTTTTGTCAGCGTAATGGGAGCAATCGGAGAACACTATTCCATTGCGGTTTATCTCGGAGAAATTAGTCTGGCGAGATTTTGGCACTTTCAGGAATCAGAATCTGACGATTTTAGCTATCAAAAGCTTTTGGAGATGCGGCAACTGCAAGCCTCTTTTGAAGACCGCAATTTTTTGCACAAAGATGATCGTCAGATCATTAAAGAACTCTCCCTAACCTTCAGAGGCAGAAACGAATGGCCCATGTTCAGAAAATACGAGCCCGGCTTTTATCCCTGGTTCATCAACGCTTCTGAAGCAAGATTTTTGACGCACGCGCTCGAACAAACCGTCAATGTCGCTCTACGGGCAGAAGAAGATCCGTCAATTCTGCTGCCGGATGACGATTATTCCTATTTGTTGCGCAGGAAGGTGAAAAGGGGGAGTTCTCATGTCTGGCAAGACGACATCTGGCATGAGTCAATGATTGATCCGGAGCTGGTAGAACCTGTTGTTGATATGATCGCTCTGGAAAAAGCAAAACATTTAGCTTTACGGAACGTCACTGTAGAGGTCGATTTGTTTATGATCCCGCAGCCGACTCTGGAAGAAGGCTCAGAGCCGTTTTATCCTTATATCATTGTGCTGCTTGAGACTTCACATGGTATGATTGTTGGCCACAAAGTGGCGCCTCCGCTGCCGGATTTGGAGTCGATGCAGGCCAAAATACCTTTGCTCCTTCTCAATATTTTTTCAACAATTTCGTATGTGCCGGCTAAAATTCGAGTAGACTCTCCCCTGTTGTATGGCCTGTTTGAGCATTTGAGCGAGCACCTCGATATCACAATCGAAAAAGTCGACAAACTGCAAGTTGCACCGGAAGCACGTGCTTCGTTTTTAAAATTTGCCAATAGATGACAGATTTTTTTGTAATCGGGAATCAATTCATGACTGGTTTGTTGTAAATTTTGTTGGTTGACAATCTATTTATCATTGTTACAAACTTTTCATTTTAACGTAAAAAGTCATAAAATTTAAGTGGGGTGTCACTATGAAAAAAAACATGGCAAAATTCGTCGCTCTTTTGTTAGTCGTGATGGTACCGTTCTTTTATTCATGCTCGGACAATCCATCTGAACCAAAAAATCAACAACCGCCCACCGTACCGCCAAAATCGACGATGGTTATGGATTTCAGCAGTTTTACACAAACATCCCTGGCCAAAACCGATGGGAAAGGGAACTGGCTCTGGGCCGTAGGTAATGTCGCTTTCTGGAATACGGCGCTCACCTTAACCCTCGCTGTTCCGGTCGCCGCATTTGTCGAATCATTTAATCACTCACCTGTTCTCCAGCCAAACGGCTCCTGGCTTTGGTCATACAATTTTAATATCGGCGCCCTGCAGTACACCGCAGAATTATACGGCAAAGTCAGCCTGAATGGCATGAAATGGGATATGTATGTCACCCTGCATGGCGTTTTTACCGAGTTTCATTGGTTCAGCGGCACCTCCGACTTGTTAGCGACTGCCGGATACTGGACAATGAATTTGCGACCAGCGGAACCTGTACCTTTTTTGCAAATCGATTGGACGCGTGATCCCAAAACGCAAGCGGTGGATATCACTTATACCAACATTGTACCCGACGGCGAGGAAAACGGCAGCACTATCCATCAGGGATTCAATCAGGAATTACCCTATACCGGGCTGTTTGATATCTATCGCGTCAGCACCGCTAACAAGGTAGAAATAAAATGGAACCGGGAAACGTTGGAGGGCCGCATAAAAGATCCAAAGCATTTCTCGGACGATTTGTGGCATTGCTGGGATGCAAATTTGAATGATGTTGAGTGTAACTAAAATGGTCCTAACAAAATTGAAAAGATTAATTTTGTTTTTTGTGTTTGTCAATGTTATTCTGTTCGTATTGCTCCATTTATCTCAGGTACACGTATCATCATTGATTATGAGCATAGCGGGTGCACTGGTATTTTTTGCCATAGCAGTGATGCATATTCTGGTCAGAGTGCACAAACGCTATATAGGCCAACTCAGGCAATCCATTCAAATTGGCAGCGTGGTATTTGCACTGACTGGCGTCACCGGAGCGACTCGATCGATGTCACTTGGTTTCTCAACCGGCGCCTGGGAATACTGGGCTATCATGACCAACTTGCTATTTTTTGTATTCGGTGTATTGATGCTGTGGTATAATAAATTTATCGAAAAATTGCTTCAGGACGTACGAGAAAAATAGCTTGTTCAGCAAAAAAAGCGGCCGAATCTTCGAGCCGCTTTTTTGTTTTGGGATAATCCTCACCGCAGATACGCTGCCAGTTTATCTCTTTTCCACAGGTGCAGTCATTTTTTCGCGAAAATCTTTTGGTATAGCGATGATTTTTTCATTTCTGTCAACAAATCCAAAAGTCATGTTCGCAAGCGCACAAACGCGGCCGCTTGTTTCATTGAAGATTTCGTAATTCAAGGCAAAGCTCGTCCGCCGCATAACGGAAAAAGCACCGCGAATATTCAGGATATGTCCATACTTTGCCGGAGATTTGTAGCGAATTTCTGCAGCTACGACAAACGCAAACGCACCCCATTCATGAAAACTGTTAAAACTCAAACCACGTTGTTCAAGATATTCACAACGAGCTTCCTCAAGATAATTGAAATAGACGGCATTGTTGACGTGTCCGAATGAATCCAAATCATGGCTCCGGACTTTGATTCGATGTTGAAAGGGGTAATCCATAATAATCCTGTTCGATGTTGGACGACCTAAACGGTCTCGTCCTATTCTCGCTCCCACAAAGAAAAATATTTTTCGATAAAGCGAACGATCTCCTCATGTTCTGCCTGCCCCTTGCCTTTTACGTCGATCGGCGCTCCAAATTGAAAGCGCACGGTTTTTTCGGGAAATATACCACCAAAATCTTTGAACCGCTTGCCCTGGCCCCAAAAATCGGTTTTCAGAGCAACCGGCACCACGGGGACAGCGGCTCGACGAGCGAGTTTGATGCCGATCGTATTAAAATTTTCGGGCTCAAAAGCGAGCGTTCGCGTTTTTTGTGGAAAAATGATCATGCTCAATCCGCTTTGCAGTTTTTCCGTACCTTTTTTTAATACTTCCATCAAGTCTTCGCGCGGATTTTCCCGTCCAACGACAACAGGATCGAGTGAGCGCATAACATGCTTGAAGACCGGGTATTCGATGAGCGCCTTTTTCACAACAAACATATGACCACCCTTGGGATTCAGAAGCGCGGCAAAGATGAACGTCTCCAGCACGCTCATGTGGTTGGCAACAAAAACATACGGCCATCCGTCGGCTGGTACCTGGTCATAGCCTTTTATTTCGATCCGCCCGCCAACTTTTTCCACTGCTCGAAATACGCCGACGGCGTGGTCGCAATACTGGTCAAATGTGAGGTGGCCTCTTTTGCCAGCCCTCGAGGCTGTGAACACCTCTTTGAGCATCAGGCGATAAAACGACAGTGTTGGGCATGTCCGGTGAAGCCATTTTCGCTTTTGTGGGGGTGTGATATAATCACCTTTGAGCAGCCCAAGAGGATCATTACGCATCGTTTGTCTCGAATTTTGTCCTTTTTGTTCTAAACGTATTGCTTTTTAACGACTTTTGCAAACTCTTTAGCTTGCAAGTTCGGAGAGGTTGCCGTTCACGTCTAAACCGGCGTGTCTTCCGATTTCGGAAAAAATCAAGCCCCGCGATTTTTCATAGAGATTGAGTTTAATATTGGCGCCAAGAGTCTCCGATACTTTGGCATTCATTGCGAAATCGTACGGTGCATACAAAAGCCCCCCATCGCTTCGATCCGTTTCGAGAACAAGTTGATATTTATTGTCATGTACAACAATACGCACAATTTTTTCGGCAATTTCACATGTCTGGAGCGCCGCTCCGGTGTAGGTGGTGAAACGTAATAATCGGTCCTTCATCTGAAGGCCAATAATAAAACCGCGAAATGAGCTGCCGAGCCAGGGAATCCTGGCGATCGATGCCATCAACGATACGCCAGGGGTGTCAAAGTGATTGGACTGCATCCACACATAGGCGCTGGGAAAGGATTTTCCCCAATCTTTCTCGATGTATCCACGTCCATGGCTGAAATCGACCTCGGTTTTATTGATAGTGAGATAACCCTGCACGGTATGGTCAAAGCTGAGCACAGCATGATAGCATTCCATAAAAGGTACAAAAGCGTACCAACCCATGACGCCCGGTGAAAGCAGTTTGACCGGCCAGGGCTGCAGGTGACCAAGTTTGATACGGCCATGCACAGATCGTTGCTCGGAATCAAGGTGAATTTCAAAAAAATCAGCACAAAATCTGTTCGCCCCAACCTGAATATCGAGCTGCCTGGAGGATGCCCGAAATTGATCGACCGAATAGACGTGGTAAGTTGACAGATGTGTCGCCGCATCAAGCACCATCACAAAAGCATGTGTATCCCTGGGATTATTACTGGTAAAAATCCCGGGGATGAATGCATAGGTATGCTCTCCTGACGAGTCGACAATTTTATAAAACCAGCCCTCAAAATAGGTGCCTTTTTTATGCTCGCCCTGAAAAACTTGTGGTCGCCACAGTGTGCTCACATTTTGGATCAAATTTTACATCCCTTCCATTGCAAAGAGAATCTGTGGAGGTGCTGCATCGTCGCATCTCGGCACTAAAAGCCTTGCAAAATGATGGAACCGCGCCCCGTTTCAAGAATAATCTCTCCCTCGCCCAAACCGAGAAGACCTTCGAAGGAGCTCGGTGTTGCAACCTCATTTTTTACCTCAAGATTGTTGACCGAAATCAGTCCGTCTTGAGTGACCAGCTTTATGGTCGCCGAAGTTTCCTGCGGCAGGTGCACAACAATGTCGCCAGCCCCGGTATGGCCAACGCAATATCCGCTATCCGGCACGGCGATTTCCATATAGATGTCGCCCGTCAGCGTATTGACTTGCGCCGAACCACTATGTCGAACAATGGAAACGTTGTGCCCGGCATCACGCACCATCAGCGTCGTATCCAGATCAAAAACATTAATATCCTCCCACACGTCGTGAATGTCCAGCACCATTTTATTGGGAATTTCCAGCGAATACCAACTGGTGTAACGTAATCGACCGGGCTGAGTGTTCACCGTTGTAAAAATGTTGATCAGATCATCGGCTTTATCGTGCTTTAATTCAATATCAGCAAGCCGTTGCTCGGCCAATTTTTTCGATTCGGCAGACACCGTGCGGTAAAGTAAAGTTTCGATGACATCCTGATCAGGATAACCATAAATGTAAACACCACCGGAATCATTCTTGACGTAAAGATGTTTTTGCTGTTCGATGCTAATAGCGCCAAATACTTTTTCACCGACATTTTCAAGCGCTTTTGGCGACACTGATTTATCTTCGGAACAGGCGAAATAAATCAATACACTGATCAGCACTATGGCGAGCCAAAGATATCTTTGCTGCATACGTACTCTCCTGATGGAATGAATATTAATTTCAATACTCAAACGAAAAAGAGCTCGAAAGATATTCCGGATATTTTGCGGATAAAAAAATGTGCTATCAACAAACAATATTGCCAGGCCAGAATTCCTGCAGGAATTCTTTCCACGGGGTGATGTAAATCTCACCAACCTTGCGTTTGTTTTTCTCATTGCAGACAATAATTGATTTCCGGGGAAAGTTATCTTGACAAAATGTCTCTATAGCTCTGAGCTGGATATTTTTTACTTGTCTTGAGCCTTTCACATCGATCGCCACTTGAGCGTCACCGTGGATTTGCTTGCGAAAACGCGATGGCTCTTTTAATAGTTCAAGAAAGAGGTCTGTTTTCAAAATGTCAACGCATACTTGAATAGACATTGCGAATCGTTGTTCTTTTTCACCGGGATAGCAAATTGAAAAGCAGCCCGTCGGGCAACGGGCTGCGGTGTTTTTAGTTATCATAGTACAGGAAAAACTCGTAGGGATGCGGGCGTAGCTTGAGCGGGGCAATTTCGTTTTCTCGTTTGTAGTCGATCCAGGTTTCGATCAAATCCTCGGTGAAAACACCACCGACTTTCAAGAACTCGTGGTCTGTTTCCAGCGCTTCCAGCGCTTCTTCCAATGATCCCGGAACGTGCGGAATGTGCACCAACTCCTCACGCGTCATTTCGTAAATATCGCGATCAAGCTTTTCGCCGGGATCAATCTTGTTGGTGATACCGTCCAGTGACGCCATGAGCATGGCCGCCCAGGCCAGGTATCCATTGGCGGTCGGATCAGGGCAACGGAATTCAAAACGTTTTGCCTTCGGACTATTGCTGTACATCGGAATCCGGACAGCGGCGGAACGATTACGTTGCGACATGACAAGGTTGACCGGTGCTTCATAACCGGGGACCAGCCGTCGGTAGCTGTTGTTGGTCGGTGCCGCAAAAGCCAACAAAGCGGCCGCATGTTTCAAAACACCACCAACAGCATAGAGCGCTGTGTCACTCAAGCCGGCATAGCCGTCACCGGCAAAAAGATTTACACCGCCTTTCCACAGCGACAAGTGGGTGTGCATACCGGAGCCATTGTCTTCAAAAATCGGCTTTGGCATAAAAGTGACCGTTTTGCCGGCCTTGAATGCCACGTTCTTGATAATATATTTGTACCACATGAACTGATCAGCCATCTTGGTCAGCTCGGCGAATTGCATATCTATTTCACTCTGACCGCCGGTACCCACTTCGTGATGATGCGCCTCAACAACAATGCCGAGTTTGCGCATTTCATTGACCATTTTTGTCCGAAGATCACCATAGGTATCCGTCGGGGATACCGGGAAATAGCCACCCTTGTAGCTCGGTTTGTAGCCAAGATTCGGCTCTTCGATTCGATTGGTGTTCCAGGCGCCTTCAACCGAATCGATTGAGTAGAATCCCGTGTTCTGGCGTTGATCAAAACGAACTTCATCAAAAATAAAGAACTCCGGTTCCGGCCCAATATAGCAGGTATCAGCAACGCCGGTGCCCTTCAAATAATCCACCGCTTTGGCGGCGACATATCGGGGATCGCGGCTGTAGCGTTCTCTGGTGATGGGATCAACGATGTTCGCGATGACACTCACTGTGGGCTCTTCAAAAAACGGATCGATCGCCGCTGTCGAGGCATCCGGTATCGCGAGCATATCCGAGTTGTTGATCGGTTGCCAACCACGAATGGACGAACCATCAAAACCGAGTCCATCTTCAAACGTACTCTCATCCAGTGCGTCAATCGGATAGGTACAGTGCTGCCAGGTGCCAAGCAGATCGCAGAATTTTAAATCGACCATCTCTGCGTTTTTCGATTTGGCAAATTCAAAAAATTCTTTCGGGGTCATTGAGTTACTCCTCCAAATATGATTAAATTAAAATGTTAAAAAGTGTCTTTCAGTGGTAAAATCTATTGTATATCGTCAATCCACAAACAAGCGTCTGTCCTGCACTTTTTAACAGAGGAGAAAGAGTTGACCCCAACTCTGCTTCTCGCAGTGGACAGACGCCTGTTATATTTGAAATAGACTGGGGTCCTCCCTATTTCATATTCTTACAAGATTTATATGATATATATTTCGAACGCTATCATCAAAGAACATGCCAATATTATATCATAATCCTTGTTACATTCGCATCTTCGGATAAAGAACTGTAAAATATATATATAAGCTTTTCACCGGCGCCCTTAAAAAAAGCCTCACATCATTATATATTGGCAATATTGTTACTTATTTTTACCAATACTACAATATTGTATTATTTAAACAAAATGATTAAAATGATTGTTCTATTAACTCAGAAAAGCAGCGCCTATTTGGAGTGCATTCTCTTCGTGAATGCATGACGGCGAAGCCGTCAATTTGGATGATCGCATCCATAACAGTTTGCCTGACTCGCGGTTAGTGGCCCGCGTGAATTCACACAGTGAATTCACTCCAAAAGAGTATTAAATTCAATAGACGAAAATATTAAGAAATCAAAATAGTGAGCTTTTTAGTGTTTTTCCTGTGCTAATAGAGTAATCATTATGATTAAAAAAAATGCCATAACTGCACGCTAAAAAGAAGGCGTCTACACGGTTGTTTGCCAGCCACCTGTTCTGTCCGCAAACATCCGCCCGGACGCAAGCAATCAAAGGCGCATTCTGCGAATTTGCACGATTATTTCTTACAATTATGTATTTTGCAATTGATTTCAATCATATTTGTTGTTTTATGTGCACGACGCCTCCCCGCAAATCGTATCTTTACATTTTTAATTGGACATAAACAGCTTTTTCGTAAAAATTATTTTTATTGAAATTCATCTGTGCGCGAATTGTCACCATTGTCTGTAGTTAATAATGCATTTTAAAAGAGAGATGTGTAACAAACTCTAATTTATGGATTTGAAGGATGAGGATAACCGAGATCAATATCAAGCTGAGAGAGGAGCCAAAGCTAAAAGCGTTTGTTAATGTCACATTTGAGAATGTTTTTTCGGTCAAAGGGCTCAAAATTATCAACAGCAAAAAAGGCCTTTTGCTATGCATGCCATCCCGCAAAGTTGAGGATGGAACGCAGCGCGACATTGCACATCCGATTAGCAAAGAGTTTCGAGCTCAATTGGAACGGGAAGTATTGGGCGAGTATGAACGTGTGCTGAAACGTCGGGAGAACGAGCCCAATAACGGTGGAGCACGAGTGGAGGAAAATGTCATATTTGCTGAGGGCTAAATATGAAAACGTGCAGAGTTTAAAGGCCAATTCCAATTGGCCTTTTTCATTTCCGGGGCTGGTACTTGACAAAGTCGACATTTTGTATTATTTTTCATGACATTCAACTGTGGTGAAATCTATAATATCGTGATTCACCTGACGTAAAACAGGGCAACCGATGCAACAACGCTGGACGCTAAAATTTTACGCCATGTGCCTTGGCGCCGCTTCTATGGGCGTGCAAATTCTGTTGTTACGGCAATTTATGACCGTCTTTTACGGCAACGAAATCATCATCGGCGCCGTCCTATCACTCTGGCTGTTGTGGATTGGCGTTGGCAGTTACGTCGGCCAGCGCTGCTGGGCAACAAAATCTCCCGCACAGTTCTTGTTCCCCGCTGGTTTGTTTCTGAGTATACTATCGGCGATCGGCGTATATGTCGCCACAAAATTTGTACGACTGTTCTATCACATTCCCTACGGCGAATTTTTAGCTTATTCTGATGTGGTTCTCTTTGCCTGCTGGACACTCTTTCTTCCCGCCGGTTTATTCGGCTTTTTGTTCGCATTGTTGGCGCGTTTGTGCCGCGACACGGGCGCACATTCAGAAGCCGCCGGTTTTGTGTACGCCTACGAGGCGTTAGGTACTGTGATCGTTGGCCTTCTTTTCACTGTCATGTTGATGTTTTTTTCCAACCTGGTCTGCCTGTTCACCCTCGGTCTGCTCCTGTTCGGGCTCGCCTTTTTCCTCACCCGCAACAAGTCACTTTTGGCACCAATTTTCTTGTTTGTTGTTGTACTCATTCCTCCCGTTCCACATAAACTTGAAGATTATCTCTTGCATAAATACTGGGCGACAGTTGATGAATCGTTTCGACTCAAGGATTGGCGGTTCACCAGATTTGGCCAGGCTTCCATCATTGAGTGGGGTGGCGAGCTGTTTTTGTACCAAAATGGCATCAAAGTCTCGGCCTTGTCAAATACAATCGATAATCAATCACAGGCAGCGACGCTGCTGGTGCAGCATCCCAATCCCGAAAAGATTCTTTGCATTGAAGGAAATTCCGGAGGACTGGCTCTCGAATGCGCAAAGTTTCATCTGGACATCGACGTCATGGAGCTGGATGGCGACATGTTTCGTTTTGCGCGTTCGCATCTGGACTCGGTTGCCGCGCACGCATGGGAAAAATCCATTCGTCTTTTTATCACAGACGCCAGGCGAGCGCTGAAGCAAAAATTGTCAACATGGGATATGATCATTTTGAACGTCGGTGCACCAACGACGGCCGCGTCCAATCGTTATTACACCAGACGATTTTTTCAGCTCGCCAAAGCATCTCTTGCGGAAAACGGCGTTTTGGCAATCTGTTTTTTTCCTGCCGGGGAAAATTTTTTAGGCGATGAGTTGCTCGAGCTGAATAAAACTCTCTGGAATACGCTGAATAGCGAGTTTTCGCATATTTTGGCGCTTCCCGGCGAAACAGCCACATATTTTGCCAGCAACGCCCCCCAATCACTCGTCACCTCGCTTCCGGACATTGAGCACCGCTATGCGGCGCGCAATCCGACGCTTGCTCATTTTGCACCATCCATGTACTCTTATATTTACCAAAATGATCGTATCTCCGAGTTTGCGGCGCTTTTGTCCACATCGCCGCAACAGCGACTAAACAGTGATTTTAATCCTGCATCCTATATTTACGATTTTTTAATCTGGCATAAAATAATGCGAGGCGCTGATCAGACGGTGTCGCGTGTCTTTGCCATACCTTTTTCGACCGTCGTCATTTTTTTGAGCGTTATTTTAATCGTGCTTGTCTTTTTGCTTTATTTCACTCCGGCGCGCTGGGCGGCAGTGCAGCGTGTTCGCCTGTCCGCCGCGATCATTGGATTTTGTGGCATGACGTTTAGCGTCATTCTCTTGCTGGCATTCCAGACGCTTTTTGGTTATATTTACGCCTGGATTGGCGTAGCCATGGCGGTTTATATGGCGGGAATGGGCGGCGCCAGCTTGTTGGTCACTGAAAAGGTGATGTGCACTCAAAGCGACAAATCCTTGCCGTGGTTATTGTTCCTTGCCGGTATTGTCCTTCTCTTGTTGATGCCCATCTTTACCCTCCTCGATCGTCTTGATATGCCTCCTTTGTACATTGGCCTGTTCTTTATGAGCGGTGCGCTGATTGGCACAACCTTTCCTCTGCTGTGTCGTTCGCTCACCTCTGCGGCATCTCGGATGGAACTGGGCACCATCTATGCGTCGGATGTGCTCGGCGGCGCGATAGGTGCATTTGTGATCAGCAGTTTTTTGGTGCCGCTTTACGGCTTTTTTAAAACAGTGCTGCTGACCACCATCCTCTGCTTTACGGGTTGTGTTTTATTCATTATAAGGGGTAAAAGGATTCAATAATCGAGGAAAAGGGCCTTTAATTTATCGAATTGAAATGAACGTAGCTGAGTCCAACCGGTCTCACCTCGCGTGCGAGCCAGCCGAGCCATAGCTCCCCGCTGTGCTTGAGCGAGGATGTCGGGCAATAGGTTACGCCGATATTGGCGCTCGGGTAGATTTTATGCGCGATGGTGCCCCCTTTTTTCAAAAAGATCATGTCGCCGCCCAGTTCAAAGAACGGCGTCCACTCTTTTGATGGTGTGAGGTCCTGCAGCAAACCGAGATGCAGACCGACCGGTTGCCCGGCCAGACCAAGATAGCCGCCGAGCCGAATCGCAGTGTTCGTATCGAATTGATGCCGGTAGGCAATCCCCAACAACACTTTGCCGGAGAGCGTCAAACGAAATTCAAGACCGTGCCCGCTCACCGAATTTATCCACAAGGCCATTAAAATCGCTGCGATGTAGAGAGAACGTTTCATGAACTAAAGATAGAGAGTTCTACAGTGAGATTCAAGAATAATAGTTGAACTTTAATTTATTTCTGTTAAATTTTGTGCATCTGTACCCAGCGCGGCCTTTGGCCTCAGCCAAATTACAAGCCACGGATGAACACGGATGAACACGGATTTATTTCACGAAAGTTTTGAGACTGGAGGCTAAAAAGGTAAAAATGAATGATATGATCCGTGTTTCATCCGTGAACATCCGTGGCTTTTAAACTTTGCTAAAAAAATACGATGTTGCAAATTTGCAGTACGGAGTGCTTTGCTTCTTTGCCCATATTTGATACTCGCCACACGATTCTGTGGATGACCTATCCTGCTTTGTCTCGTTGAGAAAGACAATTGCACGTGGGCGAACATAAAAGAACAGGAATCTTTTTGGCCGACGATCGTCATAAATACATTGATGCGCCACCGGTCTTTGCCAAAGCCGTTGTGGCCGCTGCTTTTTCACCGCGACTCACGGCGGTGTTGAATGAAGCGCACCGAATACTCAAGCTGCTCGGCACCTGGCCTGTCATTGCGCATGTTGGCGACGAGTCGCCGACGACCAGAGTTCGCCTCGAAGAAGCAATTGATCGATCCCATTTTGGCGAACATCCGCCAGTCTGTATCATTCAACACGGCAATCCGGCGGATGTGCTCATTCAGGTTGCAGTTGAGCACGATGCGGACCTCATTGTCGCGGGTGCTTTGGCCAAGGAGGGGCTTTTTAAATATTATCTCGGTTCTGTCGCCCGCACCATCGCGCGACAAGCGCCCTGCTCCGTTCTGTTGTTCACCGAACCACAAGTCAAGCCGCAGCCACTGCACAAGATCCACTGTGCGGTAGAATATCGAGAGGGCGCGCAAAGTGCAGTGCGCGTAGCCGCCGCGTTAGCCGCTTATGCACGGACGCGCTATCTCTACTATACCCACAGTTTTACCAGCGAAGAAATCGAAGAAAAACGTCGAGTTGAAAACCGCTCGGAACTGATTCGTCAATTTTATCAAAAAGAGGACGAAAAGCTGAAAAGTTATATCAAGGGGGTTGGGGTAGAAGATGTTCAGTATGAAGCGCGCTGCCTGTACGATTATGCGCGTTCGACCACCCTCAATTTTACTCGCGAAGTGGAGGCTGATCTGTTCATCATTCACGGACCAACCGATCGTTTCAGCTTGTGGAATCGTATGTTCGGGCAAGACCTGGAATTGGCGCTGCACCATTTGCCGTGCAGTGTGTTGTTGACGCGCTGAGACAATAGGAGTGAGCGCCGTTTGGGGATTTTCATCATCGTTAACAGGTTGTGCCACCCAGCACCAAAACTTTACGGTCGGGATATTTATTAACTTGACTTTCAAAATATCCATGCTATATTTAAACCATGTTTGAAAGATGGATCGACTTTTCCAGCAGTATGAAAAAAGCAGTCAAAATGTATCTTGTTTATCCCGGTGATGAATATTTTACCCT
>JAFGKD010000111.1 GCA_016928775.1 Candidatus Zhuqueibacterota bacterium | reverse complement strand
GCCGCCGATCTCGATGGCGATGGCCAATACGAGCTGGTACTCAAGTGGGATCCGTCGAACTCAAAAGATAATTCACAAAGTGGCTACACGGGCAATGTCTATCTGGATGGCCTGGAAATGGACGGTACGCTGCTCTGGCGCATTGATTTGGGACGCAACATCCGCGCCGGCGCGCACTATACCCAATTTATGGTTTACGACCTGGACGGCGACGGCAGGGCAGAAATCGCCTGCAAAACGGCTGATGCCACCGTCGATGGTCCTGGCACTGTCATTGGCAATGCCAACGCTGATTATCGAAATTCCGGAGGCTATATTCTCTCTGGCCCGGAATTTTTTACGATATTTGACGGCCGCACCGGTGCAGCGCTGGTGACCACCGATTACTTGCCGGCGCGCGGCAGCGTTAGCTCCTGGGGCGACAGCTATGGAAACAGAGTCGATCGCTTTTTAGCCGGCATCGCTTACCTCGATGGCGAACGTCCGAGTGCTGTTATGTGTCGCGGCTATTATACCAGAACGGTGCTTGTCGCCTGGGATTGGCGTGGCGGCCACTTGACCAATCGCTGGATTTTCGATTCCAACAAGGGATATGCTGCTTATGCTGGCCAGGGCAACCATCAACTGAGTGTGGCTGATCTTGATGGTGATGGCAGGGATGAAATCGTTTATGGCTCCATGGCGGTTGACGACGACGGCACCGGACTGTGGAATTCCAGACTGGGACATGGCGATGCCCTGCATGTTTCTGACATCGATCCAACCCGAGCTGGTTTGGAAGTATGGGGCATTCACGAAAATGCCGCTGTCGGCTCCGCGTTGCTTGAGGGCAAAACCGGAAAAGTTATTTGGGGGACCGGACCCGGTGATATTGGCAGAGGCGTTTCCGCCAATGTCGATGATTCCCAGGATGGCATGGAATGCTGGGGCGGCACGGATGGCTTGCGCAGTGCCAGGAATGTTCGCGTTGGTAATTCACCGCAATCTGCCAATCATGTCATCTGGTGGGACGGTGATTTAACTCGCGAACTTCTCGATGCGCCCGACTATGTTCCTATAATTAGTAAATATAGAGGTGCAAATCTGTTAGTGGCAAATGGCTGTATTTCAAACAATAGCACAAAAAGAAATCCATGTTTGCAGGCCGATCTTTATGGCGACTGGCGAGAAGAAGTGATCTGGCGAACCAATGACAATTCCGCGCTGAGGATCTATACGACGACAATAGTAACACCCTATCGACTTGTCACGCTCATGCACGACAGGCAATACCGGCTTGCCATTGCCTGGCAAAATGTAGGATACAATCAACCGCCGCACACCAGCTATTTTATTGGCGCCAGTATGTTGATACCGGATAGCCTCAGACCGCCATCAACGCCTATTAATGTAAAAACAACGGCATGGGGAGATACCGTGCTCATTGCGTGGGATGCCAATATGGATTCGGATTTGGCTGGCTATAAGCTCTATCGCGGCCTCAACAAAGATAATCTGGCAGAATTGGCAAATGTCGGTTTGGCCACAACATATATCGATGCGGACGTAACCAACGACACAGCGTATTTTTATGCCGTAA
Organism: Candidatus Zhuqueibacterota bacterium; assembly: GCA_016928775.1. Taxonomy (GTDB): domain Bacteria; phylum Zhuqueibacterota; class Zhuqueibacteria; order Residuimicrobiales; family Krinioviventaceae; genus Kriniovivens. Next base: position 16,231 of record JAFGKD010000111.1, on the reverse strand, counting down.
CGGCTTACGATTTTGATGACAACGAGTCCGCCTTTTCGGATGTCATCAAGGCCATTCCGACGATTCGCCCGCAAGCGCCCTCCGGCATTACTTTTCGTTATGAAACCAATTCCATCATGCTAATGTGGGATTCGCAAGATTTTGAATATATCTCCCGTGTTTACATCTATCGCTCTGAAACAGCGGATATGAAATCTGCCCAGCGTGTTACGAAGCTTAAGAGCATTCAAACGCATGTCGACAGAAGGTTGACGACCGGCAAGACTTATTACTATACGCTCAGTGTTGTCGATACCGCTCAGATAGAGTCGTTCCCTTCGGAGGTGCTCGCTATTACGCCGGCCACATCCTTTACCATGCAATCCGAAGACGCTTCGCACATCGGGACTGTCTATGTTGAGGATAACCATGTCGGCTTTCATGGCACGGCATTCACAAACTTTGACAGCGACAACAGCGCAGTTGAATTTACGCATATGCCGGGTTTTGGCGGCGGTGAGCGCACGCTGATATTCCGGTACTCACTGGGCAATACAAATCGAACCGGCGCTTTGGTTGTGAATGGTGTTTCGCAAAATTTGACCATGCGCGGAACCGGGGAATGGACAAATTATGTTTTGGATAGCGTGGACGTGAGACTGAATGCCGGATTTGAAAATACCATTCGCTTTGCCGCCATCGGCAATGATTTTGGCAATCTGGATGAAATAACCATTGTGCCGCGAGCGCACACAGCTGTTGAGCTTGAAAGCAATACTCCGTTAAATTTTCAATTGTATCAAAATTATCCGAATCCCTTTAATCCACAAACGACTATTTTGTTCGATGTGCCCGAGACGGCGCGCGTGAGCATCGATATCTATGATATGAATGGCCGTTTGGTCAGCACGCTAATGAATGAAATTTTTCAGGCAGGTACTCATGAGGTAAAATTTAATGCTGCACATTTGGCGAGTGGCGTTTATGTTGTCCGATCCAAAATGTTTTCTTCTGGCAAAAAGGGTGGGGAGTATGTGTTTACGAAAAAGATAATGCTGCTGAAATAATGAGCTCGTTTTATGAAATTTAACTTTGAAAAAGACATATTTATCAGCTACGCCCATTTGGATAATGAAGCGCTCACGAAAGATCAGGAAGGGTGGATTGCGCAATTTCATTATGCGTTGGAGAGACGTTTGGCGCAGCTATTGAGTGAAAAACCTGATATCTGGCGAGATCCACGACTGCGCGGCAATGAATATTTTGGCGATGAAATCATCGACCAATTCCCTAAAGTTAAAATTCTACTGTCCGTCCTTAGCCCTCGCTATGTAAAGTCTGAATGGTGCGTACGGGAGGTGCGCAAATTTACCGAGGCGGCAGCACAAAACATCGGCGTGCGCATCGGTAACAAGTCCCGCATTTTCAAAGTCATCAAAACACCTGTACCGCTCGAGGAGCATCCGGATGAGATACGCGACCTGCTGGGTTATCCATTTTACACTGAAGACGACACCGGTCGCTTCCGCGAATTCAATCCGGAAAAGGGAACACACTATTTTCAAAATTATTGGGATAAATTCGAAGATGTTGCCCAGGACCTGTGCGACCTCATTATGGAAGTCGCGAAGGCAGGCACGTCCGCTGTTGAGCAGCCCGAACCTGCTCCCGAACAGACGGTTTACTTGGCAGAAGCCAGTTCCGATCTTTTGGAGCAGCGCGACAGTATCCGGCGTAACCTGCAGGAACAAGGCTACACGGTTTTTCCCGAACCTGTGAAAGCCCTGCCGTTCTTTCTAAAAGACGGCAACTTTAGAGATGAGGTGACAGAGTATTTGAAGCGCTGTCGATTGAGCATTCACCTCATAAGCAGCAGGTACGGCCTTGTACCGGAGGATGAACAAAGCTCGACGATCGAGATACAATACGACGAAGCCCTGGCCCAGAGTAAAAAAGAATCTCTCACCTGTCTGATCTGGATGCCGTCAAACATGCAAATACAAGACGAGCGTCAGCAAAAATTCATTGAGAAATTGCGAAATGACTCCGGTGTGCAGATCGTTGAGAAAACACAGCTGGAAGACTTGAAAACCATTATTAAAGATATTTTGGAAAAACTGAAAAAGCCTACCGAAGAACCGCCTCCGGAAGGCGGCCCTCTGCGCGTCTACCTCATTTACGATAAAGAAGACAAAAACGCCATCAAACCGCTGGATGACTATCTCTACGATGATTTGGAACTCGAGGTGATGAAATCTTCTTTTGATGGCACCCCTGAGGAGCTGCGCGAGACCCATCAAAAACGGCTGCAGTTCTGTGACGCAGCAATCATTTACTACGATCACGCAAACGAGCTCTGGCTGGATGCAAAGATGGACGATTTACGAAAAGCCAGCGGACTTCGAACAACCAATCCGATGCTGGCCAAGGCTGTTTATATCAGTGGAAAAAAGACGGAGCACAAGGAAGATTTCAGGACTCGGGAGGCTTTGGTCATCAAGCATTTTGAAACTTTTTCGGGTGACGTGCTGACAAAGTTTGCCGCGCAATTACAAAGTGATGAGCGAGGTGGCAAATGAGCGCAACCGAGCAATCCTTCAATCCATTCCCTGGGCTGCGCCCTTTTGAACCCAACGAGAATTATCTTTTTTTTGGCCGCGATAGTGAAAGCGCAGAGCTCGTGCGTCGTCTTCAGGAGAGTCGTTTTTTAGCGGTTTTGGGTACGTCCGGCAGCGGTAAATCCTCGCTGGTGCGGGCGGGACTCCTTCCGAGCTTGCACGGAGGATTTATGGCGGACGCCGGATCCCACTGGCGCATTGCTATCATGCGGCCGGGGATGGATCCCATGGGCAATTTGGCTCGGGTACTTTGCCAGCCGAAAGTTTTTGGCCGCGATGTTGAAGAGAGCCGCGATCAGGATATCCAGTTTGCGACCGCTTTAGCGACGTTGCGCCGCAGTGAACTGGGTATCGCGGAAGCCGTGCAGCAATGGAAATTGCCAAAGGGTGAAAACCTGCTGATTTTGGTGGATCAATTTGAGGAGTTGTTCAGATTTAAAAGAAACACCAAAATTACCGATGCCCACGATCATGCTGCCGCTTTTGTCAAGCTTCTTCTCGCCACAACCGAACAAACAGACGCTCCCATTTATATCGTTATGACCATGCGCTCCGAGTATTTGGGGGATTGCGTGCAATTCCGCGATCTACCCGAGGCCATAAACGACGGCCAGTACCTCATTCCGCGCATGACGCGTGACCAGCGCCGGGAAGCGATCGTCGGGCCGACAACAATCGGTGGCGGAGAACTCACCCCGCGACTGGTGCACCGCCTCCTCAACGATGTCGGGGATGATCCTGATCAGCTGCCGATTCTTCAGCATGCCCTCATGCGCACCTGGGATCATTGGCAAACCAATCACATGAAAGACGAGCCCATCGACATCAAGCATTATGAAGCCATCGGTACGATGGAAACAGCCCTGGATAAGCATGCGGACGAGGCATTTGCAGAATTGGACCAAAATGGCCAACACATCGCTGAGAAGTTGTTTCGCTGCATCACCGAGATTGAAGAAGAGGGACGCGAGCTGCGGCGGCCAACCCAACTCAAGGACATAGGCGAAATTGTGAATGCGAGTGAATCTGAAATCGTCCCGGTTATTGAAACCTTTCGCCAAAGCGGATCTTTTTTGATGCCAAAGGAAACGGTCCCGCTGACGAATCAATCCTGGATCGATATATCGCACGAGAGCCTGATCCGGCAGTGGCGGCGGTTGCGCCGTTGGGTGGACAAAGAAATGGCGTCTGCCAAAATTTACAAAAGACTGGCTGAAACTGCCGCGCTACATCAACAAAAACAACACGGCTTTATTCGCGATCCGGAGCTGCAAATCAATCTCGATTGGCACAAAGAACAACAGCCCAACAAAACCTGGGCAGAGCGCTACCATCCGGAATTTGAACCGGCGATGACGTTTCTTAAAAAAAGTCTCACAAGGGTGCGACTGTTCATGATTGCAGGTATCCTATTGATTACCATGGCGGTCATTTTCCTTTTCAAAATGGATTTTTTCGACAAACTCGACAGCTCTTTCAGAACTTTTGTCTTGAAGCCGCATCCTGATCTGGTCACAATAGCAATCGATGACAGCTCCGCAAAAGCGCTGCAGTTGGCGCCACTCGTCGAAGAAAACCGCATGGCATTTCGGCAGCACCATGCCCGAATTTTAGATATGCTTTCTCGGAATGGTGCCAGAGTGGTCGCGTTTAACATCTGCTTCGCTGACACGACTCGATACGATGCTGCGTTTAATTTGGCAATTGAACAGGCAAAAGCGCGCGGGACCGCCGTCGTTTTTGGCGTCTATTGTGGCGACGATTTCGAGCCGGTATACACCCTTGATGCGGTTGGCAATGCTTATGGCACGGTCATTTATTTTGATACCGGCAACGATATCGCCATTCGCCTGTTCGACGAGTATGAAGACATACCACCATTGGCACTGAAAATCCTTTACCCCGAGCAAGCCGATTCTTCCAGCATGTCCCGTTTGCTGCGGGATGGCAACACGCTCTATGTTTCCTTTCTTAGTGCAAACGACAGTTTAAAAAGTTACTCTTATTATCACGTCTTGCAGGGAGAAGAACCTTCCGGAGGCTGGAAAAACAAAATCGTCCTGATCGGGTACAAGGTGCCGCAAGATTTTTACATCCCGCAGAATGTGGAAGAAGGGAGGTACGGCCTGGAAGTACACGCCAATGCAGTGAACAATTTGCTACAAGTACCGCTCTCCGGAGTACGCTGGTATGCATTCATCGCCATTATGATTCTTGCGGTGAATGCGCTGCTTTTATGGCGATTTTATGAAAAGCTTGAACCGACGCTGCTCATCATGATTGAGAGCGCCGGATTTCTTGGACTGACCTTTGTCATCTATCGTCTCGGTTTTGTGCTGCTGCCCCTTTCCGTTTCAATTGTGGCAATCATCTGGTCTGTTCAAACTGTCACCTTGTTGATTAAAGCCAAACTATTACCACCTTTTTCCAAACTTTTTTCTTGATGTCAATATGCCCTCATTTCGATTCGTGAATTTGGGCGTCGAATTCTTTTTAATGGTTGCTGGTGTTATTCCCTGTTTGAAAAGTGCAGATGCATTTGGCGTTTCGCTTATTATGCCATCCGGAAAAGTAACCGTTCCAATCGACACCATTGCCGGGAAAAAGAGAGAATCTTCCGGTGATATTGTCCGGGTAATTGTTTGGGATACTTTATTCGGTGTACCGGGAAAAGCGTCTATTTTGATCGTAGCTTCAGTTGTTAGCCATATATAATCGAGTGCAACAAATATTTCATAGGTACCGTCCAGCGCGTTGCTCACGAAAATTTCTTCCGGTCCAAATCCAAAAGCATCATAGGTCGAACCAATACCATTCATCTCGGGATCCCTCACAACAAGATCCAAATTTGTGCTGTCCGTGTCCCAGGTCAAGGTGACCAGTAAATCTCCCGGATTATCACGCGTGCCAAAGGTCTCGGAAATTGTCCCTGCCGGAAAGTCAACATCCGCGACATTTATTCCCAGCGCTTCATTCATATAAAACAGGGTTCGATCAAAAGTGCTGGTCGCTTCCATTGTTGTACCCTCATATATCGTGACCTCTATGGTCGCATTCAACCCCTGCTCATAGAATTCCCCTCCGGAGACAGAGACAACAAATATCTGATAGGTTCCATCATCCGCCCATCCCGGGCCCAGCACATAACTTTCCGTTCCATATCCGTCATTATCAAAAATTGTCGCACTTTCCGTTGTGCCATCAGGTGTGGTCACTCGAATATCTAAATCTGTGTAATCTGTATCCCAGGTCAAGGTCACACGCATGTCTGAAATAGTTCTTGAACCAAAGGTCTCGGTGATAATTCCGCCAGGAAATGTGACATCGGCAACGTTTATGCCGAGTGTTACATCAATATCCGTCAAAGTTCGAGTAAAGGTTGCTTTAGTCTCTTGCGCTGTATTTGCAAACAAAGTGATCTCTATTGTCGCTTCAGTCACAGGCGGGGGATCATCTGCTGCAGCATGGTTGATAATAAATATTTGAAAAGTTCCCGGGAGCGCTTGTCCAGGCCCAACGAAAACATTTTCAGGCCCGCGGCCGACTGTGTTATCAACGTCCAGTTCAGCCGTCGTGCCAATGCTATCGGCAAAAAATACGTGGTTCCCATCAGGTTCGAATATATGAATATCCACATCTGTACTGTCAGTATTCCAGGTCAGCGTGACTCTGAGGTCACCCGAACCAAGCAAAGTAATATCCTTTAAAATGCGGTTATTCGTCTCATCACTTTCTTCAACTTCACCCTGGCCATCATTTTCAACAAAAATAGAATACGTACCAGCAGGACCAGGTAACGGTACTGGAAGAACAACATCCATTGAAACGGGTAGGCGTGCATCCACATCCAGGCCATTTTCGTGACGAAAACTCCCCAGGAGTACATCTTTGTTAAAGGCGCCCGGTGTCGTGCTCAGCCACACTTCATCATCAAAAGCTTCGGAAATCGGTTCCGCACCGGTGTTGCTGGTGGTCCAGGTCACAGTGATTTTTTCTCCGGCACCGGCAAAAGTAAAATCACTCAAATTTTCAACTGTTATGTCCGTACATTTTTTGGAAAATTGAAAATCCAGATTAAACGTATCATCCAGGATATCGATTGTTCGTGAGCCACAAAAAATAGTCACCCCGCCGCTGAGCAGAACAACAGTGAATTTTCGATCCTGCCCTTTTAAAACATCGAGCGTTCCCGTTGCCGTATTGTCGCTTATCACCAGATTTTGGCTGAATTCCTGGAAAAGCGGTTCGCCCTCTGCCGAGACAGTGATAACGGCATTATCGATTGCTTTTACGGACATGTTTGAAGCTGGTGAACTAGCAGCTTTTGGCAGCGCAATCTCTAGTCTTACCTTGAACGTGTCTTCCGGTCCCGTAAGCTTTTTTTTTGAACAGGTTACAAAGATAAAATAAGGAACAAGCAGGAATAAAATGATTATGGGATGGGTCTTTAAAGATTTTTTATTGAACATAGTCAATCTCCTTTGGCTAGAGCTTTTTCAGCGGCTAGTTGCCAGGGGGGATTTGAACAGTAATGGTTCCGGATGCGGTTGTATTTTCTTCTGTACGCTCTGGCGAACTGAGTAACAAGCCGGCAGTCGCACCTGTGACGGCAACCGCTGGAACGACAACACCCCACACCGGGAAACCTTTTGGCCCCATGGCACCGTGCCAGCTTTTAGCCTGACTTTTGATCTGGTTAAAGCTGGGTTGTGGGAAACTTGTGACGCTATTTTGGATCACAGTAACGGCCTGCCCCGCAGTGACAACCAGAGGTGTCCCCTGTACGACAACAGACGGATCGGCGCTTTCGAGTTTTACCGCTCCTTTAAAAACGGCCAAAACAGTTGAATCACAGGCTTCGGAGTGAAATATGTAGAATTCGGTTCCAATGGTGCCGGCGATGACTTTTTTAGTTTTGATCTGAAATCTACGACCTTTTTTTGCATGCCATTTGGTGTTGACAAACAGGTGCCCATCCATCAGAAATATCTCGTCAATGCTGAGAATCTCCATACGCGTGCCATCACGCATCTTCACATAGCCACCGTCATCAAAGGTGACGGAGGCGAGCGTGTTTTCGCCTAACTGTATAATATCCTGGGTAAGGACGGAATCTTTCTTTGCGATACTGCTGGCGGTTCCGGTCGCGCCTGCCTGGCGAGTGACTACCGCCGTTCCGGTTTTGTCCGTCGGCTTGATGTCGCCCATTTTGCCCACAGATTCCTGGCAAAGCGCGTTCTGAGTGCAGAACAGTGCATAACAGATCAGACCAATGACGGTAATTCTTTTCATAGAGTCTCCCTTCAGAGTCTGTTATCTTGGAGCTCAAACGAATTACGTTTTGCTGGTTCCTGCAATCCAGCACATGAAGAACAGTGTAAAGGAAATATACTGATCCAAATCATCAAATACCAGAAAATACAGGCACAGATACTTTGCAATATCATCGATATTTCCGATCCGGCACATCTTTTTGAGGTCGGCAGGTTCCGCATCTATTGTCAATATCATATAGTGGTTCAGGGTATTTATGCTGTCCTCATATACGATAGCGATATGAGTCTTGTTGATGTATCAGATTCCGCCAATCCCTTTGCATGCGGTGCATTTCAAATGGGTGCCTATGTCAGGGGTTTGGCAGTTGATGATGTTTACATTTATGTCGCAGGCGGCCAGGATGGTCTCTATATCATTCGCAATAATCTGCTAACCACAATAGATGGAGGAGCAGCTTTTGCGCCTGACAGTCATTTGTTAGCTCAAAATTATCCCAATCCTTTCAATCAGTCAACACGCATTTGCTATACTCTGGCCTACGCTGGACACGTGACATTAAAAATATATGGGATTGAAGGTAACCTGATCTCCACCCTGGTTAGTGAATATCAAACAGCTGGTACCCACTCGGCTAAGTATTTTTTATTCGCAAGCTAAACGAACTATGCCAAAAGTCTAATGATTTTCCTCAATTCATTAGGGATAGATCATGCAGGAACCACTTGTCAAAAAGAGGATCATAGCGGAGCAGAAATAACTGCCCCTCGGAGGTTTGAACTTTGAAATAGTAGAGGGCTGGACGACTCGAATCCAGTCCGCCCTCATACCAACGGTCAAGAATTTCGGCTATTTCCCGACGTTGATCCTGAAAGAAGACAGCCACAGGACGTTCATTGACCTTGTAGCCACTGTAGCACTCGACATGTACTCGTTCCCATAACATATAAAAATCTCGAGAATTTATAAAAACAAAGAAAATGCTTGACATTTTGAAAAGATGTGGTAAAATTAATATCAACGTTCGCGGCGAAGATCAAAACGTTCATCTGATATGAAAAGTCGCATCTTTTTTATTCCACTCCCCAAACCAAAGAAGCCACAACGAACGAAATCTTTTTCATATATACATATAAATAGCGGCATCTCCAACTAAAACGGTTAAAAAAAATCAGAGGAGGACCGATGAAAATGAAGGGAATGATACGAGCGTTGTGCATAGTGCTCGTCTCGGTACTGGTTCGAGTCGACATTGCCGTGGCAGGCACCACCGGCAAGCTCAGTGGTACCGTCGTCGATAAAGCCACGCAGGAAGCCTTGCCCGGGGTGAATATCGTAATAGAGGATACGCAATTAGGGGCGGCGACAAATACGAACGGCGACTATACGATCTTGAATGTACCCCCAGGCATATACACATTGCGTGTCAGTATGATGGGCTACAAGGAGATGCGAATCGAGAATATCCGCGTGAGCATTGATTTGACGACCAGTCAGGATATCGAGCTCGAAGAGACGGTCCTCGAGGCCGGGGAGACGGTGACAATCGTCGCTGAACGACCGCTGGTGCAGCGTGATATGACATCGTCGTTATCGAGCGTAGCCTCAAGCGATATAGAAGTGTTACCTGCGTCCAATATCGGCGATGTTTTGCAGCTTCAAGCGGGTGTGATTCGAGATGGCAATAATTTTCACATTCGTGGCGGCCGCGCCAATGAAGTGACGTTTTGGGTGGACGGTGTCGAAGTGACCGATGTGTACAGCGGCCAGAGCATGGGTGCGCGGATCGAGAACAATGCGGTCCAGGAGCTGCAGGTGGTGAGCGGAACGTTCAATGCGGAATACGGCAAAGCCATGGCCGGGATCATCAACGTCATCACCAAGGAAGGCGGGCAAAAGTATTCCGGCAAGGTGGACATGTATGTCGGCGATTATGTGAGCAATAACAGTGTTTTTTCTGTACTGGAAAAGGTGACGACGCAACAGAATCCCGAAACAGGCGAGCTGGAAGAAGTAGAACACCTGGAAAATCCGCTCACCAAATTTAATCCGACATACAATGTAGACCTTTCTCTCAGCGGTCCGCTACCGTTTCTGGGAGATAAAATCACCTTTTTCGCCAATGGTCGTTACGTTTCCAGGGAAGGTTATCTCTACGGACGGCAATGGTTTTTGCCGCAAGGTCTGCCCGGTGACAGTTCTCTGACGCCCATGACGTCGGGCTATGATTACTCTGGCATAGGCAAACTCACCTACAGAGTCTCGCCCAACGTAAAGCTCAATTACCAGTTAATGGCGAGCAAATCGCACAATGACCGAAGCTATTCGCGTGGCTATCGTTTTGTACCTGGCGCTGTGCCGCAGTATAATGGAAACAGCTATACGAATATGTTGTCACTCATACACACACTCTCCAAGAGCACTTTTTATGAGCTGCGTTTGTCCACCATGTCGACGGAAAGCAATTCCTACTTATATGAAGATCCAACGCAGATGCCGCATTTCCTGGTGCGGGTGCCGGCGGATTCGCTCAATCCTGAAACGATCATTGATCCGTCAACAACAAAAGGCAGCACCGTATTAGACTCGATCAAGTTAGCAGATGTTGACTATCAATGGTTTGTCAATCCCAATAATGCGGAAGGATACGTCGATCCGGATTCGTCCGCAACGCCGACAAGCTTTAGCTATAGCCGAGCCGGTACAACGAACAGTCTTTCGTTTCGGAATTACACATTTTGGGACGTCAAGCTGGACGTCACCAGTCAAATCAATCAGCAACATCAGATCAAGGCGGGTTTCGAGGCCAAGCTCCACGAGCTAAAACGGGATTCCTATACGCTGATTCCCGGGAAAACAGCCGGTGGTACAGAAGAGATCATACCCTTTACGCCGACTGTGCCGGATATCTCCAGCTTAAGTCGGGATAAATATACGCAAAGGCCGCGCGAGTTGTCGGCGTATATCCAGGACAAGATCGAGTTAAGGGAAATGATTGTGAACGTGGGGTTGCGTTTGGATTATTTTGATGCCAACACGACCATTCCAACAGATCCGCGGGATCCTGATATTTATAATCCGTTCCGAAATGAGAATATTTATAAAGATTGGGTGGAACCAACAACACCGATGTCCCCGTCGGAATTGGAGGCATACAAGGCGACGTTTACGCACTATACACCGGAGGAACGGGCTGTCTTTATGCGTACCCAGGTCGACCCAAAAGTATCTGTTAGCCCCCGTATCGGCATTTCATACCCGATCACGGACCGAGGTATTATACATTTTTCATACGGCCATTTTTTAGGGATGCCGGGATTTCAGTATCTCTACAATAATTCGGCTTACAAACTGCAAAGCGGCGGCGGTAACTCGTTGTTGGGGAATCCGGATTTGGAACCCGAGAGAACCGTACATTATGAAATAGGTTTGCAGCAGCAGCTAAGCAATGATGTCGGTTTGAAAACGACGTTATTTTATAAAGACACACGCGACTGGGTCGGAGCAACCCCGCTGCTAAAGACGGTGAGACCGAGCGTTGCTTATTCAAAATACAGGAATGAAGATTATTCCAATGTTTATGGCTTGACCCTTGAACTCAAAAGACGTTTTACCCAGACTTTTTCAGCCAGTTTGGATTATACCTATCAATTAGCCGAGGGTACCTATTCGAATCCAGGCGACGCGTACGATAACATCTATAATGATTCGGCCACGCCGGATGAGCCTCGAAAGGCTATGGTTCCCATGAATTGGGATCAACGGCATACATTGAATGTATACCTGACAATGCAGAGATGGGGATGGCTTGTTTCGCTGATAGAGCGCTTTCAATCAGGCCAACCCTATACGCCAACCGTGTCCAAGAGCGAAATCACCGGGGCATCCTCCTATGTGGGTTGGACGACAAACAGCGAGTACAAACCCACCATCAACTCCCTGGATGTTCGAATTATGAAGTCATTTGATGTCGCTTCAACGAGATTATTGGTCTATACGATCATCTATAATCTCTTTGACCAGAAAGGCCAACGCAACGTCTACGGAGAAACCGGTACGGCCGATTTCAGTGCCAACTTGTTGACTGACTATCCGGGATACAACCCTGAAAGAATAGGAACATACAATGAGAATCTGAGGCGACCGGAATGGTACCAGGCACCAAGAGAAATTCAGCTTGGTCTGGCCATCGAATTTTGATGCGGAAAAATTTCAGTACTTTGCTCTTACAAGTAAAGGAGATGACACATGAATAAAGTATGGATAGCCAATTTATTTCTGATATTCGTATTCGTCTGTTTTCTGGCCCCGGCATATACACAAATCGACCAGCTTCATGGCGATCAGAACTATAGTACTTACGGCGTGCACTCTGGTAACCAGCTTCGAACGTTCTTTTGGAACGACGGCCAGATCGGCAGAAGGAAAAATTTGACGAGTATTCCCCAGGTCGGCGGAGAATGGCCGATTAACAGCGGGCATATTACGCTTGCGAAAATCGCTACCTGGTTCGGCTCCGAAGTGAGAGGAACCGATGGCGTCATCCGGCATATTGTATCCGAATCCAATGGAACCTGGACGGCAGATCCGACAAATCACAGCTCGGGAGATGCGGATACCGATACCGGCGAATGGTGGACCATGACGCCACTGCCGGGATTTTATAATCCGACGCCACCGCCGGAAGAATCTGATTTGCCGTGGGTGGCAATGAGCCATAAAGACTGGTCGTGGCCGGATTTATGGCCGGACAAGATGGTTGATCCGATTGATCCCGGCTGGCCGGACTCCTGGAATGGATATTTCGGCAAAAATTTATTTAATGCCGACCAGGAAAGTTTTTACATGATGGATGATTGGCAAAACAAAGAGTTCCCTTTTTATCCCGACGAAAACGACAGCAGCCGCCGCGGCCTGGGTTTCCGTGTCACCGTTCGCGGTTTCCAGTGGTCACATATGATGGTTGAGGATATGATTTTCTGGCTGTTTGACGCTGAAAACGTGAGCACACATTTACATGACAAGGTCGCTTTTGGCATGATGTGCGGTCCCGATATCGGTGGCGACGGCGATTCGAGTGATGACGGCGGTGCGTATGACCTGCTGCTGGACCTTGGCTATCAGTATGATGGCGACAATATCGGCACCGATGGCTATACGCCGGTGGAATTTTTAGGCCTCGCTTTTTTGGAAAGCCCGGGAAATCCTTATGACGGCATCGATAATGACGGCGACGCTATGAACGGGAGTGGTCCAACCCTGCCGGAAGATGTCAATGCATTTGCCACCAGAACCGTGAACGCCGGCGACCCGATTATTTTGATAGATTACAGCACGTTTGACCGCACAGAAACAACAATGCCTGCCAGCGGAGCCGTTATCAAATATCTTGAGAGAGAATACACGATTATGCCGGGTGAGTTGGTCGAGATTGAAAATAATCTTATCGACGATAATTTGAATGGACTCATCGATGAGAATAACGGTTCGACGTATGGTGAAGGCGCTGATGCGATCGATCGGCGCTTGTATGCAGGATTAAAATATATCGATTATTTCAGCGGCGATGGAGCAGATAATCTGCTTATCGATGAAGAACGGGATGATGGTATTGATAATGACGGTGACTGGAATATGCAGTTTGACGACGTTGGTTTGGATGGCGTCCCGGAAACCGGTGACCAGGGGGAAGGCGATGGCTTTCCGACCTCCGGCGCCGGGACCGGCCTGCCTGGCGAGCCGCATATTGATGTCACTGATATTGACGAGTCCGATATGATCGGTCTGACGTCCTTTTTTATTTATTCGGATTTGAGTACTTATGCATTGAGTAACGATGAAAACCTTTGGGAGGCTATTCTGCCGGGCGTTCTGAATGCTACAGGGCAAATTGCCAATACCGATGTCATTTTGGGGTCCGGCTATTTTCCGCTCAAACCCCAGGAGTTGGAACGCTTTTCTTTTGCTTATATATATGGCTATCCGCTGGACGATTTGTATCGCAACAAGGAGAACGCACAAAAAGCCTATGCAGCAAACTATAATTTCGCCAAAGCACCACTCATTCCAACCCTGCGGGCGCTCCCGGGGGATCGACGAGTGACACTCATCTGGGATGATTTTGCGGAAGAATCTTTTGATCCTTTGACGGGATATGATTTTGAAGGCTATCGCATCTATCGTTCGACTGATCAGGAATGGAACGATATGGCGGTTATTACCGATGCTTATGGCAGCGTATCCAGTAATCGTAAACCGGTGGCGCAATTTGATCTGGATAACGGGATTAAGGGCTTTTCAACCGGCGTTGCAAACGGCGTACAATTCTATTTGGGCAACGACACCGGCCTGGTACATACCTGGATCGATACGACAGTCAAAAATGGCTATACCTACTATTACGCTGTCACGTCCTACGATCGCGGTCTGGATTCAACAGCGCTGTATCCTTCCGAGTGTTCAAAGTATCTCAGCATTTCGCCGGATGGAAGCGTTGACAAGGGAAAAAATGTCGCCATTGTGCGTCCTGAAGCACCGGTAGCCGGATTTAAATCCGCCGAGCTCAGTGACGCGATGCCAGTAGAAGGTGGTGATGCCAATGCCGCCATCGGATATAAAATTATCGATCCGCTGGCCATCAAGGACGGCAAAACGTATGCTATCACATTTGAAGATACGCTCGTCGCCGGTTCACAATTTTCCACTACCTATAAAACCAAAAGCATGACGCTGGTGAACGTGACAGATCCGTCCAATCCGGACACGCTCATCAACAGGAATCCAGACGTTCAAACCGGCGCCATTTTGCCGATCGTCGATGGATTTCAATTGAAACTCGTCAATATGACCGAGATGAAACTGGACTCGATTAATTCGATGTGGAGCGATGATAGCATCTATGCCTTTAGAATTGATCGTTTTCGTTACAGTCGCACTGAAGGAACGCCATTGCCGAACAGCTATCAGATCGACTTTGGCGAGGTCGGCATCGACACGTCGATGGAGCTGGTCATATCCTCTACGAGAACGTTGGAAGCCATGCCCGTCAATTTTACAGTGACGAATACCTCGACAGGAGAAAAGCTAAAATTTGCATTTTGGGAGCGTGATATGTTGACCGGCGAAGAAGGCAAATTCACCGGATTTACGGATGGATCGCGTTCAGATGATATAATTTTCCTGGAGCCGAATGAGAATGATTCTCTGATCATCAGCTGGGATTTTACATTGGATACTGCTGGCGCATCCGATACCACAATGCGGAATCCACTGCCGGGCGAGTACGTCGTACTTAAAATGCTTAGACCTTTTATGGCAAAGGATGTATATGAATTCACCGCAGCGGGTCAGCGAATTGATGAAACGACCATTGACCTGGATCGCATCAAGGTGGTTCCAAATCCGTATGTTGTGGCGAACTCCTGGGAACCAAGGAATCAATATTCTTCAGGTCGAGGTCCGAGAGAGCTGCATTTTACCCACTTGCCGAAAAAATGCACCATTCGAATATTTAACATTCAAGGTCAATTGGTGCGGACGCTCGAGCGTGATTCCGATCTCTGGGATGGTACAGAAGTTTGGGATATGCTGACAAAAGATAAACTCGATGTCGCGTTTGGCGTTTACGTTTATCATGTCGATGCACCGGGCATTGGCACCAAAATCGGCAAGTTCGCCATCATAAAATAGGTTTGGAAACGATTTTTTGATGATAAAGGAGTCTGAGCATGAAGAAATTATTCATGGTTCTTTTCGCTGTTTTGCTCACCAGCTCGTTTCTTTCTGCTGAGGTGACCAAAGTAGGAACGACAGCGCTGGGCTTTTTAAAAATTGACGTTGGCAGCCGGGCCGCAGGAATGGGTGGCGCCTATGTATCCATAACGGATGACGCCACCGCCATGTTTTGGAATCCATCAGGTATCGCTGCTACTGAGAAAATGCAAGCGGTCTTCCATCACTCAAACTGGATCGCAGACATTAACCTGAACTATGTTGCCGCTGTTATACCTGTCGCCAGACTGGGGAATATTGGCTTGAATGCGACGGCTTTGAGTATGGATGATATGGAACGAACGACCATAGATAATCCGGAGGGAACCGGAGAGATGTTCAGCGCCGGTAGCTATGCCTTCGGGCTGGCGTTCGCCCGCAATTTAACCGACAGATTTGCGATAGGATTTAACGTAAAATACCTGAATGAATCGATTTACCATAGTTCTGCCCAGGGCATTGCCTTTGATATCGGGACCATGTTCACGACACAATTTAATGGATTACGCATCGGAATGAGTATAACAAATTATGGGCCCAAGGTTCAGATGAGCGGGCGAGATATGCTGACACAAGTCGATATTGATCCG
>JAFGKD010000110.1 GCA_016928775.1 Candidatus Zhuqueibacterota bacterium | reverse complement strand
TTTCAAGCATTTTGTAAACATTCAACAAGTCCAATAAAAACAGTCTTTGTGGCTTCGTGTCTTTGTGTGAACGAATTTTTCAGGCTATATAGGATAAGTGCATTATTTTCGAATGGATCCCGCCCTTCGGCGGTATGACTTGTTTTTTCCTTCTTCGATAGCCTCTTTAGGTTTTACCAGGACAAAAAACGGGATTGCCATAATGACAATCCCGTTTAAGAAACAAGAATTTTTACTTGATTAACATCATCTTTTTGGTTTGGACAAAAGATTCTGTCTCCAGTGTGTAAAAGTAGACACCTGAAGCCATCTGTTGACCAGCATTATTGAGTCCATCCCAG
Source organism: Candidatus Zhuqueibacterota bacterium (assembly GCA_016928775.1). Lineage (GTDB taxonomy): Bacteria > Zhuqueibacterota > Zhuqueibacteria > Residuimicrobiales > Krinioviventaceae > Kriniovivens. Next base: position 11,657 of record JAFGKD010000110.1, on the reverse strand, counting down.
GTGACGGTGTGTTTGCCGGCCGGGATGACATTGTCAACCAGCGTATACACAGCTTGTCCAAGGGTGTTATAAATGGTCAGTTTGACCTGCCCCTTTGTTGGTGTGGCGTAGCTGATGGATGTCGTTGGATTGAACGGATTCGGATAATTGTTGCTCAGGGAGTATTCGCCAACAACAGCAACTTTATCATCAACACCCATACCAGCGCCAACAGTGAACTCACCGCGGGTTGTGATGTCCACGCCCCAATCATCCGCCGGTGTTTCCGAGAAACCGCAAATACCAATGACATCGCCATCTTTGAAAAATTCCTGACCGGTCTTATTCATAAAGTATTGTTTCACGGGAGCAAAGGTGTAGCCGACCTCGAAGAAATCATTGCCCCATGAATGAGCGAAAAATACCGGATTACCGGTGACCAGGGTCGAATCCTGGCTACCGGCGTTGACTAATAGTGCATCATGGTGCAACGATTTGCTGGAATCCGGATCTGTTATTTCGCTTTCGCAGATGCCGAACTGAAGGTCATTGTCGGCAACGCCGTCATAGTCGGCGCAATCCACGATCTCGTAGCCAAGGCTGCGAACGCCTGAATTGTTAACGCCGGCATTATCCGGGTGCGGCGCCGGGTACCAATAGCGTCCACCCCAGCCCATATATATTTCCGCGCCGAGCGGCTCTGCGCCTTCGTAGGCCTGGCTGGCTAAATAGCCAACAGTTGTATAATGTGTTTCGTACCAGTCCGATTTCCAGCCGGTTTCCACATTGTTGTCCAGATCGAGGAGCACATGATAGTAGCCGCGCGAGCTCACAACAGGCACGCCTTCAACCTCGGTCTGCATTGCGTTGTTCGGCCAGGCGGGACCGCCGTGAAATCTCAGGAACCAATAGACCGCCTTTTCGTCTACATTGGCAACCGCTTTGACATCTTTGAGGTCCACATTGTCGGTGACGATGGCGCCCACTTCTTCAGGGTAGAGACCTTCAACGCCATTCACCCAGTCTTGCACAGCAAAAGGAACATTGGCCCAGTCAGAGTCATCCATATCAAATGCCATACTCGATGGCCGCACTGGTACTCCAGGGCAAGTGAATTCGCCGCGGGTTGTGATATCAACACCCCAATCATCCGCCGGTGTTTCGGAGAAACCACAAATACCAATGATATCACCTGCCTTGAAATATTCTGCGCTCTCTTTGGCTTGAAAATATTCAATAATCGGAGTCACCTCATAGCCTATCTCCAAAAAGTTCTCACCCCAGGCATGACCGAGGAAAAAATATCGCAGCTTGTCATTCGCGAGATCTTCGTTGTGGCTTTCCGCAACAAGGTAAGCACCCTGCCATGCCATACTTTTTATAGAGTCAGGATTGGGAATCTCGGCACCGGAAATGACAAATTGCAGGTCATTGTCCGCAACGCCATCATACTCGCTGCAATCCATGATCTCGTAGCCCAGGCTACGAACACCCGAATTTTTGATGCCGGCGCTGTCCGGGTGTGGTAAGGGATACCAATAGCGTCCACCCCAGCCCATATAGATTTCAGCGCCAAGCGGTTCAGCGCCTTCGTAGGCCTGGCTGGCTAAATAACCCACGGTGGTATAATGCGTTTCGTACCAGTCCGATTTCCAGCCGGTTTCCGCGTTGTTGTCCAGATCGAGGAGTGCGTGATAATAGCCGCGCGAACTCACGACCGGCACGCCCTCAACTTCTGTTTCCATCGCATTGTTCGGCCATACGGGACCGCCATGGAACTCTAAATACCAAAAAACGGTATTACCCACCATGGTTGCTTTGACATGTTTAATGTCCACGTTATCTGTGACAATAGCGCCGACCTCCTCCGGATAGAGACCCTCCACGCCGTTGACCCAGTCTTCAACTGCATAGGGTACTGCCATCCAGTCATCGTTGTTGCCGTCCAGGTGAATTTGCGCAACAGCAGAAAAAGCCAGAACCATTGAACCGACGATAATGCTTGTAATAATCGTCTTTTTCATAGCACCTCCTGTTTCAAGTAACAATGTTTAAAAGCCAATAATGAATTAACTCGAATTGGAACGTATCACCTCCTTTCTTGCAGGGAAGACCGCTGGTTAAAGTGTGGTTTTTTGTATAATGGCTAAAAATTTACCCATCGCATATCCACTGTTGGGGAAACCGCCTGGAAATTAAAGTTCTTTCTGATAAAATACGAAGTACGATCGGCCAATTGGCCGTCGACAAGTTCAATTGACGCCAATACATCCTCGTTTATCCGAACAGGATAGCGCTTTTGCAATTCCGAAAGTTCACTTTCAAGAAGGGCCGTCTGCTTTTCATGTAAAAGTGCATTATGAACGGCGTCCTTGTATTTGTAAAAGCGGGCTGTATCGACATCGGCAATTCCCAATTCGTGCCAGCGGGTGCTGAAAAAATCCAGCATCTCGTCTTCAGTGACCTCCAGATGTCGTACGGCTTGATTCCGATAAACTTCAAAAGTCCATTTTTGCTCCCAGCGGCGCAGGTCTTCCTTGATGTTGGTTGAATCAGCGAATCCCTCTTGTTCGGCACTTTCGATAAATTTATCGTTTTTGATCATTCGGCCAATTTCAGTAATCACTCTGCTTTGAAAATCCTCGATCGACGTGCTCTGGTTAAAGACGCTCCGATAATAGTCAACATATTCTAAAAAATCTTTTATCGTTTTAGTACCGCCTTTAAAGGAAATTAATTCTTTATCACAAAGCTGATTGATTTGTTCAAGATAGGGCTGGCTTGTATCAGCTCGCGTCGCCAAAACATCAAACAGTGATTTTTTCTCCGGCAGACCGTCCTGAAACCACTCATACAGAGGGCCGGTCAGGTCTTCGACGACAGCTCCGCGCACACGCACATCGAGCGGCGTCAAGATGGAATCCATCAGGGCGTGCACAATACGATTCGCGGCAATATTGTGCAGTCGCTCTTTTATTTTTTGTCGCCGCACGCCATACTGCAGCTCCTGTTCAGTGATGCTCTCGCGATGGATATCCAGCACCTGGGCGATGGCATAACCGTCACCGTAAGGAAAAGGTTCTGACGGTACACCCATTTCCAGGTCAACAACTTTATCAAGGATTTCAGGGGGCATATCCAGAAAATCAATCCAGTCGGTTTCATAGTTCTGTTTATTCGTGCGCTGATATTCTTGCATGGCCAATTGATCTTCAACGTATTCTTCAAGACTGGCTTTCGCTGCCTGAACATAGGCTTTTTGTGCCTCCTGCAGCGATGGTGTCGGCCATAAAAGCATTCGCCATTTTACGGTTGATTTTTGCGTGGCTTCACGAATTTCTTCTTCCGAGAGGTTCACCTTGCCGTGCACATGTTTGAGGATGAATGCCTCCAGCAGATTGTCATAGCGACGCCGCTGCATCCGGCTTTGAACGTATCTGCTTTTATGCAATCCTCGACGATATCCCTCTTGTGCCAGGAGCAATTCTTTTATCATGTAATCCAGATAAGTTCGTCGTGGATTAGCACCTGCGCGCAAGGTGGCCAGACTGAACTCAAAGCTGTGCCGGAATTCTTCGGCTGTGATATAGCGGTCACCAACCCGGGCGACGATTTTATCTTCCGGCACGTCATAAGCGCTTTTCTTCGTGCAGGAGAGAAAAAGCAGAAAAAGAAAGACAGTGCTAATTATTTTTTTTCTTTTAGGCAACATTTTATTTAATCACCGCAAATTTGCCGCGAAAGGTGCCGAGTCCCTCTGTTTCGACAACAAAGAAATACATCCCAAAAGCGATTTCGGGGCCATCTTCGCTCGTCAAGTCCCATGAGCAGCGTCCAAAATCAACACTCGATTCATGGTCAATTTTGGTCACCAGCTTGCCACTGGCCGTAAAGACGCTGATTGTCGCTTTTGGCGGTAAATTGACAAAGTCAACGCGACGTTGTGAATAGCCGGCCAATTCATAAATGGATTCAAAATCATTGCCGACAACATAGGGGTCTGGCACGACATAAATATTGCGTATTTCTTCTTTGGCATCTTCTCTGTTCCACTCGCCGCCCTCGATCACAAAGCGCAGCGTGTCGTGACGCGTTGGATTGCGTTCTGTCCTGAAAAGATAGATATCACCGGGGCTCGGCGGAATGACGGGCGCCAGCGAATCAAATGAATTTTTATGGAACCGCAACGTGTACGATGTTTTGTCAATGCCCTCATGGTTTGGAAATGTGATGAGCACTCGCGTGCTGTCCCAGATTTGCCCATACATTTCCTCCGGAATGTCGCCGCTTTTATACTTGTCATAACGGATTTGCACCTTCATCTGGTGCGGATTATTTGGATCGGTCACATTCCAGGTGGTAAAATTGAGCGGGTAACTTGGAATGAGAAAAGACGGTGACACCGAGGTATCAACACCGACGTGATCCTCAACGCGAATTTCGAAATCAAACGGCAGGTATTCGCCCGGGCTGACAACTTCGATGCGCTCGCATCTGAGATTGGATTTTGTATTGGTGATCCATCTTTTCCACTCGGGTGTCTCCCGACCGTACTCATTTTCTTTTATCACCCGTATACCGCGGTCATTATCATTGCCGCCGCTGTAGGCCATACGCCAGCCAAAATCAAAATGCAAGCCTTCAAACACACCTCGCTCAATTTCACGAAATGCATTTTGCACAAATTCGTAATTGTTGTCATATTTATAGTTGAACAACGTATCGCCAGTTGTGAGGTTCATACAACGAATGCCCGTTGTACTACCCCACTCGTATTGTGGCGTCAAATTGTCGAGCCAGTGGTCATCAGTAAAGGTCAACTCATATTCATGTCCCAATTTGGCGTGTAATTTGTTAAAGATGTCAATATTCCAGCGACCACCGCGAGTCCAGCCGCTGACATGAGAAATCTTGAGCGAATCCACAAAGGGATCTACGTAGCCGGCTGCCGGCTCGACCGGGATGCAGACAGCAGTGTTACGATCTCGATAGACCACTTCTCCCAGGGGATTGACGGTTATGCTAAAGGGCGATTCACTGGGCATGGCTTCCATGGGATAATCTTCGCTCACCAGACCTCGCTCATAAAAGTCCCAGTCGTTGCCGGCATCAATCGACGTGACGGCGTAATAATAAGTGCGTCCATTATCAACCAGAGTATCCAGATAGGAGTGTTTGAGACCAACATCTTTGCCCATATCGTAATGGGCGCCAAGATTGGGGAACGGGATGGGGTGCGGACCTTTGAGGCCGTCCTGCTTGTCAAAAATTGCCAGGGGTTTAAAGAGCAACACATTGCCAAAGGCATCCGAGACTTTTTTGATATCCAGAAATTGTGGATTGGTGCTTTTGTAAACCCGATAGCCGTTAAAGTCCTCGCCAAAGAAAGGATCTTTGGACATTTCTGCATCAGTATCCCAATAAAGTTGAACACTTTTGTCACCAACGTTGGATACTACAGTGGGCTGAAGTGGTGGTGTTAAAAACTGATAGTTGGCATTATAGATTCTCTGCATTGTCGCTTTATTGCGAATCGCATCATCCTGATCCTCACCCATAACCAGGGCAATAGTGAAACGGGCCCATTCCATGGTATCCAGTTTGACGGCGCGGGCGCCGAATGTAAAAACGATATCCTCATCGGATTCGACGACATCTTCAGCTTCACGCTCGAGGTATAATTCCCAAAAACCGCGATCGTCTTTTAAATCTTTGCGGCTTTCATAGACATAGATATGTTTGAGACCGGCCTGATCGGCTTCATCGATATCGGTCAAATCAAAGTTGGGTTCGCCCAAATCCATAATGCCGTTCGCTTCAGTGCCATTCGGATCCGGTCCCAACCAGCCGTTTTCATCCGGGCCAATGCCGTCTGTGCCGCGATCGTCCCTGATGGGTTCCATATCCAGCTTGTTATTTTGGTTTTGATCTTCACCCTTGTCCAGAGCACCGTTCAAATTGGTGTCTTCGGTGTCCCAGCGCCCATTGCCCTCGGTGCCGTCGGCATCCGGACCTTTATAGCCTTCATCTCCGGGACCGAGTTTATCCAGTCCCACATCCGCGAACGGAACCCAATCGTTATCATTGTCGATGCCGTCTTCCATCGATTCATCGATGAGATCGTCATAATCATCGTCTTTTTGGTTATAGGCGATACCCGGGCTTTCCAGAAAAGCGAAAGCAAAGGTTCCAACTTTTTTATATGTCGACAATTGTTCAGGGAATTGGTGCCATTGATATAAAATATCAAAATCGAGTCGCCCACCGCCGCCTTCATAGTCATATTGCGCTTTGATAAAGCTGGCCGCGTTATAATCGCCTTGCACGATATTGGCGTCCGCCCACATTCCGGTGACGACGCGATTTAAAATATAATCGCTATAATTTCGCACGCGATATACCGAAACCAATAAATCTTCAGCCAGAGGATGGAACCAGGCGTAGGTTCTACCCTCCACTTCGATGCCGGAACCAGCGACACCGCCATCTTTCCAGTCCCGGGTGTCCGGCGTGCCATCAGAATTTTTGAGCGGCCAGTACATGCCTTCTCGATAATCATTCCACGCGTCATTCTCGTGATCATCCATGCGGTAGAGCGTCTCCTGGTCGGCGATGGGAGCTGCTTTATATTCACCGTTCCATCGGCCTACTCGCAATCCGGGCAGAACAGTTCTCGGTTGACGCACTTCTTCCATATGATCGGGGCGTTCATCGCCGATATACGAGCCGCCCGGCCACCACTTGGGCCAGGTGCGTTTGTCGGTGCTAATGGCCAGACTCTTGATGATGACCGGCGGTGGATCGAGCGCAAGGTCGAGACTGCCATTGAGATTGACATCTTCAGCCGGTGACAGCTCGCCGTCACCATCCGTATCCTCGTTGATTCCCTCAATAAAACCGTATACACCGTCATTAAAATAGCCAGGAATGGGTGCCCAGACCTGCTGATGCGTCTTGTCTGTTGAAGTTTGTGCCACCGAGTGCACGCTGGTGTGCGGCATATAGGCGTCGCTCACGATTTTGATTTCTGTACCATCCCATTGCTCGGGTACAACTTTGCCCTCAAATTGTGACATATCGGTCACTTTGGTGCCGATGTAAAAGACAAAATAGGAGCCATAACGTAAACCTTCGCTTCCGGGCCATTCGAGTCCTTGACCAGGAGACAAATTTGAATCTGTGACCAGGCCAATATTCCAGATGGGGCAATAGACCAGATTTCTGTCAAAGATGTTCCGAGCATAGTAGCGCGCCCAATGCATCGGATGGGTATCGAGGACATTGCCTGACAGTGCCTGGGCGTTCAAGCTGCCGGTGGCAAGTGAAAAAAGCAGTAATATGAGTGTAACTCTTTTCATCTTTATGTTCCTTTACACAATTTCCAGAGAAAATCAATCAGCTTTTAATAATAGCCGCTAATTCCGATTGTGAAGCGGTTGACATAGGAGAGTATGCTCCAGTCGGTCCAGGAATAATCAACGGAGATGACTGCTGCACCGAGGATTTTATAGCGCAATCCGGCGCCGAGGGTCAATCCATCAGCGGCATAATCAGCGAACAATGATCGATAGCCGGCGCGAAGATAAGCGACATTCAAAAGCTTTGCTTCAAAACCCAGGTCAACGGTTTCCACGTCGTCGCTGGGAGAGTTGAAATTGCTCGCGAAAAGCAATGAATTTTTTTCATTAAACATGAGCTCATACGCAATGCCAAAACGGAAGAGCAGAGGCAGAGGATACTTTTCTGTCGCCAAATGAATCGCGACATTATCATTATTAAAATATTCATCTTTTCGACCGTCAATGTCGGCAATTCTTGTGAGGTCGCGACCGGAGAGACCAAATTCCGGTCCGAGATTGCTCAATGCGCCACCCAGTTTTAATCCCTTGATGGGAGTTTCGAACAAGATGGCCAGGTCGACGCCAATTGTCGAACCCTGTACATGCCAAATGCTTTGCTGGAAATACTTGGCACCGAGTCCAACGGAGACGCGGTCGGTAATACCCATTGCCCAGTAGAGTCCCGCGACAAAATCGTTCGCCGTATAATATTCGCCTGTGCCTTCCGGCCGAAAAGTTGTTCGAACCGGATTGGTGCCGTAATCCAGCATGGCTAAATGAAATCCAAGAGCGGAGCTAACGGCTCGAATCGGAATCACCAGATCAACCGCATGGAATTGGGTGTCGACGAACCAGTCTGTTTTTGTTGCTTGCAGGCTGATTGCCGGAATATTGGTAATACCGGCCGGATTCCAATACAAGGCTGATGGATCATCCGCTACGGCGACGAACGCGCCGCCGAGGGCTTCGGCGCGGGCGCCAACGCCAATTTCCAGCATGGCGCCGGCTGCCGTACCTCGGCGACTGACATCGGTGTCATAGGCCAGCTCGGATGGATTAACTTGTGCCATCGCCGGATCGATCTGCAAAAAAAGCGCAAAAACGAGTGCGACGCCTAATGTTTTATATCTATTTTTTTGCCAATTCATTTCACGTTACCTCTCTCATTAAAGTCCCAGCGACAGACCAATTTGAACCAATCTGGGTCGCGAATATTGCGTTGGATTGTAATCAGCCTCTTCTCGCGTAAAAGCCCCAACCTGCTCCAGTCGCGTATATCGTTTTCGCGCAATTTCGGGCAAGTAAGCTCGTGGACCAGCCTGACCGGTGATCGGATCGACATGATTTTCATTGAGGTTGTTGAATATGTTGAAAAGGTTGAGGTAAACGCCCATATTCATACCTGCAAAGCGAAATGATTTATTGATCTTGAAATCAACATTCCAGCGCAGTGGTTTGCGATCCGCGTTATCCCACCAGCCGCCTGGAATTTCAATATTTTGATCAAGTGTCGCCGGTGTATAGGGTAAGCCTGTGCCCATCTGGCCTATAACACTAAAGTACCAGTCCTGTCTTGGACGCAAACTCACCGTGGCATTCAAAGAATGCGTTTGATCCCATTCCAAAAAGTCAATTCTTCTGGTCGCCATGGTATAGGCGCCACGTCCGGTGCCGGACAAAATAGCGACCGCCTGCAATGCCTCTCCACTCGATGAGCTTCCTTTTGCAGCCATATATGTATAATCAATATTGGTGCTCATCTTCCCCGTGGGATCAGCATAATTAAAAGCAAGCGTAACACCTGTGGCATTTCCATATTCTTTGTTGACGTAGCGATAGAATGTCGTCGCATCGCTGAGCGTAAGGATTTCTATGCCCAATAAATCCCGAATATCTTTGTAAAACACAGTCAACTCCATGGCCAATCCGGTGACAATTTCTTGCTGCAAACCAAGCTCGTATTGAATTGTCTTTTCCGGCTTGAGGTTGGGATTGCCAACTCGGGAATCCATGATGCTGAATTTATTATAGTATGGCAGGATGGGATTCTGGTACATTTTTTCAAAGCTTGGCGCCTGAAAGAAATGGCCGTAGGAGACACGCATGGCGCCTTTTTCCGAAATTGGAAAAGACAAGCCAAATCGTGGACTCACTTGCATTTTGGGCTCGGCATCGATATAAAAGGTGTCCGCGCCCACCGCTTCCGGGTAGACGCCCGAATAGTCGGGAGCGTAGCGATCATTCGGATCAAAATAATCAAACCGCAAGCCGGCATTCAAAATAACTTCTCCCAGGCTCAGTTTGGTTTGACCAAAGGCAGCCCCTTCGACAGGCGTTCGTTCATATTCGGTATAAAATTGATGATCATCCGCGCTATCCGGCGAAGTTTCCCGCAGTCGCAACGTGCCATATTCATAGTTGCTCGTCTGTTCCTTAAAATAGTTATATGGCAGTTCCAGGCCGCGGATTTCATTGCGCGTATAGGGGAATTGCATGAGCTCATATCCTTCTTCGGTTCGCAACGGCGCGTTTTTATAGTATAAATTGTGCGTCTTGTATTCAAATCCACCTTTTACTTCCACAACTTTACTGATCTGCCAGGTCGCATCGCCGTTGAGGAGATGCAGAGATCGATCATTCCAGCGGCGATCCCAGCTATAAATGCCGCCATAATCGTAACCGGTTATTTTACCCGGGTCCCAGGCATTGATGGCAGCGGTCTGATACCTCGGATCATTGGCATCTTCGAATGTATAGGATTTGCCGTGATTCTCCTGAAAGGAGTAGCGAAGATTATAAAAGACATTCTGCGATGGCGCATGCGTGAGCACCAGCATGTGGGTAAGATTATCATTGTACCAATAAGGAAGTGCATCCGGGCAGTAGCGCCATGAATGTGAATAGGATTTTCCCTGGGAATCTGTCCAGAACATGTTGTAGGACAAGGTGATGGCCGGCGTGGGCTCATACACCAGCTTGGTATTGAGATTATATTTTTTTTGCCAGTTGATGGGGACAATTTCACCATCGCCGGTGTGGAGCGAGTCGGGGATAGGAATCACCAGGGGATCGCGTGGATCGTACGTCGCCCAGTACCATTCGCGAAAAACCTCAATCTCCCAGCCATCTTCGGGCATAAAGCGCCGTTCGCCGTGCAGATAGCCGTTTTCATCGATCACCCGTCCATTGACGAAAAAGCCCAGCTTGCCGAGAGATTTTGGGAAAGGGATGGGTCCGGAAATCGAGAAGCGAATATCCTGACCATTCAACGGATCGAATGTATCCAGTCCTATATATTGTGGTTTATTGGGTGCGTAATAGCCGCCGGTCATGGCATCCAGGGTGAAATGAAAGCTATTTTCCGGCACTTTGGTGACGACATTCACCACGCCGGATTGTGCGGAGCCGTATTCAGCGTTGAACGTCCCGGTGATGACCTGCAGTTCTTTCACCATATTGTTTTCAACATCGACGTTTGAGCCGCCGCCCTGGTTGAACGAGTTGGTGACCGGGATACCATCGACCATATAAGCGACCTCACGCGAGCGACCGCCACGAAAGTGCAGACCGCCACCGGCATCGGTGATGACGCCCGCCTGGAGCTGGATCACCTGGGACAGTGATTGAACGGGCATGGCTTCGATCTCTTCCTGTCCGACATAAGAGGCGGTGTTTGTTCGATCAAACTCGACAACCTCGCGCCCGGCGACAACGGTCACTTCCTGACCTTCAATCACTGTCATGGACATTTCGATATCGACTTTACGCGTTCGGTCGCTAAAGACGCGCACATCCGTGACGACCACTGGAGTATATCCCATCATTTGGACGCGCAACGAATAGGTTCCCGGGGTGACGTTGAGGATGAGAAATTTCCCCTCAATGTCAGCTGCTGCACCCTGGTTTGTTCCCTCGAGAACAATATTCGCCCCTGGCAAGGCTTCACCGGTTTCCTGGTCGACTATTTTGCCGGCAATTTTACCCGTTACACCGGCAAAAGCCGCCGGCGCAAACCATTGGAAAAAGGCGCACGCAATAGCAAAGAAAATTAAAATGTTTGCACGCTTCATACATCAACTCCTTTATACGACAGCCACTGTACTCAAAGGCGCTGTAGAGGCACCCAATACCATTTCTGTTTGAACCACGATGCGTGAATAAGGTAATTTTTCTTTTGAATCCATATGCTGGAGCAGCAGTTTGAACGCACGAACGCCCATATCTTCAAGAGGATGTGTTATGGAGGTGAGCGGACAAATCAGATAGGGCGTCATAATACTGTCGGTAAAACCGATGAGAGAAATATCGCCGGGAATGTGCAGTTTTTTTTCAACAATC
>JAFGKD010000109.1 GCA_016928775.1 Candidatus Zhuqueibacterota bacterium | reverse complement strand
ATTGTCATTTTTGCCATAAACACCTAACCTTTTGTTTCTTAGTGTTTTTGTGGCTTTGTGTGAGCAGTTTGTGAATAATGCAGGTTAGCATCTAACGTGCTGTGTTTCTTAACAGCAAACAGGCACAGAAAATCGCCACTATATTTATTGCTGGAATGATAAACACCGCCGGAATCACATTGACACCCTGCAAAGCCATGGCAACAAGTTTTGCCGTGAGCGCCGTCATCAAAATAGACAAAAAAATGATATAGGTCGGCGCCAACAAATATCCCATGGGCCGCTTTTTCATAAAGAGCACGGCGGCGACAAATCCTGTCGGCAGCAGCAGTCCCAGATCCAGGCCTTGCACGATCAATGTGGTATAATGCTGCACAGCCTCGGGATAAATCGTACCGTTGAGCAGGGGCGGCACAACAATGCTGAGCCACAAAAGCGCAATAGTGATTGTATTGAACAACAGAAAACCGGTGACAAATTTGATCGGCGTTCGGTTGCCAAAAAAAGACGGCAATTCCGCCATATCAAATGACAACAAGCTCAAGGTCAAGGTGAAAAATGACAGGGCCAACAAACTCACATAGAGCACAAACAAGCTGTTGTACATAGCCATGGCGGTATAAAAGAGAAATGTGACCATAAAGTACCCGCTGGTTCCCGCTAATACGAAACGACTTTTCAGCGATCCTTTTCCGGCGCCGATCCACGAAATCAGCAGTAATGGAATGGCAACGAGCAGGGTCACAACATCCTGCGCACTACCCTGTATTGCCACATCGGCTGACATGTGCTGATAAATGCCTTTGCCGTAAATCGTCACGGTTTGTCCCCGAATCGATTCATACTCGTATTCCCCCGGGCCAGCCTTTGAAAAAATGCCCACCAGTGTTGTCAGCGCAGCAAGTACGATAATGGCGAAAACAAGGGGCGTGATCGTTTTTTTGAATTTCATGATTATATCCATGTTTTTTGTACGATTCTCACACAGAGATGAACAAGTGAGACGTGAAACGTCAAACGTGAAACGTGAAAGTTGATGAATAATTAACCGTTTATTTTCTATCCCGCGTTTGACGTTTCACATTGACTCAAATAATTGCATTCATATCAGTTAGCATCTCGCACTCGCAAAGATGGATCCGTCGACACTACACATCAGTCATAGCTGTACAACCGAACCTTGCGCACGTGCGGATTTATCTCCAGCGGCACATAATACTCATCGCCGTTCAAGCGCCGGCCGGGAAGCCATTGGCCGTTTTGGTAAACACCTTCCGTATGTTCGAGATAATCGACATGTTTTGCACTGCCTTTTCCCTGTTGAAAACGAAAAGAAAACTGCTGACCGACGAGGATAAAATCATCCGGAGACTCGGCGATGACAAGTCCGCCGCCAGGCACCTGGCCGATTTCTGTGGAGCCGGTGAAGGTGATGTGAATCCGATAGCGTCCGAGATCACGTTCGATTGATTCTTCTTTGCCCTGGACAAATCCGATCATCTGGTCTGTGCCCTGGTAGCGGGTGAGAATGGGCATCATGTCGTTGAGGATCTTGTAGCACTGAGCAAATCGCTGACCATCTGATTGACTCATTTGGCCGAACCATGGCATATCACCTTCCAGAGCGCCTTTTGCCACCATACTTTCAATGCCGAACGGCGCGAAACAGAGCGCATCCTTTTCGCCGAAGGCATAGAACATATTTGCGATCGAGACGCCGTCGCGTCGCGCTTCCGGAATGATCAAAGGATTGTTGTTGCGAGAATAATCATCGCACACACCGAGAAAATCCTGGATGTAAATATCCGGCGCAAATGCATCCAGCGACGGCGCGGCACAGCGCCATACATCGTGCATGCGCGAGACCGGACCGCCACTCGGATAGTTGCCGGCTTCCTGTCCCGCAAACTGCACCAGCCAGGCGTTGGCGAACATCGGCAACGGATATTCCCGCTTGCCGGCAGCAGCAACTTTTTCGAGATAAGCAGCGGTGTGCCAGGCCATAAAAACTTCAGCAGCATGGTCACCAAAAACGTGCGTCCAGGTGCCACTGGTCTGATAGCCGGTTTTTTCCCAAAGCAATTTCATTTCGGGATGCAGGGTGGATTTGTTCTTTGTTAGATAAGCTGTCAATTCTTCGGGAACATTTTCGCCAAACGCGGCATTGGCCAACGGCGAATAATCCCGGTCTGTGGTCAGGATGCCGGTTTCATTTTCAACCTGCATCAAAATGATGGTCTGTTCTTTTGCATCAATTTCCCGAATGCGCCGCAATAGCTCGGCGTAAGCTCGGGCATCAGCAGCGCAGGATGCCTCACTAAAAGCGGAGAGCGTACCCATGGACTCGCCCCCTTTTGTTCTGGCGCGTGGGAAGCGTTTGGTGTCCTGTTTCACCCATCCCGGCACATAGGTCGACCAGGCGTTCTTCCAGGTGCCGAACCAGATGACAACCAGCTTTAAATTATGTTTACGCGCGCCAAAGATCAGACCGTCGATCAGTTGCGTATCATACTGACCCTCATTCGGTTCAAACAATTCCCACGAAACCGTGACGATCGCGGTATTGCAGTTCAGCGATACCAGCTCTGGCCAAACCGATTCCTCCATATAGTCCAGCGAAGATGAACTTGAGTTATGTACCTCACCAGCCAACAGCAGAAAAGGCAAACCATTGACAATCAATTGTGTTTTTTCCTCACTCTTTACAAAGTGCGGCAGGTTGTTCTGGTTTTGTGATCGTACGAGGTACGGACACCCTGTAATGGAGACAAACAGAAGCAGCAGTAAAAAGGAAGGAGATTTCACGATTTGCTCTCCTCTGGATAGATAAAAATCTGTTTTTTAGTATAATATCTATGAACCATTTCATCTAAAATATAAACATTGAGATCTAAAAAACAAAGGGTCTTGGCAAAGCTTTGTACCTCACTTGCGGGTGCTCAGCTAAAAGCCGTAAAAGCCTGCAAAATTTTGAAATCTTTTAAAGCCACAAAAAATCCCGCCAGCTTGGATTCTCAGTTAGATAATATCTCTGTGTCATTTGTTTCAAAGATCATCGCGTTCCATTCTAAAGAGGAAAATCTAGTGGCAACTTTGCAAGAAATAGACGATATTTGTCGTTGAAAATGCACTGCAAACAGAATCAATTAGCGAAAGGGAAAAATATGAAATATTGTATAACCATTTTTATGATACTTTTTTTTGTCTGTGCATCACAATCAGTGATCCTGGCGCAGAACAGGATTAACACGGATTCCATATCGCGTCGATGGCTCGATGTGCCGTATGCCTCGCTCTCGCCAGCCCAGAAACTCGATGTCTATCTGCCAGAAGAGGGTGATGGGCCATTTCCAGTCATTGTTTCGATTCATGGCGGCGCCTTTCGTTTTGGAGACAAGGCAGATGGCCAACTACGCCCTATGTTAGAGGGTTTGAATCGTGGCTACGCCGTCATCTCGATTAACTACCGTATGAGCGGTGAAGCGCATTTTCCAAAAGCAGTGCACGATGTCAAAGCAGCGATTCGCTGGATTCGCGCGCATGCGAACGACTATTTTCTGCACGCGGACAAAATTGCCTTGTGGGGTGGATCGGCTGGCGGCCATTTGTCGGCGATGGCCGGTCTCACTGGTGGAGTAGCTGAACTGGAAGATTTGACACTCGGCTACCCGGAACAATCGAGTCGCGTACAGGCGGTGGTGGACTGGTTCGGTCCAACAGATTTCCTGAAAATGGACGAGCAGTTAATCGCCAGCGGCATGGGAAAGCCGGATCATAATGAATCCGAATCGCCTGAGTCGTTATATCTTGGCGAGAAAATCACTGAAATCCCCGAGCTGGTCGCCAAATCCAATCCGGAAACTTATATCACTGAAGATGATCCGCCTTTTTTCATTCAGCATGGCACGGACGATCAACTGGTACCGGTTGAGCAATCGATTTACTTTGCCGCCAGACTCAAGGAGGTTTTGGGCGGAAAAAAGGTCACGCTGGAATTATTGCCTGGCGTCAAGCATGGTGGGCCGGCGTTTGAAAGCAAGGAAAATCTTGCCAAAGTTTACGTCTTTCTGGATCAGTATTTGAAAGAATAGCTAAAATGAAATCAATAATTTCTCCATATCCATTGCAGTACCCTCGATCGCATAAACCCGGTAGCCACATTTCTCATACAAAGATTTTGCAATGCGGTTATGGGATCGTACGCGCAAGGTCAATTTTTCTGCCAATTTTTCTCGTCGGCATATTTTTTCAATTTCATTGATCATAAAACGTCCGATCCCCTTTTGCCGGCAGTGTGGAGCGACCACAACAAACACAATTCGCCTTATATGCGCGTCGTCGGTGCGTCGAAGGGCGAGATGCCCCACTGGTTCACCGTCCATCAGGCAGTAGTATGATCGATGCCCATCGTTGAACGCCAATTTTTCCAGCCACTCGGTGTCAAAAAAAGGGAATTTTGAATCCGGCCATACCAAACGTTGTTCATCTGGACTCGTAATCATCTTTTTCAGCCCATCCAAATTGACCGAATAATTGAGGATCATTTCCAAAGTCTCACCCATAGCTCATAACACCTCCAGCTGACCTGCACGTTAAATCACTGTTGGGTGCACCGTGACCAACCGATCGTGGCAGTGATTTCGGCGATTGTGGACAATTCTGCATTCGGATAACGCGCAAACACCTCGGCCGCTTTGTCTCAATCCAGATCACACAAGGCAAAAATGTTTTCGCTTTTCATTTTTTTCCAATCCCAACTGCCTCCGCCAACGCGCGGCAGATCCCAATCATAGTACGGAATTTTTAGCACAGAACACACTAAAAATTGGCGTTTTACAGATTCCCCAAGATTCTGTTTGTCTTTCAGTCTCATTTTGGTTATAATAAACAAAAATACATGAGGGAATTCCAATGACACGAATTATGCTTCGTCTTAGCCTCAGCCTATTCATATTAGCTTGCCAACCTCAACAAAATGCACCCGACATTCTGAACGGTCGTATTATTTTTCTTGGCGACAGCATCACTCAAGATGGTCGTTACGTGAGCATTATTGAATACGAGCTGTTCAAACATTATCCCGAAGCTGATGTTGATCTTATTAGCATTGGACTATCGAGTGAAACCGTCTCCGGTTTGACCGAGCCTGAACATCCCTATCCACGACCCAACGTGCACGACCGATTGGGACGAATGCTGCAAAAGCTCAAACCGCAAACCGTTTTTGCCTGCTACGGCATGAATGATGGCATTTACCATCCCCAAAGCGACGATCGCTTTCAAGCCTACAAAGACGGCATTCAAAAGCTCATTGCGGATGTCAAAGCCGCGGGCGCGCACGTCATTCTCCTCACCCCGCCGCTTTTTGATCCCACCGCTATCCCGGAAAAAGTGGTGAGTCTGGAAGCCAAACAGTTCGGCTATCCAACACCGTATGCAGACTACAATGACGTCCTGGCAGAATACGCTGTATGGCTAGCAAGTCTGGATATGGCAGGTGTGCGCGTTTACGATTTAAATGGCCCGATGCTGGACTATTTGCACAATCAAAGAGAGACGAATCCGGATTTTACTTTAAGTTCAGACGGCGTTCATCCGGGCTGGACTGGCCACGCGCTAATGGCCCAACTGGTGCTGAAAGGGTTAGCTGTGCCTGTTGAAGAGATGGATGCACAAGACTATGCGGAACAACTGCAACAAGATGAGCTGTTCAAAATGGTTCACGATCGTCGTCGCATGCGATCCATGGCCTGGTTGCTGGATATTGGTTTTGAAAAACCGGGCGAGTATGAAGGATTGCCGGTCGAGGAGGCTGAAGCAAAGGCGCAGACCGAGAAGGAAAAGATTTTAGCAAAAGTGAGAAAAGAGTAAATGGACGTGGCGGGTAGCAAGCAGGTGAGTCGTAAGTAGTCAGCAGACTGTTTCACGTCAGACAAGCAGAGGAGGAACACATGTCAGGTAAAGCGACCTTTTTCATTTTTTTATGCATCATCTCGTTCGTATTGGCGCAGCCGGAGGGGATCAATTACGACGAGGCCAAAGTCCCGGTTTTTGAATTGCCCGATCCTTTGGTGATGCTGGATGGACCAAAAGTGCAAGACAGTCAAACCTGGATCGATAAACGGCGCCCGGAAATTCTGTCACTGTTCGAGGAGTTTGTTTACGGCAAAGCACCGGAGAAAAAAATAAAAATCACTTTTGAAATTGTTGAAAGCGATCCACTGACGCTGAACGGTCTGGCCACCCGAAAACAGGTTCGTGTCTATCTCATCGGCAAAAAAGAGGGCCCCTTTATGGATGTGTTGATCTATCTGCCAAACAAGGTCGAGAAACCGGCGCCTCTGTTTGTTGGTCTCAATTTTTACGGCAACCAAACGGTCATTGATGATCCGGCGGTGCTCATCACCAAAAGCTGGGTGAGAAATTCAGACCAATATGGCATCACGGATCATCAAGCCACCCAGGCGACCCGTGGCGTCAGTGCCAGACGCTGGCCGATAAAAACCATTCTCGAAAGTGGCTATGGTCTCGCGACAATTTATTATGGCGATATTGATCCCGATGATGAGGGGAAATTTGACAATGGCATCCACCCCTATTTTTACCAGGAAGGCCAGACGCAGCCCGCGCCAGACGAATGGGGTGCGATCGCAGCCTGGGCCTGGGGATTGAGTCGCGCGATGGATTATTTTGAAAAAGACGAGGATATTGCTCACGAGCAAGTCATTGTGTTGGGGCACTCGCGTCTCGGTAAAACTGCGCTATGGGCCGGAGCTGTGGATGAGCGCTTCGCCATCGTTATCTCCAACAATTCTGGCTGTGGTGGAGCAGCGCTGTCGCGACGCGCTTTTGGCGAAACGGTCAAGCGTATCAACACCAGTTTCCCGCACTGGTTTTGCGATAATTTTAATCAATATAACGACAATGAAAATGCTTGTCCCGTAGACCAACACATGCTCATTGCGCTGATGGCACCGCGACCGGTTTACGTAGCCAGCGCCGAAGAAGACCTCTGGGCCGATCCGCGCGGTGAGTTCCTGTCGACAAAATATGCCTCTCCGGTTTATGAGCTGTTTGGCCTGCAGGGTATGCCTGCGCAGGAGATGCCGGACGTGAGTCAGCCTGCGTTTGGTACCATTGGCTATCATGTCCGCCCCGGCAAGCACGATGTCACGGATTATGACTGGGATCAATATATAAAGTTCGCCAACAAGCATCTGTCACACACAAAATGAGAGTGTCCGATCAGCTCAAAATAATATTTCTCGGCACCGGCGCTGCAGCGCCATCTCTGACTCGTGGTCTGCCGGCCCTGGCGATCCGTCGGCAGGGCAAGATCATCCTGTGCGATTGTGGAGAGGGGACGCAATTGCGGCTCATGCAGGCGGGTCTGTCACCGTCAAAAATTCACACGATCTGCCTGTCGCATCTGCATGGAGATCATATCTTTGGCTTGCCCGGCTTTTTAACGTCGCAGCAGCTCTTTGGCCGTCACGCCCCGCTCACCATCACCGGGCCGCCAGGTCTGTCTGCCTATATAGAAACCATCGCGCAGATATCAAAGTACACGCTCGACTATCCGGTCAAGGTTGTCGAATTGTCTCCCGATACGACATCGAATTTTCGCATTGACCAGTTTATCGTCACCGCAAAAAATTTGCGCCACAGCTCGACTTGTCTTGGGTATCGATTTCACGAGGCGGAAAAACCGGGGAAATTTGATGCCATCAGGGCGGATCAACTGGGCATTCCGCCCGGGCCACAACGGCGACACTTACAGCATGGCGAAAGTATACAAATTGAAAACAGACAGATCGATCCGGGCGACGTCGTTGGCCCCTCCATTCCGGGTCGGGTGATCACCTACTGCACCGATACACGTCCTTGTGCAGCAGCAGTGGAATTGGCACAAAACTGCGATGTGCTCATCCATGACAGCACCTTTTCCGATCTCTATGCTGATCGTGCCGAACCGACCTGGCACAGCACTTCTCGGGAGGCAGCAACGCTGGCACAAGAGGCCGGCGTGGGGACGTTGGCCTTGTGGCATCTCAGCATTCGAATCCAGGCAGAAGAAGAAACCGCTCTGTTGGCACAAGCCAGGCAGGTTTTTGCACATACCATTTTGCCCAACGATCTCGATGAGCTCCTCGTGCCACGTCGCCGGGAACCACATTGATGCAGATGACGCTTCGCAGTCGAGCTGTGCTCGTCCTGGGTTGTGGTTTGTTGGCGATTTCCACCGCATCCATCTTTATCAAACTCTGTGCGGCTCCGGCGCTCACGATTACCCTTTATCGCGTCGGCCTGGCGTCCATTTTTTATTTTGGCCTTTATCGGTTGCGGGGTTGTTCGCTGCACAAGGTATACAAGCGGACGCAATTGATTCTGGCACTCCTCTCGGGCATGGCGCTCTCCTTGCATTTCATCACCTGGATTTCGTCGCTCAACTATACCTCCATAACAAGTTCGGTTGTCCTTGTCGTGACATCGCCCATATGGGTGGCTTTGGGGAGCACCATTTTTTTGCGCGAAAAGCCAACCGGATTGCTGATTTTAGGCATTTTCCTCACTGCTACCGGCAGCATCATCATCAGTGGCGCGGATTTTTCAGTAGATCCGACGCGTCTGCTGGGTAATGTACTGGCTTTGGCCGGCGCTTTATTTGTCGCCGTATATCTCATTATAGGTCGCCGATTGCGCGAAAGCATGGAGACCTTGCCGTACGTGATTGCGGTTTATGGATCGGCCGCTTTGGTGACGATGGTGTTTATACTCATCGGCGGAACACCGGTTGCGGGATTTAACGGCGCGACTTATCTTCTGCTCCTCGCCATCTCGCTGCTACCGCAGGTTGTTGGGCATACCAGCTTTAACTGGGCGCTGAAATATTTCTCCGCCACTACCGTAGCCATCGTATCGCTCGGAGAACCGGTCGGCGCTTCAATCCTCGCCTGGCTGATCCTCGGGGAAGCCATCACAATGATGCAATTTTTCGGGGGTGCAATCATCCTCGCCGGCCTGATTTTGTCCTTGCTTGTGGAAGCACGGCGAATAAAATCGGGAACTTGAAGATTTTTCACGAGTAAAAAAAGCCACTTGAAAATAGAGATCTGGAAAGGCACTCCCTCCACCTTTCTGGTCAGAAACCTCGTCCCCTAATATATAGCTGGCAGGCACTCGGGACGAGGTTTTTTTATGCGCTCAGCGCGATGCCAAGATAATATGGCCAAACAGCCAAAGCCAGGATTGCTTTCCAGAACGACAGGTGAACAAAACCAATAGTAAACAACCACCCCACGAACCACAACGGTCCCCATGTACATGCATTAGCAACATTTTTCGTTGTTGATTTCTTATCGTCGTCCATAACCGTACTCTCTTTTTGTTAATTTTGCGATTATTGTTGTTTCCTCGCCCAGCATTTTCTTTTGAAACCCATTGATCAAAGGCCAGGAGCCACCGCTGCTTTCGCCAGCGACGATCAAGTCGCCGTGTTTATCGACGGCGCCCGCGCGCCCGGCATCGTAAGCCTCACCGCCAAGATAGGTGCTGTATAAAAGTCTGTCCAAATTCGGGCTCATTTTTACAATGATGGCGTCATCATTTCCGCCATTGTTCTTCTGAAATGCATCGGCAGTGACCGGGAAATCCGGTGAACTGCTTTGTCCGAACAACACCAGGTTGCCCTCAGCATCGATTCGAATGCCATCCGGATTGTCGAGATTCGTACCGCCTAACAGTGTCGCCGCCATCAATGCGCCGGTCGGCGACAACTTGACAATACCCCAATCGACGGCGCCGGTGTGTTTGCGTTGAAATGCGCCTTCCGTGGTTGGAAAGGCCGAGCTGGTGGCGCACGTTGATGAATAGCAATTGCCCGTTTTATCCACGGTTAAATTATGTGTGTTGAGCCAGCTATCACCTTCATCACCAATAAAAGTGCCATAAATCAGGTCAGAGCCATCCGGTGCCAATTTGGCGACATACCAATCAAAACCGCCATTGTGCGTGCGATCATAAGCGCCCTCGGTGGTAGGCATATCGATAGAACTGGTCTGACAGCCGACGAACACATAGCCGCTGTCATCGACAGCGATAGAGGCTTCGATGGAGTCATCGCCCGAGCCGCCGAGATAGGTTGCCCAAATCACCCGCCGGCCGTCACCACTGATTTTAGCCACACCACAATCTATGCCGCCCTGCGGCTCCTTTTGAAAAGCATTCCGGTTCCACAAGGGATTCATCCAGGTCGCCCAATGATAGAGGTCATTTTCCTCGGGACGCACGCCCCAGGTGACGTAAATATCGTCATAGGCGTCAAGAGCCAGGTCGCGGTGCAGATGATCAATGCCAAAGTAGCTGGCCCACACGAGCGATGCACCATCCGGCGTCATTTTGGCAATATAGGCGTTTTGTGCGGTATTGTGCGGATTTCCCGGATCGTCGCCGCCGCACCCTTTGAAATCCGGTTGGTAGACACCGGGTGTTACGGGAGAACCGACAGCGCCACGTCCGTGCACTAAAATATAGCCCTTGCTGTCAATCTCCATACCGTAGGCTTCCTCGGAATTGGGACCACCGATGAGCGTCGACCATATCAGCGCCCCCTGTTCGGAAAATTTTGCCACAAAAATATCCGAATTGTAGCCCCAACGCGACGTTCCAAGAGTAGTATCAAGCTTTTGTATGAAAGCAGCGGGAGTCGTGGGAAAATCAGGCGAATTGGTCGTGCCAGCGATATAGATATTTCCCTGTTCATCCACCTCAACATCGCGAATCCCCTCGTTCGCACTGGCACCAAAAAAGGTGGAGAATGACAGGGTATAAAAATTTTTTGAATGGCATGCTGCAATGAGGATAAACAAAATAGATAAAAAGGCGGCTCGCATAGTTTTTTTGTGGTTGTTGTCTTTGCTCTTTATGCTGCTTTTGGTGTTTTCATTCAAAAGATAATCATCTTGCTACATGAATCAAACAATTATTTGTAAAATAAACGCGGGATTTTTCCGCATATCAGCGAATTCCGACATTTTTAATTGTCATCATATGAGCGGGTACTGCAAATGTAAAGCACTGTAAATTAGAAGCTAAAACCCCACAAATTTTTCAACACTTTTTTGGCATTATCCTTGAATGAACCGGGATAACGATTTGCATTCATACCAATGAGATGAGGAAAACCATGCACAGGACTGCTTTACATTTAAAGTTGTACACAAAGACCATGATCAAGCTAACGCTGTGGATTTCAGCATTTCTCTATTTGCTGCTTCATGTCGCCAGAGCTTGACAAAGTGAACAACAGTTGATCTCGTCAACTCAAAAAAGTGGAAATCGCTTGTTACTTTAAAGTGATAATTCTGTCGAGTGTGATTTTTTAAATCTCGGGGGATCATGATAAAAAAGCGCCGAAAAGCCGACGCCCTCCGTCTTTTCGGCGCTGTAGTTTTTTTCTTTTGGCTACTCTTCATCCAACTTGATGTGGCATATATTTTGATGTGGACATTGCATTATATTTTTTATATCTTGAAAAAATGACAGGACAAACAGCATCTGTCAAACCACAGTCGGCGGCGCAACGCGGTGCTCTTCAACCTTTCTGATATCACTTCCGATATGCTGTCTGACGAATCCTGGCTACATCCATACGAAAAAGCCGATCGCTCCTCCACTCTCTTTAGCCGACTGAGAAAGCCGCCCCATTGGGATAACAGCTTTATGCTGAATCATTGATGTAAACATTTTGGAGGTTGAGATGGAGTCAAAGATAAAGAGACTGCTTTTACCAGTTTTATTCGTGTTGCTGACAAACAAGATATGGGCTGGCGGGCTCGCCGTAACGTCTACTTTCCCACAACAAAATGCAATCGCTACACCGCAGGACGCGCTCATCACCGCCGAGTTTAATAAAGCGCTGAACGAAAGAACGCTCACGCCGCACAATCTAATGATCTATGGCAGCCAAAGCGGACTCATTTCGTTTGACCTCACCTATCCCGTACACCGCGCCGGCATGCGGCTGACACCACATCACTACTTCGGCGCAGGCGAATGGATGCATGTGATTTTGTCAAAAAATATTCAAGCTATGGATTCATCTTTTCTCCCCCAGGGCTTTTCCTGGTGCTTTCACATCGAGTCAAGACGAGCCTCGCTGGACTATGCACAATCCAGCCAGCTTGACGCCGGTGTGATGCCCAATTGTCTTTACGTCGGGGATCTCGATATGGACGGCGATATGGACATAGCAACCGCTGAGGACGGCGCGCCCGGCTCTCTTTTTATTTATATCAATGATGGTCAGGGGAACTTTAGCTTGCACAAGTCATTCAACGGCGTTTACCATCCAACCCACATGATTGGAGCGGACATTGACAGGGACGGCGATATCGATCTGATCACCTCCAATCATGATAGCGGCAACCAGGGTTTTGTGACTGTTTGGCAAAACGACAACACATCATTCAGCAAAACCGTCTATGGCTATGCAGAAAATTCCGGCTATAGTTGGGTACAAACCGGTGATAGTGACGGTGATGGTGATCTGGACATTGCGGCCTCCGGCATGACCGGACATCTCGTGCTGTTTACAAACGATGGCAACGGAAGCCTGCATCAACCTCGGCCAACCCGAATCAGCGCGTCCGGAGCTTTTGTTCTCACTGATGTCGATCTGGATGGTGATGCGGATGTCGCCGCGGTTCAATCTTTGTCGAACAGTGTGAGTATTTATGTGAATGACGGGGGTAATTTTTCATCCTCGCAATCTTGTTCCGTTGGACTTTTACCGCAGCATCTCGTCGCCGCTGATTTTAATTCCGACGGGGCCGTTGACCTGTGCACGTCGGATGTAAACTCGAATAGTCTTTCGTTGCTGAAAAATAACGGCGATGGCTCATTCGCCGAGGCCGTGCAATGGAAAGCTCCCGAACAGCCACAACGACTGTTAGCCAACGATTTTGATGGCGATGGAGATCTCGATGTCGCCGTCATCGGGAGTCGGGACAATCTGCTGACATTTTTCACCAATGACAGCGACGGAAACTTCAGCCACAGCAGCTCTTTTTCTCTTCGACAATATGCCACAGCCCTGCAGACGGCTGATCTTGATTTGGATGAAACTCTGGACATTTTAGTTGTTGATGCGGATATTCCGGGATCAATCACCACTTTTCTCAATAGCAGCACGGGAGCGGCACCCAAAATTCTCGGCATCAGCGATATTGCCAATGACCAGGGCCGGCAGGTTCGCGTCACCTGGAGCCGCAGTCTGAATGAAACTGACAAGAGTGAACCAGCGGTGACATTTTACAGTTTGTGGCGGCGCGTGGACGGCATCAACAAAACAGCCGGAAATGATGGGGGCACTGAAAAAGAGCACACCCTGACTGAAACTGCGAACACATATAAAAATCAGTCTGGTAAACTATGGGATTTTATAGCCAATATTCCGGCGGAACGCCACGACATCTACGGCTACGTTGCGCCCACCCTGGCCGATTCGACCAGTCAGGGCATCCATTGGTCGGTGTTTTATGTGTCAGCCCACACCGCGGATCCGGATGTTTTTTATCCATCTCTCCCCGACAGCGGCTATTCGATCGATAATCTGGCACCGGCCATACCCAGCGGATTGACAGCATATCGATCAGAAAGAGCCGTCACGCTCGCCTGGCAGAAAAATGCGGAAAAAGATTTGAGCCATTATAGCATTTATAAAAGTCTGGTCAAGACATTCGTTCCAGCTCCAGGAAATTTATTCCGGACAACGGCGGACACATTTGTCGTGGATGACGCGATTGACCAGGCAAATACCTACTATTATCGTATTTCCGCCGTTGATTTGTCCGGCAATGAAAGCGATTATTCGGACCAGGTCTGTGCGCTGGCCACCGACCTGCAAAAGCCTGATGATGCCGCAATACCGAGTGATTACGTCTTCTATCCGAATTATCCAAATCCGTTCAATACGACAACAGCGCTTGCTTATTCTATCCCGCGCGCGTGTGAGGTCTGTTTGCTTATCTTTGATGCAGCCGGCAAAAAAGTCAGGACTTTGGTCGAGTCGCGCCAAAACAAAGGCTTGTATCGCGTGTTGTGGGATGGTGCACATGACAGCGGAGAGATGGTCAGCACAGGCGTTTACCTCGTCTCATTCAAAACACAAGATTGTCACATTGTCCGTAAAATAGTGCTCGTACACTGAGACGGCTAAAATAACCTCACGCTTTAATTGTTCGTCAGAGTGATTTGCATGAAAGAAATACACATGTCACGTGGTTATACTGTTCGAGATCAGGCGTATTCTCTCCCTCTCGTCTCATGCCGCAGGACATCACGCTGCACAATCAAAAGTCTGATATAACAGATGGGGATAGTGCTATGAGACTTGCTATTCTTTTTGTTTTATTGGCGATCAGTACGTCGTTCGCCGGTTTGCCGGGTGTGATCATCTGGGATGTACCCGATGCCAACCAAATGCCGCCGGCGACAAAGCCGGGATGGTGTGCACCCCTGTCGGCGGTCAATGTCATCGATTATTGGGCCAACGTACGCTGTCGTGCTGGAGCGTATATGTTGCTGGGTCCAAATCCCCCGGAGGTTGCTGCCGAGGACATCGGCTGGTTTTGCGGCACAAACGGCTACGGCAACGCGCCCTCTGGACCGACGAGCAGTCCCGATAGAATGAACCAACCACCAACCCGATGGCCCGGAACCCTCACAACTGATATCCAGCCGGGGATTGAAGAATTTATACAGTGGGATATCTATCATCCATTCAATAACCCCAATCCCGTACTGCCGGGCAAAACAAGTGCTGAATGGCTTTTGGATACGGAATCTGCGATTGGATTTGACCATTTTAGAGATGAAATCGATGCTGGCCGGCCCGCTGTTTTATGTTTTTCGAACTGGGACATCGTTTATAAAACCACGATAACGGATCCATCTTTACAAGAGCCGGTGCATGTGTATATCTGGGCTGATCCCGTTCATGATGTACCACAGCTCGATGATGCACCCGAAGAGCAGTGGTATCCGGACGATGGCGATCCCAATACGCCCGGACATGCGGTGACGGGCTACGGCTATTGGGAGAATTATGATCCCCTCAACAGCGGGACACCCGCGAACTGGGCTATTGTGCGCGACAACTGGCTATGCACGCCCAAAGCCGTGGCCGTGCCCTGGGAACATTGGAATGCAACGGTGACCATGGATGCGGGTGAATATATTCAAAATATCCCGTTCACCACAAATCCCTATTATCTGAACGGTTCGGTCACGCTATTTGAAAAGTTTAATTCGCTCTCATTTCAACTGCGCAACAGCAGCGCCATGATCTATGTTCGAGCAACGGATCAACAGACGTTGTATTGGTCGATTTCTAACACCAAATCTTCGATCTCCCAGGTGTTTGAATATCGCCTCTGTTTTGACGCGCTCAACAATGGTGCTATGGCGCCACAGCCGGATGACGTACAAATCGTGCTGAAAACCGACGGTGCAAAATCGGAATATCAGGGTAATGGTGTGCATTGGTCTGCCATAGCGCAAACCGGTTGGGATGCTGCTTTTAGTGTGCCACCACTTACGGGACAGTTCTCCATTGAGCTGGAAATTGATTATGCCAGGCTCGGCTTGTATCGCGGTTTTTGTGATACGCTTGGATTCTCCATTTGGGAACGCGAGGCAGACACGTTTGGCTGGCCATCCGCGAGTTCGGATGACGTGCCGTGTGCCTGGGGCAAAATGGTGTCCACAGATTGTTACACACCCATTGAATTGTCATCTTTTAATGTCACTGTTTTAGGCCACGACGTGCTGCTCACCTGGAGTACGGAAAGTGAATCGAACAATCTGGGATTTGACATCCTGCGAGCAGACCCGGAAGCGCCGTTTGTCAACATTGGTTTTGTCAGCGGTGTCGGCACAACCACTACACCGCAGACCTATTGCTGGCGCGATGTCAATCTGCAACCCGGAGAATACACCTATCAACTGAAACAAATTGACACCAATGGCACAGAACACTTTTACGGGCCTGAACTGGTTAGCATTTCACCACCCGAATCTTTTGCGGTGAGCCAGGCCTATCCAAATCCGTTCAACAATTCTACGCGATTTCGAATCGACTTGCCAGAACGAATGTATATCACAATTGACATTTTTGCTATAAATGGCCACATCGTGCGGCATCTGGCAAAGGAGGCGTATGAAACCGGATATCACACGATCTCCTGGGATGGTCGGGATGATCACGGAAAAGAGCTGCCAACCGGCCTTTACTTTTGTCGAATTTATGGAGAGACGATAAATCGCTCGCTCAAGCTCCTGTTGGTAAAATAGTGGATCAAATATAGCCTTCGGCGCAATATGTTAACCAGGAGTACTCGCAAATTTTAGCTATACAAATAAAAACATATAGTTGCCAGACAACAAGCCAAACCACATAGCGCGCAGAGATCCTGGCGCGGCCTTTGGCCGCAGCCAAATTCTAAGCCACAATGCACAAGGATGAGCACGGATTTTTCGGCTTTGCTTCGAGAAAGCTTTGAGAGTGAAGGCTAAAAAGGCTTAAAATGAATGATATGATCTGTGTTTCATCCGTGAAAATTGTATATTGATTCCATCTTTTTAGTTATCCACATAGTAGTCGTGGCAAAAAATGTGGATAAATTTGTTCTTTGACAAAGGTTATATGCAGAGGTTGAGGATCCGACCCGTGCAATTGTGGCTTATAAACTTTGCTAAAAAAACACAATGCTGCAGATTTGTAGTACAGCGGGGATAATTGATTTACAATATGTTACACAGGATTTTACTCTGTGTCCTTTGGATTCTTTGTGGTTTAAGAATTTTTCAGGTTAAAAAAAGTACTCTACAAAATTTTGCGACATATTTTTGTAATCTGCTCACTAAAAGTAGAGAGCCAGCGTGCTGCACATCATTTATTCCGCGGCGGGGAACCTGTCGTGTGGGCAATTTATTCAGATTAAAATGAGAAAGGTTGTAAAAATGTTCACGAAAAACACTCAAAAAAAGTCCGTTTCTCGATCGTGCCCCGTTCGGCAACGGCCTGCCGGTTTACCACTCATCATAGTACTCTTTCTGACACTATTTTTCCCCTCGGCGGCACAACCGGATCAACCAGCCGTTAATCGTCTAACCACACCCACCGGTGGCGTCTATATTGCCAACCGGGGCCAAATCGCGCGCTCGCGTGATTTTTACAGTGAGAATCCGCATTGGCAAGACATTAGCGGCGATTTGCCGATACCTTTTGATAATTGGGGTGGTATTACTGAATTAACTATCGATCCGTTCGATCCGCTGCAACGCGCGTGGGTTTCGTTGGGCTCTTCAAAAACCTGGGTTGGCAGCTTGTGGATGACGGAAAATCTGGATGAGGCCGAGCCAACCTGGATAGAGATTCTTAGTCAGGAGGACATCTTGGGTATGATTGGCGGCGATAATCTACAGGTAGCGAGGGTGCAGGCAAGTCCACTGCAGCAAGGACTCATTTACATCGTTGTCTTTCGTGGCTATCTATATGCCGGTGAAGTTTTCATTGGACGTTCAGAAAATTTTGGCAGCACCTGGACCTGGGGTGGTCCGGTTGGCAATGCTTCCGATCGTGTGGTTGGTTTTGAGGTGTCCGAACATGTTTTAGATAGATTATGGGTAGCAGCCGGGGCAAACAGAAAATCAAGAATATTTGTCTCGCAAAATGGCGGCAGCACATTTTCAGAATTGGCTGCTTTTGATACCTGGTGGCATGCCTATGACATCTTTGTGCCAAAGGAATCCAATAACGATGACGCTGTAATCTACCTGGTTATTGATGGCCAAAATGACTGGACACGATTGATGTATTCAAGCGACGCCGGTCTTTCCTGGACAGAAATCACCGATCCTGCACATGATGTCGGCCCGGCAAATGATATGGTCGGGCTCTTTTATAGTGATCCACTTCAGCTCTACTATTCGGCGACAACCTGTAATGGTCCCTGGGCGTTCATGACCTCGTTAGATGGCGGGCAAACCTGGGAACAACGCTACAAGACAAATTTATGGTGGAGCAGCGTCTGGCAACACCCGTACAGCGGCGATCTTTTCACAGCATCGGCCAAGGCGACATCTAATGGATCAGTTGTTGCCATGTCGAATGATGGTGGGTATACCTGGCTCGACAAGACAGGTGACTGGTTTACTGCCGTCGGTTCGCCCTATCTCGGTCAACCTGGTAGTTGTGGCGGGAGTGCCGCGGTCACCATAGTGGACAATAACGCCCTGTATACTCCCGGAATATTAATCACCTCTCCTGTTGCTGGCAATAGATGGTTGGTAGAAGAAACACATAACATTACCTGGACGAGTGATGATGATGTGTTTGGCGTAAAAATCGAGTATAGTATCAATAATGGCATAGACTGGATTGAGATTTCACCGGGATGGGCTGCCTCGTTAGGCCATTATGATTGGACTATTCCAAACTTAACATCAAATCAATGCAGGATAAAAATCAGCGATATGGCGAATCCGACAATTTATGATGAAAGTGATCTTTTCACAATAAAAGGATGGGTATTAGCGAGGCTCAGAAATGGTATATATGAAACATTTCAGTTGGCCAATCATGCGTGGGATTTTGCAAATGGCCAAAGAGACGCAAGCGGACAGCCTATTATGTGGCCACAATCATGGTGGAGCAAATTTGATTACACAACTGCTTGCTATAACACGTGGCCGATAAAATTTCCCAATCCTCCAATTAATGCCAGACCGGATGATTTTCCAAATTGGAAACTATTTGTCGATGCGTACGGTGAAGACGAATGTTATTTCGATCCCCCTCCGGGCTTAATTTGGTACAGACCATCAGCAATAAATATGTGGGTTATCATGAAAGAGTTTTTGTCCGGTGCTCAGCAGAGCGCAACTGGTAATCCATGGAACGGCTCCTGTGCCGGTTTTTCTATATCTACTTTTGCTGTCTTCGATGATATTCAATCCCTCCGTCAGTTTGGGTATAATCGCGGGATAACATTTCTTCGTAATGTACCTTTTGATGACACAGTCAGGGAAATCATTAATCGCTTGTGGATTCATCAGTGGGGAGCACATCAGCTTGCTGATTATGCAAAAAATTACGCAAAAACCGCCAATACAACATTAGCTGAAATCAAGCAAATGTTGTTAAGTGAGGAGAGCGAAAATAAGTACTTGGTCTTGTGTCATATCAAATCCACCTTAGAGTTTCCCCTCCCTTTTGAAACTCCAATTGTTCATGCGGTTAATCCCTATAAAGTAGAAACAGATAAAACAAATTCAGGCATTGATAAGATTTATGTATATGATAATAATTTCCCAAACGATAATGATAGATTTATCGAAATAAATAAATCCGATAATACATGGCAATATGACAATAACGGTCCATATACAATCGGATTATTTTTAGCCGGTCCGGCATTGGATTACTTGAGTGACGTAAACATACCAGTAACTTTACCCGATGATTTACTCAAAACGAATCGTATGGCGACGCAATACACGTCGAATAAAAAAATGATCTTTTTTAATTCAGCAAAAATTTCCATTTCTATCACCGATTCCGCCGGCAAATCGATTGGATATGATCAAGATGCTTTTTTCAGCGAATCAGACGATTTTTTTCCCATCATCCCCGCTACCAGCGAACCTCACCCGCCAGTGGGATACATTATACCTGAAGGACAGTATCATGTCATGCTTGAAAATCTAGAGTCTTCAATGCAAGTGCACCTTTTTACAGATGCACAGATTCTATCTTATCGTCGTTCGGACTGCAAATCTAATCAATCCGATGAATTAATTTTCCGAGATGGTCTACATGTGAAAAATAGTGATGCACTATCAAAAGAAGTTCATTTGGAAAATATTGTCATTGAGGATGATTGCGAAAGAGTATTCAAAGTAGAAAATTGTTCTATTGGTCAAACAGATTCTATTCAGATAAATTATGCTGACAGACAGAATCTCGGTATTGTAAATTCTGGCTCTGCAAAAATCTATGATTTAAAATTGGAACTGACGTCATCTGATGGCTTCAGCGGCTTTGAATATCCGCAAATACATGCGCCATCTGCTTCCGCGCATTTAATATCACCCGATTGGGATGATTTTGATAATCAGCCAGTTGAAATCTTTATTGATTCCGACCTCGATGGAGTCTCTGATGATACCCTGACCCT
>JAFGKD010000108.1 GCA_016928775.1 Candidatus Zhuqueibacterota bacterium | reverse complement strand
CTCCAGTCCCAAAACTTTCTCGAAGCAAAACCGAAAAATCCGTGTTCATCCGTGTGCATCCGTGGCTTGTAATTTGGCCGCGGCCAAAGGCCGCGCCAGGTACATCACTGGCTTAAAATGTGGTCGCGCCGCCTTGTTCCGTGTGCACAACCCTTTTGTTGCGGCCTCGTATTTCCGTTTGTCTCATCTCGCGTCTTCTACAAACCGAAAAAACGCCTCCATATGCGGTGCTCCGCGTTCGGCGAAATGGGTGATGCCTTCGCGCGCGACGATTTCACAAAATCTGGAATAGGTGCCATCCTCCTTTGACAACACGGGCGAACGGTTGATCTTCAGATACAAAAGCGGTAACCGCGCCATGTCGACGCACTCGCGTATTTCGTCTGATTCCGCCACGATTTCTGCCTGATCAAATAACACATCCGCCTGCTGAATGAACTTGTTGGTGAACAGCTTGTCCTCCGGTTTGAGTCCCAGATGAATATGCGTTTTGCGCGTGACCTGATGGTGCAATAAATCAAAATATGCTTTGACATATTGACCGCTGCGACCATAATAACCGAACATAAAGTCGTTGATGATACGGTCCACATCAGCATCCGGATTCCACAGCAGCCTGGCTAACAGATAGGCTCGCAATTCAGCAAACTCGCCACCGCGACTCTGATAGGCAGCCTGTTCCATAATGCCGATGGCTTTGTTCTCGCGAAAGGTTTGAATATTGGACTGCAGCACACCAAAGTTCGGATAGGGCAAAATGTAATGGCTGAAATTGACCACATAATCCCAGATATAGAGATGCTGGGCACTGTCCGCCCAGCCTTGCAGGTCGCGGAGAAATGAGGCATTTTCCGTACAGGATTTGAAATCATGCGCAAAACAGCATTCAATGCTGCACAAGCGAATGACAACATTGTGACGGGGCTTGATGTGTCGCGTCGGTTTACGCGTATACGTGTAAGCCAGGGTTCCGACAAATTTATCCGGAAACTCGGGCTCGATGCGTTCGGCCACCTGATTGACAAACCAGATGACCGGACCGGCTTCACTGCCTTCTGCTTTCACAATATCCTGACAACGATCGCATTGGCATGGATTGCCCCAATCATTTTGCGAGACCGAATAGATGAGGTATTCAGGATGTTCCCGCATCGTTTTCGACAGACGATCCGTGACGATATTCAGCACTTCCGGATGGGTCAAACAGAGCTGGGCTCGTTCGTGAATTCTTTGGCCGTCCACCAGACTGTAATAGTCCGGATGACTGTCATAAAACTCCCCCGGCGGCATAAAATGATAAAAGGTGTGCACCGACCAATAGGCTTCAACGCCGCCCGGCTGCTCTCGGTAGGTCATGGCGCCATTCACTCGGTTGCGCGCCGCCCAGAGCGGATCAAAGGCTTTGTAATAAAAATCATTGCGAACACGAATACCCGGCGATTCCGAATGATGGAGATAGTCGAAGACAAAACGACGCCTTTTGGGCACCTGGTTCACCGACGGCGTGTACCAGCGCACCCCGAATTCTCTTTCCAGAAAACTCAAAACGCCATAGAGCGAGCCTCGTTGCGACCCACCGCGAATATAAATATGCGGACCGACATTTTGATAGGTGAACGATTCATCGTCAGCCGCCGGTCGCACCTCCGGATCTTTTAAAAGCGCCGCCAATGCGGCATGATAACCGATGACAAAACCTGGAGCGGTTGTCCATTCATCGACAATCGGAAAATAGGCATTGCTAACCTGCCCAAGCCAATACTGCAGTTCGGTCGCAGCCCAGCGCTCCGAGTCCGATGCGTTTTTATCCAGGACGATGCGATAGTCTGTCCGACCCTTGTCAAAGAGGACAAACTCCTGCTGTTGTCCGGCAGCAAATGGCAGCTTTTCACGCCAGACCTGCCCATCGGGGAGCACAGCGCTGAACGTCAGGAGATAACGGGCGTAAAAAGTCGTATCAACATCAAGTCGCATGTGGCGAGTTTTCGTCCAGGCTCCCTGCCACACGATACGCGTGGAATCATCTGCTAAGCATATTTGAATCTGAGCATTATCAAAAAGAGGATCAATGATCTCCTCATGGAAGCGAAAGGTCAAGACCGGCGCACCGTCTTCGGGGACGATGCGGAAAAATGAGCGCAGCCGCATGTCGCTGCTCAGCGGCAGCAATCGCGTGCAAAATCCCCAGATATTGCCGCGTTCTTCCACCTTGACCAAAAGGGTGTTTCGGCCTTTTTGCAGGACAACCGGAAAAAGCTCGTCGTCCGGAATAACGCCTCCCGGCGTGGGACGATCCCAGATTTGGACACCGTTCAGCCACAGCCGGCCGCCATCATTGGAGCCGATGCTGAGAAAACAGGCAATTTCCTGCGGTGAAAAGAACTCGCGGCAGGCATAGGCCGCCACATGTGATTGGGCGGACACAGCAGCGTCCAGGTTGACAATGGAATCCGGCGCGATATAAGAGTTCCAGCGGTACTCTTTTCCATCAAATAAAACAGGCTGTTCCGTTTCCAGCCTGCCGGCTGCTTCGCCGCCAACGGACTGTAAAAAATCGATTTCGAATCCCGGCAGATGCTCGAATTCAAATTCCGATTCCGCGACCACCTGAAGCTGAAACGGACCGCAGACCCACCAATCGGTCATCCAGACGCCGAGTTTTTGCCCGGGCAAAGTACTTTGGCTACAATCGAGACAAAATAAAATCGCAAGAAAAGCACTTGTAATCAGCTTTTTCATGATTCACTCCCATACGAATTGTGCCACAGCGTTTTATTCAGAGCTGTGCGGACTCAAGTCACGATAATATAACTCTTTGGCTTGAATCATCATACCTTCATTGTGTCCCTGAATCGCAAAATGACCCTTTTTATACTCCGAGTCATGGTATTCAGTGACCAGTTGATCATTGACCCAGATTTGAATAAAATCGCCCACCGCCCTGAGACGCAGGGAGAACCATTCGTTGTCTCTGGTGAGCAGTTCTTTGGCTTTGCCGGTTGGCTCGCCAGGTTTCCAGAGCCAGCCGGTGTACGCCTCGGCATGATTGTCGATTTGCGCTTCATAACCGCGCGGGAAACCGTCGGGATTGTTTTTCGGCGGATTGCAGCGGAAATACAAACCGCTGTTGCCACCTTCACTGACGCGGAACAAACCTTTGACCTCCAGGTCAGTGAGCACCGGCTCGGCGTAGATGTGACCCATGCCGTCGATGCCGGTTAAAATGCTGTCTCTGACGTCCCATTTGGCGCCACCCCGCACAAACCAGCCATCCAGGTTTTCGCCGTTGAACAGAGAAATCCACTCTGCATCACTTTCTGCAACTATAGTTTTTTGTGCTTCTTTTTGTTTACACGACAGGAGCATCACGGTCATAATAATTCCAATGATGAGTGCTTTTTTCATGGATACTATCCTTTCAATTTACATGACCTCTTTTCGCGTTACTCTCGATGGAGAGGGCCAGGGTGAGGGTGATGAATCCAATAATTTTCTACTCCCCCTGGCACCCAGGACTACTCATGTTTTTCGCGTAGCCATTCTCTATTAAATATACAATGTTTGATGGTTTTCAAACTGCCATCCGAGTACGAATATGTCAAATGCAACAAACCATCGCGCGTTTGCATGATGGACGGATACGAATACGAGCAAACCCGAGTCTCATCCTTTGCAATATATCGCTTGATTGTCCAGGACTCTCCTTCATCAAACGATAGTGTCGCGGCCAATTGGTACCGACCGTCTTCAGTGTCGTTATAAATCAACAACCAGCTGCCATCCTGCAGCACAATAGCTTCCACGCTGCTGCTGGGATTGGGCAGATCGGTATCGACGGCAAAAGACCACGTTTCTCCATCATCTGTTGAAATGCTCTTGAGCACTCGCAGAGGCGCCATACCCTCATCGCGCATATATGCAACCAGAGTGCCGTCCCGTTTTCGAACAATGGATGGTTGATTCAATCCCAATCCCACCATAGGCTGACTCGCCCGCCAGGTCGCGCCGCTGTCATCACTGATCGCCACCAGCCCAAGACAAAAGCCATCGGAGTAGAGGGGCAATAAAAGACGTCCGTTAGGCAGGATAACGGGATGCGTGCGCGTCATCCAGCCGAGTTGGCGTTTCGCCGGATCCTGCGCGGCGTTGATGAGCATCTCGGTATATGGCGGCGCATACTCAGCCCACATGCCTTCGTCCACAGTGCGTTGAAAACCACCTCTGACCGCTTGGGCAAAAGCATCCCCCGGTTTCAAGGTGATGA
This sequence comes from Candidatus Zhuqueibacterota bacterium, assembly GCA_016928775.1. GTDB lineage: Bacteria > Zhuqueibacterota > Zhuqueibacteria > Residuimicrobiales > Krinioviventaceae > Kriniovivens. The sequence continues at coordinate 5,394 of JAFGKD010000108.1, read as the reverse complement.
TATCTTGCCAGCGCCACTGTGGCGGACCCGCTCTCATATAATCGCTGCTGATGCGATATTTTAAAACAGACAGTTCCCAGCGATGCGCTAACACAGTGATCCAAAAGAGCCACAATCGTTCCTGCTGGTCTATAAAAAGAACGGGATTACAATCCGGGAAGCCGGGCGTGTCCGCCATCAGAAATATCGGCTCCCATGATGCTGCGCCGGCCTTGAGGCGCGAACCTTGAATGAGAACATCATCTGCCGTGCGTTCGCCCGAGCCGTAAAACCAGCACGCCAATAAATCCCCGTTCGGACACTCGACGATGCTGCTGCTGTGGGCGTGTTTATCCTGATAAGGAAAAATCGGATTTTCTTTGAATAAAGGTTCTGCATAGATCAAGGAACTTGTGATAAAATAGAGTCCGATAATTTTTGTAAACATGGTTGTCACCTGAAATAAATGATGAAATAAAAATCTGTATAACAAGGCAATAATACTGTGTTTTTTTAGCAAAGTTTACAAGCCACGGATTTTCACGGATGAAACACGGATAATATCATTCATTATAATCTGTTTTAACCTCCAGTCCCAGAGCTTTCTCGAAGTAAAGCCGAAAAATCCGTGCTCATCCGTGTGCATCCGTGGCTTGTAATTTGGCTGCGGCCAAAGGCCGCGCCACGTGCAGCAGGGGCTCAAATTTTGGCTGTGGCCGCACTGTGAGCTCCTTTTTTTTCACGTATCCTGAAAAACAAATCTGCAAAGTCATTCATCACGTCTGTTTTACTTTTTGCTGTCCTGCAATTTATTTTTCTTCTTCAGAACAGCCACTCTTTGTGGATAATCCGTAATCAGGCCGTCCACCTGCCAATGCAGTAGTTGCAGCATTTCCCCGTAATCATTCACCGTCCATGCCCAAAGCTGCAGACCTTTTTTGTGAGTATACTTTGCTAATTCTCGGGAGATAGCTGATCCTGCACCCACTGCATCAGCCCCGATGGCGCGTGCGCTATCAACAGCCGTTTGTCGCATCTCATCAACCAGAAATAATACCGGAATATCCGGTCTTGACTTTTTAGATTCGGCGATCTGGGCAAAATCAAAAGAAAATATAATAACCTGATCATCCATGTCAAGTTTTTTGATGAGCGTCAGAATGGTGTCAACGATTCCAGGTTTTTGAGCCTTGATTTCAATACAAACTTTGATCGGATGTTCTTTGGCGAATAAAAGGGCACGCCGTAACGTCGGAATTTTTTCGCCAGCCCATCCGGGAGCAAACCAGCTTCCGGCATCCAAAAACTCCAGATGAGAGCAGGGTAACGAATCGACACGACCGCGGCCGTTGCTGGTTTTGTCGACGGTTTCATCATGTATCACCATCAGGGAATCATCCGCAGAAAGATGCACATCCAGCTCAAAATAATTGGCGCCGATTTCAACGGCTTTTTCAAAGGCGGCCAGGGTATTTTCCGGCGCGATGGACGAGGCGCCGCGATGAGCGATGATTTTTACGCTTGTTTCGCCCACCACCGGATCGGACGGCGCATGCGGATTTTCGAGATAGTACAGGAAACCATCTTCCGCGCCGACCAGCAGATCCGGAATATCGTTCTTATTCCAGTCCACACTCGTCGGACTGCTCGTGTGACCGGCGAGCACACGATCGTGCAGTCGACCCATGTTTTGAAACCAGGCGCTGTCGCCGGTTTCGCCGATATTTTTATAAAAATCGATATTTGTGCTGTTGAGCAGCAGATCGCGTCGGCCGTCCAGGTCCCAATCCACAATACAGAATTTCCGCCGTCCGCTTTTGCCGGCTCGCCCGGAATTCAGGTGAAACGGATCACCATTTTCGTCATAAAAGATACGCTGACCCGGCGACAGAATCAATTCGCCTCCCTGACGAGATCGTTCGAAAAAAGCCAAATAGCCTTCGTGATCCAGCATAATCAAGTCATTCAAGCCATCCCTGTTCCAGTCGATAACAAAGGGTGTCGTTCGCCATTGGGTGACCAGCTCGTGATCCTCCGGCTCCCACCAGACCCAGGCCGGTTTTGGTGGTTGAGCCGGCCATGCCACATGCACGGATTGTGCCGCAGCAAGTTCCGGTTGTTGGCGAGAGCCGATATTGCGATACCACATAACGCGTCCCCAAATGGAATTGACAATAATATCCGGCAGATCATCCTGATCCCAGTCAGCGACACTCAGCGTCGTATAACCCCATTTCGCCTCGCAGGGGCCCTGGATCGAACCGTTGACGCCGGCCATAATACGAACAGGTTTGCCCTCAGCGTGCAAATAGACGGGTTCGGCCCAGTGTGGTGGATTTCCATCATCGAGATTTTCAATAAAACCGATATAACCGGCGGTATTGCCGCAGATGAGATCGTCATCGCCATCGCCGTCCCAATCGAAGGAAAAAGGCGTGACCAGGGCGCCAAACTTGACATCATCTGCATATTGGCGAAAAAAACGAGGAGAAACAAAGTGCGGCTGACCATCCACAGTGTGTCCGGTATTTTCCATAAAAGCGACCCGACCATCCTCCTGCCCGACGATCAGATCAATATCGCCATCCTTGTCCCAGTCCACAGCGACGGGCACGATCATCTGCAGGTCCATGTGTATGGGATCACCGTTGTGACGCAAGAACACACCTTCTGCAAACCGGGGTTCAGAACGATGGCCAACATTTTCAAACCAGGTGAATTTATCGAGAAATTCGCCGCAGATCAGGTCGAGGTCGCCGTCGCCGTCAAAATCGGCCATATTGGGAGACGGCATCCCATAAACATCGATGGGCGTGCCGCCGGCTTTGAGCATAACCAGCTCCCCATAATCCGGATGTTCTGTGCTGCCGTGGTTGCGAATCAAATAGACAGTGCCGTGCAACGGTCCATTCGTCCACTTGCCGGTTGCATCAAACGCATCATCCCAGCCATAGTCGCTCCAGTCACCCACACCAACGAGCAGATCGAGGTCGCCATCGCCTTCAAAATCAAAATAGCGCCACTGGTTGGCGCGGACTCTGCTATCAGGTGCGTGAATCACCTCGCGCGGATAAATCGGCGTGACCTGGCCGGCTGATATATCAACCAGTTCACCGCCTGGAACGAGGAGAGTGACCTGCGCTTCAACATAGGATGGCATGAGATTTCGAAAAGCATCGCCAATTCTCACCCCGGGTTTAAACACCGGCATAGCGACATCTCCCTGAATATTCTCAAAAAAGTAAATGCCGTTATAAGGTTTGTCCGGGCAGGAGACTAACAGATCGTTATCGCCATCGCCATCGTAATCCATGGGCAACGGCCAGGCCCAGAGGCCAACGCCCAGATCAACCACCAGGTCTGGATTGTTGTATTTGATGCGGTCAAAGTTATGAGCGACTCTTGCATCGCAGGCCAAAAGGATGAATGCGCCAAAAAGGATAAAGTTGCCGCAGCGTTGAATACTCATTGTGGGCCTCCACATTTCGAGAAGGATGTCAAGCGAAATCGATGATAAAATATAAAACCTCCGTCTTAGGTGCTCAGGTTATAGCTTTGAGAGGCTGTCAAAGTCATCACTTTGAAAAAAGCTTTTGCCTAATAGCAAGACTGACAAGAAAATATAGTCCTCTCTCCCCCTACGGGCTGACCATTACCCATATCTAGGTTACTGGACACAGGTGAGAGAAAAAAATATAAATCATTAGTAAAATTTGTATTGATTTTATCACTGTTTTATCGTCGTCTTTTACATTTAACCGCAGAGATCGCAAAGAACGCAGAGGATTCGCAGAGATTTTTTTGACGTTTTTTAAAAAAATGTCTTTTATTTTGTTCATCGTGATCTTTTATGTATCTTTTCAAGAATTTTCTCTGCGTACTCGGCGAACTCTGCGGTTAAAAAAGTTATTTGGTAATATTAAAGATAGCTAAATCCTCTCTCCCTGTGTCCAGTAAAAAATGTGGGTAATGGTCAGCCCTCGAGGGAGAGGGGACTAGCAACGCTCGATCCATGTTTTCTGGAATGTGCAGCATGTCCGCTTCAAGGCAAAAGCCTGCGGCTATGTCACTCGGTTTTTACGCAATTTCTTAAGGATCTTGCTATCAAAAATTGAGATTTTTTATTTCCAGCAAAAGATTTGTTCTTTAACCTACTATCTCCCTGTCCTGCACAAAAGAGTCAGTGACATGGCCAATCACAAGCGTCATATTAACCCACCTTTATCCGAAACAACCGGATTTCATTTGAATTGTTCGGGCGCGCGACTTCAGCATACACCCATATCTCACCATCAACCCACAGCCAGTGCGAATAGCGAAGCGTATGAAACAGGCCCGGAGTCGTACTGACGGCAATGGGCGAGAGGGTTGTCAGTTCAGTGATATGATATAAATCAAAGGTAAAGCCAAAACCGGTGACAATGTTGTAGACCGGGTCATACCATTGCGTGCTCGAACCTTCGTAAACAAACAGATAGCCAATACCGAGCGGCAGCACAGATGCGGGACGAATGAAAAAGTTGTGCCAGCCGGTCAAATCCATCATTGGCTGATTGACCTCACCAACCGGTTGCCATATCTCGCCATCCGGGCTGATAAAGTGAAACAGGCGCTCATTTCTGCGAATATAGCCGGTGACATAACAATGGTATTGCCCCTCGGCGTACAAAATAAATGGATCTTTATATTCCAGCACCGACACATCGCGATCATATTGCCTTTCCGGTGGCTGGATAACCGGTTGTGCCGAGCCGGGATCAAATTGTGCCGGATCATCCACATCGGTTAATTTCAGGATCACCCATGCTCCATCTCGACAAGGCCCGCAGAGATAGAGTTTGAATTTATTCGACACCGGATCAATGAGGAGGGCCGGACGCTCAAAACCAGGGATAGGAACCGCATCGCGATGAATTTTGCAAACCTCCTGAAAGTTGAGTCCATCCTCGCTTTTGAGCAGGCGAATTTCATACCCTCGCAGACCGCGCGGCGCGTTTGCGGTGCGCATACGACAAGCCATCCAGAACAAACCGGTTGTATCACGTACCACAGACGGTGCGCCGGCCCACCACTCCGCGGCATTTATTTCCGGTTCGAGAATAACATCGTACTGCTGGAACCTGGCAAAGATGTGCTGATATTCAGCAGCTACATGTGGAGAGGGTCCAGCCCACTGGCCAACTTGAGAAAATAAGAGAGTAACATTAAAGAACATAAATGCAGGAATCGAGTAGTGGTTCATAACAAGAGGTAATTTTTTTGGTTTCACAGGATCAATTTCCAATTGTTGATCAAAAGCAAAGAATCATGGTGAATTTTTCCTAACCCGAATAATTCATTCACACGAAGACACAGAGCCACAAAGACTGTTTTTATTGAACTTGCTGAATCTATAGAAAGTACTTGAAAACAACT
>JAFGKD010000107.1 GCA_016928775.1 Candidatus Zhuqueibacterota bacterium | reverse complement strand
GTATCCGCCGCCGATAACGCAGCCGGCGGACACCGTGCGTTTGATGCTGAACAACTGGTTTGTGGACGTGGATGGTGACCCACTTGATTTCAAAGTCGCCGCACATTCCGATCCGACTGTAGTCAGTTATAGTCTATCGAATGATCTCCTCACGATAACAGCGCAAGCCAGAGGTACCGCGACGTTAACGATCGAAGCGGATGATTCGTATGGCGGATTGAGTGCGCATCAAGTGACGGTCACGGTGAATTCGCTACCTGTTCGCAACACCACCCCGTTCCCCGTCGATTATGTGCGGCCAAACAACCCTGCAACCATCGACAATCTGAATGATTTTTTTGATGATCCAGACATGGATGTTTTAGCCTTCACTGCCGCCAATTCTGATCCCGATGTCATTTCTGCGGATATCCTGGGTTCGAGCCTGCTGCTCGAGCCTCAAAAAGTCGATTCGGACAGGCGAGTGATAATCACCATCACCGCTTCGGACAGCTTTTGGGGTGTGATAAAAATCCCGTACGAGTTGACCAATGTAAATTCCCGGCCGCGCCCACTCGCTTTCACTCCTGTGACCATGTATCCGACGCAAATCAAATCGATTCCTTTCAGCACGCTTTTTATTGATAGTGATGATGACCCGCTCGATTATACCGCCTCCAGCGAAAACGACTCTGTTGCCATAGCCTGGACCGTTGCTGATACATTGTATATTGAAGCACAAAAAACAGACAGCACTCGGGTAACCACGATACACATCAGCGCGGACGATGGACGATCTCTCAGCGGCCCTGCGAATGCGGACTTTATGCTCACAGTTAATAATTCGCCGATTGAGGTGGTGCCGCATGCAAAGGTATTGCTGAATTTCCCGCCCGAGGGTGGCGAAAACGCCGATGTCGAAACGATTAATCTGGCAGATGTGTTTATTGATGACGATCCGTTGGTGTACGCCATTGAAGCCGTGCAGGGTGATTTTGCGGATGCCACTCTATCTGGCGATGGTAATTCGCTGATTCTCACCGCACAATCGAGCGGCACATCTCTGGTCACCGTGGCAGCGGACGATCAACAGGGTAGTTATGCGAATTTCACCTTTACGGTCAATGTGAACACCCCTCCGACATTGGTACAAAAAGACTCGCTCTTTTCAGCCTTCATGGGCACAAATAGGTTACACTTTAGAATCCCGCTAAACTATACTCAGGCTATCTATTTGCCGCATTTTTTTACGGATATCGACGAGGATAAAATTTATTATGAACTCGTTAGCGATGAAAACAACAAAAGTATAACAGCCGTTATTCTCATAGATTCACTCTATGTGACCGCTATGGGTAGCGGTGCAGCGTTCGTCGATGTCAAACCATACGACAAGCGCGGCAGCGCCGATTCGATCAGGATTCCAGTGCAGGTAAATAGACAACCCCAAAGGATCAAAGACATATCAGACGCAAAACGCAAGCCGGGTAACCGGCATGTGGTCCCCGATATTCATAGCTATTTTAGCGATGCGGACAACGACAGGTTGACGTTCTCCGCACAAAGTTCGGATGAGGCCATTGCCATGGCATGGGTGGCCAATGACACTCTTTACATCAGTTCAGACGGTGCCGATTCGACATCTACAGTGTTTATCACTGTGTCGGCAAAAGACGATTATGGGGGCTACACTGCGACTGGTTTTAGCATCACCTTTCAAAACAAAAGTCCTTACCCCAGCAGTGACTGGCGCGATACATTGTTCGACAGAAATATCTTTACCGGCCAGCAGGTATCGATTCAAATTGGCGATATATTTTTAGATGATGATGGTGACCCGCTGGCACTGGCTGCCATGAGTGAGGATACGTCAATTGTCACGGCACGTATTAACGACTCGACATTGATATTGGCGGCGAAGGGCGTTGGCAGATGCAAGGCGACTGTCAGCGCTGACGATAGCTATGGCGGCATATCGGCGCTGTCGTTCGAAGTCAAAGTCCTGAGCCTCAGCCCCATCAAAAAGCAGGATATCGCCGACACGGTGTTGACCAGAGGTGCTCCGGTGCCGTTGACCATTGATCTCTACAGCCGGTTCGCCGATCCATTAAATAATCCGTTAAATTTTACCGTGGTGAGCACTGCTGATCCGAAGATTGCCCACGCATCCATTCAAAATGATACAATATTGGTCATCGAGCTCGATCCTGCCGCACCAGCGGACGCCTCTGCCTCCATTTCGGTCTATGCAAAAAATGACTATGGCAGCGAATTCACCACCTTTGAGATAGATGTCAATGTCAAGCCGGAGATCAAGCAGGGAAAGCGTATTCAAAACAAATGGCTGAAGGTTGGTGATAAAGCCCTCAAGATCGATTTATCCGAGATATTCGAGGATGAGGATGTGGAGGACAGCTTGAAATTTTATGCTTTTAGCAAGAATGAACAGGTCGCCTTTGCTCTCACCTCGCGTGACACGCTCATTGTCGCGCTCAATACACCCCAACCCGGTGACTCGGCCATGATTGTCTATAGTGCGGATGACGCGCACGACTTTGGTGTTAAAGTTGACTCTTTCGTGGTGTTGCCGACCGCCAGGCCACCTGACATAAGCTTGTATGCTGAAAAAGATATTCAAATGTCCAGGGGCTCGCCTGCGGTCATTCGTGCGACGGTTGTTGACGAGACAGCTATCGATACGAGTTCGGTGAAAATCAAATATTGGCACCTTGATGATTCGCATGAAAAAGCAGAGCAAAAGGGTTATCTCGAAGACGTGAATGCAAAAATTTATCGCTTTGAGCTACCCGCTGAATTCTTTCAGGATCGTTCTGTTGTCTTTCAGCTTTATGCAACCAATGAATACGACAGCACGGGGTGCTCAGATATTTTTGTCAAACCAGTACACGTCAACACCCTCACCAGGAGTGAGCCGCAGCCGTTGGGGACTGAACAAACAGCCTATCGACTCGTCTCTTTTCCGTTGCTTCTTGATAATCCGAGTCCGCGAGATGTCTTTGCTGCGTGGGGCACTTATAATCCAACAACGTGGCGCCTTTTTGAGACGATCTACCAGGACGGAGAAGAATCATTCGTTGAGTTTCAGGATATTCAACAGCTGCAGCTCGGGTGTGCGTATTGGCTCATCACAACGCAAGCCGGCAGAAAGATCAGCACTGGCCCGGGGCAGACAGCGATGCCCAATGACCCTGATATGCTATTCGAGATTCCTTTACATAAAGGGTGGAACTATGTTGGCAATCCTTTTAACTTTGAAATCCCGCTGCAAAATGTTCGCTTAGCCAAAAGCGGAAAAAAGGAAATCAGACAGTTTGATGCTGTTGGTGACGGGAATGTCGATTGGATAAAAATTACTCCAGACTCATCCTTTGTCCCATTTCAGGGATATATTTTTTGGAGCGAGTTTGATGAGGATACGCTCCTTATCAATCCTGTTGTATCTGATTCTTTGATGGCGAATTCGGAGACGATGGCACAACATGATACCTTGTGGAGCATAAACGTTGCGGCGCAGTGCCAGTTGGCGAATGATCGATACAATCACGCTATTGTGGCGACAGACGCCTTGACAACACTCGATATTCTCGATGAACCCGAGCCACCGGTCTTTGGTCAGTACGTTTCCGTTTACTTTTATCAGCCGGAATGGGATTATCCCACGAACTGCTTTGCAGCAGATGCCCGGCCGGATATCAATGAGGGCGAGTCCTGGACGTTGCATGCCCGAACCAATATCAACGATAAAATTGCCTTGACCTTTGCTGGCATGGCCGACGTCCCGGACGACTATGAAGTCTGGCTGTTTGACCAAGCGCTCAAGATCACCCAGGATTTACGGCTGGATTCCATCTATACTATTGCCGGATCCAATGCCGCATCACCCAGGGCGCTCGAGCTGGTGGTCGGCAGACCATCCTATGTCAATAAGCTGAAACAAGAGATGGACCTGGTGCCAAAAGATTATGTGCTGTTTCAAAATTTTCCCAACCCATTCAATCCATCGACCACGATCCGCTTTGGTCTGCCGGAGGATTCGGATGTGACGCTGAAAATCTACAATATTCTTGGTGAACAAGTTGTGTCGCTTTTGGATCATCAACATCACCGGGCCGGTTATCATGCTGTCGTGTGGGACGGGAAAAATAATCATGCTTTACTCGTCAGCAACGGCGTCTATGTCTACCGTCTTGAGGCAGGTTCTCGCACGATGGTGAAAAAAATGGCGTTTGTCAAATAATACTTTGGATGCCAGTGGTTTCGAGGTGATTATGAAAAAAATTGCTTGTTTGATCATCTGTACACTTTTAGCTACTATTTTATGTTGTCAAAGAGATTTGACCGCCCCCGAGTCACTCTCTTTTGCCTGGCCGCAGGCCTCGCCCGAATCGCAGGGACTCGATGCGCAGCAACTCAATGCCGCCTTTAATGAGGCGGGGAAAACGTCGTTTGTATATGCGCTGGTCGTGACGCGCAACGGCTATCTCGTCGGCGAACGCTACTATCGTGGCACGGATAAGAACGACGCCCATACCATACGATCCGTGTCGAAAAGCTTTTTATCCGCATTGTACGGCATTGCCCTGGAGAACGGACATTTAGCCACGCTGGATACACCGATGGTCGATTTTTTGCCGGACTATGCAAAATTTATCCAGGATAAGCGTATGGCCGGTGTGACGCTGTCTCATTTGCTCACCATGCGCAGCGGCTTTGACGGTGATAGCAAAATATTATTTGATGTGATCTATTCGGACAACTGGCTGCGCGCCGCTCTCAGTCAGAAATTGATTTTTAATCCCGGCTCTTCCTATCGCTATTCAACAGTAGGCACGCACCTCCTGTCCGTTATTCTGACCAAAGCCACGGGACAGACAACACGCGATTATGCCATCGACTTTTTATTCGAACCGCTCGGCATTTCGATCCTCGATTGGGCGCGCGATCCGCAGGGCTATTATTTTGGTGGTAACGATATGTATATCACACCGCGCGATATGGCGCGCTTTGGCTGGCTTTATCTGAATAATGGAAAACTCAATGGACAGCAGATTGTGCCGGCAGCATGGGTCGATCTGTCAACTTCAGTGAGCTATCGCTATCAAAACGGAACCTGGGGTGCCATCGACAATATCGGTTATGGCTATCTGTGGTGGCTGGGGGAGATGCGGGATATCCCGCTGGTTATGGCGCTCGGTTACGGCGGACAATTTATCTTTAATTTTCCAACCCTCAATATGGTGGTCTCAGCCGCTTCTTTTTCTGATTTTGCCGATTGGGATGCCGCCGATGCACAGGAAAGAGCGGTGACCGAGATTGTTGCGAATTTTATTCTGCCGGCGATACTACAAGGCAGCAAAACTGTGCTTTTTTAGCAAAGTTTATAAGCCACGGATTGTTCGGATGAGTCAAAAAAAAGCCTCCGAGATTTAAAACTCGAAGGCTTGGTTCAACCTGAAAGAAGGGACAGTGTAAATATCCTGCCTCGTTTGCTACCTCTTGCGGAAATTAATAGCCCACAATGCTGATATTGCCGTTTGTTGTTGCCAATTCAATTTTTCCTTCGCCAGCACCAAGATTGCCATGAATTTCTTTTTGATTGCCGACCATGTTGCTTAGACTCAACCCGGCTATATTTACGGTACCGTTTGTCACTTTGGCGGAAAGCTGCGCCGACGTTGTTTTCGGCAGACTGAATGATAAAACGCCGTTTGTCGTCTGCGCGTTCAAAACGCCATTTTTAGGCAAATTTACAGTGCCGGTGATTTGACCATTCGTCACCCGCAAGTAAGCGCTGGTGTATACAGAACCTAACATAATATTGCCATTGGTAATTTTGGTCATAATGTTGCCATACAAGGAATCCAGCAAGCAACTACCATTGGCGAGATCAATTGCGGTTGTCCACACCTTGGGCACCTGGATTTCATAGTTGATGGACACGCTGCGGCCATCAGTCTCTTTCGGCTGGTCCGATGCGACATAGAGCGTATTACCGGATTCGGCAATACTGACTCGAAGATTTTTCAAATAGTTATCCGCGTCCATTTGCGAGTTTGATTTTACAACTTTGTTACCGGCAACCACGACATCGGTGGCGTTTTCAACACCAACAACCTGGATATCACCATTAATTGACATTAAATCCAGTTTTGTTTTGTCTTCCGCATTGATCGAGAATGAAAAATAAGACTCGGCGGTGTACCGGTTATTATATGGACTATCAGGATCAGTAACATTGGAACAGGCTAAAAAAAGTATAAAACTGAATGTTGCTACAATGGTCAGATATTTTATGACGTGCATGATTTCACCTCTTGTAATAGATTTCTATCTGGATAACTGACGGACAGCTTTTTGGGCGGCATCCGCAATAGCTTCACCTGCTTGACCGCAGGCATACGCTTTTTCGGCAGCGATTTGATAGTTGTCAATCGCTTGTCCCGGTTCATCCAGTTCCTCGAATGATTTTCCCAGATATAAATTGACCTCACCGCAATCCGAGATTTCGGAATAACGGCTCAGCACCTTGTGCAACTTGACGACCGAGTTGGTATAAAACGCTTGCTCGACCATGGCTTTGGCCGCATTTAATTCGCGAACCCAACCCTGGATGTCCTCGTTCTTTGGCTCGCGTGCCATCGCGGATTTTTTCTCACCATGCACGGACGAGACGTTCGGCGGATTGAGTCTCGCCGGTTGTTGCCGAGGCTCCAATCGTTGCACTTTTTGTGACATGAGAAACAGAAACATCTCATGCCGCGTGATGTTACGCAATTCGCTTATATCCAGGATGGAGAGAGAGCCCATCGTAAAAGTGGAACCGTCTTGTTTCCTTAGCACGACAGTGCCTTCCCATGTTTGAATCGTATCGATCTCTTCCAGCAGCATGCCTTTTTGCGCATCAGTCCAATGTTCATCCAGGCCGTGGCGAACTTTGACCTCTCCTTTGATGCTCTCAATGGTAACGGCTGGAAAAGCGTTCGTCAGAATAACCAGAGAAGGCAAGAGCATATTTAATATTTTGGTCATTTTATCCATGATATTCGCTCCAAAATCTTACTATCGATGTAACCGGGATGGGATATCTCATCCCGGCTGTGTGACGGCTATTAATAGTTGTCGATTATTCTCACCCAGTCTTCGGTGATGCCGTTTCGCAGTACACTTTCCTGAAGCCAGGCCATTGCCGCGGTGGTCCAGGCGTTTTCAAATCCTTCTTGTACCAGCGTGGTCTCCACCGGAATCCAGATCATCTTTTGGCCGGAATGAGTGTCTCGCACGATATATCGTTTCTCATTGTCCGAGATGAGATAACCTTCCTCGGATTTGAGTCCGGTATTGAAGAGCAGATACAAATGTGCGAGGTCTTTTTCCGGATCCTGCACTTCTACGAACGCCGTTTGAATGCCCACGCTTTCCAGCATTGAGGCATACAACACGACCAGATCGTCACAGTCGCCACTCCCGGCGTCAACGGTTTCTGCGGCAAACTGCACACGATCGTCTTTGTAAAAGGGGATGTTCGGATCCGACAGATATTTTATATCCTTTGACTGCAAAAGATTAAACAGCACGCGGGCATGCACGAATTTTTCCAAACCCGGCGCGACCGGCTCTTGTAAATTCACCAGTACGTCCCGCGTTATATCACGAATGGCTTTATCTTCAGGTGTTAGAAACCGAGGTAAAACATCCATATCGCCATTCCAGGCATTTCTGCCGTGAATAACGAGCTCGGTACTCAGTTCTGTGTGATGTCTTGTTGCGGCTCGAACTTCCACATCCATATCAAGCAAAACCGAGGTGTTGCGGTCGTTCTCCATCAATTGTTGCCCGAAAAAGATATAGACCGGCACTTCTTCAACATCCCCGCCTTTGATGCGGATATATCCGCTATCTTTGACTCGGGAGGTGAAGCCTTTGATCCGACCGCGAATATTCACCTCAATCGGATGACCCGCCAGATTTCTAACGGTCACCAAAACAATGGGCATATCTCTATAAGACTGATAAGACACGGGGTAGATTTCATTTGCCACGAGCTGGATATTTTTGATCTCATAGATCGACTTTTTCTTGCCCCACATAAAGACCGATCCGACGCCGAGAGAGACGCCGGAATAGTCTTTCACTTCCGGGATGTCGATAAAATTATACTTGAGATCCGCATTGATCGCAAACCAGCTCGTCAATACAAAATTGACACCACCGCCGAGATACCAGCCATATTCCATCCTGGTTTGCACACTTCCTTCTCCACTATCAATCGTTTCGCCGGTCAAGGAATAGCGGCTTTGCGTTTTGACCTCAAATGCGGTGTAAGGACCGCCGCCGAACGCGACATAAGGATGCAGGGCGCCGGAAACTCGCGTTGACATAAAGTCATAGCGTAAACCGACGAGAAACGGCATGATCGTTTCCACCTCAACTTTGTCCGATTGGCCAAAGTTTTCCGAGTTAATTTCGCCGCCAGCGATGGCGCCCAGAGTCATTTCAAAAAAGAGGTCCCGATAGGCGCGCGAAAAGTAGTAAAGCGAAACGCCCGTACCGCTGAGATCAACATCAACTGCTCCCTGATCCGTATTATAGCTCACCGCCGTTCGGCCGCCAGTTATATTCCAAAAGTTCAAGCGGAAGCCTACGCCTTGAGCGCGCGAAATACCTTGGCTGTACAGCGCTGACGGTACACACAGACATAACTGCAAAACGATGATGTGGATAGTCTTTTTCATGTCTCTTTTACTTGTTTAGTCGATATAAATGTTCACTTGATCACGATCGCGACGATGATGATAATGCCGTCTTGAACGATACACCGGCTTTTTGTATTGGCCCCAGGCGAACACAATACCCAGTCCGTACTCCCAGCCGCTTTTCTCGTGATTGACGTCAAAGTTAATGAATTGATAACGTGCATCAAAGTTAAATCCGAACCAGCTTGCGACCATAAAGTTGACACCACCGCCGGCATAGCCGCCTATTTTTGCCTTGGTTCTGACTTCCGTTTCATTTTCGAGCCCAAAGTATTCAGTCTTGACGTGGATATCATTGAACCAATAGGGGCCGACACCAACCGCAATGTATGGAATTAACGCACTCTGGGTGTCGTAGGAAAACAAGTCGTGTCGAAGACCCAGCAGGACTGGCGTCACAGCATTCACTTTGGTTTCATCGCCGTAAAAGTACTCGTTATGCATCTCGACTTCACCCACAGCGCCCAGGCTGAATTCTACCCAGCTGGCATCACTGACGCGCGAGAAAAAGGTCAGATAGCCACCGCCACTACCGACATCCACCAAAGTTTGATTTGGATTGGTGGACACCTGTACGGTCGCCGGATCGCTGCTCATGCGCCAATGCGTCCCACGAAAGCCTATGCCGGCTTTTCGATTATTATTGGCCATGGCCGTTTGTACGCAGATGAACAAGGCAAGTAACAGAAAAACTACCTTGAGCAAGAATGACTGTTTCATGATTCGACTCCTTTCATTTTGGATGATGTTTTGACTTTCATCCACCATTCAGGCAACCGCTGTGCCATTCCTGAAGCCGAGCTTAACATGATAATTTGATTAGGCTTGTGACTTGTCGGGATATTGAGGTCAAATGCGGGATCGAGTACAAATGCGGGAATTTCCCGCATATTCGCTTCTATTCCAGAGCAACAAAAACCGAAAAGCCGCATTCACGATAACCGTTTTCCAGTCGCGCCAGGATTTTGTTATACCCCTGCTTCACATAGACTTTGCGAAACCCTTCGTCCGGGCGCCACTGTTTGAGCTGATTACTGCTTTGCCAGACTTTGATATCATTGATCCAAACATCCAGCCGGTCATCGCTGCCAAAGGCCATCCAGACAGTCTGCTCAAGCTCTGAGTACAGTTCTGTGTAGGCGTAATAGATGCCGTATTCCACATAATGAATCGGCTTGATAAAATAGGTGGGCGAGGAGCAGAATTCCCAGGATACTGGGCCGTGTTTGCCCATGTACTCGGCATCGAGATCAATCATCGTTTCCGGTGGAAACATGTCATCGATATGGCGCCGATGCGAATTGGGAAACGGCCCGATCATATACCACGAATCGATATAAAAACAATCAACCGGTTTGCCATAGGAGGTGATTTTTCGGCCAAAATGTTGCATGGATAGCTGCAAGTGCGGCGGTCTGTTGTCTCGGCCACGCCCAAAGGTCGGCGTACGACCGGGATTCAGCAATTGAAACATTTCCTGCGACAAATCCTGTGCCTGCCGCCCTTGTGGGCCGGCCAACTGCTCTACGGTCTGCTGCCGGCTTGCTTGCCGGCGCATGGCGACTGTTACAGCGGTCAAACCGCTGTCTGAAACACTCGTTCTTGTTGATGCCGCTTTTTGCCGCATGGCCTCAATATCAGCCAAAATCAAATCCATCTCCCGCGCGGCAATCTCGAACGATTTTTTTAAAGCCTGAATCTCATGCGCTGATTTTACATCATCTGGTGGATTATAGCGAACGTTATCGGCAAAAAAATGTTCTTCTGCAGTCAGGTGTTGGGAGGTGCTGGCATAGGCTCTGTTTTGCAGCAGCGCCAACTCGGCGGCGCGCGCCTCCCTGTAAAGCGCCGCTGTCTCGTTTTGGATATTTTGTGCCTGTTGCAAGAGTCCGGTGGGATTGGCTTGTTCGGTATTTCCCAATGTTGGCTCTCGCGCAGCAAATTGCCACGAAGGTAATCCGAGCGCCAACCATTTTTCGGCATTTTTCAGGTTTTTTTTCAACTGGTCTTGTGTTTCGCTTTGTTTTTCCGAGATTTTTTCGGGATAGGCTTTTTGCAGATTTTTTTTCGCCAATGCTTGCATGCGCCGTTTCAGTCTCCAGCGCTTGAAATAGGAATTTTTTAATTTTTCCGGATCAAGAGCGTCACGTTGAATTTTGGGCAGAATATTTTGAAAAGATTTTTCGTGTCGCGTCAGATTTTGCTTCGAATTCTCCAGCTCATGCGACAATTGGATTTGCAATTTTTTAATCTGGTCCAATCGGATTAATAACGAATCATTGTTGAGCCAGGCCAAAAGCTCGCGCATGTTGTCAAGACGTGCCACACTTGTTTGCAGCTCGGAGCAGACGGAGACACACGTGCGGCCAAGCTGCTCAAGATGATCGTGGGCAGAGACAAGCTTTGCTGTTGCACTTTTAACATCTTGAGTTTGTATGTCATTTTTTACTTTTTGTTGCAGCGTCAGCAGGCTGTCATGGTGCGCTTGAGCAGCATGTAGATTTTTGGATATATTATCTTGAATGGTTAGTAGCTCTGCAGCATCCGCCGGCAGCTGCTCGCTGATTCGTCTCCGCATGTCTGTTTCGAGCTTTTTATACTGCGTGATGCGGCGATTGCGATGCTGCAGAAGCGTTTCGCGCGCTTTTGCCATTTGCTCCACTTTGGATGACAAACGTTTCGTGTATTGTGCTTCGACAATACGTTTTTCAGCCGCCAATTCACGTTGTTGCAGTGGCGTCAGCGACTTCCGGAGGAAGGATTGGGGGCCGAGCAAAGAGAGCACCAGCAACAGGATCAAATGTCCGATGATTGAAAAAACGATCCAGCTGGACATGCTACTGTCAGAAATTTTGGATGGTGTCCTTGGTGTGGATGCCATAGTTTGATAATCCCTCAAAAACGCACACGTCCAAGAGTTGTATGAGATACTGGCTCTCGGCGTGGCGGTCGATATCAATAATTAAATGATGGTTCGGATTGGCCGCGGCCAGAGCGCGCAGCTGTTCGTGCAACTCCGCTGTGCCAATGGGTTGGCCGTCGAAAAAAAAGTCTCCTGCGGCATTAATGGTGATTCGTCTCGAATTCGAGGTGACGACCGGTTTCGCCGAGACGGCCGGTTCCGGCAAGTCGACCTTGAGCTGCTCCTGAATCTCCATCTGGATTTTTTCCTCGATGGAGCGTTGTTGCGCCTCGATGACTTCTCGCTTCAGTGTCGTCGCGACGAGGAAAAAAATCAACAGTAAAAAGACACAATCAATGAGCGGCGCGAGATCGATGCCGAGGGGTGGCTCATCTTCAAATGTGACGCGCATGCTGATCCTCCCCGTTCATGAACCAGTCATCGATGAGCTGGTTGACCCGCTCTTCTAACAAGAGCGCAAACGAGTGCGTGCGAATGCGAAAAAAGTGATACAAAACCAGGGCCGGCACGGCGATGATCAAGCCCATAGCTGTTGTCACCAGGGCGTAGGAAATGCTCTCGGCCATGATCGATGGATCGCCCATGGTATTGGCGTGTGCCACCGCATCAAATGCGCTGATCATGCCGATCACCGTGCCCATCAAACCGAGGAGCGGACTGATCGTTGCCACCACAGCGAGCGGATAAGCACGTTGCATTTGTATTTTGAGCTCGCGGCTGGATATATCCCCGGCCATCATGGACAAGTCCGCCGCGCTGCAGTGCCGGTTTTTCACTAACGTTCGGATGATGCGACCAAAAGTGCTGTTGTGACTACCCGGTTCATTGACGAGTTGTTCAAATTGTCGATTTTTCCACAACTCCTGTGACGATTCCAATAAGCCGTTTGGCGCAATTTTGTCCTGCCGTAGATTAAAAAGTCTCTCCAGGGCATAGGAGAGACCAGTAATCGAAACCAGGATCAGCACAAAACCGGTCAATCCCGTGGATTTAATCTTGTCCCACATACTCGAGGGCACGATTATCTCCGCCTCGTTTTCTGGCCTTGCTGTCTGTGTTTGGCCATAGCTGATAGTGAACAGGCAGACGATAAAGCCCAATCCTAAAAGAATCGCCAGGACATGCATTTTTATGTTTGATGTTCGCAAAGTCCTCTCCACATAAATTGTCAAAGATTTATCGATTCATACGCAAAGCAAGTGGACTCGTTTCAGCAG
This sequence comes from Candidatus Zhuqueibacterota bacterium, assembly GCA_016928775.1. Classification (GTDB taxonomy): domain Bacteria; phylum Zhuqueibacterota; class Zhuqueibacteria; order Residuimicrobiales; family Krinioviventaceae; genus Kriniovivens. The sequence continues at coordinate 7,145 of JAFGKD010000107.1, read as the reverse complement.
AGTACGCTAATGGTTTTGTGCATTATGAGGTGTAATCTTTACAAGCCGATATCGAAAGATAAACAAATTGAATAATATTTGGGCAGATTTAACTTTTTTGTGGACATTATCATAAAAAATGTTTATTTAATACAATTATTAATCCAGCCGCAATGAGTTTGGCATTTTATAATAATGGCGACATTACAAAGTACAAATCCATAAAGAAAGGAGGTGAAGAACGCCCGGCCATCAAAAGTTAATGTGACGGATCAATTCGAGCACTCGCACAAATTCAATTGTAAAGTGCCGATTTGTTCCGGGATGATCATCAAGTTTTCTTTAATCAACTTGGAGGAAAAAATGGAAAAGTTGAAAAAAATGCTACAGTTGTTTTCTTTCGTAATGATTTTGGGCATGCTTTTGTCGGGTGCTACACAAGCCGAACTCATCATCTGGGTGGGCGAAAACGGCGCCAATATGGTTGACAGCCTTGGTGTACCCACGGATCAGGGATTCATCGATTTGTTGGAAGGCGCCGGCTATACAGTTCAGACAGAATATATGACAATGCAGGGTGCTCCGCTGACGACCGAACAATTCGATATTCTGGAGAGCGGTGATCTGATCATCATTAGTCGTACGACCAGCAGCGGCTCCTATATTGATCCCGCGGGCTGGAACTCGATCTCAAAACCAATTATTGTAAACAGTGTTTATATAATACGCTCCAGCCGTTGGCAGTGGTTTAATACCGGTGATCTAATCAATAATGGTCGTAGTGGAGCACCAGCGCTCAAAGCCGAAATACCTGATCATCCAATTTTTACCGGGGTGACGCCGGATGCAGATGGTTTGTATTACCCGCTTGATCCTGCAATTGGATGCGGTAACACGTCGTTTTTCAATTGGGCTGAGGCGGGCGATGATGGTATTATCATCGCGACATCGGTTACACCGGATACGTTGGGTGCAGTGGAAGGCGCTGTTGGTATTGTTTACTGGCCAGTGGAGGCGACATTTTATCCGGAAACGGATCAATTCGCCGGTGGACCTCGTTTGCTCTTGCCATGCGGCACACAGGAAGATGCAGGCATCTGTCCCAAGCAAGGTTTGTATAATCTGACGCCCGTTGGCGACCAACTGTTTTTAAATTCCGTCGCCTGGATGCTCGGCAAAGAAGTAGGTGTTGAAGCGAATCCAACTGTTACACCCGCAGATTTTAAACTCGCACAAAATTTTCCAAATCCGTTCAATCCTTCCACAACAATCGAGTTTTCGCTCCCGACAGCAACAACAGCAAAACTCAGCGTCTACAACATGTTGGGGCAAAAGGTTGTCACGCTTGCTGATCGCAGCTACCAACCCGGCACCTATACGGGCACCTGGGATGGGCTCGACAGCTCGGGGCGGATTGTCGAAAGCGGCGTATACCTCTACAAGCTGGAAGCCGAGAATTTTAGTCTGATAAAAAAGATGCTGCTGATAAAGTAGCCCTCTGTTTGACCATTCTTTTCCAGGCCTCTCTGCGGAGAGGCCTGGTTCGTTTCCCTTGATTATCCCTGCTGGAACAACAGGCTGCACTCGCGTGTAAAACAGGCTGTTTGTTTAACGAAAGGAGTTTGATGAAGAGACGTGCTCTAGGACTTTTTTTTGCATTATTTTTTTATGCGCTTCCCGGTCGTGCACTCGTTATCAATGAGGTTGTCGCTGCCAACAGCGGCACTATTTTAGATAAAAATGGCGATTCGTCTGACTGGCTGGAATTGTTTAATAATGAATCTTTTCCAGTGAGTCTGAAGGGTTTTTGCCTGAGTGATGATCAACAAGCACTTCGAAAATGGGAGTTCCCTGAGGTCACTTTAACTGCCGGTTCGTTTATGCTCATCTGGTGCTCCGGCAAGGATAACGCCGATTCTGAAGTGCATACGAATTTTAAGCTAAACCGCGATGGCGAAATCATCTTGCTTTCTTCATCGACGGGTGCGGTGCTCGACTCACTCCGATTCCCGCCGCTTCCGACGGACGTCGCTTATGGTCGTTCTCCTGATGGTGCAAAAAACTTTGTTTTGATCAGTACTCCTACCCCGGGCGCACCAAATACACTGGACAACGGGCAGATGTATGCCGCCGCCCCAATTTTTTCTCAAAAAGCCGGTTTTTTTCAACAACCTCTCACAATTATATTGAGCACGAATACGAGCGGTGCCGAGATTTTTTATACATTGGATGGCTCCGAGCCCACCGTAAAAAGCACGCGCTATACGAGCAGCTTGACGATCAATAAAACAACGATTATTCGAGCACGCACGATCAAGCCTGGAATGGCTGATAGCAGAATTACAACGTCTTCGTATTTTTTGAATACACGAAATGAATTAAACGATCTGCCCGTGCTTTCATTGGTTACTGACCCGGATAATTTATGGGATACACAAATCGGTATTTATGCCAATCCGTTGCAGTCGGGTGACGACTGGGAACGCCCGATTTCTATCGAATTTTTTGAACAGCGGGGTGAGCTCGGCTTTACCACTGATGCCGGTATTCGCATTCACGGCGGGGCATCGCGACTGCCGGAGAAAAGCGCCAAAAAATCATTCCGGCTCTATTTTCGCTCCGATTATGGTATCAGTCGACTTGACTTTCCCATCATTCCCTCAACCGAAAACACATCCTTTGATCGGCTGGTTTTGCGCGCCGGCTTTAATGACGCCTGGATTCACTGGCTTGACCTGGAACGTGAATTGACCACCTATGTCCGCGATCCATTGGTACGAGATGTGTATCTCAATATGGGGCATCCCGCCTCGAATGGCGATTTTGCCCATCTCTTTCTCAATGGCGAATATTGGGGCCTGTACAATATCTCTGAACGCTATGATGATGATTTTTGCGACACCTATTTGGGTGAAGGCGATTGGGACGTCGTCAAACCGGGGCCGGATGGGGAACGAAACGCTATCGAAGCTGCTGAAGGTGATCTTGCAGGATGGAATGAGTTTTATGACTGGTTTCGTCAGAACAATCTCGCGAGCAGTTCCAGCTACGAAATCCTCAAAAGCTACGTCGATCTGGACAGCTTTATCGATTTTTATATTCTGAACATTTTTTCGCAAAATTACGACTGGCCGCGACACAACTGGTATGCCATACGCAATCGGGATAACGGTCGCTGGATTTTTCTGCCCTGGGATTCGGAATATGCCTTTGGCAGCGGCAATCGCGGTTATACACATACGTTGAATATGTGGGACGTTATTGAGAGTCAATCCAGCTACCCTTTGCCGCTATTGTATGGCAAATTGTTAAATAATACTCTTTTTCGTAATGATGTAGCCGCTCGGTTTTTTGAATTGTGGACCACCTGGCTGAGCCAGGACCATCTCCTCAACCTGTTAAATACGCGTCTTGATCAAATCCGCACAGCTATCCCTTTTGAGGCAGAGCGCTGGGGCGACGCGCGGTCGCCGGATATATATGATTATGACGATTGGTTGGCCGCCGGCGAACACATGAAATCATTTATTCAAAATCGAACCGCCGTTCTAATGGGGCAACTGGCAGCCAAAGGATTTGAGACGCCGGGCATGGATGTGCCCGATGGTTGGCGAAACAGTGATATTGGCGATGTTGCAGTCAATGGTTTTGCATTTTATCATGACGGGATTTTTACGATTAACGGCTCCGGTTTCGATATCTGGAATACAGAAGATGAATTTTTTTATGTGTGGAAAACAGTTCCTGGCGACGTTGATATCCGGGCGCGCGTCATTTCGCTGACCAACACTGATGCATGGGCCAAAGCCGGCATTATGATTCGCGAGACGCTGAACAATACCTCAAAAAATGTTTACGTTGCTTTAACGCCCGACAAGGTGACTTTTCAGCGACGCGATCAGAGCGCCGGACTTACGGCGAGTACAAAGATAGAAAATAGATCGGCACCACACTGGGTACGATTGCAGCGACAAGGCGATGTTTACACTGCCTATGAATCGGCAGATGGCCTGTCATGGAATCAGGTGGATCAGTCAACTTTCTCTTTGCGGCAAAATGCGATGGTCGGTCTTGCCGTTACCTCGCATAATGACGGCGTCCTGTGCACAGCCACTTTTGATCATGTGACGATCAACGGCATAATGGCAGATACAGCAGATAACATTGATCTCCCGGCAGATTTTACATTGCTACAGAACTATCCCAATCCTTTTAATCCGCAGACAACTATTGAAATCGTGTTGGGGGCTGATGAGCATGTTAATCTTGCTGTTTATAATGTTAGAGGCACTCTTGTGCGAGTACTCTTGAGTGAACATTTGGCAGCAGGAGTGCACCAAATTCCTTTTCATGCGCCGGATTTGGCAAGTGGAATTTACATCGCAAAACTTGAATTTAAAGGACGCGCGGAAACAATAAAAATGTTGCTTGTACATTAGCAAAAGAAAAATTTAGATTTTTCAATAATTTTATTATATTAACAAAACGATGCTTATGGGAGCCAAAGCTATATTATTCCTGATGATTTCCATTGTTTTAAAAAAGGGGGAAATCGTGCATTATAATTTGATATCGTAAGAAGTGACATTTTTTTCATTAGCCATGCAAACGTTTGCATTTGAGAAAGATATTATGATCAATCATTTTCCTGATGGCGTTTGGCCGACAATGATAACTCCTTTTACGCCAACCTACAAAATCGATTACCAATCACTGGAGCACATCATCGAATGGTACATCGAACGCCATACGGACGGATTATTTGCGGTCTGCCAGTCGAGCGAGATGTGGCATCTGTCATTAGCTGAACGAGTGCATCTGGCCCGTTTTGTCGCTGAAAAAGCCAATGGTCGAGTTCCGGTCATTGCCTCGGGACATACAGGTGAGCGCCTCGCTGATCAAATCGTTGAACTTGACCAGATAGCGGACACAGGAATTCAAGGACTCGTTCTCGTGACCAACCGCCTGGCAACACCAAAGGAGAACGATGACCACTTTAAAAAAAATGTCGACATTTTGCTACAGCATCTGCCACCTGAAATACCCCTCGGCCTGTACGAATGCCCCTATCCAAAAAAGCGATTGATTTCGCCGGAACTGTTGCGATTTTGCGAGGATACACAAAGATTTTATTTTCTCAAAGACACGAGCTGTGATCTTGATATGATGCGTGCGAAACTCGACGCGCTGTCCGGTCGCTTGAAAATCTATAATGCCAACGCTGCCACTTTGCACGCATCCTACAAATTGGGAATTTCAGGCTATAGTGGTGTCATGGCGAACTTTCATCCAACATTGTATCGTTGGCATTTCGAAAATTTTGCACACTCTGCTGCGGCCGAGGAGGTCGCCGAACTGCTTTGCATCGCTTCTCTTATTGAACGCCAAAACTATCCGGTGAACGCCAAATATCACATGCACCTCGAGGGCATTGACATTGGATTATATACGCGTGCCCGTGACTATACAAAATTCTCACCCGCGCAACAATTGGAAGTCGAACAGATGCGATCGCTGGTCAATCGATTCTGTGAGCGTTTTTGTTTTTCTTAGGAGACTCGCATGAATGGGACTCTACATACTGTTGATATTGCCGTTCTCGGCGGCTATGCCGTTGTGCTGATTTTTATGGGCATCACTTATTATCGCAAATCAAAAACATCAACCCAATTTATGGTGGCGGATCGTACCATTCCAGCCTGGGCCGCCGGACTTGCGGTGATGAGCGCCTATACCAGCAGCATCTCCTACATCGCCACGCCGGGTAAAGCATTTGACGACAACTGGCATCCCATGATTTTTGCACTCTGCATTCCACCCATCGCTTTTGCGGTCAACAAGTTTGTCATCCCCTATTATCGAAAAATGAAGATGATTTCTGTATACCAGTTTCTCGAAGAGCGTCTGGGCGCCTATGGACGCATCTATGCCGCATTTTCCTTTGTCCTCTATATGATCGGTCGAGTAGCGGTTATTCTCTACCTCGCCAGTCTGCTGTTGTATTCGTTTGTCCCCTGGAATATGACCTTTATCATCGTTTTAATCGGGATCATCACCATCGTTTACACCATGCTCGGCGGGATGGAAGCGGTCATTTGGACCGATGTGATGCAATCAGCCATCATGATCATCGGCATACTCTTTTGCGCCGGCTCACTCACTTACGCAGTCTTTGCCAGACCGGACTATCTCATTCAGGAAGCCTTTGACGCTCATAAATTCAACCTCGGCAGCCTCGATCTCTCGCTGACATCCCGTACGGTGTGGGTGATGATTATCTATGGCTTGACCGAAAATCTGCGCAACCTCATCGCTGATCAAAACTATGTGCAAAAATACGCTTCAGTGGGCACGGAAGCGGAGGCCAAACGATCCGTGTGGATTGCCATGCTGATTTATATTCCTCTCACAGCGGTGTTTTTGTATATTGGCACCGCCCTTTATGCCTACTATTCACCAGGCGGCGCCGAGCTTGGCGCTGAAATCACCAAAGGTGACCAGGTTTTCCCCTACTATATTGCCACGCAGTTGCCAATCGGACTCAAAGGACTCATCATTGCCGCTATTTTGGCTGCGGCCATGAGTACTGTGGATTCTGCCTTGAACTGCTCGGCAACGGTTCTGTTGCTGGATTTTTACCAACGCTATTTTAATCCTCGTGTATCGGAAAAAACCAGCGTCGTCATCCTGCGCGGCACGAGCCTGCTGTGGGGTGTGCTGGGTATCCTGTTCGCTGTGCTGATGATTCGAGCCAAAAGCGCGCTGGATGTTTGGTGGCAGATTTCCGGCATTTTTGGCGGCGGGATTTTGGGTCTGTTTTTATTGGCCCTTTTTCGCGCCCGACTTCAAGTGTGGCAAGGCCTTTTCAGCGTGGCGCTCAGTATCGGCTTGATAACCTGGGGCACGTTCGCTCGGAATTTACCGGAGTCCATGTCGTGGCTTGAATGCACCATAGACCCGATTTTAATGGGAGCGCTGGGCACAGCCGGATTGCTATTAACCGCAACGGTTTTCCATCTCATCAATCGGGTAAATACATGATGAAAGTTTATAGGCCACGGATTTTCTTGGCGCGGTCCTTGGCCGCGGCCAAATTACAAGCCACGGATGCACACGGATGAACACGGATTTTTCGGTTTTGCTTCGAGAAAGTTTTGGGACTGGAG
>JAFGKD010000008.1 GCA_016928775.1 Candidatus Zhuqueibacterota bacterium | reverse complement strand
AAGAACATCTAAAATCCCTTTGCTTCTCTCTGTGAAGCAAAGCTTTAAAAGATACTATATTTTTTCCTCTTTGTCAATATGTTTTTTACTCGAACTGTAGTATTTTTCACCAAATATGAATATCCCCAAAAACGATATTACAAACAATATCCAGTTTGGCATCAGCAGATTCATAGGCATCACTTTGCCAGACAGCACGCCTGTTCAAGCCCTCCCACTTTTGGTCGAATATCTTAATATCTCCGGCTACGTTGCTCGCTGAAACACGCACCGGAATATCGCCCGGCAATTTCACCATTATTTCACCAAAAGTGACATTCACGTTTAAAAGATTTTCTCCTTCTGCCACATGACTCCTTGTGAGATCGAGATGTAATTCTCCAAATGTGGTTTGAAGCCTTCCACCCTTGAAACTGCTGCTTTCGATTGATGTTTGAAAATCACCAAAGGTATGTGAAGCACTCACATAATCTTCCTTGAGATGCTCCGAGCGATCACCAAAAGTTGTACGATAACTATACGACTCTTTTTTTCGATAACTTTGATAAACAATAAAAATACCAAGAGCAATCAAGAGCAAAGGCCAAAAATTCTTGAAAATAAAATCAAACTCAATCAGGCGAGTATTGTTCAGCAAAAAGAGAAGGCCTATGGCAATGAGAATCCCGCCAATATATAACGAACTTTTATTGGACTTTTGTGGGCTCATCTTAACCTCAAAAATAGATTACTTTTTCCATTTGATGCCAATGTACGATAACGCTGACAGAAAGTTGCATCAGTTGACGCTATTTACCAGGGTAGGCGTGTCCTTCCATTTCAGCAATATATTTTTCCGCCTCCATCGCCGATTGACATCCCGTGCCAGCCGCTGTAATGGCCTGGCGATAAACATTATCCTGAACATCGCCGCAAGCAAATACACCGTCGAGATTCGTGCGTGTTCGATTATCCGTCTCGATGTAGCCGGCCTTATCAAAATCAACCTGGTCAGTGAATAAATCAACATTCGGGTAATGGCCGATGAATACAAAAACGCCATCAAGCGGAAATTCTGACAGCTCGCCAGTTTTGACATTTTTCAGTTTCAAGCCCGTGACAATTTTATCCCCAAGGACTTGTTCAACGATTGTATCCCAAATAAAATTGACTTTAGCATTTTTTAAGGCCCGCTCCTGTAATATGGCATCTGCACGCAAGCGATCGCGACGATGAATGATGGTTACCTTTTCAGCAAATCGCGTCAGAAACAGTCCTTCATCGAGCGCACTATTGCCGCCGCCAATGACGGCGACGTTTTTGCCAGTGTAAAAGAAACCATCGCAGGTGGCACAGTAAGAAACACCTTTGCCAATATACTCCTTTTCGCCTGGAACATCCAGTTTTTTCGGTGTCGAGCCAGTCGCTATAATGACAACCTTGGCTTCAAATTCTTTATCAGCCGTATATACTTTTTTGATTTCGCCTGTGAGATCAACTTTGGTGACGATATCAAAAAGTATCTCGGCGCCGAATCGCTGGGCTTGTTTCTCCAGCGTCTGATAAAGCTCAAATCCTTTGACACCCTCGGGAAAACCCGGATAATTTTCCAAATCATCGGTTAATGTGATCTGACCACCCGGCTCCATACCTGCAATGACCAAAGGTTCAAGATTCGCACGCGCAGCATAAATAGCAGCGGTCAAACCCGCTGGCCCGGAACCAATGATGATAACATTTCGCATTATTTTCTCCTCTGCAATTTCATTTTTATACATCATTCATTGTACGCCACATTAGATGTACTTTATAACGAAAAGATTCCAGAACATCATGAATAGAACAAAGGAAGAAAAGAAATCATAATTCACCGCAGCACAAGGCGTGGCATCAACAGAATCTATTTTACAAGCTTTGAGATTTGTTTGAAATTTTCTGTGCCTGCAACCTCGGTTAATTCAAACAGTGCCGATTCGACGGTTGATACCGTTATGCCTTTTTGCTGCAGTCGTTCCAGGGCGTTGTCACGATCTATGGGGCGTCGAGAGCTGGTCGCATTTCGAAGCACATGCACATTGTAACCCATGCAGGAAAAATCAAGTGCCGATTGCAGTATACAAACATGGGTTTCGATACCCACGAGCATTATTTGTGAAACGGCATTCTCTTCCAGTGCCGTTTGCAGCGCTTTTTCTCCTGCCGCAGAAAAAAACATCTTTTCGATGCTGTACAGATCACTCAGTTCTACTCCCAGCAACTCGGTGGTTCGTCCCAAGCCCTTTGGATATTGTTCGGTATAAAAAATAGGCACACCTAAAATTCGACAAGCTTTGACGAGAGTGATAATATTTTTTTCAACCTGTGCATAATCGAGAATAACAGGTGCGAATTTTTCCTGCATATCCACGATGATCAAAGCCGCTTTGTAACGATTTAATATATCCGGATGTCGAGACATTAGTCTATTTTCACAACCTTGTATTCAATCGTGCCGGCTGGCACCTGAATTTCCACAATATCATCAACAGATTTGCCAATGAGCGCCTTGCCAACAGGTGAATCTATAGAGATAACATCAAGATCGGATGGATTAAATTCAGCAGAGGGTACAATTTCGTACTCGATCTCTTCTTCCCATTTGGTATCGTACAATTTTACCCGACTGCCAACTCGCACGATATCCATCGACATCATCTCGTCTGTCATCACACGGGAACGTGATAACGTTTCTTCGAGACGAAGTATCTTCCCCTCGACAAGCGCTTGTTTTTCTTTGGCGACAGCGTATTCGGCATTTTCTTTTAAATCACCGTGTTCGCGCGCTGTCGCAATATCCTCGATCGCTTTCTTGCGTTCGACCGTTTTGAGATACTTTAGCTCCTCCGATAGTTTGTTGTACTGCTCCTGTGTCAGATACATTGCCTTCATTAGTTAACCTCATGTATTTAAATTCAAATTGGCGAAAGGAATAGCTATAAAAAACGCAAACCGAATCGGAGCGACCTTCGATTCGGTTTGCGTTGAGACAAACTAATAAAAAAAGGTCTCTATGTCAAGAAAAATCATCGCTTGATCGAAAAACCTTGGTCTCGGGCGGAAAAAACCTCAAGTATTTTAAGTTCATACATCCTATTTTGTGCTTCTGATTTTTTTGACTAATAAAAGGGAATGGGTGCCGCTGCGGGTAAACCGGCGAATCTCGCCTCTGCACCGCTGCCAACAAATACCAGAGCGAATGGTTGCCCCGGGAATTGTTGAAAAGCGTTGTTGCGAAAGGGTCCACCAATGACTTCAACAATATAATTCCCGGATGGTAGCGTCGGATTGCCGGGAATGACAATCTGTTCGACGTTATGGATTCCTTCAAACGGATTTGCTGGCGGTGGTGTCGGTAGCGGATCACTGAATTGCGCATTCGCGCCTGCCCCCCAGCGGTTGCCAACATACACCCGACTCGGATTGGCGCCAAAAGCTGGTGTAGTGAGTTGAAGATTAAGATTGTTCACCAATTGATTCCTCGGGGGATCTGTCCAGGCCAGGGTGACGCGAAGAAGTTGTGTGTTGGGTGGCAGATAAAAGCTGTAGCGAATCCTTCTTCCCGGTGCGACCGAATTATCATCGCGCACATGACAGGTCACCGGTGACAATGGCGCCAGAGATTGGCGTAGATTGACGCGTCCCCAACCATAGCCGTCATTGGGATCATTACCGATATTGGGAAGGGCGGTTCGACGTATATTGGTCGCGCCATTGATCAATGTCGCGCGGATCAGGGCGGATGTGGGATGCTGGTATGGTCGATCGTAGCCAACGTTAGGACCGACCATCGGCTCTTGTCGTGGAACAGCGATAGCGCTTTGCATATGCCGCAGCTTGCCGGCTTTTATTTCAGTCCATGTTATTCGAAAAGAGCGCCCGTTCCATACCATATGATATCGTTGCACATCACTTGCCGGATCGCTGACTGGGTGATTCGGTGCAAGCGTTGCTGCGCCTCCTGGAGTGAGGTTAACTCGAGCGCCGTTTTCATCAATGATGGTGAAGAAGAGCCTGTGAACGCCACCGCCGGTTGGTTGCTGGAGCCAGGCCAGGCCATAGCCATTGGTATGCCATAGTAACTGCGGATCGGTCGCATGCTGCCCAGGGATATTCACGACAACCACATCGTGCGTAGGAGAGGGCACATTCGTTGTATTGACAGTGCCATTCCGATTCAAACGGCTAAACAATATGCGCCAGTTATCACCAGCTGCCGGGCGATTTTGCCAGACGATGCCGTATTCGCGACGCCGGCTGTCTCTATTGGCGTGTGCCGGGAGTGGAATTGGTGGATCAAAAAGCACAGGACGCGGGGCGATGACCGCATTCTGCGAGTCGCCGGCAATGGTTGTAAGTGTCAAGTCTGTCGCATGTTGTTTGGTACTGTTGCTATAACGAATCCGGTTAACATAAACGGCCATATGCCCCGTTGATGCATCCGTGCGATGCCAGGTGAAAATGGAATGTTGTGGACTATCCGAATGCACATAGTGGAACCAGCCGTGCTGGGCCGTGCCCTCTGCCTGGCATAAATTGCGAGCGCCAACCACAAAGTTACCCTGTCGATTCAGCACCGCATATCTGATATCGTGTAGCGGTGTCCCTTGTCGACCAAACGTAAAAAGGATTCGAAAATGATTGCCGCTTCCCCGGTGTCCGATTTGCGGCGAAACACTGAATGCAACAGTATCACCAAATTGTCTCACACCATTGGTTCCAAAAGAATTGATTCGATTGCCATCATTATCAAAAAGATAAAGTCGATGAGAAAGAAATGAAGATGACGCGACTATTCTTGTCTCTGCCCAATGCAGGCAGATGGACCAATAGCTGATGTCCAGGTCGAGAGCCAGAGCACCGGCTCGCCCATAACTTGTATCAAGCAGGTTATCACCGTTAGTCCGCATCAAACAAAGCTGAGCGGCGATGCCGTCGGATGACGTACGCAAAAACAGATAATTCCCGCCATTCCACGCCATAGCGACTAGTGGAGCAAAAGTAGCATCTTGCTCCGCGATCATATGCGGTACATAGCTCCCGCTATTGATCAGCGGTGTGTTCGGATCGACTTGAGCCTGGAATCGTCCGTTGCTGGTGATGTTCAATGCGTAAACACCGAGCAGATCAGAATTGATTTCATCATTGCTGTGCCACACCGGGAGAATGCCATCACTATCGACAAGGCAGGAAAATCCACTCGTGGGTTCCGGCGTGTCGGAAATTCGCAGGCGATTACCAGTGATGCGTCCATCCGGTGCACCATTGTTGTCGAGAAATGTCAGATAGACATCGAAATTGTTCGTTTGTGTATCGTCCTCCCAGAGCAGGGCATAACCGACACTCGGATGTTTGGCAATAAAAGGTCGGCGCAGGGTGACGGGCTCCGGAGCAAGAGTGATTTTTTCTGCTGTTCCAACCGGATTGCCATTCGCATCAACGACAAGTCGATAGATATCTTCACCACCAGCTCTCCTGGTATCTACCCAGACTAACAAAAACTGGTTTTGCAGGGTATCCCAGGCCAAATGAGCGTTTCGTATTTCATCAGTTTGTGTGAGCAGCGTGGCGGGTTGGGTACCGACGGGAGTGCCCGAATTATCTATTAATCGCATCTGCAATTTATAATCTGATCCGTCCAGGTGAATCCAGACAGCGGCGTAATGCGTGCCGTTATGCACAAGCCAGGGATGCGAAGAGGTCTGTCGCATATTTCCGATTTCCACTGCCGAAACATCGATCGCTGTGCCGGTGTCCGCTTGAAACCGTTGAAAGCGCACTTTATTTACACCGGTCTCATTCCAGACCACGGCAACCTCGTTTCCATGCACACATAACGAAGGACGTCGATTTTCTTCCGAACGAGAAGCCGGAGTTAACGTAACGGTACCGGCGGTGCCAAATGTATTCACAATAGCCAGGTTCTGATCAAACAGCGACAATCGGATTGTATTGTCGCCGGCACGGTGGAGCAATAGTGTATTGTTGCCATGTCGAGCCAATCCTGGGGCAGGAGAATCGCCGACATTGGCGAAAAGTTGGACGGGATTGGTTTCACGCTGGACTAACTGCCTTGAATAGTGAGCGCCCACAATGTTATTCTGACCTGACGCGGCATCGCGCAGAATCCAGGCCGCAACAATACCGTCCTGATGCGGCGCGACAACGGGCAGGTCGATTAGGCGATCGACTCGCTGCAGCAGCAAAGGACGCCGAAGCTGACCGAAAAAGGTGCGATAATACTGGCGAGTGAGAACGGCAGCGCCAGCAGCAATGGGTGTTGCCATGCTCGTTCCAGAGCTAACATAATAAAAATCGGGTGGAGCGGTGTTGGGACGGCGATTATCACCAACAGGAAAAGGCAATGTGCCACCGGTTGCCGGCTTGGATCCCGTCGAGATAATATTTGTTCCGGGTGCGACGAGATCCGGTTTGATTCGCCGACGAGCGGCCGGCGTCGCAGGCAAAAATACACGGCCGCGATTGCTAAAGAGCGCCATATCATTGGCATTATCTGAAATTGGAAAATCACCAGCAGTTGGCGGCGGCCCTGCTGATGCATTAAATGCAGCATTGTTATATCGACCCGGAAATGTTGCTCTGTATGATTGATTGTTACCATCAGCATTTGTTAAATTCTCACTTGCTCCGATACATAAAATATTTTTAGAAAGCGATTCTCTTGGTAGATAGCGCATATCTAAAATACCATTGGGAGCAACGGCATCCCTTTCGTGATTGTGCGAAGCAAATAAAATAACATCCTCTGGATTTAAAAAAGCAAATCGGTCAATAGTACGTGAAACATTGTTATAGCCATTATTTGATACGATACCCATCCCGCCAGTGCGCCCCCAGGAATTACTATGCACACGTGCTCCTGCTCTATGAGCAGCAGAAAATCCGTTAATAAAACCTGTTGGATCGATTGCAACACCCGCTGGCACATTTCGAAGTGAATGCAGAATAATTTGACATCTGGGTGCCATACCTATAACATTGCTCGGATTAGCTGGCGGCGGTCCTGGAAAAGCCGCTGTTTGGGCACCATTGCCTGCGATGCTTCCGACAACATGTGTTCCATGTGGAATTGTATCTGCAGTATTCGCTGGATTTGATGCGGCATACAAATTATTGAACTGTATTCTTCGCCCTAAGACAGGATCAAGCAAATCAGGATGAATAGCTGGATCTGCTCCAGCCGGAGGATTTGATCCGCCCGCATCAAATCCACTATCGATCACTCCGGCGATTTCATTTTCCCCATCAAGGTTGACCAGAAAATCGATGTTTCTGAAACTTCGAATCTGATCTGCTCCAATGATAATGCCGGCGCGTTGATTTGCAAGTTCTGCAGGAAGATGACGTTCAATGGCCTGAATGCTGTCGATCTTTAACAGATCAACAATTAGGTCGGCAGTTATGTTAATGACCAGGTTATAGCCAGTGTCAGCGACAACCGTAGCGCCGGCTGCCTGAACAGCCGGTATCTTTTCTGCGCTCGTCACATCATCAAAAAATGAGATCTCCAATGCGCCTGTGTCAATTGCTATAATCTGCTCTGGATCTACCTGCAGATTTCGAAGTTCAGTCGCCCCAAAAGGCTCTTCTCTGCCAGCCAGCTCATAATGCAAGGCATACGCCGGATGATATAATCCCAACCAACTGACATATTCCAGTTCTTGTACCTGAGTCGCTTGAGTTCCCGTGAGCCTGAATAAAGCGACCTGCATGGGTATATCCTCAACATAAATACCGCCGATGTCTTCACCTTCAATATAGGAAATCCATTCCGCCTCCGGCGGCGCGACAAATTGCACCAGATAATAAGCTGTCTCATCCCCTTTTGGTGGAGTCGCCGCGAGTCCGGCCGGTGGTTCCGGTTCAGCATCAGAGGGATTAAAAACCACGGCGGGCAATTCGATCAGATCCGCATCCGCAAAAATCTGCACCGTAACACCCTGGGCCGAAAATCGCTCCGCCTGATCTTCAGTGATCGATGCCCACAGCATGTCGCCGATTTCATGAATATCCTCGGCGCGCTCAGAGATATAATTCATCTGCTCGGCACGACGATCGGGATCGAGCATCAGGATGGCCTTGACTCGGCTCATTTTATTTTTCTCCGGCTAAAAACATATTGTAAAAATTCATAAACCTCAAAAGGAAAGTAAAAAATAGTATTAATTTTTGACAATTTTATGATCATTTTGAAAAGTTAACCGCCGAGTTCGCTGAGAAATCGCAGAGATTTTATCGATATTTTTTAATCATAGTAGCCTTTATTGGTATTTTATATTTCTTTTTCTTCTCTGCGGCCTCTGCGTGCTCGGTGGTTAAAAATATAATCGACAACACGGAGGTTACTTTCTCTTCTCCCTGTGTCCAGCAAAAAAAAGGTAATGGTCAGCCGGCGGGGAGAGCGACAGAGTGAGGGGGGATGTATGTAACTTTCAGATTTTAAACCCTCACCTTTAGGCATCCACATCAATATGAATATTCACCGGGCGATCCGGATCCACTGGTCGACCGGTCGTGCGAATACGTTCAATGGGTGCACCCTCGTCTTCGCGCAGGGCGCGGCTTGCCTTGAGCTCGAGCTCGGCTATATAAGTGAGCAATCGCTGTTTGGTTTCGGGACTCGTTCCTTTGACAAATTTGAGACTCTTGATCTCGATGTCGGCACCATAGGCATCATCCTCATAGTGCGCACCGCCGTTCTCCATAAATTTACCCCGATTCAGCTCGATGACGGACAACACGAGCGCCTCCGCCTGTTCCAGATTTTCAGCGGGTTTGTTGGATTGAAGCTGCAGCAATACTGAAAAAATCTGCGTCGCCTTGATTTTGGTGAAAACCGCCGTGACGCCATACAAGACTTCGAGTCCGGTGATATCGGTCAGGTCGCGTGATTCTCGTAGCTCGAGGGTGAATTGTTGTGTGTTTTCCGCATCCCACAGAACCTCCTCCTCTCGCAGCGGGAGTCGATCGCCGATGTCGGTGGTCAGGCGTACGCGTCGCGGGCCGGGATAGGGTGGTTTTGACAGCGTATAGGGGCCGCCGGGATTATCGGGATCAAAAGAGAATGTATCGACTGCATCATCCGGGCGCGGCTCGCTCGCCAGCGCATCAGCGGACTCGGGTGCGAACTCTAACAGCTCGCTGGTCATGGTCAACTTGACCGCCGGGTTTGCCCCCCCAAACAGGCCTGGCAGGGACTCGGTGATCAATGTTTTCAAGGTTTCATCGAGATTGCCGGTCATCAAAAATCTCCAACGCGCGTTTGAAAAAGAAAGTGTTTTATCTTTTTATTCGGCACCATCGGTCTCGCTCTTTTTATTTTTCGCACTTTCTTGCGGTTGATTGTGCGTTTTGCCCAGCTCCTCCTTGAGCACCTGAATTGCCCCGCTGATGCGCAGCAGGGTATTGCGCAGATTACCGGCCTGCGCTTCGAGATCAGCCAATTTTTTCTGACCGTTTTCGAATTCGGTTTCGAGCTCTTGGAGACGTTGTTCTAGTTGTTGTTTCATAGAATCATTCTCCGGCTTTTTGCTTTTCCAGATTCTTTATTCGCGATTCTAGATTCTTTATCTTTTCCTGTAATTTTGTGTTCGTATCATTTAGTTCTTTAAACGCCTCAACGCTGAGGGCTTCAAATCCTCTCATAGTCAGGTTTTTATATCCTTCGGGATTTTCATCTACCCATTCCGGAAACACTTTTTCAACTTCTTGTGCGACCAGGCCAATTTGTGTGCCGGTTAGATTGCCTTGTTTTTCAGGCGCTTTCCACTCAAAAGTCACTCCTCGAAGCTGAGTAACTCTGTCTAAAGCTCCTTTTAGGGCTTTTACGTTCTTTTTTAGTCGCTTATCCGCAAAAGAGGTCCAGGAGCCACCTCCTGCTTTTATAGCATTACCGTATATTTCAAAACTAACCCCAGCACCTGCTTTGCCAATGGATATCTTTCCGCTGTCTCTATCAATAGTCAAATATTCTTCTTGAGTTGCTTTTTTATTTGCCAAGGCTTTGATGGCACCATGCAACATGGAAACGTATTCGGAGGTTGAAATGCTTTCACCATCATCCCCAACGATGTAAGAGGGGGATTCTTCTGATATAACGCCAAGGGATAGTCTGTGTGTTTCCTCATCCTCTATAAACCTGAATCTCACAAGGTCAGTTTTTAACGTATCGTGCAGCAACTGCTCAAAGTCTGATTCTTTTAGCACGGTTACATCTTTTTTGTGGCTATAGCTACTCATATTGTTAAATTTGCCGACCAATGTACCCCAATTGGAGTTATTATAGTTTCTAATCCAGATACTACCGTTTTGCGGATCAGAAAACCAAAGATCATCGTTTAGTCTCATGAATGGTCCCGTAAGATTCCCACCGATAAAAACTTGTTGACCACCTGAGCCCAATCGCACGGTGCCGTTTACGGTCAGATTTTCTGTTGGATTAGTTATTCCGATACCAACATTGCCATTTCTAAGAATATTAAAAGCATCTCCAGCGCCTGCTGTCCACAAACTTAATCTTCCTCCCGGTCTATTTGTAATTTCCACCCGATTACCAATTCCTTCATTTGTTGAAAGTCTTAAATAAGCTTGACCTCCAGATGATTCGAAGAGTCCTACTGCATCATTTGCTATAACATGAAATTTATGAGAAGGATTTGTAGTTCCAATGCCGACGTTGCCATCCGGTCTTCTTATCACCATAGCTAGCTTGCCACCAGTGCCGGCACTTAATTCATTATCTTCGTGTGTGCCACCTATATACCACGCAAAGTTGCCATCGCTGCGATAATACTGGGTATAACCTTGTACACCAATTCCATAATTAGCATCTGGACCGCCACCCCAGAGATTGATCATTTGTCTGACATCACTGCCAAAATCAAGAAATGTATCGGCATGAGATAACCTCGCATTACCACCGATATTAAAATCCCCTCCCTCCGCCTGGACATATAATGTTGAATTTGCGCCGTTATTTCTGGCCATTATTTCATTATCATCTAAGACAATATTGGTTCCGGCTTTGTCTCCGATTAGCAAAAATCCATCGCCAGTCAAAGATGCATCAACACCGCCTGTGATGTGTAATTTCGCGCTCGGCGTACTCGTGCCAATGCCAATCCGGCCCCCGGTGTTGATGACAAAATTTTTATTGCCTCCTCCACCAACGCTCACAAGCTCAAGCGTGCTGTTTGCTCCTGTATCAAATTGTTTGAACTGCCAATTTCGCTCGCTATTCAAATCGAGCAAAACCTCACCGGGACCTTGATTGGTTATTTTCAGCGGCCCGGTCATTTCATCACCGGCCTTGTTTACCTTGGCCGCATCCAGCCGCTTTATTTCTTCTATCGCATCATTCCAGTCATCGGAACGAAGAACGTCACCCTGGCCTTTTGGATAGGGTGGATCAGGTGTAAATGGCATGATGATCTCCTTGTCAATATTAAAACACGATATCCCAAATTAACGTGAGCTTAAAGGCATCGGTTTTGGTCACCGGCTCAAAAACCACGCGGTTATACATGATGCCGGCCGCAGCGGCATTAAATATTCCGGCTTCGCGCAACGGCTCGGGGCCAACGGCGTCGGCAAAATCAAAAATGCTGGTCAGCCGGGCCCGCACCCGTTTGCCGCCTAATTCTGTTATCTCTGAAATATCGACGTTGCTAATCTCTTTGCGGTCCCCGCGCTGCGCGCCCAAATGTTCGTTTATATCATTGGGAGCGGTGGGATCTGTTCCCACAGCCATATGCGTCACTTTGCTCGGCGGCTTGGGACTCAATATCTGGCCGGCAAACAGCTCGGCCACCAACTGTCGTCCCGCGGTGACAATATGATTGGGATAGCGCGCCCGCAATACAACTCTTCCCCGAGTATCACTCAATTGAAGCGTCAAAATCCCATGCATGTCGCTATATTCTTTCATCAGGTTTTTTCTCCTCTGCTTTTCTTAATACTTTTATAATTCTCTGCCATGATAACATGGCGCGGCTTCCGACCGACAGCCAAAAATTTGGCCACAGATGCACGCAGTGTGGCCGAAGGCCACAACCAAAAAGCATGAACCACAGAGCGCACAAAGGACACCGAGGATGATAGAAGGTATTTT
>JAFGKD010000007.1 GCA_016928775.1 Candidatus Zhuqueibacterota bacterium | reverse complement strand
TTTTTATTATATTGTTTTATCTGCATTTAATGACTATCTTTCTGCTGACCTTTGTCACTTTTGGTCAATAGAGGTCAGGAGTTCTGAATTTACGCTTTATTGTCGGTGGACCATGGAAGAATAAGGTAATAAGGTAAAAATGTGTGGGATGCCATTTTGCTACTAAGGTTAAAAGATGAAAATAAGGTAGAAAAATGCCGTGTCAGTTTTTTATGATCAGATATGCGCACGTGCCAGACTGCAAAGTTCTTATCGCATCATCGACGAATTTTTTAGCTTGTTCAGATGTCATTCTAAACAGCTCCCTGTAAAAGATGAATTTTGAGCATCGAGCTACTAAAGACCTTATTTTTATCTTTCAACCTTAATAGGATGAACAACAACCAACTTTTTAAACCTTATTACCTTATTTCATATGAAGGTGGAATATAAAAATGTGTGCAGCCAGTTCACATTCATTACCTACGCAATTTAAAAACGAGGTGAAATTACACTCCATTGCCGGCAAACCTTAGAAGAATAAGGTAATAAGGTAAAAATGTGTGGGGTGCCATTTTGCTATTAATGAGAAACGAAAGTAAAAATTTTGTACATTCATTTTGTTGAACAAATCGAGTAATCATTTAAAAGAAATCTTTTGCGATTAGTACCGAAAAGAGGTACTTTTCGCAAAAAAGCTCCCTTGCATGAAAAGCGAAAATCTAAATATCAGTCTTGGACAATGGATTGAAGAGCTGCAGGCCAGAGGCAAAAGGGCATTTTCCTTGCGCCAAATCCATGAATCATTCCCATCAATCTCTGAAGTTGCTGCCAAAAGGTCTCTGAGCCGCCTGTCACAAAAAAATAAAGTGGTCTCAATATATAAAGGGTATTATCTCATCATTTCACCGCAATATGCAATGAAGGGAATTCTGCCGCCAATCCTTTTTAAAGAGTGATCGAGAAAATTTAGCATGCCCCAACCCAAAAAACTCATACAAGTCGCCATGCCGGTGAAGGAAATCTCTGCCGAATCGGTGCGCGACAAATCCATTCGTCACGGCCACATCTCCACGCTGCACTTGTGGTGGGCACGCCGGCCATTGCCGGTCTGTCGCGCTGTGGTGTTTGCCAGCCTGGTTCCCGATCCGCTCGATGAAAACTGCCCACAAGCTTTTCGCGATGCCGTGCAAAACCTTCTTGGCCCCGGCAAGGATGGTGATCCCTATAAACCTTATCGCGATATTCCGTATACCGCTGCCTATGATCCCATGGACGATAACCTGCGTAATCGCCTGCTCATGTTCATCGGCAAATTTTCCGATGTCTAGATCAAGAACGAAAAATCCGGGGTGAAAACCGCAGCCAAAGATTTGCTGTCGGATTTTAGTCTCATTAAATGGGACAACAAAAACAACGACACCATCATCAACAAAGCCCGCAAACTTATATGGGTGGCGCATAACTCGCAAGCTAACGCAATCCTACGACTTTGACGCCGCCCTCTCAGCCATCAAAAAGACCGAAACTGACCTGTATTCGCATCCCGACCGCCATATGCCCACCGGCGAGGTCAAAACGAAAGAAGCTGCCCTGCAAAATGCCATAGACGCCTTTCTCGATCGTATGCCCAAAGTTTTTGATCCCTTTGCCGGCGGCGGCGCCATTCCATTGGAAGCAGCGCGATTAGGTTGCCGCACTTACGCGAACGACCTCAATCCCGTCGCATACATCATTGAAAAAGGTAGCCTTGAATTTCCGCAAAAGTACGGCAAACCTATTGTCTATTCGCGCGATGAGTTTATCAACCTCTATCCGGATTTATTCACCGACGATCGCATGCGCGACGGCCAGATCCATTACGGCTCTGATTCGCTCGAGATAAGCAGCGTTGATGAAGCGTTGGCCAAGCGTGAGGAAATCGAAAGCTCAGACTATATTCGTCTCGCCAACCGCCTTGCTTTTGATGTGGAATATTACGCCAAAAAATTGCTGCGAATGACCGAGGCGGACATCGGCCACCTCTATCCGGTGGATGAGAACGGCAACAAACCCATTGCTTATTATTGGGCGCGTGTAGCAAAATGCGCCAATCCGAGTTGTGGAGCTGAAGTGCCTCTATTGAAGCAATTTTATCTTGTAAACAAACCGAATAAAAAAATATTTCTTCATCCAATTATCCAAGGCAATCATATTTCATTTGTAATTAGAAGAGGAATAGTAGATAAATCTGGCTGGAATAATCGGGGTAATCTTATTTGCCCATGTTGTGGAAATACAACTGATGTAAATTCAATTAAGGAGCAGTCTAAGCCAGGCGCTCGTTTTCAGTCCCAATTTTAGCCGGCTGTCGGAGAGACCACCGGGAGTGATACTGCATTGAGACGGAAGAGCAATGTTTAATGATGAATGATGAAGGATGAATGATGAATTGTTAGATTTTTGAACATTCATAATTTATAATTCAGCATTGCTTCTCCAGCCAGGACCGATACTGGATTCAGACCGCAAGCGGTAGGCTGCCAGTAATTCTTGCGTACGCCAATAAATATGTCCCTCTCTGTTCAGAGATCAGAGGGTAAAACGGGAGACAACACAAGACGAAAACCGATGAACCCGTACCAGAAGAACGGATCGAACCAGCTCCGGGACGCGCAACGACAGAACGCATTGCTTTATTGTGCGTAACTTTGTAAATTGTCCTATCGTGAATTTAATCTAATGCATTTCGCAATCATTGATCTTGTCAATGAGGTCATTCTCCACAACGACAGTTCAATCGCTTTGCGGGTATGCAGGATGGGCGAGTTTTTAACGACACCTTACGCGGGGCTTGAGCCGTACGGTGGGTAACTGCCTTCTACTTTATTAGGACTTTGATGAGTGACAAAATGCGCATATCGAATATTTATTTTAATAGCCGACCATTTGTTAAATTGAAACTAACAAAGTCAATTATTTCATGTTTATTTCTATATTTATTGGGGGGCTGTTCACCACCAAATTTTAGCAACAAACTGAACATCCATTTTAAAGGCGGATATGGCCAGGTTGAAATTGGCGGCAAGTATGTCGGTGCAGAATTCCACCATAGCAGGCCGTTACCATCGCGACTCAGTTTTTATTATCCGGTCGCTAATAGTATCGTTACAAACGCGGATTATTGGCACCGGGATGAATCATTCCCATTGACTCTTCTCCTCAAATCGGAGGGCAAAGCCGACACAATTGGTCACATCCCCTATCCTTATCACTATACTCCTTTCAACGCCCAATTTGATAATATCGAGAATAACTATAAAGTAATATTTTCATACGATGTTTGCGATAATCTTCCAGTTATTGTGCTCAAAATCAATCTTCAGAATACAACTGATCAAAACAGAGTAATCTCTGTGGAAACTTTATTGGAAGTGAGCCTTCGTACAAGTCATACATTCGCCTTGAGAAATCAGGCTTCGCTTCACTATGACTACAAGAGTGCAGTAGCTACGGCAGCTTTTAATGAAATTGATACGGATTCTGCACTCGTTTTTGTAGCTAATGCCGGACATGTACCTGTTCATCATAATAATGACTCAAAAGGGCTTGTTTGTGATCCAAAACTTCAATTTACTTTTCAAAAAAACCTTGATGCTGGCGAACAAATTGAAATTATCCAGCTCATTGGCATGTGCCGACAAAAAGAAAGCAGGCGGATTATAGATAAATCCTTGCAGTATTGGCAGCAAGAGATTTCGAAGAATAAGGAACGGATTCTCAATTACACGTTCAATCAAACGTATTTTTCCCTTACTGACAAGGACCTTTTGCAAACAGCTCAGTGGTCAAAAGCTCTTCTAGCCTGTAATATGCATTATATTGACGGCTATTTTATGCCTATGCCCTGCCCCGCTGAGTATAATTTCTTTTTCACCCATGATCTTTTACTTACAGGTCTTGGCGCCATGAACTTTGATCTGGATTATATGAAGCGAGGTTTCGGTTTTTTAAACTCCCTGACCAAGAAAGATTCCATTTTGGCGCATGCTTACTATTGGAAGGATACTGGGTTTCTTGCCGAATATTGTAATTCAGATAATTGGAACAACATGTGGATAATTATTGCAGCTTCCTCTTACCTGAAACATAGCGCTGATTATGAAACAGTGGAAAATATTTTCCCAATATTGAAAAAAAGCCTGGAGCTGATGCTGGAAAGCAAGGGAGCAGATAATTTAGTGTATTCCAGGCGTCCGGATTGGTGGGATATCGGCAATGTAACAGGCGCCAAAGTTTATAATACAGCGCTGATGTACAAAGCGCTCCAGGATTACGTTTATATTGCATTGCAACTGAACAAAAATAACGAGCCTCTTTCGGATCTTGTTCAATTGGCAACGCGTATGAAAAAACAGTTTGCTGCAAAATTTTGGGATGAAAAATCTGAATTTCTGATGAATATGATGAACAACGATACGGTTGATCATCATTATTATTCCGGTTCATTGGTTTCGACCTTTTATGGTCTGTTAGACGATGATAAAATATCCCGCCTTTTAAAAACTGCAAAAGATACTCTGCTGGACGAAAATATTGGTATTCGCAATGCCATGCCTCCTGATTTCCATGAACTCATTTCTGTGTATAAATTTAACGGTATGGAAGCAGGAGCACCCCACTTGTATTTCAACGGTGCCGTTTGGCCGCAGGGAAATGCCTGGTACGCATTGGGACTTGTTGCAGATAATCAGGTGGAAGAAGCCAAAAACGTAGTTGAGAGATATCTTACCCTAAAAGGTATTCAAAACAGTCCGAATGGACAACCCTCGTTTTATGAGTGTCGCAATTCGGATTCCAAATCACCGCACTATGGTGAAATTGACAAACCTTCTTTTTTGTGGGCAGGGGGATGGTATTTATATGTACTTTATCAATTGGCTGGTTTGAGAGAAAATTCCTTTAATATATATTTTGATCCAAGGTTACCGTCTGGATTTGAAAATGCTGAATATGATTTGACTCTTTTCGGGAATTTATGTCGAATTAAATGGCGAGGGCACGGTAACTATTTTAAAAAGATAGAAATCGATGGACAAATTCAACATTCTTCCGTCATCACTTCTCCGGCAACGACGATCAGTCTGGAACGCGGAAAGCCAAAGACTCCTTATTTAGCAGAAGCAAATTGCACAATTCACAATGTAATTTATCAAGCTTTCGATAAAAAATTAGTCATTACATTTTCGAGTATAATAGATCAAAGTGTAAAAATAGCTGCAATTTCCCCCAATAGGCTGGAAAGGTGCGAACTAAATGGATCGGATTTTGATATATCTGTTGAGATAAATTCGGATAATATCTACAGATATATACTAAAATTTAAGACGACCACGAAGAATTATGAATTGGTCTTTTATTTTATATAAATTTAGATTTAATTTACCCCATTATAGTTTGTGTGGCATTGATCTTTTCAAGAACCAGGTGGGAGCTCTCGAGAAACGAATGGCTTGTTCTGGTTTTATTTAGAGTCGCCAGCTAATCGAAATTTTCAAGTAAATCATCAACGGTCGTTTCAGCGACACAAATACTCTCGTCGGCCGCACCGAAATAAATCAAAATATGGCCCCCGGCTTCTTTTATCCAGCCATTTGAAAAGATGACGTTTGGAAAGAATCCATTCTTTTCCCATGGATCTTGAGGAACAAGAATTGGCTGTCGCGTTCTTTTTAGAACCTTTCGTGGATCCTCTAAATCTAACAAACACAAATAAAGCGTATAAACCGAATCATCGCTAACACCGTGATAGAGAACAAGCCAGCCGTCCTCGGTTTTGATCGGTTCCGGACCAACGCCTATTTTTTCACTCTCATACTTGTTTTCTGTGGGACGCAATATACAAGAATGATTTCCCCAGTGTGTCAAGTCAGGCGATTCGCAGCACCAAATCGACGGCAGACTAAAATGATCTGAAAGTGGACGGTGTAACGCCATGTAGCGTCCATTTATTTTTTCAGGAAATAAACATGTATCCTTGTTCTCCGGTGGAAGTATCATACCAAGTCGCTTAACATGCTCAAAATCTTTTGTTGATGCCATGCTAACACCGTGACTGTCTTGTGAAACAGCTGTGTAAGTAAAATAATACGTATTTCCAAATTGAGTGACTCGTGTATCTTCTACGCCAAATGATTCATCTGGATATTCAGCACATAAAAACGGTTTGGAATCGAATGTAAAGTTTACACCATCCGAACTTCTGGCAACTCGCAAATGACTCATTGAGGACAGATACAATTGTGAACCATACCAAAATTTGCGAGGATCAGACAAATCAATTTCATCTGATTTCCAGGTCTTAAATTCCAAAATTGGTTTCTCACCTTTAAAATTCATAACAGGAACCTTAAACCACCCTTTTTCCTGAAGACAACCTTCAGCAACTCGGGCGATAAGAATATACTCATCACCAAATTTGCAGGCACCCGGATTAAAAACGCCAACCACTTCAAGTCCATCAGATGATGGCGCTAAATCTTTTGTCGTTAAAATCGGGTTTTTAGGATGTCGAATTATTGAGGTCATGTTTTTGTTCCCATGGTTTGTGTGTGTGGAAAAGGTGCGCTTTTACTATTCGCCTATAAAAGACAGTGGCTTATCATATGTAAAGAAGGAAAATAAATTCAAGAAATCAGTTCATTTAACAATTTATCCATATTGACAAGTCCAAAGGTGCTGGCGAAATCAGCCATCGCATACGGTAAAATCAGGTGGCTATTGTATTCGATGCCACCACAGCTATAAACAACGTTAGGCACATACCCATCACGCTCCTCATTGCTTGGGCTGACTAGAGGCTCTTTTAGTGTGCCAATCACTTTTTCGGGATTATCCTTATCAAGCAATAAAGCGCTGAATGAATATTTACGCATAGCCCCGACGCCGTGTGTAAGAACGAGCCAACCTTCGTTAGTTTCAATCGGTGACCCACAATTTCCAATTTGTATAAATTCCCAGGAATACTCTGGTTTTAGTAAAAGGTGCTTTGAGTCCCAATTGTAAAGATCGTTTGAAAACATAATGTAATTGTTCTCATTATCCTGACGTGACAGCATAACATACAATCCATTGATCTTGCGAGGGAATAGAGCCATTCCTTTATTTTGAATCTCTGCTCCCGTGAGTTGTCGCACATTAAAAGTCATAAAATCTGATGTTTCAAGTAGTTGCGAACTAATCGATCTTCCATCATATGCGGTATATGTTGCATAATATTTTTGTACACCCTTTTCATCGGTAAAAAGAACAAAACGCGCATCTTCTATTCCATTTTGCTCAGCGGGATAAGCAGGAAAAATAATCCGTTCGGCAAGATCGGTACTTTCATCATATTGGATTTTATATTCTGCTTCGTTCAAGGATGAAAAACTGGTTGGTCGAGTTACAAATCGATTTGGCTGGTCCATGTGGATCTGCAAATTATTGTCAACATAACCGGTACGAAATTCGATGGATGAAACATGCCCCTCTCCAGTTGCTCGCAAACTCATAATGAATCGGCGGGCGCCCTTTGGCAAATTGCTTTGATCCGGATGCCAAACCACTGACGGATTAAACAGCGCGGCGGATTCAACAGAATATTCCATTGAAAAATAGGCACCGAATAAATGTTTCTTTGTTGGTGAAATATCTTTATCCGTATTCAAATAGTTAGAGTTTTGCTCAAATCGTTTCAGATAAAAATCTTTTAAATTTCTATGACGATCCTCAAAATCACCAAGAATTTGATTTAATTCATCTTCGGCTTGTTGTTCTGAAAGATCGATTATCTGCTGTGCAATTCGTATTGACTGACTTTTGTTAACGGGCGTGAACGGCCTTATTAGGACTCTTTTATAATCAGGGAAAATAACTATATTCGTTCGTTGAATATTCATTTATTTTGTTCCAAAATATTTCGTGCTATTGAATGATTCGAGATTTCTACAAGCGTAAAAAGCGCTTCTATTGTCGACTCTGCGCCTGAATTCAAATTTACCGAGCTACTGTCGTTTATACCATCCAAACAACGACCGGAGTGGGAATCATACATCATCTGTTTTGCGGCATTTTTTCCCACAAGCCATGCGGCAGCGTGTCCGGCCATGTGCGAATATTTTGTATTATCTGTCGCATCGGCAAGTCGCAGTAGTCCGACTGCCATGCAACGGATATCGTACGCTATTTGGGGGAACTCTTTCATCTCATTTTGAGAGTATCGCCACGAACTCTTCATTCCATCACGTAATAAATAGGCATAATAATTGTCGGCTTCTTTTTGAGCAGAGTGAATAAAGCGGGGATTTCCGAAAGCGCCAAGAGAAGCTAACGCCAGAGTCTGAACATTCCCCCACGCATGCCAGGTATCCGGCCATGACAGAAATGCGCCGTTCCGTTTGGAATCATCATGGACCTGCATGTCCATTATTCCTTCGGCCAGTTTTGTCGCATACTCGGCCATGTGTTGATTCTGCTCGCATTTCATATATTCAACCAAAGCCAAAACCAAAGTAGCTGCGGCATCCGAGCCGGTTTTGTAAATCAACCATTGCGGATACCTTTTCCCTGCTCTCAATTCATATTTCCCATAGTGCTGCATCAAAATATTTAATGGGTGTTGACATTTTAGAAATGCGGTCTCAAGTTCAGCAGCATAGTCGGGATCCTTTTCCTTAAAAACACGAAAACCAATTCCAATGGCCCAATACGCACGCACAGCCCAAAAGCCGAATATTTTTCTGCTTGTTTTCCCGGTTGTATTAATGTGCAAATCTTTATCGATGAAATTATAAAACTCACCGTCATCTGCTTGCATAAACAAGATGAAATTTAGCAGCCGTTTTGCGCGACTCAGAACAGTTTCATCATGCGTTATTTCATAATATCGCACATAGAGAACAACAGCCCGGGCAGCATCATCCACGCAGGCGATGCCTTCCGACGACGCATCGACCCACTTGTAATCCGGGTATTCCGAATAGATGTGAATGATGTCACATTCTTTTCCATCTAATGTAACAGTCTCTGTCAATTTGAAAAGATGATCAAAATTGATTTCAATTTGAGACTGTTGTTTTTGAGAACAGCTTGTAAAGAAAAGGAATAGAATAAGAAGACGCTTCATCAGGCACGTTAACCTTTCAACCCGGATGTCGCCAGACTTGCAATAAAATAACGTTGAAAGATGCTGTATGCGATAATGATCGGCAAAGCAAGCAATGTTGCCGCTGCCAGCTTGACTCCCATTAAACTCTCTGCCTGACCGCCTACGACAAAAATTGTCACCAACTGTGGCATTGTCATGAGCTCTCGTTGGTGGATGACAATGAGTGGCCAGAGCACTTCATTCCAACTTGTCATAAAAGTAATAATCGCAACTGTAATAATGGCCGGCACAGAGAGCGGATAAAATATCCTGAACAAAATACGAAAATCCGAGCAGCCATCCATTCGCGCGGCATCAATCAAATCCTGTGGAATTGTCAAAAAATGTTGCCTGAACAAAATGATAGCAAAGGCATTTATCAGATACGGAATAATCAACGCCAGATAGCTTTCGGTCCAATGGAATTTGACCATCAGAATATATTGCGGGATTAAGGTAATTTGAAACGGCAGCGTCATGGTGAACAAAAGAATGGCAAAAATTAAATTTCTACCTTTAAATTTCAAACGTGCCAGGGCGTAGCCAATCATAGAGCTGATAACGATAACACCAAAGGTGATGCACGACGCCACGAACACGCTATTAAAAAAAGCCCGCGTAATAGGTATTTTTTCGAATACTTTGAAATAACTATCAAGGGTAATTTCTGACGGAATAATACCGAAATTCCCAATCTCCGCTTCAGGACGAACAGTCGCCGACAGCATCCACAAAAAGGGATAGACAAACAAGATTGTCCAGAAAATGAGGATTGAATAGAATAATAGTTTTTTCATGTTTTGTACGTATTGGTCAAAAAGTTACATCCTTTTCGATGACCTTTTTTTGCAGAATGACGATACCGAAAACAATCAATGCAAAGAAAAATCCCAGGGTGGCTGCATATCCCATATGATAAAAAGAAAACGCCTGCTTGTAAATATAAAGCATTGCGGAAAGTGTGCTGTTCATTGGACCACCGGCTGTCATGATATAAGGCTCAATAAAAAGTGAAAATCCTCCTATCGTTGACAAAATCACCACCATAATCATAGTGGGATTTATCATCGGCAGGGTGATATAGCGGAATTTTTGCCAATGAGAAGCTCCCTCAAGGTCAGCCGCATCATACATGTGTTTTGGGATTGACTGAAGTCCAACCAAAAATAAAATGATATAAAGCCCGACATTTTTCCACGTTGCCATAATAGCGATGGATGGCATGGCTAATTGCGTACTCGTCAACCACGGTAGTTTTTTTAATCCGATTTTTACCAGTAAAGAATTTATCACGCCCAAATCCTGTGCATAAAGTTGCTGCCAGAGAATTGTAATGACGACGCCGGAAACAACAACCGGCAAAAAATAGGACGCTCTAAAAAAACCGCGGAAACGAATTTTCTGATTGAGCAACTCGGCAAGAAAAAGTGATATAGCAATTTGCAATGGAATGTGTATGAGCAAAAAGATTAGTGTGTTGCCAATGGATTTAAAAAACAACAGATCGCCGGAGAGCTTGACGAAATTATCCAATCCCACCCATTTCATCGGCGAAATAATATCCCAACGATGAAAGATCAACAGGAAGGAAAACACAAGTGGAAAAGTAGTAAATACCAGCAAGTGAATAATATAGGGTGCGATAAATGCGTATCCGATTTTATCGTATTTTTTCGACATTTTACTCCATCACCAGTTTGGCTCGCCGAGCTGCATTTTCAACAGCTTCTTCCGGTGTCTTTTTTCCGTATATCACACACGCTTCAAATTCTTGCGAAATGGCATCAAATATTTCTCGCAAAACCGGGGAACTGTCCACACCTCTGACAAACTGCGCTTGTTTGGCGAAACGCAACATCATGGGATTATTTTCAAAATAGGGTTGAAATAAACTGTCTGACAGAATGTTTTTTCGAACGGGCAATTGATCCGTTGATTGCAGCAATTGCAAATCTGCTTTTTTTGAAACGAGATATTTGACAAACTCCCATGATTCCTGTGGATATTTTGTATTTTTAAAGATGACAATACTTTTATAATCACCATACGTGTAGGATGGTCCCCCGGATTTTGCCGGACGAGGCACCGGAGCAAAATCAAATTCAAAACCTTCCGGTTTAAATTTTTCCGCGTGGGTAATTTCCCACGGGCCGGTAAATCGTGACGCTACAATGCTGTGCAAAAAAACATCGGCTCGGGCATCCATTCGTTCAAGCGGGAAATAGTTTTTCTTAAAGAGCGTTTGTAAAAACCGATACACTTGGACGGACATTTCATTGTTAAATGTTACGGAATCACCTTCAAGAAATGTTTTACCTCCGGTTGCAGCAATGTAAAGCGTATAATAATCAAAAAAGCGCTGCCACCAGGTGACGAGAATTTGGGTAATGCCCACCCAGCGATCAACGTAGCCGTCACCGTTTGTATCTTTCGAGACTTTTTCCGCCAGGTCCAAATATTCGGCATACGTCTCAGGCGGATTTTCATATCCCGCCTCTTTAAAGATCTTTTTGTTGTAAATGAGCATGATGGGATTTGTCTTCCACAGAATCTGGTAGACATGCCCATCGTTATGTTTAGATTCTTTATATTTTTCCGGATCATAACGATCGTTCGCAAGGGAATCAAAATCAACGAATTGATCCAAATTTTCCAACACATTTGCACGGACGTACAACGCCACGTCACCCGGCCACATATTGGAATAGACATCAGGCGTTTTTTTGCCGACCACCGACGCCAAAATCACCTCCTCGCTGGAGCGGCTTTCTGGAATGGGTTGATGTTTCACCTGCACATCAGGATACTTTTCATTCCATTCCAGGACCAGCTTTGCCGCCAGGTCCATCTCGTATTGATTATTGGCTGACCAGTAGGTCAAGGTTATTTTATCATTTTGAATGGGATCATCATGATCGGTGCAGGTGAGGAATAGAGTCATAAAAAGTATTGTGACACTTTTTATTCTATACGCCTTTGTCTTTTCGCGAGAGGCTTTCCTTTTCTCCGTCATCAGAACCATATCAAAAATTAAAGCACAATCCCGATAGCAAAACACTGAATATCGTTAAACACACCAAATTGCGCGTACGAATAATCAACCTTTAGTTTCATAGTCCCAAATCGAAGTATCGCACCGGCGCCAAATGTGAGCCCTTCTTCTGAATCTTTCAAAAAAAGATTCCGGTACCCGGCGCGTAGAAAAACCCACTCTCGCAGAGCATACTCTGTTCCCAGGTTGATACTTTCGGTATTATCGGTCGGTTGAACTGCATCGAGAGCCAAGGTAAGCCGGTTCACGCCGCTTTGAATAATTTCCATGGCCACACCCACTTGAAATGTGAGTGGCAGCGGCCATGATTCGGTTTGCAGCTCGGCGAATATTTTATCATTATTACCCATTTGCGTTTGGTCAATATCATGATAAACCAGCAGATCTTCGCCGGCCATTCGCATATCCATCCCGAAATTGCTCAGGGTAGCGCCAATTCGCATACCGTGAAAATTTGTTGTAAACAATGTGCCGATATCAAAGGCAATACCGGTTGCCGTTTCTTTCCAAATTTGCTCGCGGAGATATTTTCCGGTAAATCCGATCGAAAAACGATCGGTCAAATTAATAGCGTAAGAGGCGCCGATAGCCATACTGCCGGTTTTGAAATATTCTCCCGTTCCGGTTGGGCGATCTTCAGTGCGGACGAGCATATCATCCATGCTGAGTGATGTAATGCTTAATCCAAAGGAGCCAATACGACCGGCAGGTAAAACAAATCCGATGAAATCAAAATTGATATCCGCCAGCCAGTCGATGTGCACAAAGCTTCCTTCGGACCGGGGTAGCCGAGCCATACCGGATGGATTCCAGTAAAGCGCGCTGGCATCATTTGCTGTTCCAACAAACGCGCCGCCCATACCATACGCTTTGGCGCCAACACCGATTTCCAAAAACGGAGCTGCAGTTATGCCGACTTTGGTCACACTGGAAGATCCTTGTGAACGCGCACCTGTTGATAAAAACAGGGTAGCGAGAATACACAACCAAATTCTTTTTCGACTCATTGTTTTTACCCGACAGTTAAAAACAACTAATTTGCTTTGATGAGAATGTTATTTTAAAAGCATTAATTTTTTTATCGCCATAAAATCATTCGTTTTCATTTTATACAGGTACACTCCTGATCCTGCGGGCTCGCCGGATTCGCTCCTGCCATCCCATCTAACTTGATGAACACCGGCTGCCTTTTCATCATCTACTAATGATCGGACTTTTTTTCCAAGCAGATTAAATATATCAATACTGGTATATCCATCTTCTTTCAGTTGATAGACAATCGTAGTATTCATATTAAACGGATTGGGATAATTTTGCTGCAAGGTATAGGTGTTGAGAAAAATCGAGTCCGTGTTTTTATCAACACAAGTCGTTTCATCGGCAATGTTTTGGATTTCTTTTTCCAAAAGAGCGTAACTGTAAATTCGAACATCATCCAAAACGCCGTTAAAATTGCAGCAGGTATTATCCGGCAGTGGACGTCCCATGACCAAATCTATATCGGTTGGTAGAATGTGTCCGGAAAAAGCGGCCTGGCCATCAAGTTCTCCATCAATGTAAATGGCAACTCGCTTTCCATCATACAGGACTGTTGCATGATAATATCTGTTTTTTTCTATTTGTATTTTTGAATCAAGATCTTTGATGCCGTCATCCGTTTTGATGGTCCAGCGCAAGGTGTGGCTGTTCGGCGAGATGGATACTTTCCAGCGATTTTCCCAATTACCGTGCGAGATGGGGTAAACCTCATGATCGACATAATCATTTATTAAAAACCAGAAACTCGCGCTGATTTCTGTTTGAACATTCAGCAGCGGCGAATTTGTGATTCTGATAAAATCGTCTTTACCATCGAAGGAGAATGCGGCATTTTCAGTCCCAAATCTATCAGCAACCGGAGTTGGGCCGAAATGTGTTCCGTGTTGATCAAAACCGCTTTCATCATCAGCATTACCGTTGAAGGGATAAAAGGCGATTGGCAAACCCATGCCCGGATGATCAAAATCCAGCACAAAAAGTCCGACGCTGTCAGCAGCTTGTCCGCCCCGGTTATCATCAATTGTACAGTGAATAATATAATAGCCGGGCATATCTGGCGCTATCCAAACAGCGGTTGACTCGCTGGATTGAATATCACCAAATTCTGACGTCCATATAAAGCTCAACTCGTCCGAATCAGGATCGTTTGCCACACAAGTAAAACTCACAGCCGATCCCACATCAACTTTATTTGCTTCAGGTTTTATTTCAATAATTTCAGGCACATGATTGATCGATTCGACAAGTTTAATTATTATCCGGGCCGTGTCCAATCCGGCATTCTTATCGTTTGCAATACATCGGATGATATACTCACCCTCTTGCTCAGGTGTGTTCCATACGATTCTCGGTCCGGTAATGCCGACTCGCTCGTCGTTAATATACCAATCAAATATTATGTCATCACCATCCCGATCATATGCAGCACAATAGACGGAGATTTGCGAGGCTGTTGCCGCCACCGAATCATCCGCAGCAAGTGCTTTGATGCGGGGAGGATAATTTGAAACAACCTGCCCGGAATTGTAATCAACGATGATGTCGGCCACTAACATTTTCTCTAAATCATATTCTATATGTCCGCCTGATGGGACAAGAACAATCAGCATCGCTTCATCAGCAGGGAGACGAAAGGATGTACGTCCGGAAACAGTGCGTGCCACAAACTCATTACTTAGCGCATCGTACAGATCAACAGTTTCTTCCAAATTGATTTCGACGGACTTTTCTTCAGCGTACGGATTGAAATAAAGATAGGTTGGATATGTCTCTTTTTGGAAATAGTCGGTTTTCAAAACATCGAGTTTAAGGATTCTTTCAACGTTTGTGGTATCGATGATGCCGCCCAAAATCCCGACATGGGAAGAACCGTACAGTGTTAAATTTGTTGGCCCCCAGTTACTGCGCATAAAGTCCCCGGTTGCATAGGGACTCGTGCCCGTATACAAGGCAAATTCACGGATGGCTTCATAGGCAATATAGGAGTTGGGATCGTACTGCTGTGACCAGATTTCATTATCCTGATGGTCATCCGGCAAATATTTTGAATAATAAAGACGTGATGCATTGGCGCAGTTCAAAACCCATTTGCCAATGGCGCGCGCAAATCGGTCGTCATATCGAACCAGTGGCACCAGAGCGCCAACCTGCTCAAAACCATTCATCGTAAAAGCATAACCGGCATATTTTGCTTCACCAATGAGGCCGTCACAATCATACTCCCCCCATCTGCCGAGTGTCGCGCCCCAATCTCTGACGTTATTATCGGCATCAAAACACCAGTTGAGCATTTTTTCGACATTATAATTTGTGCCCAACTCGGCATTCATTCGGGCCGCAATATAGACGCCATACGGTAACTGCAGTTCGTAAGCAGGATTAGCCCCGAGGCCATTTAAAAACTCGAGACACCATTCGGCGCCGATACGATATTTTTCATCACGTGTCACCGTATATGCGTTGTATAAAAGCCAGCCAATCGCCCCGGCAGCCTCCGGCTGTTTGACACCTGACGTCAACGGCTGCATGGTTGAGAGTGCCCAGGCGCGATAATTCATCGACGCCTTTTTCCAGGGCGTTGTACTGCCGCCCATATGCTGTACGGCTTCAAGCCAACGATCGGCGACTTTCACAAACTGATATTCAAAATCGCCTGTGTTGGGATACAAATCATAAAGCTGATAAAAGAAGACATTCGGCATGGTATCGTACCACCAATCGCTGCCGCTTCTCCCGATATAATTATTGAGATAAATATTTTCAGCGTCGCGCCTGTTAAAGAATTCTTCGCACGCAAGCACCCAGTTATATCCGTTTTGGTCACTCTTGTCAATACCAACGAGTGAGGCACTTATAACAGCCGGCAATACATTAATGGCCTCGGCAGAAGAATTGTCCGACGAGCCAACAACGGTGTGTAAAACAAAGGTATTGTGTTCAGGATAATTTATCGTATTATTCTTCCAGTGAATGAGCGGGAGATATTCGCCGGATTGGGCAAAATCAAATACCAGGGAATCGTAACCCATTGCTCCTTTTTTCCAGTTTCGCATTGCGTACGGTTCAGGCAGATTGGGCATTTGCTCAATTCGATTCACGCTGATTTGTTGAGCAAAACTGCCGGCCATTGTGAGAAGTAATAGAAGCGTTAAAATTATTTTTGTCACTAAATTTTTAATCCACTTTATTTTATTTCCCATAGCCACATATCGCAGTATAAGAGACGTAACTTCTCTGCGTGTTCTGTGCCTTCGCGTTTTGTTACAAGGGCCTACTTTATCACCGCAAACTTGCCAACCATCTCGCCAATGCCCGGCGCTTCGACATGATAGACGTAAACGCCATAAGCGATATCCATTTCATCTTTGGACACAAGATTCCACGAAACCGCACCGAGCGGCGTGCCGGATGTCGTGCCGTCCGGTTCGTATTCCGGACTATGATAATTCTCTCCATTGTATTCAATTGTGTCCACCAGATAACCGCGCACTGTAAAAATTCTGATCGTGCATTCTTCGGGCAAGTTCATAAACCAAATTCGTCTCTCCCCACGACCTTTGATAAATGGATTTCGTCGTTCCCACGAAGCGGCCGCAACATAGGGATTGGGAACAACGTAAATGTTTTCGAGATCATTTTTCGCTTTTTCCAGTTCAAAGGTCACGCCCCTGGCAGTAAATCGCAAGGTATCTTGAGCGCTGAACGGTTTTGTCGTTGAAATGACATATTGATCACCGGATTGCGGTGGATACTGAACACCCAAAGTATCACTGAAAAATTTTACCCGCCAGCTCGTATTGAGCTTAAAGACTTTCACATCATCATTTGGCTCAAAAATGATGATTGCTTCGGTTGTATCCGGACTCAGCGTTGAATCTTTGGCAAGATCGGTAAAGAAATAATGTGCCGGTTCATCAGCGGTCAGGTTCCAAACAGCAAATTTTGTGGGAGTGGCTTTGTACGATCCCAAGCCTGCATCGGATGTGTCGATAATGTCATCGGCAAAAGTGATGAGAAAATCTTCCGGCACGGGTTTGTTAATATTAAGCAATGGATTTGTTTCGCTGGTGAATGTGGGATCAAAATCAATCGTCGTTTTGAAACTTGTAGCGCCAGTTGCCCAGCCGGTTTGCAAATAGTTCACTTTAATATCCGGCTCATTTTTAATATCGACGACAATACCGTTAAACATAGGCGACTCGGTTCGTTCCTCTAACAACATTTCCGGGAAAAGCTGCGTTCCGGTTGTTGAATCACTAATAGTAAAAGTAACCTGATTTTCCGCTAAAAATTGGGCAGTATCGCTAAAGACAATCTCGTAGGTCTCGCCATCCTTTACAGAATCGGCTTCGATAAAATGGATATGAATGGAACCCGTCGCGTGCCCAATTTTCTGGATTCCACTTGAATTGTCATATTTATCCTTGTCAAGTTCAGGAGGCGCATAGCCACCGGCGATTGTGTTCGGCGTCACCACCGCGCAGTTAATATCGGGAACCAAATTTCCCGCCGGATCCTGCTCGATACGACTCGTGCACCACATGGGCGTCAATCCCTCAATACCATTTGCTGTGGTGTCTGCTTTTCCTCTATCGTATGAAACAACAGCATAAAAATAGGTCTGTCCGTTTTGCACGGACGAATCAATGTACATATGCCGGAGTCCAGTATCATTACCCAGATTAAATTTAATGCCTTCCTCAGTGACCGGATGCAATCCTTTGAGTCCATTCTTGATATCAAATTGAGCAAGCTGACCATTTTGCTCCAAAGGTCGGTAAAAGAATTCGTCTCCATAACTGTTTGTAATGATCAAATTTTCAGCAAAGTTTGGTTCGGTCGATCGTAAAATTTGATATCCTTCAAAATCGTACTCTTGCAGAAAGGGATCCCAGGACTTTTCCGCGGTATTATCCCACCTCAAGATGACCTTGCCATCACCCGCTGTTGCTGTCAATCGTGGTTTATTAGGCGCTACAGCAAATCGATAATCATTATCATAAATACTTTGAACTGTGCGCTTGCGCCGTGCGAGTGTCTCCAAGTCATCTGCAAAGAGCAAGGCCATGGAATAATTCTCGGTTTGTCCAGCCTCGAGTTCGAACGGGCCGGAGGAGAAAAACATGCCGAGGTTACCACCCGTCATGGGATCGGGCTTGTTGCTATACGGATCGCGGGCTGCGCGAAATACATCCCAATCCTGCTCATCATTGGTGAGCTCGTAATAATGAACAGGAAAAATGTCGAATCCGGTTAATCCAATTTGATCAGATTCGTCTTTATCCGTTTTGCCAAAATTCGGTTCACCGGGCAGATTTTCAATCCCGATGGTTGGCATACCGTCGCCCTGCCCGTCATCGGGTCCTTCGTAACCATCGTCGTACGGTCCAATGCCGTCCATACCAACGTCATCATTGAGGGGCTCTCCAATATCCCACATGCCATTTTCATTTAAATCAGTAAATGGCCGCCAGTCGCCGTCCTCATCGCCTTCCCAGTGTGGCGCGGGATCGCGGCCATAATAGTTCCTGAAATTGTCAACGTCCTGGATGCCGTAGGGATATTGGTCGAGGAATCGACCAGCCGGATTAATTCGCGATTCATCCAGCAATCCATCAAAGTCATTATCCAGGCCATCGTCATTAATTCCCGGGCTCTCCAAAAATGCGAATCCCCCCACGCCAACTTTCCAGCCGCCGGTACCAACGCCGTCATAGTCGTAGGCGTAGGCAATATCCAGCTCCAAATCGTACGAGCCGGCGTCATCCATATTATCGCGGTCATCGGCAGGCAAATTACCGAGCCCCCAATCCGTATAAAATGCAAAATATGCGCTATCGTAGGTTGTTTTTCCTTCATTGGTTACAAAATAGAGCGCGAACAGCGCGTCACGCGCGAGGACCTGGTTCCACTGAAAATATCGAGCGGCGACCTCTAGTCCGGCGCCACGACGAGTTGTATCATCCGGATCGGGATAAAAATTCCACTCTTCATCAAGATCATCGTCAAATACAAAATATGTTTCGAGTTCAGCTTGTTTTTTACCTTTGCCAAACCAGCCATTCCAGTAACCGTCCCAGGAATAGGGTTTGTCAGGCCAGCGTAACGGCCACGTACTCTCGTCATCGCTCATCGCGGGCGAGTCCGAGCCTTCACTGATGTAGCCGGGAATGGGTGCAAATCCCCAAAGTTCACTTGGATTTTCGGGATTCAAATCAACAAACTCGCGATACTGGGTTTCCATGGGGTGAATTCGATTACCGTCTTTATCATGCGTCGCTACACTGATGATGAGCGCAACGCCATCCGAGTATTGATGTCCCGATCCTTTCGGCCACTCCGCTGCAGGCGGAATATGATAATGTGCAATTTCACCCCAATTCTTAAATAAAGTGTTGATCCGATTTCCATCCATTGTTCCCCAGCGCAATTCGCTTAGATCACCCGTATTAGGATCGGGCACGCGCTGCTGGATTGATTGCGAAAAGACCGCAAGAGAATAGACAAACACTGTCAGGAATAAAGTAAATCGAATATTTACTTTCATGTTTTTCTCTGATTTTTATTTCAAGATTTATATAACTTTAAAAATCCACAGTGATTCCAAGTTGAATCTCTCGAGGTGCATCGTAATAATCCGGTCTGACAAAATAATCTTCCAGGTCGTTGATTCCCAACGGATGCAAATAACTCTGCCAGAACGGTGTCAAAGAGTATCCGGCACGACCGGTTTCGGGAAAAACCTCTCTCTCATTCAAGCGGTCAAGCAGATTGTAGACACGTGCAAACAGTGTATATTTCAATCCGGCAAATTTTAAGGATTTATAACAATACAGATCAAATCGGTAGATCATGGGTTTACGGCCGCCATTTTCAACATACGCTTCGGCGCCATAAACGGCGGTATAGGGAAATCCGGTTGCGACGCGCCCAATCAAGCTCATTGCATAATTTTCCGGAATGCCAAAAGTAAGAGTCGCATTCAACTGATGGGTTCGATCCCAATCCAGCGGCGCCATTTTTTTTAGCGTCTCTCGTTCTGCCTGCGCATTTAAAAAGGCATCATTCGGATCGGATGCATTTCCCCGTGCAACCATATAGGTATAATCGACAGAACCGCCAATTCCGCTTATACCCTGGGTTTGGCGCTTTTCCAAAGACAGCGTAACACCTTTGACATTGGCATAATCGCGGTTGATGTATCGCGCATAGTAATTCCCGGTTGTCAGACGATGGACTTCCGTGCCCAGCAAATTTCGGATGTCTTTACGAAATGTTGTGATATCCAAAGCAAAATCCCGAGATAGCTGTTGCTGCAATCCAATTTCATACATCACTGTAATTTGAGGTTTCAGTGCGGCATTACCGAGAAGATTCAATGCTGTTTGGGGCGGCGGTGTAATTGTGGATTGTAACGGGTAAAGTTCAAATTCGGGATTCAAATATAAATAGTCCAATGGAGGGGTTTGGAAAAAATGTCCATAGGACACGTGAATGACGCCTTTGTCGGTAATAGGATAAGCTAATCCAAGCCGGGGGCTGATTTGGGTTGTTGCCGCAACCTCTTCTGTGGGCGAATTTTCAGGATCACTATAGTCGACCAGGATCTGACCATCGGAATCAAAATAATCAAACCTGAGGCCGGCATTCACAATCAAAAAATCAAATTCCATTTTATCCTGAATATATGCTGATAATTCAGTCGGGCGGTGAGTGTATTGATTATTGTTAAATGTTGAATCAGGGCTGATACGTCGTGCTCCATCCGTGACAATTTCATATTCATGCATCCACAAATCATGTTTCCTGAATTCAACACCAACTTTTGCCTGGTGCGAATTGGTTATCTGACTCGTCAAATCAAATTCACCATGTGAGGTATCAGTACTGCGCCGAAAATGCCACATTTGCATGCCACCGCTGAGAAACGCATTGGCGCCGGAATCCTGTAATCGATATTTGGAAACATATCGCGGATCGTACGGATCATCATGGACATACTGATTATACTTTGTGAGAAATTTATTAAATTTGAATGTCGAAAAAGTTCGCTCGCCAAAGACATGCGTCCAAATCAGACTGTTGTTATATCCATCCGTAAATCGTTTGTAATTACCTGTGGGATTATAACGAAATTCGTGAGCATAATCCTGGTAAAATCTATCATTGAGCATAAACTCATAGCTCACTTTATCCGCATTGGACAATTTCCACGTTAATTTGGCGAGACCGCTCATTCGTTCTTCAGGCTCCATAGGGATTGCATCGGCATTATCAATCAGCGTATTGATCTGCTCATCCAGCGCATCGAATGTTTGATATCCCGCATACACTTTTCCATGGGACATCAAAATCAGCTCTTCTAAATTTCCTGCCGAGTTGAATGTGGAGTGATCCGAAGGTACAAAAACATCCTTGCCGTAAATGTATCCATCCCTCTTTAGCCAACGACCACTCAAATAAAAATTGAGTTTATTATTTGTGAACGGAACAGGACCGTCGAGACTGGCTTCAAAATTACAAGTTGGATTAAACTTGTCAATGTTCCAGAAAATGTCTTTGTGCGAACTGAGATAGTCGCCGATATAGGTGGAAATCTGTCCGGAAAACCGATCTCCCCCCTCTTTTGTCACAATATTCACGACGCCGGACATGGCTTGTCCATATTCAGCATTAAAGGTTCCGGTAATTACTTCGAGTTCTGCAATTGCGCTGTTCTCAACCTGAAAAGCATATGAGCCGGAATAGGCATCATTCACCGGAATACCATCGATCATATACATCACCTCGTTGCTGCGTCCGCCTCGAAAATGGCCATCAACGACGCCAGCCTGTAAATTGACAACATCGCTAAAAGATTCGACCGGCAGGACGGAGATGGTTTCCGAGCCGATAGTCGATGAGGTGGATGTTAGATCCATTTGCACGAGAGGTCGCGTTGCAACGATTGTAACTTCCTCGCCCGCCTCCAGCACCGTTGCCTGCAAAGGAAAGTCTAACTTTGTCGTCAAATCGATGGATACTTTGACATTTTCATACTTGAGATTCTGGTAACCCATCATCATGGCACGAACAGAATAAATACCTGGCGGAACGCGCATGATTATAAACTGTCCGTTCAAGTCAGATGCCGCCCCCAACGTGGTACCTTCAACCACGACGTTGACACCGGGCAACACATCGCCCGATTCCGAATCTACAACTTTGCCGACAATTTTACCTGTGGTGCCGGAATTAACAATAGCCGGCAAGACTAATATCAGCACAAGCATGATGTGAAAGCACCACTTTTTCATTCTCATATCCCTTTTTCAAGCTTTTATCGATTCAGCAGACAAGATAACGTGTCTGCTGAATCAATTGAAAACTATTTCAGTAATGTAACACGTTTTGCGGTCACAAAATCGCCGCTCTTGAGCGTTACAAAGTAAACGCCCGATGTTGCCATAATGCCGGCATCATCCAAAGCATCCCATTGAATCTCATAAGTTCCGGCATCTCGTTTACCATCATACAAAGTTCTGATCTTCTGTCCAACAACATTATGCACCTCGATCTGAACATGGCTCTGTTCAGGAATGGTATATTTGATATTTGTTATTGGATTGAACGGATTCGGATAATTTTGCGACAGGCTAAACTCATTCGGCATTTCGATCCGACCAAACCTGGATTCGACACCTGTGCCCCCTTCTACAACATCCATTTTTTGGATGGAGAAATCGTCGTACCAGACTTTGCCGACCGGGTATGACGTAAATCGTGCACGACAGGATAAACCGGCAGCATCTTCAGGAGATTTGGCA
>JAFGKD010000106.1 GCA_016928775.1 Candidatus Zhuqueibacterota bacterium | reverse complement strand
ATCTTGGAAACGTTCAAACGAACCGTCGCCAGTTTATACTG
Source organism: Candidatus Zhuqueibacterota bacterium (assembly GCA_016928775.1). GTDB lineage: Bacteria > Zhuqueibacterota > Zhuqueibacteria > Residuimicrobiales > Krinioviventaceae > Kriniovivens. The sequence goes on along the minus strand of JAFGKD010000106.1, from coordinate 29,679 downwards.
TTCAGCTGCAACGCTCGACATAAATGTCGAGCTACCGTGGCAGCGATATTTATATCGCTCGGTGGATTAAGAATACAAGCGATAAACATGCCCATCAAAGTCATACACTACGCGCTCTTTGCACCCTCGCAACGATTTCAATTGTTCCAACTGCGCGAGCACCGCCCGCCAACTCTCCTCAGCGACAAAAGTCTGATCATTTTTGATACCGACATCAGCGTTTGTCCATTCTTCATGCGTCTTACAATCACCGCGACAAAACGGCACCAGCGCACCTTTTATAGCCGCAGTCGCCAGACCAAAGGTAAACGGCTCGAGCGAATAGGGACAAAGAAAAAAGATACCACAACGCGCCCCTTTTTTTTCTATTGCCGGGACGTAAACATCTTTGGCAATATCAAGAGCAGACGTCATGATGTAAACATCCGCACGAATATGCGCGGCCTGTAAAACAAGCGGTGCAATACCGCATCCAGAGCATACTTTGGGCCAGCGATCCGGATGATAAAGTATATTTATATCATTCAGCAAAAAACATTTATGGTTAAAATGCCCCACCGGACACAACGATCGTTGCCTTGTATAATCGTATGGCTTCATACAATATCCCGGAGCAATCAGAAAACGATTCGTCGTGCGTCCGATATGTGCCATGTCATCCAATGCTGCCGTCCCGGTTATTTGAGCAGAGTGCGACCGTTTCACCAAACGACGATAGAGCGCGAATCCTCGAAAAGATCGAAGGGGATAGCGCAGCAATATCCGAAAAAGATAATACCACGGAAAAAGCCGAAATAGATTGCGTAGACTGAACTGCCAAAGACGAAAGGACAAAAAAGCCTTCTGATCCAGGACTGCTGTAGCATGAAGTAAAAAATTCAAATGTCTGTCACAACTATATGTATAACATGAACCGGCCCATGCACACCAACAACGCGAACCAGCTCGATATCCGAGGTGGCGCTGGGGCCAGAGACAAAATTAATGGATGTTGGCAGTTGATGCTTATGCGCCTGTACAAATGCCATAGCCTGTGTCAGCCGCGGCACAATCACACTTTTCGGTATGATATAGATCGTCGATTCCGGCAAAAGCGTCAACGAGCGTCCCGAACCGGCATTACTGAACAGCAATACCGTGGCCGATTCGGCCATCGCCATTTTTGCCACGGCAATACCAACCGCCGCTTTTTCCGCAAAAATGACATTGTTTTCCCATGAGCCACTTGCTTCCCAGACATGTATGCGCCCCGATTCATTCAAGATGTGCGCGGTTTTGAGCTCGTGCAAGAGTGGATCATCAGCAATAACTATATCGCCGATGGAGCAGGTTTTGAGTGCCTGGTGTAGTGTTGCATTCAGTTGGTTTTTCGTCGTGCTCCATACATCGACGCCGATCGTTTTACTATAATCAAGGAAAATATCGGTCAGCTCATCCAGGGACCTATCCTTCAGCACATCCGTATGAACGGCGTGCCGGTAGATGAGAGGTTCAGGAGCGTGCCGCACAGCAGATCGACCGAGAGCGTGGCTCAAGGTGCTTATAAATTGTTCTCGCGTGCTCATTTATCACCCCCCTTCTTTTCGCGTTTGGCAAACCAATCTCGAAACCGCTCTTTTTTTATATGAGGTAATTCACGGGTTTTCGCCCACTCTTTCAAAGGTCCAATTTTGGGTGCCAGATTGCCAAGATAGGCGAATTTTGTCCCTGTTCGATAGAGGCCGGGCTGACCAATCACCTCTCCATACGCAGAAAAATTAACATCATCCAGCCATGATGTCAGTTTTTCCTCCTCTGCAATAATCCGACGGTGTTCAAATATCATTTCGTACAGAGGTATTTTGACCGGGCAGACATCATTGCAAGCACCGCAGAGCGAACAAATTTTGGTGATATCCTTGTGCTCCTTGTAGCCGGCCAGAGCCGGCACCAGCGCGACACCGAGCGGACCGGGATACAACGTGCCGTAACCATGGCCGCTGACATGGCGATAAGCCGGGCATTCCAGCATACACGTACCGCAGCGAATGCAGTGCAGGACCTCTTTAAAGTCGCTTGCCAATACTTTTGAACGTCCATTGTCGATGACGATAATGTGCAATTCCTCCGGCCCATCGACATCATTTTTAGCGCGCGGACCGGTTATCAGTGACATGTAAACCGAGGCGCGCGCGCCAACACCGCTGCGCGCTAACATGCTGAACAAAATATCAAGCTCCTGGAACGTCGGCACCAGACGCTCCATCCCCATAAAAACGACGTGCGTTTTGGGGATTGTGGTGACAAAACGGCCATTGCCTTCGTTGGTCATCAGGGCGATGGTACCCGTTTCAGCGACGGCAAAATTGCAACCTGTCACGGCAATATCTGCGGAGAGGAATGCCTGCCGCAGGATACCACGTACAAATTTTGTCATATGCTCCGGCACCTCGTCGCCATCGTAGCCTTTTTGTTTGGCTAACACCTCTCGAATGCGTTGCCGATTTTTATGCAACGCCGGAATGACAATATGCGATGGCTTATCTTTTTCATCCACCTGAAGCAGGTATTCCCCGAGATCGGTTTCAACAATTTCCACCCCAATCTCCTCCAGGGCTTCATTCAAGCCAATCTCCTCGGTCACCATGGATTTGGATTTGACCGCCTTTTTGGCGTTTTTGCGCTGAAATATCCTTTTTGCAATATCGTTGGCTTCTGTTGCATCCCGGGCAAAATAAACAATCGCACCGGTTTTTTCGGCGTTGGAGGCAAATTGATCAAGATAATAGTCCAGATTTTCAAGCACATGCGACCGGATGTCCGCGGCAAGATCGCGCCATTTTTCATAATCACCGAGTTCTGTGTAGCGATCATTGCGCTTTTGATTGATCAAATCTTGCGCATTGGCGATCGATGTCCGCATGAACACATCGGCCAAGTTTTTATCCATCCGCTGCTTCAACGTGAGGTTGCTGGTCTTTATGCTCATGATTCAACCATTCAGTTACACTCCATTCATCATCAACACTTCTACGATATGATAGACTTTGATGGCAAAGCCTTCTCGTCGGATACGGCCGTTTATATTCATCAAGCAAGCACCATCCGCACCGATAACATAATCGACACCCGCATCAACAATATTGTGCACCTTTTCTGCCACCATGGCGCCACTGAGATCAGCCATCTTTACCGCGAACGTGCCGCCAAAACCACAACATTTGTCCTGACCCTTGAATGGTACAAGTTCCAATCCCTTGACGTTCTTTAATAGCTGCAACGGTGGCTCTTTGACACCGAGCAAGCGCGACATGTGGCAGGATGGATGGTAGGCAGCCCGACCGTGACATTCTGCACCAACATCCGTCACTTTGAGGACGTTCACGATAAAATCAGTGATCTCAAAGGTTTTTGCGGCCAAACGTTGTGCTTTGCTCTCCCAGGCCTCTTCGCCCTTGAAAAAACGGGGAAATTCTTTCACCTGCAGCACGCAGGAGCCGCTTGGCGCGACGACGTACTCGCACTCATCTTCCAGCAGGGCGTTTATCAAAACTCGCATGCTTTTTTTTGCCTTTTTGTGATAGCCGGCATTGGCTAGCGGCTGGCCGCAACAGGTCTGCCCGGGATTAAAAATCACTGTGCAGCCAAGCTTTTCGAGCAACTCGACAGATTTGATCCCGACATTGGTGAGGATATTATCGGTGATGCATGTGACAAAAAAGGAGACGTTCATTATGGATGATCCCAACTTTACATTTACCAAAAGATAAGAATATTTTGTTTTAATGGAAGAGAAAAATTTATCATGTAAAAATTGTCTTGCGTTTCGGCGCAGATGGTTTAAATTAAGAGCACTTGATCAAAAATTTGGAGGAGAGAATGTCCATAGATTTTCAGACCTTGCATAAGGTCAATGAAGGGAAAACGAAAATCATTTATGAAAATCCCGAGGATGCATCCACGGTATTTATGTTGTTCAAAGACGACATTACAGCCGGCGATGGGGTAAAACACGATGTCATCGAGGGCAAAGCACATGTGGATTGGCAGACGAATCGGGATATTTTCGAATATTTGAACCGCAAAGGTCTGCCGACGCATTACGTGAGCAGTCCGGAGGATCGGGTCAGCATCGTCAAAAAACTGGATTTTAAAATCAACCTGGAGGTGGTCACGCGCCGCGTCGCCGCCGGATCGATCTTAAAATGGGGGAAATTTACCGAGGGTACTCGCTTTGATCCGCTCATCACGCAGTTCCATTACAAAGATGATGCCCTGCACGATCCCATGTTGGACGAAACCTACATCGATTATATGATTCAGGCGAAAGGATCAACCGAGTATCAGGAAATGCGCGAGATCAATGCACAGGTGTTTGAGATCCTCGAAGACGCATTTGCCCATTTTAAAATTCAGCTTGTTGATTTCAAATTAGAGTACGGGCTGATCGATGGCAAGGTGACGCTGATCGATGAAATCACCGGTGGTTCATTCCGCTTGTGGCCCTATGCCAAAGAAAAGCCAGATCTCAATCAAGCCAATGTTCTTGCCGAGCTCGATCCAAAAGGTCGGCTGGACAAGGACACCTACCGCATGGGTGGCGATTTGTCAACGGTCAAATCAAAATTTGATGCGATTGCCGCACTTACCGCCGGTTTCAAAGATTTACCCTAATATGCCCACACAAGCGAACGAATGAAATCCGTGCAATTCAAATTTATTCCCTTTACGCGAAATATCATTGAGACGCTTTGGCAGGATTCGGCGATGAATAATTCGCTGCTCATTTTCCCCACCGAAGCGGGCAAGCGTCTTGCCATTCGTGAATTGCAAAACAGATGGACTTTTCAACATGTGCAATTCCTCACCATGCAGGAATTGAAGGATCAGCTCTTTGTCACACCACTGCCGATTTTAAAAGAGGAAAAGCGCACTCTTGCCTTTTACGCCTCGCTTTCGGAAACAGACAAGGATTTTTTCAAAATCAATACCTATTTTCAATCGATAGAACTGGCGCACAACTTTTTTGATCTGTGGCAAGAATTCAATGAAGAGCTGGTATCCCAAGATATGGTTTTGTCGATGCTGGCGCACAATGGCGTTGAATTGCTTGACTGGCACATACAGGCTTTTAATCGGTTGAAAACGATAAAAAAGAACTATAAAGATTTTATCACGGCGCGGGGATTCATCGATACCATTTTTACTCATACTAAATCCAATCTGGATGTGTCCAGTTTCGCATCGTTCCAGGCGATTCATTTTATCAATCAATTTTATTATACAAAACTGGAACGGGAAATCATTGTCGCGCTCAGTGCGCACGACAAAGAGATCTATATCTATTATCAATTGCCCAAAGAGCTGGTGAATAGAGAAACCCTGGCAATTCAACCGTTCATGGTAGCCGATCTGGGTCAGGGTCGCACCGAGCATATTGATATCATTGAATGCAATGATGAATTTTCCATGCTCCGAGGGCTCATTCAGCACGTTCATACTCAAAAACTGCGACACGTCGTGCATTTCTCCGCCAAGCATCATCCCTATGGTCGACTCTTATCGCCGCTGCACTTTAATTTGGGCCGCAGTCAAAATTTTACGACCACGTTTCTTTTTCAATTTTTCAAACACATTTGTGTGATTCTCGAACATCTCCTGTACGAACCGATCCAACGAAAAATCCTGGTTCCCGTTCAACAGCTTTTGGATGCCATGTTGGATGCCACCGTTTCAACCTGCTTATTGGGAGAAGAAACAAATGTGCGCAGCAGCGTCCTGGATTATCTCTATACGCTTGTTGACCAGGATTATAAATTTATAGATCTTGGCGGGGATCTCATCAGCCGTAAAAATGAAAAAATTTATAATTTGTTATGCCGTTTGCTGAGCAAAATCAGGTTATTTATGGGGATAGATTCGATATCATCCTTTATTGAAAAGATTGATACAAAAGATGGCGTAAAAATAGAAGACCTGCTCAGTGATCAGGAAAAGGGGGCGACCAACATTCGGGAGGTATTTTATCGCACATTGGCCGATTTTTATTCGATTGAAAAGTCAGGTATTATAACAGAATGGCACTCCATATTCAGGAATTCTCGCGTCGCCCCGCAAGCGCACATCGCTGCGGGAATTTTGCGCCTTTTCATCGACTCTCTCACATCGTGCTCCATCCGGTTTTATACGGCGCCGGCAGCGTCTCCGCGCGTCGAGTTTATTGATTTACAAGACACTCGCAATATTTTTTATAAAAATGTCGCGGTCATGAATGTTGTTGAAAAAGAAATACCACATGCGCGCCAAACACCCTTTCTTTTCACCGAATCCCAAAGAGAGGCGCTTGGCCTCAAAACCTATGAGGATACAAAGCTGCTCGAAAAGTATTATTTTATGCGCCTGGTGCTCACCACCCCGCATGTCACGCTGATCACACAACGAAACCAGCTGCAAAATATCGAGATCAGTTCTTTTGTCGAAGAAATAAAATCGTTTTCGCCAACGTCGCACATCCGGGTGTCACAGATTGCTGATGAAAATTATTCCGGCGTCTATCAATATATTCTCAAGTCGCAGCAAGATTACTATGCCCCGGTTGATAAAATCCGGCACATCAGTTTTTATACGGTGCCCTTACAGCTCAAGCGAGACTTTCTGCAGGGGGAGCTCAATCTGTCGTATTATGCGTTGGCCAATCTGCTGGACAATGCCTTTACATTCTATATCAAAAATGTCATCCGACTCGACGAACGTTCAAAACGAGTAGACGCCGATTATTCGCCAATGCTGATTGGCACGATCGTTCATCAATGCCTGAATTTTATCTGGCGGGATATTCTGGAACAGCACATCTTGCCGCCGGTTGAAATAGATTTCAGCACAATTTCAGAAGATTTTATTAAAAAAGCCGTCGATAAAACGCTGCAATCTCATCTCTTTTATTATTGTTCCCCGCACAATCACGCGCAGGTTTATTTTCAGGAGATTCTGATTCCACGCATCATCACCGGAATTCGTCACTTTTTTCTTTTTCTGGAGCGCATTGGCCTGAGCCGGACGTTGCTGGAGATTTATCCGGAACGCGATGATGCCGCCCGTAAAAATGACTATATCGCTTACCTCAATCTGGATAACTTAAATTTGACCATCAATATTGGTGGGCGCGCCGATTTGCGCATCGAGTTACCCGATCAGTCCCTGTATTATATTTTTGATTACAAAACCGGTCGTTATAACCGCGAACAACTCATTTTGTATGAACTTTATTATTATCTCCTGCAGGGCAAAGCAACTGAAAACCAGGTCTTCTCCTTCTTTTATCAAGTTATGCAGGATGAGGGCAAAGAATTGCGCGATTTTTACCAGCGCAAGAGCAAAACTGAAATGTTCACCGAGTTTGAGCAGACTGTTCGCGAGCACATTCATGCGTTGTGGGAAAAAGGATTCGCCTTGCCGGAAAAAAAAGCCGGACTGGATGATATGGCCGATGTTACACGATCAGACCTGTATGCAACAAAATATCTTCCACTAACCAGAAGACTCATGTAGAAATACTGTGGACTCTAACGTGATCCCTCCCGTAAAAAAGGTCATACGCGCAAGTGCCGGCACCGGCAAGACTTATCGGCTATCACTGGAATATATTGGACTCTTGCTGCAGTACCAAAAACATGGCTTGCATTTCAGCGAAATACTCGTTATTACTTTTACAAAAAAAGCCACGGCTGAAATTCGAACACGGATTTTTGATCAGATGCACGAGATCCTGCAAGGGCAAGAAACAGGACAGGAATTGTGCCGTAATATTGAATCCTTCTTTCACATAAAAATAAACTCCCGGGATCTCAAGGTGCTCAACGACATTTATATTGATATGCTGACCAATAAGCACCTGGTGAACATCAGCACGATTGATTCTTTTACCAACAGTGTTTTTAAAACGATCATCGCGCCTTATCTTGGTATCACAGATTATACGGTACAGCCCGCTATAAGCGATATCGTCAAGGATGAGCTCTATATATCAATTTTGCAGGACGAGGTCAGGTTGTCGACTTTGCGTTCGTTTTTCGAGCGCTCGGAATTTAAAACGATTCATGATTATGAACATTTTATCGAGTCCATTTTGCGGCAGCGCTGGCTTTTTCAGCTTGTAAAAGCATCGCATGTCGAACGTCCGTTCGTCACCTGGACGGCGCGCGCGAATGAGTTTTTGCAGGAATTTCGGAAACATTTCAGATCATTTGTCCGGCAATTCCAAAATTATGTCATGACCCAACACGACACAAAAACAGCAAAAGAGGTGCTCAACTCCGATTACTATAATCTGGTTCAAGAATTCGTCAGTGCGCCACATCTTGAAAACATTGCTACTGCATTCGATAAAATAATCGAGGATAGCGAGCACCTAAAAAAGCATTACTCGCTTTTGCTGGATGACAAGAAAAATATCTGGAATGGCAGCAGACTCTTGCGCAAAAAAACCGAAGCCTCCCTCAAGGAGCAGCTTTATGAATCGCTGTACGCTGCACGGCTTTTATTAGCGGATTATATTTTTGCCACCCTCTGTCTCACCGAAGAAAAGGATCTGTTCCAAATCATTGATTATGTTTTAGCCAAATACGATGAGCTCAAATTTCGGGATAAGGTATTCACCCATGATGACATCTCTTACTATACCTTCAAGTATCTGTATGATCCGGCGCTTTCGCTCATAAATGGCGATTATGTCAGCAATTCGTTTTATGAGCTTCTCTCAACCTATACGCGCTTTGTTCTGATTGATGAATTCCAGGACACAAGTATTATTCAATATAAAATAGTGTTGCCAATCATCCGGGAGGTCATCAGTGGTGCGGGCATCAAGGAATATGGCGGCGCCATCATTGTGGGCGATGAAAAACAATCGATTTATGGCTGGCGTGGCGGTGAACGCGATCTGCTCCTCAACATGCCGGCTGTCATGCAAGAGACGGACGAGCTCACACTGGACATCTCGTACCGCAGTGATGAAAATATCGTCTCTTTTGTCAACGCTGTCTTTCGAGACAACGCCCTGCAGGAACATCTGCGCGAGCAGGGTGTTGAGTGGCCGGTTGCACCACTCCAGGCCGCCAAGACCAATGCGGCTGGCTATGTCGAATTCTTTTTACGTAACATCGCACATAGCCGAAACAGCACCAACAACATTTCAACAAACAAAGAAGCCATTCGCGAATTTTTACAGTCCACCCTCAATTCGCCAACATTCAAAAAGCAGCTTCTATCCGGCAAAACCGCCATTCTCGCGCGCCGTAATGTTGATCTCGACAGTTTTGCCGCAGTACTTGATGAGCTTGATATACCCTATATGCTAGAGTCAGCCAGCTCGATTCTCGATCACCGCGCCATCAAACCGATTTACCTGTTTTTGCAATTTTTCGTTTATGGCGATTTTTACGATCTCTTGCGTTTTTTACGCTCGGATGTTGTTTTGCTCGATGCATCACACCTTAAAGAGCTGCTGTTAGCCTACCGCGCTAACGCTGCTGAAAAATGGGATATCCGCAAGATTTTGCAACGCTGTCTTGATATTCCGGCCGTACGAAAAACGCTTGCCTTCTGGAATTCATTGAGCCGGGAGAATGATCCCTTTGACATCGTGCAAAAAATCATCGAGGAATTTAATATTATCGGATATTTTGCGCTTGAAAGCGACCTGAAAAATGTGCATTACTTTTTGCGGCTCGTGAGTGAATTTTTGATATCAAACCATGAATATGTCAAATCGTTAAAAGGTCTTCTCGACTATTTATATGATAATAAAGACAATGAAGCCTTGCGACAAGTCGGTCTGGAAGATTCGAGTGCTGTTACCCTGATGACGATCCACAAATCCAAAGGTCTGGAATTTGATACTGTGCTTCTGTACTGGGATTTGTCAGCGATCGGCGGGACGTCTTTTCGAGAAATGTCACCGTATGTACAATGGGACAAAAACTACACCAGTGTGCGCAACTATCTTTTCACTTTTAACTATAATTCAATTGTCGCTCAATCCTCGCATAACTATTTTGCTGAAGAGCTGCGGTCTCGAGAAGCGATCGAGGAGTTGAATACGATTTACGTTGCCCTCACCAGGGCCAAAGCCAATTTATTTTTGTGTTTTGTGTATCGGAAAACCGGTGGTTTTGAAAAACTGTATACCGAAAAAACTGAAAAAAGTATGGTGCTTCTGATGACAGAGCATATACGCACGGTTTTTCAAAATAACTATGAGTTGATTCATTTTGATGAAAATCGCGAACGCGGCCACCAGGGCCAGGTCGTCACGATCGCGGGACAGGCCGAAAAAGAAGAGAACGGAGATCTGTCATTTTTGTCGGACTATCTCGATACGGATCGCAGCGGATTCGGACAAATCGATGCCGGGCAGCTCGAGCGCGAGGCGTTTGTCAATTTTAAAACCGTATTTCTGGAACGTAATGCGGTTGAGGTCGGAAATTTGGTGCATTTTTATCTATCGTTCATTAAAAGGGGTAGCAGACAAGAAAAAGACCGTGCACACAAAAGCGCCACAAGCTTTTACGGAACGCTTTTTTCGCCATCTCAGATTGATGCCATTCTCGAACGCGTCGATCGATTTATCGAAAGTCATCCCGATGTCTTTTCTCCGGCGTGGACGCATATCTATACCGAATTTACCCTCTTTGATCACGATGGCGCCGAGTTGCGAATCGATCGCTTCATGGTGAATGAAATGACCAAAACGATTGAAATAATTGACTATAAAACCGGCCACATATTCGAGCCGGAACAGCTTGAAACATATATTACAACAGTTCGTTCACTGCCCCAGGTGCAGCAACATGGCTATTTTGTTAATGGACGATTCTTGGAAATTGATGTGGAATGACAACAAATTATCAAAAAAGGAATGGAATATGATTCAGGAACGATATATTGCAATGCTCGAAGGCGCCATCATAAAGAACTGGAATATGCCGGCTTTTACGAACTACGGGGGAGAAACATGCACCTACTCCCAGTTGGCGCACAAGATTATGTGGCTCCATTACATCTTTAAGCACAGTGGTATCAAAAAAGGCGACAAAATCGCACTTGTCGGGAAAAATTCCATCAATTGGGCGATCACTTTTTTGGCATCACTCTCATACGGGGCAGCGGTTGTGCCGATATTGCCTGACTTTAAGCCGGACGATATTCATCACATTGTCAATCATTCAGACGCGGTGATGTTTTTTGCAGCGCAAGGGATTTTTGATGGACTTGATGAAAACAAGATGCCAAATCTGGACGCCATTTTTTCGCTGGATGATTTTTCCCTGTTGCATAAAAAAAAGCACAATATCCCGCACGTCATTGCAAAATCAGACCAGGATTATCTGGAAAAATTCGACAACCAACTCACGTACGACAAATTTAAATTGCCGGAGATTCAAAATAGTGACCTGGCGGCTATAGTCTATACCTCGGGTACCACGGGTTTCTCCAAAGGAGTCATGCTGCCGCACAACTCCATATCAGCCAACATACGCTATGCTCACCAACATATGCCGTTAAAAAATGGCGACAAGATCGTTTCTTTCATGCCGCTGGCGCACTCTTACGGGTGCGCATTTGAGTTTCTATTTCCACTCTCTCTCGGATGCCATATCACATTTTTGACCAAGATTCCCTCTCCCAAAATTATCATCAAAGCGTTTCAGGAGATCAAACCGCAGCTGGTTTTAGCGGTTCCGCTTATTATAGAAAAAATCTATAAAAAACAAATCCAGCCAACCATTTCGAGCGGAATGATCAAATATCTGATCAAGCTGCCTGGCATCTCAACTGTCATTTACAACAAGATCAGGCGTAAGCTCATCGATGCTTTTGGTGGTCAATTTTTTGAAATCGTTATTGGTGGCGCCGCACTGAATCCTGAAGTGGAATTATTTTTAAAAAGGATCAATTTCCCGTTCACCAATGGGTATGGCATGACCGAATGCGGTCCGCTGATTAGCTACGATAGCTGGCGGACCAGCAAGCCGTTTTCCGTCGGAAAAGTTGTTGACACGCTTGAGATTCGCATCGACAGCGCTGATCCGCATCACATTGTCGGGGAAATTATGGTCAAGGGTGATAACGTCATGTCAGGCTATTACAAGAATGACCAGGCGACCAAAACGACGATGACCGAGGATGGCTGGCTGCGCACGGGCGATTTGGGACTTTTGGACAACGATGGTTATATTTATATCAAAGGGCGTAGCAAAAATATGATTCTTGGCGCTTCCGGGCAAAACATTTATCCTGAAGAAATCGAAGCCATTTTGAACAATTTGCCCTTGGTGAATGAATCCGTCGTTATGAAAAAAAATAATAAACTCATAGCCCTGATCTATCCCGATTACGAGCTTGTTGATGCGGAGCAGATGAACGAGGCCAGGCTCATGGAATTGATAGAGGAAAACCGAAAAGTGCTGAACGCCAAATTGCCGCTCTATTCTGCCATTTCAAAAATTGAGATTTATCCGGAAGAGTTTGAAAAGACTCCTACAAAAAAAATAAAAAGATTTCTGTACAACGTCTGACTCTGGCTGAATAATTAAAAAACTAATGGGTACACTCTGCGTTTTGACTAACCATTGAGGGACATCATGTTTGGAATTAGCATTTGGCTCATCTGGATGATTCTCGCCGCGATGTTTATTGTCGGTGAAATCTTTACTGCGGGATTTTTTATCATGTGGTTTGGGATCGGTGCGGCGGTGGCCGGTATCCTTGCCCTGCTTGGCGCCGACCCTGGCTGGCAATTGGCGGCATTTGTGCTCGTTTCGCTTGTTCTGGTCCTGGTATCACGCAAATTTGCCAACAAAATAACCAAAGAACAACCGCCCGGCATAGGGGCGAGTCGCTTTGTCGGCAAACAGGGAGTGGTACTGGAAGAAATAGACAATGCCAAGGGTACCGGGCGAATTCGTATGGATCGCGAAGAATGGCGCGCGGAAAGTGAGGATGGTCATATCCTGCCAGCAGGCGAACGCGTCGTCACGGTTAAAATTGAAGGCACTCATCTCATCGTTAAATCACTAACATAAAGGGGAACATTATGGAAATTTTTCTCATCATCATCGCGGTCGTCATTTTTATCATTGCAGCCACTGGACTCAAAATTGTGCAGCCGTGGCAGAAAGGTTTGATTGAACGTCTTGGCAGGTATCAACGCACTGTTGACAGCGGTTTAACGCTGATCATTCCGTTCATTGAGCGGATTGTCAAAGTTGATATCCGGGAGCAGGTAGTGGATATTCCACCGCAAGCGGTGATCACCAAAGACAATGTCGTCGTTGAAGTCGACGCCGTTGTCTACTATGAGGTCACAGATCCGGTCAAAGTCACATACAACGTTGCCAATTTTTGGATGGCTGTCACCAAGCTTGCACAAACGAACCTCCGTAATTTGGTTGGCGATATGGCGTTGGATGAATCGCTGACCTCGCGTGAAACAATCAACACGCAGCTTCGACAGATTTTGGATGACGCGACAGATAAATGGGGTGTCAAAGTGTCGCGCGTTGAATTGCAAAAAATTGATCCGCCAAAGGACGTGACCGAAGCCATGCACCGGCAAATGAAAGCGGAGCGCGAACGCCGCGCCATGATCCTCGAAGCAGAGGGCAAGAAAAGATCCGCTATCCTGGAAGCGGAGGGCATAAAAGAAGCCGCCATCCTCAAAGCCGAAGGCGACGCCGAGGCCATCAAAAAGGTTGCGGAGGCTGAAAAGTTCCAAAAACTCACCGTGGCCAAAGGCGAGGCCCAAGCCATTGATACCGTCTACAAAGCCATTCATGACGGTGATCCCACGAACGACCTGATCGCCATCAAATATCTCGAGGCGCTTGAAAAAGTCGCCAATGGTCAGGCGACGAAAATTTTTATGCCTATGGAGGCAGCCGGCGTACTTGGAAGCATTGCCGGTATCGGAGAGTTGTTCAAAGAAAAGGAAGACAACAAATAGCTCGGCTTGGCGCGGCTTTCAGCCGCAGCCAAATTTTGAGCCACGGATGCACACTGATGAACACGGATTCTTCGGCTTTGCTTCGAGAAAGCTTTGGGACTGGAGGCTAAAAAGGCTTAAAATGAATAATATGGTCTGTGTTTCATCCGTGAAATCCGTAGCTCTTAAAAAAACATAGTTTTATTGCCTTGTCGTACAGGTGAACTTTTTCTGACTCTGAGACTATGGGGATTTTTTGGCGCGACTCGAATCCAACATTCCCAAACTTTATATCCTCGTCGTACTACGGTGGCTGCTGTTTGTCATGCCGATCATCGTGCTGTTCTTTTACGAGAATGGGCTCACCCAAACGCAAATCATGATCTTGCAGTCCATTTTTTCAATTGGCGTTGTCGTCTTTGAAATCCCATCTGGTTATTTTTCGGATGTCTTTGGCCGCAAACGAACGCTGGTGATCGGCTCTATTATCAGCACCATTGCATTCGGCATTTACAGCGTATCGACCGGCTTTTGGGGATTTTTGGCAGCCGAATTGATTTTGGGGCTCGGTGCCAGCTGCATCTCTGGCACAGATTCAGCCATGATTTACGACTCGCTCATTCTTTGCAACAAAGAGAATGAATATGCCAAAATAGAGGGGCGACGAACATCGGTCGCCAACTTTTCCGAAACCACGGCGTCAATTCTGGGTGGATTATTGGCGACGATTAGTCTGCGATTCCCGTTCTATATCGAGCTGGGTGTTATGGCGTGCACGATTCCGATTGCCATGTCGCTGGTTGAGCCTGAGCGTCACAAATTTGACAGGACAAAAAGCAATCTGAAAAATATCCTCAGTATTGTAAGATTCGCGCTGGTTGAACATCGTCAAATCAAGTGGTTGATCATCTATTCCTCGATCGTCGGTACATCCACCCTGACCATGGTCTGGTTCATTCAGCCTTATCTTGATGTTGTTGGGCTTCCGGTGGCCTATTTCGGTATTGTGTGGGCGGCACTTAACTTTTCGGTCGGCCTTTTTTCCATGTTCGCCTATCGCCTCGAGCGATTTCTCGGTCAGTCCAAAACACTGCTTTTACTTTTGCCGTTATCGGTGTTGGCGTACAGCCTGACAGCATTTATCCAATCGTTGTGGGTGATCGCCGTATTCTTTATTTTTTATTTTGTACGCGGTTTACACGGGCCCATGCTGAAGGACTATGTAAATCGACTCACGTCCTCGGATAAACGGGCAACCGTTTTGTCGGTGAAAAACATGATGGGGCGACTTTTTTTCACCATTATTGGCCCTTTTATTGGCTGGATAAAAGATGTCTACTCTTTTCAGTGGGCATTCTTGATAGCTGCTGTTACCTTTCTTATTGTCGGTGGAGGATCGATTTTGTTTTTGAGAAAATATGAGCTGGTGTGATATCAATATTAAATCTCAAAATCATCAGCCCAGGCATAGGCTTCAATCAATTTGATCTCACCTTCTTTGCCTTCTTTGGACTTGCCATGTTCCATACCGAGAATAAAATCTGTGCTCTTTTTGGCAATATGTTTGAACACGTTCTGATAGTGAATTTCACCGGTTGTTGGCTCGTTGCGGCCGGGATTATCGCCAATCTGGAAATAACCGATTTCATCCCAGGCTTTGTCAATATTCGGAATGAGATTACCTTCCTGAATTTGCACATGATACAGATCATCCAGGATTTTGCACGCCGGGCTGTTAACCGCCTTGCAGATTTCGAAAGCCTGCGGCACGGTGGTCAGAAAAAGTCCGGGGTGATTGTAAAAATTCAGCGGCTCCAACACCATCACCAGACCGTGCGGCTCAAATATTTCAGCGGCGCGTTTGAGAGCCTCAATGACATGCGCGCGCTGGAAATCCGGGTGCTGTCGCATATCAACATAACCCGGGACGACGGTCATCCATGTCGCGTTTACGCGCCTGGCGACCTCGACCGAGTCTTTGATATCTTTGAGAAAGGCTTCAAGAATTTCGGGCTTGCCCGTCGTGAGAGTCGGTTCTTGCCAATTGATTGTATTTGCGACAAACACGCCCATCTCCACGCCACGCCTGGCTAATGCAGCAGCAATTTTTTCCTGTACATTTATGGACCGGCCTTTCATCCCGTTATCCTCAAAGGCCCGGAATCCAACATCAGCAATGAAATTGATCTGATCCACCAAATCTTTGCCTGCGTGATTTTCAAACATGCCAAAATGCGGGGCATATTTTAATTTAAAATTCTGCTTTAGCGGCTGGCCTTGCGCTGTCGCAAAGCGCGATCCCGCCACAGTAGCCGCTCCCGCAGCAAGCCCAGCGGTCTTGAAGAAATCTCGTCGATTCATAAACTCCTCCTGTTATTTACGGCTTTCATAAACCAATTCCATCGATCACTGCACCGCATGATGGACATTTGCTATTTATAATTTTGTTGGCCTCGATCAAATACCCGTAGCGCGAAATCAATTTTTCTCCACATGAATAACAAAATGTGCTCTCGCCATCATCGCCTTTGACATTGCCACTATAGACATAGCGCAATCCCTCCTCAAAGCCGATTTCGCGTGCACGCTGAATGATCCCGACTGCTGTTGGTTGCTGCTGTGCATATTTGTAGCTCGGATAAAACCGGCTAATGTGCCACGGCGTTTCGACACCGAGCTCATTCGCAATAAATTTGGCGATGTCACGCAATATGCTTTCTTTGTCAACATAGCCTGTCACGACCAGGGTCGTGACCTCGAGGAATATACCCAGTTGTTTCATCAATTTTAACGCATTCAGCACACTTTTTAGCTCACCTCCGCAAACAGTGCGGTAAAAAGTGTCATCCCAGCCTTTCAAATCAATGTTCGCTGCTGCAAGATAAGGCGCTATCTTTCGTATCGGCTTTGGATTTATAAAGCCATTGGAAACAAAAACGGTTCGGATGTTTCTCTCGCTGGCCTGGCGAGCAATATCATATGCGTATTCAAAATAGATGGTTGGCTCGGTATAAGTGCAGGCAATGGTTTTGCAGTCGTATTTTTCCGCCATATCAATAACCTCAGCGACAGGCAGATATTGCCCCTCAATGCGGCCGCTCCGCGGCATTTGTGAAATTTCATGGTTCTGACAGAACGTACATTTGAAATTACAGCCAACGGTTGCGATTGAAAAAGATTTTGAACCCGGGAAAACATGAAAAAGAGGCTTTTTTTCGACAGGATCGACATGCGTTGCGATCGCTCGCTCATAGACATGCGAGTATAGAATCCCGCCTTTATTTTGCCGAACACCGCAAAGTCCAAATTCGCCCTCTGCCAAACGACAATTATGCGGGCACAATGTACACTGAACTTTTAAATGTTCGCGCCGAATATAAAAATCAGCTTTTCGCATGTATCAAGAATAAGAAAAAAAAAGCGAAAGCTCAAGAAAAAATATGATATGGATGTTACATCACCTCTTGTTAATAGCAATGACCAGCTGAGCTGCCGATTTCAGAGTGAGATAATCCGTATCATAAACCTTGACTTTTTGTCCCTCCGTGCTATGCAAGGTGATGGTTGTCACGAGCATCAATAACTTTGGAGTATCTGTATCATTCTTAAAAATGCCGAGATCTTGTTTGTTCAAAATAATCTCGGACTTTTGCTTCCAGCTTTCCTGAATACGACCGTGCACATCAATTTTTGCGGATTGTACTTCTACCGGGGACAACCATAGCTCAAATGCCTCGGCTGAATGTTGTTTGGTCTCCTTTAATTGCAACGCGATAGTGCCTGTCACAGGTAGATGATTGTCTATATCCGTGACCAGGCAAAACGATTCCAATTGGCTGACATCGTCGGCCTCGAGCTGTATGGTATTTTTATGTATTTTTCCACCGCTATAATCCAGGGGATTCACTTGAAAATAGGTGGTATCCGGGACCAAAACCGTTTCATTCCATGCGACGTATGCCGGTGTTTCAAGCAGGTAATGAGCCCGGAGATAACTCTGAGGTGTGATCGAACCCTCTAAATCGCCATCACCAACCCACGCTGTACCGGCAAATTGAATCGTGTGAGGGAGCAATTTTACCAGCCTGAGGACATCACTGTTTTCTTCCGACTCGCAGGCGTAACGCGTCAGCTCCTCCTGACTTATCCCGCCGGCGCTGATTGCGGTTTTGATCGGAAGAGAAGCTTCCTTGCCGTCATGCGAACGCCCGTTTAATACACCTTCCAACTGAATGGGCATTTCCAGGGTATTGTAAAAATCAATGCATAACCGCGCTTGCTCCAAATAGAGGCCTTGAAATTGACCGAGATGCTCCGGCATATTCACCTGGCGCTGTACAGGAGTTAGGGGGACCTGATAGCTATCCAAACGACCCTTGAATTCGTCGATAATCGCATCTCGCAAGCCAAACTTGAATTTTACTGTATCATTGCCGTGCACATTTGTGATCTGCTTTTCGCTTTCCGCGCTCTCGGCAGTCACAACGAAAGCGAGACATTGTGGTACTTGCAGCGCTCCATCAAAAGTGATAATGTAATCACTCAAATTTAAGACAATATTAACAATACTTTTTGCTTGAACAACAGTGTTGACCTGCAATGGACTCTGCGAACTTTTGTGGATAAAATGCGGTGATTTGATGTGGATGGCCAAATCAAACAGAAAACTGTTCTCTATATCAAAAGTAATTTTCCCGGCTCTAAAAGTGGCTCGCCGTACGCAAACGGATTCACCTATCCTCACTGAATCTCTTTTTTCGACCGTAAGACCAAGATTTTTCGCAGACAAGGTGACTAATCTCAGATCGACAAAATCAACTTTAAAGCCAAAGCTGTCATTTTCCTGAATGACAACATCTTTGCCGTTCGAGCTTGAAATACCGCTGACAAACCAATGATCATTTTTCGTCAATATCTTGTTACTCAAATCCAGATCAAGGCTGTCCACGGCACCCGCCTGAATTCGAACAGGTTTCGTATGCAACAGTTTGACCTGTCCGGTGAGCAGCTCCACGAGTTTTATTTCGGAAAATTCGACATCAACAGGCAGATCGTTGGTAAAAGTGAGCCTGGCGATTCCAGTGGCAATTGTGATAGAGAGAATAGTCTGTTCACTCAACAAGTTGCCACTCACATTGGTGAAAGGAACCGGCTCAATTGTTTTGGCCTGGCCATAAAATGAGTCAACGCCTGGAACGAGCAGGGGGGGAGTAAAGTTAATCATATCGACATTGAGGCGAGAGATGCTCAAGTCGAGAACATCCATATCAATTGACTGCTCAATATTATCGATAATAAAACTTTGACTCACCCATGTTGTATCCAATTCTCCTTCAACCCGCAATCCCAACAAGCCGTCGCCATAA
This sequence comes from Candidatus Zhuqueibacterota bacterium, assembly GCA_016928775.1. Lineage (GTDB taxonomy): Bacteria > Zhuqueibacterota > Zhuqueibacteria > Residuimicrobiales > Krinioviventaceae > Kriniovivens. The sequence goes on along the minus strand of JAFGKD010000106.1, from coordinate 10,353 downwards.
TCGAAAACATTGTCATTCTCCTGAACAAGATTGGACATGAGAATGTTGTTCTCGGCTACGGGAAAATTCAGTGTGGTATTCCAGGAAGGTGCTTTTGGTTCATCAAAGGAGCAGGTCAATAGAATCGGAACGAGAATCAAAGAGACTAACCAGCACCGCATACCCATCATCCTCCCATCTGTTTAGTTCTTGTTGTCTTGCCAATCAAAGATGCCGTACTTTGAAAATAAGAATTAAACGACTAATGCACAAGAGTAAAAATTGTAAAATACAAATTATTATGAGCGATATTTTTTTCTTTTTCGAAGCTGGCGCATCTTGACAAAAGGGATGCCATAGCGTGAGGTGAGCAATGCAAATAGCGGTAGTCGTATGGCGCGAATGCGACCCAACCGCATGAGCAGCGATTCTATCTTTTCAGTTCTTCGCTCTGACCGCGTGATATCATGTTCGTCTATCATTCGATCGTAAACCGGGACAGGGTGACCGTTACGCCGCAAGCGATTTACGCGAATATAGGCTGTCCTGCCTTTCTTGCGAGCGTGCAGCTTGTGTGTTTTGTAATGTGGGTCCAAAGATACATCGTGGGCGCACAGATCGTCCGCGGCGATTGCCGATTCCATAATGTCAATGGCCAGGGGTGTCCGTGCCAACAGACGCGATTGGGAGCGAAAAATATAGTTGCCCTTTGCGTCGCGCGTCCAGGCATCGGAAACCGAAATATCTGCGAACTCGGAGGACCCATCAATGCAGATTTGACACCGATGTGGACTATAGAGATACATCAAATAATTGATCGCACCATCCTTGAAATTTGAATAATGCATATTTTTAATGCCACCATTTTTTAAAATGGCTCGAATACGTCCGGGCCATTCACCGCCGCGAAAATTAAAATCTTTGATATCATTTTTATGAATGCCTTTTACCTCCAACATTTCATCGGCTATATAGGGCTCAAGACTCGAGGCACAAAAAAGCCCAATGACGATCTTGATTTTGGCAGCCAATTTGCTTTTTTCTCTTTGTAATTTCCGAAATCCGTGGATTTGGCAGGGCAAGGCAATGAGTGCGAATGATCCATCGACATGTTGCAGCTCTTGAAAAATGGTGTTCACTGGAATGATTGTATATTTGGACTGCTGGCTGTGTTTGAGTTCATTGTAGGTTCTGGCAATATAAACTTCGCCCTCCCAGGGACGCTCCGGCTGCATACGCGTGACAATGCAGCCATCCACCTGGCCCGTTTTGAGTAAATGCCACGCCAGGGCCGTGATGACACCACCGCCAGCGCCCCCTTTTCGGAATCGCGGATCAGCCGCATAGCCAACATAGGTTTTCTCCACATGACCATCAAAATCAATCGTGCCATTTTGCTGGCCAAATGTCAACTCGGTCAATGTCTTGTAACTTACATCGCTACCCGGGCAGACTTTGCGACAGAGTCCACAATTAATGCACAATTCCGCGTTTAATTGAGGATAGCGATTTTTATCCAAAGAGAGGGCTTGCGTTGGACACACGCCGATGCATGTGCCGCTGCGGGTACACAGTTCTTTGTGGGTAAAGGCTATACTGAGATTCTCGGGATAAATAGTCAACAAGAATTCCTTTGGTTCTTAAAAAAGGTGCTTTAAACTGTATGATGATACGGTGGTTGAACGAAAGTGCAGAGATATTTTTCGAACAGCGAAAATGGGACCGAATACATTTCTGTACTACACATCTGCAACATCGTGTTTATTACAAAGTTTTTATAGCATGTATTTTAAAACCACCGAGATCGCCGAGACCACCGAGTTATGATATGATTGATTACTTTCTCAGTGAGACTGGTGGCCTCGGCGGCTAAAAAGGTCCATATTTTGATCGCGGTTTGCGGTCGCGCTGGGTTTATCCGAGAAAACGTGAATGAGCCTTTGCCCGACTTAATTCCGATTGAGACAATTCAAGTCTTCAAAAGCGATCTTGAGCCGCTCAACCATTGTGACTTGCCCGGCACGCAACCAAACACGAGGATCATAGTATTTTTTATTCGGCTTGTCCTCGCCATCCGGATTGCCGATCTGACCTTGCAGATAATCTTCATTGGCTTTGTAATACTCCATAACGCCCTTCCAGGTCGCCCATTGCGTATCCGTGTCAATATTCATCTTAATGACACCATAAGAAATCGCCTCGCGAATCTCTGCTTGCGTGGAACCGGAGCCGCCATGGAAGACAAAGTTGACCGGCTTGGAATCCGTAGAAAATTTTTCCTGAATGTATTTTTGCGAATTTTGCAAAATTTTGGGACGCAGCACAACATTACCCGGCTTGTAAACGCCATGAACATTGCCAAATGCTGCTGCCACGGTGAAATTGTCACCAATTTTTTTCAGTGCCTGGTAAACCTGTGCCACTTCTTCCGGTTGTGTGTAGAGTCGAGCATTATCAACACCGGTGTGATCGACGCCATCCTCTTCGCCGCCGGTCACACCAAGCTCCATTTCGAGCGTCATATCAATCTTGCTCATCCGTTCAAGGTATTTTTGGCAGGTTTCGATGTTTTTTTCAAGCGGCTCTTCGGACAAGTCGAGCATGTGAGAAGAATAGAGCGGTGTGCCATACTTTTCGAAATGCTCCTCACCGGCGTGCAACAGACCGTCGATCCATGGCAGCAGCTTGCGAGCTGCATGGTCCGTGTGAAGGATCACCGGAACGCCATACGCTTCGGCTAACATATGAACATGTTTGGCACCGGAAATACCGCCCAGTATCGCCGCGCCTTGACCTTCCATCTTTAGACCTTTGCCAGCAAAAAAAGACGCACCACCATTTGAGAACTGAATAATCACCGGTGAATTCACCGCAGCGGATGCTTCCAGCACAGCATTCACGGACTCTGTACCCACAACATTGACGGCTGGCAAGGCAAAATTTTCTTCATGTGCTATGGCAAAGATTTTTTGAACACCCTCGCCAGTGACAACACCGGGTTTAACGACATCTAAAACTTTCATGAGCTTTTTCTCCTATGCTAATGTAATGACTTTTAAACAGGCGAAACAAAACGCAAGACCAGTAATGCCGGAATTGTCATGATCAACAAAACGACACCGATTGCGCCAATACTTCGCCAAATGGAAAAACGGTTCACTTCAGCAACAGTATTAAACAGGATATAGATTGAAAACATGGCAATAAAAAAATCGAGCATATCGAAAACACCCAACAATCCGTTGAGAAATTGATGCGCCTCGATAAAGGGTTTCTCGGATTCAAAGAGCTCCCTCCGAAAGAGAATATATTTTATGCCCCACAACGGCAGCAAATAAACAATTGGCGCCCATGACCAGGCAATTGCGGTTCGCAACTCTTGACGTGTAGCTCTGCCGCCAAAAAGTTTTAACGTCAAATCTAATAACCAGCTCCACAAAAAAAGACTGATAAAGCCACTCAGAGGGCCAGCCAAAAAGCAGAGAAGCACCATAGTGTTAACAGCCATTACATCGGCCAATGCAAATCCGGCGGCGTAGCTGAGGGCGTTGCCGATTCCCCCGCCGATCACCAGCAACAGCAGGTTTTTGTTTGGCGACGTATCCACGAGATGACGTATCGTACCGCGCGGATTACGCCAGATGCTTGCCCATGGATTGATGTTGTTTTGGTTATTTTCGTTCATTTAAAAAAAAAGTCCTCGACTATACTCTTGAATTCAAAAAACATGGGTTTTTGATATTTTTTTTCGAGGCCATGGAACAAGCTGTCGACCATTGCTCTGGTATACCACTTTTGCCCCTCATAGCCTCGGCTAAAGCGTTCCCATACCCGATCACCAATTTCATGAAAAGTTTTTATCACTGTCGCTAAATTGTGCAGTTTATCTGCGCAGGAAACAAATTTGACCTCATGAGAAGCGGTTCTGATCGAATCAATCATATATGTTTTCCGAAATTCCCAGGACAAACTTTTATTAGGTTCCGTCACAGCGGCAACAATTTCTGCGACTCTCGGGCCAAATTCCCGATGAATCTCATCAATTGTGACGGGTGTATCTTCAACTGTGTCGTGCAATACGCCTGCAATAATGACATGCTCATCACACTGCTCCTGCTGAAGCATAACAGCGACGGCAAAAGGATGCGAGATATATGGAATTGACGTTTTCTTGCGCGTTTGCCCGCTATGGGCTTGGGCCGCAAATTCAATAGCTTTTTGGAACTGTGCGCTGATCAAATAGTTGAATAAACCACACTCTTTTTTTCCTGTTCAAATGCTCTGGAGGTTCAGCTATTTAAGAATCCAGAGTTTTCAAAGTAATCAAAATGAAAGTAAAAAACAACTCGAACTTTTAAATGCAGCAAAGCCAAATTTTCCTTGTTTTCCTGCAAATTCTTTTGTTTCTTTAGCCTCAATTAACGGAATCACAATGTAATGTAGATAATAAACCAAACAGGCAGCCTGTATGTCATCACCTCTGGAATCAAGTCGTCGCGAACCGACACGGCTTTATCGCTGGATTGTCCTGGTTTTTATCAGCCTGGCGATGTTCGGTAACTATTACATTTATGACAGCATCGGTCCAATCGCGGACATTTTAAAAAGTGATCTCGGTTTCAGCGACCGAAACATTGGATCGCTCAATTCTGTCTATAGCATTGCTGCTATCTTTATCCTGCTTATTGGCGGCGTTGTGATTGACAAATATGGTACGAAAAAATCTGTCCTGTTTTTTGGGTCTCTGTGTACGCTGGCCGCTTTTGTGACCATGTCGTCATCCAGGCTCAGCGTTATGCTGACCGGGCGGGTTTTGCTTGGACTCGGTGCCGAGCCGCTGATTGTTGCCATTACCACCGCGTTGGCCAAGTGGTTTAAAGGCAAAGAGTTGAGTTTCGCATTTGGCATCAATCTCACCATCGCGCGACTGGGTTCAGTTGCCGCGGACACATCCCCGCGTTGGGCGCAAACATTTTACACGGACTGGCAGCATCCACTCATGATAGCCGCTGTCCTGTCGATCTTTTGCGTCATCGGCGGTCTCATCTACTTTTTTCTGGAATCATATTCGGAAAAGCATCACACCCTCGGCAGGGCAGCAGAAAGGGATAAACTGGTACTCGGCGATTTGTTCAAGTTTAATACGTCTTTCTGGTTCATCGTTGCCTTGTGCGTTACCTTTTACTCAGCTATCTTTCCCTTTCGTACGTTCGCGATCAAGTTCTTCCAGGAAGCGCACGGTGTATCAAGAGAAGTCGCTGGTCCATTGAACAGCGTCTTACCGCTGTCCGCTCTCATCGTGACGCCATTTTTTGGCCTTTTAGTGGATAAAATCGGTAAAAGGGCGCACTTGATGATGCTCGGCTCGGTGCTGCTGATACCGGTCTATTTGATGCTGGTTTATACTGATATTTCACTCTATATTCCCATCGCACTCATGGGCATCTCCTTCTCATTGATCCCGGCCGTGATGTGGCCTTCAGTCGCTTATATTGTGGAGGAGAATCGGCTGGGCACCGCGTATGCTTTGATGACGCTCATCCAGCAGATCGGCCTGGCTGGTTTTAATTGGCTCATTGGATTCGCCAACGACTATTCAAACGCCGGACCTGCCAATCCCGAAGGTTACCGTCCGGGCATGTGGATATTTTCTGTTCTCGGTTTTTTAGGCCTGTTCTTTGCCTTTATGCTGCAAAAGGCTGATCAAAAACATGGTGGGCATTTGGCATCACCGCATGGTAATTGATAGAGTGCGAGTTCTCATAACAAAAATAGTTCAAGGACAACGGAGTGCTCGATGAAAAAAAAAGTAACAGTTCTGTTTGTTTTGTTCATCACCAGCTTGTTTACAGGATTCTGCTATGCGCAACAAGTGGACACCGAATTGGATAAACGCGTAAAAGATTTTCTCGATTCCTATCGGCAAAAATGGGTTGACTGGAATGTGACCTATGATGAAGGGCTGGTCCTGTATAACATCATCATTCAGAACGGTTATACCAAAGCGCTGGAAATCGGTACCTCCACCGGGCATTCGAGCATATGGATCGCATGGGCGTTGAGCAAAACCGGTGGACAACTCATCACGCTGGAGATTGATCCGGCGCGGCGGGAGAAAGCGCTGAAAAATTTCGCCCAGGCTGGTCTCTCGGATTATATCGATGCACAATTAGGCGACGCCCATCAATTAGTCAAACAACTGCCCGGCCCATTCGATTTTGTGTTTTCAGACGCCGACAAGGTGTGGTATAAACAATATTTCATCGATTTATACCCCAAACTTGAGGTTGGTGGTTGCTTTACGGCACACAATGTGCGCAATCCGTATGGCGGTATCAAAGAATTTTTAGATTTTGTGCAAGCGCATCCCAAGATGGACACAACGATTGATACAACGAGCCGCTCCGGCATTTCAATCAGCTATAAAAGAGAATGAGGCCACTGATAAGCACGGATTTTTCGGCTTTGCTTCGAGGAAGTTTTGAGACTGGAGGCTAAAAAGATTTAAAATGAATAATATGATCTGTGTTTCATCCGTGAATATCCGTGGCTTATAAATCTTCTACTTCGCTATGATTATGCCAGATTTAATCCTCAACCGAAAAAGCAGCCTTGATGTCCTCAATACTCACTCCCAATATTGATTCAGCAATTTGGCTCAGGACAGGCTCGTCCGCCTGAATGTGCACGGTTGTGTGTCGATGCGTCAAACTCTCGCCTGGCGCCAATGCTGCTGCCGGCGAGGAGGTCTCTAGTTCGTAAAATGGTCCCATTGGTTTCGCCCCGGGCACTGGTGGGCCATCGTTGTAGCTGTTCACAACATCGCCGGCAAACGGCTCCTGCTGAATTTCCCACATCGAGTTGACATAATCGTAAACCTGATCCGGCTTGTTGTAGGTGACGAGCGTGAGCACCTTGTTGGTCGCGTCGTAGCTGCCGAGGATATCTTTTGCGCGATAGGGCGAAATACCAATTTTGCTACGATATTCCCCGTCGCCGCGGAAAAACAGGATATCTTCTTTCACCACCAGACGATCTTGAGGCACATTGCCGAAATAGGCATCATTGACCGGCGGTCCGAGTTGACTTTCCGGTCCAGCGATAAACGGTATCACAATCGTCGTCGCGGGGGACGGGTTGTACATGCCAAGAATCCAGATCGACAACATGCCGGTTTCTTTGTCCCAGGCGTTTTCGCCTCTATTTGTAATGATGTTTTCCGATTCAAATGCCACCATATCAACATCGGCAAATGGGTAGCCAAAACGGGCGGCGGTTTGCTCATCCGATAGCAGTCGAACAGTCCGGTTTAATTCGACATCAAATCGTGTCCCGGAGTAATTTTCCAGTTGCATATTCTTGTTGAAACGGACGTGCGCCGCTGATTGATCGACAACATCATAGCTGCCTTCGTTAATTGGCGCCGGTGTCCACCAGTGCTCCAGATCAAAAGGCTCCCCCTTTTTAAAAAAGATGGAAAACTGGCCGCCTTCGGGCCCGAGCCAAAAGCGATCTTCGCCGCCAAAGGCGTTGATATGTTTGTTGTTCTCACCGGATTCGAAAAGCTCCCGATTGATCCAGCCGTAGCTCAAACCGTTTGCACCGGTGGCGGTGCTGGTCATCACGCGGCCCTGCATGTCCGGACTAACGGCGATCTGCGCGTGCTCATCGACAGATAAAATGATCACATCTGTAAATCTTTTCAAAAAATCCACATCGTCTTTGAACATGGTTCCGCTCACATTTCTGGTTTCACAACTGAACAGTAAAACAACACAACTTGTCATGATTATCAGGTTTTTCATATACACCTCATCTCTGATCATTCTGCAAAAAGTCAAAGCAGTTGTTTATTTCTCCAGGGATGGAAAAGTTCCTGGCACCAGCATGTGCAGGGGCTGGTAAGGATTTTCTGCTTGTTTTTTAATATACCGAATTACTGGATCATCCTGCAGTTTGTCGACAGATGTCTGAAGTGGCAAGAGTTCGAACAAACCGCGTGATTTGGGAATTTCAACGATATCAATTTCATCGGTTTTATCGAGGCCGGCATCCTGCCTGGCTAAATCAAGAGCCATCATCAAGCCGCCAATTTCGTCGATCAGACCGATTTTTTTTCCTTCGACACCGGCGTAAAACCGGCCCTGCCCAAGACTATCCACTGCCTGTTTGGTCATACCGCGGCCTTGGGCCACCTTGGTGATAAAGTCATTATAATGGGAGCGAATCCATTTCTCAATCTTTGCTCGTTCATCGTCGGTCAAGTTACGGCCCGGCACCTGTATACCGAGGAGCGGCAATGTCACACCAAAAAAAGCATCGGCATGTTCACCACGCTGAACATGGTCAGCCGTCATGCCGAGTTTCTCACCAAAGCCTTTGTCCCAGATCCAGCCACCGGTCACGCCAATGGAGCCGGTCAGTGTATTTGGACCGGCAAGAATTTTGTCGCCATAGATGGAAATCCAGTACCCGCCAGACGCGGCCACCTGCCCCTGACTCACGATAATCGGCTTTTCCTGCGCACATTTTTTCAGTGCTTCAGTGACCACATCGCTGGCCATCCCGGTGCCTCCGGGGGAATCGACACGAAAAACCACTGCCTTGACCGAACGATCTTTTTTCAGTCTGGTAAATACCTGCTCCAGGTATCGCGCACGAATGCCGGTTTCCATGGCGCACTCTCCCAGTCCGTAAACAATGGCAATTTTCGGCTTTTGCCCCCACTTTTCCGGCGCGAGCGCGTTATCCCACAAGGCAGGGCGGCGCATTTTCAGCAAGGCACGTTTGTCATTCATCTCCTTGATGATATTTTCAATATTCGACCAGCGATCCAGCTTGTCGACCAGCCCTTTTTCCAGGGCAGCTGTGCCGTTGAACAAAATGCTTTCATTAATGATGGCATCGAATTCATCCGGCGACATATTGCGGGACGTCGCCACATCGTTGCGGAGGAGGTCATACCATACATCCAGATAAGCGTTGTATTGTTCCCGATCAACATCCGACAGTTGCTCGCGACTGTAGGTTTCAAATGCTGTTTTATGGGTGAAAAAACGCCACTCATCAAAACCGAGCCCAAGCTTCTCGAGCGTGCCTTTTAAATAGGTGCGTCCCATGACCAATCCCGGCAGCGTGAGAATGCCTTGCGGTTCCATGACGATGAGATCAGCGACACTCGCGAGATGGTAGCCGGTCATGCCGGCTGTTTCAATGTAAATGATAATCCGCTTGTCCTTGGCTTGCGCCGCTTTGAGCTCCTGACGTACTTCCCAGGCGTGCTCGGGACGAATCAACATATTCGTTTGATTGATGGCAATCACTGCAATCCGTGGATCATCTGCCGCAGCCCGAATATCGCGCAGCAGATCATATAGGCGATGCGTGTAATCATCGAACAAGATAAACTTTTGATGATCCACAATACCTTTGAGTTGAAACGGCACATACGCAAAGTCCTTCACGGAGCGCTGAAGATTATTCTTGAATCCACCAGTTCGCAGCATATAGCTGTTGTAACCATGTTGACGATCCGCACCATAATGACTCTGTCCGGCCAATGAAGTCGTGCCCAAATCGAGAACAAAACCGATGGTGAATGCTTCGGTGCCAAAATAGCGACCGACGAGAGACAAGCCTGGCGCCAAACGACAAGCAGCGCCGGCACTCCAATATGTTTCAGCGAATTGAATGCCGGCACCGAACAGGGCATCGCCAAACAGCGTTAGATGAGGTGTGCCAAAAGGACGCACACCCAGCTCAACAACAGCTTCCTGTTGATTTGTCTCCAGTCCCCAAAAACCGGTGAGACCGAGCGACAATCGCGAGGTCGGGCGAAAAATCGCGCTCGTTTTTATCATACGTTGGCGACCGAAAAAAGCTTTATCGCCACCCACCCAATCATACGACAATCCGACGCTAAAAGCATCCGTGCCACCACCAAAGGAAACAGAATAGTCGGTGACCTGTTTCCCGTCAAGATGCTGTTGATACATGCCAAAGCCAAAACCAGGTCCGCCTAACAGAAACGCCCAGTTGTTAAACGACCAGGTTTTCGGACCCTCTGTCGTCCAGTAAAACCGCGCATCAAAGGCGTGCATCATTCCCAGTGACGCTGGATTGGCAAAGCCGATGAGACCGTCATGAAACGTGCCGGGTGGCGCAGACAGCAGATCGTATTTTGTATAATAATGGGAGACGTTTTGTGCCACTCCGATATGCAGGATAAGAAGACAAAAAATTATGAACAGGATAGTTTTCATTTTAGCCTCGCTTGTGAGCCACGGATGATCACTGAAATAATGGAACGCGGATCGAACGGATTTAACGGATTGGAACGGATTTCTTCATCCGTTAGAATCCGTCCCATCCGTT
>JAFGKD010000105.1 GCA_016928775.1 Candidatus Zhuqueibacterota bacterium | reverse complement strand
CTTGTCCGATTGCAGAAATAGTTAGTAAAAATACTGCAATAACTATCAATGTGTTTTTTGTCTTCATGATGATCCTCTCTTTATTTTCTGATTTAAAAATTTCTTTTATCGAATGAGCATGAGTTTTATTGTGCTACGAAAATCTCCGGCTTGCAGCTTGGCAAAATACAATCCCGCTGCAATCGGCCGACCATTATTGTTTTTAGCATCCCATTGCACACGGTGAATACCGGCTTGTTTGACATCGTCAACCAATACTCGTACCCGACGTCCGAGAACATCATAGATAATCAGTCTAGTTTCAAGAGTGTATGTCAACACGAGATTGTGCGTCCTGTCCATCAGATGCAGAACGGGTACCCAAACTCATGTTGATGATATCAATACCGTGGTAGTCGGACGGTTGACCCTTCCACTTTGTATTACGATTTTTTATACACCACTCAATGCCTTTAATCACACTTGAATTGACACAATATCCACATTTGTTGACTACTTTTACATCTATTAACTTTGCTTCGGGAGCGATTCCGGAATTTATATGTGATGCACCCCCGGTGCCGAGTGCGATACCCGCGACATGTGTACCGTGATATACTTCATCTTCAACGCATATGCTGCCGCTGCTGCTTTGATAGTTGTCATCATCAGGATTAATTTCCTTATTTGTGATAGCATCATAGCCGGCGACATACTTTGGATCTTTTGTGTCCGCATTATCATCCATGTCATCCAGAGAAGGATGCCCATCATCTACTCCGGTATCCAGAATGGCAATGTTTATTCCTTGACCCTGAACGCCATCACCCCAAGAAGAATTCGGATAATCGGTACTACTCCTGGCCTGAATCGCGTAGGCGCTGACATCAAGCAGCGCATAAACCGGTTCATCCCACTCGATCATGACAATTTCTTCCAAATTGGCAGTCATATCATGAGCGCGTGATGCTTGTACGTGCGTGACAACTACTGACGGAATGTATTGCATGATATACTCAATCCTGCCATACTGATCGAGAAAAACGCTATCCTCGTCAGTCGGGCGGTGGCCAAGATCGACGATCATACTGATGAGAGAATCAGGATTCCCTTCTATGATCTGTTCAATACGATCGTCAACTCTGTTGCTGTTTTGGTCGTAAAGCCAGGTGCTGGGAGTGAAGTGCTGACAAAAAAGAACCAGAGGGAACAGCCACATTGGTATTAGTTTCTTAAAATCCATAATTTACCCTGCTATTTTATGAATCTGTCGGTGAAATTAAAACTTCACTAGAGTATCCGGAAGTTTGACCGTTTTTATGGATTGCCTTAACTCTGTAATAATATGTCCCCCCCGGTGAAACATCAGGATCGCTAAAGTAGTTGAAATCAGATGTGGAAATTACTTTATAGTCCAAATCGAATTCCCCTTTTCGTTCGATCTCAAAAATAAGGTTTTCAATATTTTCACTTTCCCAAGTCAGGTCAATCCTTCCGCCAGTCGAGTTTGGTGAGCGTAAAAAAGAAGGTGCCCGTTGAGGTGTGAGTACCATACCGCCATCGTTTGATAGTTTAATTGCTCCACTTTTTATTATTGCCCCGATTGATTCATTTCCATTCGCAAAAAGCACAGTTCTATTGCTTGATGATCCTTCAATTTTTAAATAGATACCTGCACCGGGTGAGGCAGACACATTAATACCGGGCAAAAATTGTAGTTTGTGTCCAGCTGCAATCGTAGCATTGACGCCCACTGTGTTACGATCAAAGTACCTGTATGGAAATGAATGATTACATGAAATATATCCGGCTATAGCCGTTGAGAATCGGTTCGTCGGCCAGATATGAAAGAGCATTTGCTCTTCATCATAATCTCCACCAGGAATATTATCTAAAATAAACCAAGCCGTATTCGTTCCACCCCAACCGTAATTTATGTGATATTCCAATCTGGTTTTTCCATCTGTATTCACTTCTCTCCAACCATCGACTACAATGGCGTGATCTGGGATACCGTAGCCAATGGGTCTGTTATTATTAATTTCTTCTTTTATAATGTTAAACCATTCCTGTGCTGAAAAATTATCTCTGCTCTCATAATCCATACCGGCTTTATTATATCTAAAATAATCTTTAAAGACATCCTCCAATTCAACATAACCATACCCAGAAACGGGTAAAGAAAAATGAGCACCTGTACGACTACAGCCGTAGGAGGCATCTAATACGACACCGAACTCAACACAAAGTTCTGCAACCGCATCTACTTGTTTTATTGGTGAATGGATCGTAATTTGATCCGGCATATTTTTCCAATCATATGGGTCTCCGTTAATCCAGGCTTCACCATAAGGCGGCCAGCACCAATATCGTGCGATTTGAGCACCAGCAATCGGAACACAGCCTACGAGCGCACTGCTGTTAAAATTTTGATACGCTGACCAATCACATCCCATGCTTGGACATTGATGATTATATGGAGGCCTTTGATGCCAGTTTGAGGAAATTAGAGTTTTTCCTTCGGAAAAATGAGTCAACTGTCCGTTCATTAGGGACTGCCAATTTGAGATGGTCGACTCCAAATTTTTAAATTTTGCTATATTCTTAAGAGAACGTTCCATTGTGGCTTTTATTAAATCCATCATACCGTTTTCTGATTGATCATATAAATTACAGGTCGTTGAGTAAGCTTTGATGGGTGACAATTCCATATCTTGTGCCACAATCACAAATCCCATTGGTTTTATTTGGCATAAAAAGCCAACCTCTTTGTCTGCTGTTTTTATTTCTTTTATGGATAGTATTTCGGGTGTTCTTGAGCCTGCCCAGTGTCCTTTATAGTTAACGATGGAGTACACCCAGTTGTGAGCCACCTGTTCAACCATCTCGAGAGAAGGAATTTGAGCCTTTATGTACACCGAGAGAGCGAACATAAAGAGGATAATTAATTGAACGAATCGCCCAAGTATTCTTTTATTCATTAGATACCTCCTCATTGCAGAGTGACAAGTACAAGGATTTTGCCCGTTTCACCAACTTGGAGACTTTCCATGGCTTTTCCTAAAATGGCGCCTCGTGCATTTTCATACTGGTTTACGGCCATTGCATGTCCGGGTGTAGGTGATGTCGTTAAAAGGTCACCGGCTTTTATCTCACCAAAAGATGCATCGACATTGCAATAGACTCGTCCGGCAAGCGCGACGTCCAGATCAAACTGGTCCGGGCCAAGTCGTATACCCGAGCCTAAACCATTGGCACCTGCAACTATACCGGCAACTTTATTGTCATATGGATCGGAGCTTTTTTTTAATTTTCCCGGAGTCTTCGGATCAATAATCACAACGTCACCTGGCATGATCAATTCTCCTGGCGTTGTGTTAAAGCCCTCAGCATAATCCAATCCTTCCCCCAACTCGATAACTGTTTCGCCGGTGGATTGGCTTTGAATTTGTATATTACCCTTGAATTCCGCGGCAGGTTTACCGTCAGAACCTTTGGCGTAAATCCCGGTACCTTGCCTGCTTTCAAAATAACCCCCGTATCCATTTCGACCTTCAGCTAAACCATAGACGCCCTGACCGGCCACTCCGGAGGAGGTACCCATGATCCCGCGCGCCATACCTCCACTCGAAACTCCATAAACACCGGCACCCAATGTTGTTCTTGAAGAAAAATAGCCACCAAATGTAACACCGCTTGTTGATTCAGCCTCACCTTTGATCGCGCTACCGGTTCCATTTGTTGCGACTTCCAGCGCATAACTCGGATTCTCCGGATTATTAATGCCGATAAACGCTGCTCGCCCAGTGCCATAATTTGACGCATACAGCGCCAGACCCTTGCCATTGGTGTTGGCCAGGAGTGCCTGAGAATCATTTTCTTCATTTATGATCTGAAAAAAACCGGCTTTATCCGTAGCTCCCGTTTGAATGGATTTTATTTTGGCGCCACCGGCGTCTTGAACACCAATTCCCATATTGCCCAATGAGTTGATGAAAATGCCTTCGTTATCACCATCACCGGATAGCCAATGACCATTCAGATTGATATTTTGTGTCGCTGTATGGTTCCAGCTACTACCGCCTCCGTTGGCGGCTTTGGTCATTACCGATCCATCAGGAAATTTAAATCCACCGGTTGTCGATTCAACGACACCCGCGACCTTTAATTTGTTATCTGGATTGGCTACACCAATCCCTACATTGCCGCTGGATGGAAACACATTGTCTTTCCCTTGTATTGCAGCTGCTGCATACGCATAAGAACTGCTGGCAATTTTTTGCCTGGGAGATAACGTTTCGTCCCCAATTTTGATCTCCAGGTATCGCTCTTTTTTTTCGAAAACGGACACATCAATCTGTTTTATGCTTCCGAGAATCGCGCTAAAGTATCCGTCCTTGACCTGCACATTCTGGTGCACTTCTGACCATAGT
>JAFGKD010000104.1 GCA_016928775.1 Candidatus Zhuqueibacterota bacterium | reverse complement strand
TAATTTTGACGGCATCGGTGATATTTCTGTCCGTGGCTTTGAAGAGCTTGTAGCCTTCAAAGTCATTTTCATTGCCTAAAAAGGCGTCGCGAGTTTTGATTTCAGAATCATTGTTCCAGGTGAGAAGAATTCTGCCATCGCCGGAAGTTGCCGTTAATGTTGGCATGACCGGTGGTTGAGCAAATCGATAGTCTGTTTCATAAATAATCTGTACAATCTTTTTCAGCTCGAACAGAGCAATCGGTGGATTCTCAACCGGATCGCCAGCTTTGATGTTGCGGCCATCATCCCAGGAGTGCAGCTCTGACATGGAGATACGCTCGATATTGCCGCCGTAGAGTGGGAACACGCCGGTAGCAAACACTTCAGCCAGGTTGGACACGGCGCCAATATAGGGTACCAATGAATCCGCACCCACCAGTTCCCACATGGATTCATCGTTACGGAACCAGTATCTATAAGGAGGAACATGCTCCGGAATAGGAAAGAGGCGGAAGGAGGTCAAACCCAACATGTCTGTTTCCGTGACATCGAGCAGTCCAAAGTCGGGTTCACAACCCACACCGATTCGAAGGTCAGGTTGGCCGTTCGCCTCGGTGCCATCTGCATCCGGTCCAGCGTAGTCGATTTCCCCGGGACCCTTGCCGTCGAGGCCAACATCATCATAGATATCCTCTCCCTCATCCCATTCACCATTGCCGTTGGCGTCATCAAAACTATCCCAATCCTGGTCTTCATCCTCTTTCCAGTGCTCGCGCAGGTCAGCCTCCTCGAGCTGATAGAATCTCAAAAAGTTTTCCAGATTGTCGATACCGTCATAGGGGCCGACAATCTGTGTAGCAATATTGTCGCGCTTTTCATCGATAACACCATCTTCATCATTGTCAAAACCGTCGGTCGAGTTACCGGGTGATTCGAGATAGGCGAAGCCCATGGTACCCACCTCAAGGTTATACTGACCAATGCCATTGACATCCCAGGAGTAAGCCAGGTCGAGGAAAGTATCATACGCGGCCAATTCATCATTGCTGTCATTGCCGATTGCATTATCAACCCAATAGCCAAATCCGACTTCAGGAAAATTATAGTCTGTCATATTATAAATGACGTATTCCCAAAAGATCGCGTCACGCGCCTGGGCGTTATTCCACTGGAAGCCGCGTTGTTCGACGCGAAGTCCAACACCGCCCCAGGGCAAACCGACTTGCACGCTCATTTTGGGATCAACATCGCCGATGTAACTATCTTGTCGCGGATAAAAGCGCACTTTATTTTGCTCTGTGAGATACTCCTGGTCTTGAGCGTCATTTGCGACAAAAAAGCATTCCTCATCGGCTTTGAACACATCGGCGCCAAATCGGCCATTCCACATACCAGGCCATTTTGAGTTAAACCGATCGGCTGGCCAGGCTGAAGTGGGCCAGGAATCCGGCTTGCTCGCCTGAGCGGGTGGTTCATCCGGAAGACTCCAGTTGGCATATTCACCGGCGATATTGCCGCGGGAAGGATACAAAGCCCATTCAACCTGGCCCGTAGGATCCATATCCATTTCTTCCCGATAGCTGGTTTGCAAATAGTACAAACGGTGCAGTTCTCCGCTCGCGACCATATCATCGTAAATTGTGCGCTGTTCGTTCAAATATACCACATCATAAGGCTCGGAATCCACTGTTGCTGTATCACCATCACTGTGGATATAAACGCGGCAGCCGATCAACAGGCCGATACCATCATTCATTTTGGAGCCGCGAAAATCGTTTGGCCACTTTGTCGCATAAGGGTCGGTGCCAGTACCCCAGTCTGATAGTTCCGTCGTATTTCGAAATTGGCAACGAACGGCGTTGCCTTCCATCCAGCCAATTTTTTCTGCTGCGACATCACCGGCCCCGTCCATCGGCCCTTCATACGGCTTTTTTTGCGCGAAAAGAGCAGAAACAAGAAACAGGGTGAGGAGCAAAAAGGCGCATGTCAGTTTCGATTTATTTTGCATGTTACGGTTTACCTCCAGATTGATAAATCACTTTTTTTCTTTTACCGTTGCTTAGAAAGACACGCCAACACCAAACTTGACCATTCTTGGTGCGCCATACATGGATGGATTTTGCATATTGTCTTCAATGGTATTAAAGTCGCTGCGATGATTTTCGCGTTCGGAATCCAGAATAATATTGGTATAGGCACGTCCGGTTCGTCCATAAACGCCGTATTCGTTGAGCGTATCCAACAGGTTATAGATATAAAGCTCAAATTTCAGATTGAGGTTACCGGCCATAGGCAAATTGTAGTAGCCGTAGAGATCAACTGAGTAATTGGATGGTTTTTTTGCGTTATTGGGGTACAACAGGACGCCGGACAATGTGGATTCAGGAAGTGGCGACAGCGTATAAGGTGTACCCGAATTATATCGACCTGTGGCCGAGATACTCCAGACCGGGGTGGTGTAACCCACACTGGCATTAAAAGTATGGCGTTGATCCCAGCTCATGGGAATTAGCCGTGGGATGGGATCCTGATTGCCACCAAGGCGGCTGAAGGTTGTTGTTGGATTATCAGCATTTCCTCGCGTATACTGGAGGGTATAATTGGCGTTCACGTAAAATCTGGAGATTGCCCAATCGTACGTCACTTCCAAACCTTTGGCATTGCCGTAATCAAGGTTTGTATAAAGTCCGTAAATTTGCTGATTATAGGTATAAACAATATCCATGCTCAGGAGATCATAAATATCGCGATAGAACAACGCCACTTCGACACCCATGTCTCTCATGAGTTCCTGCCACAAGCCGAGCTCATATTGAACGGTTTTTTGTGCTCTAACCTGCGGATTGCCCTGCTGCGTGCCAAAGTTACTGGGGCTCACAAGCAGAGAATTGTTCTGATAAAAAGTGTTGTAGGGTGGTCGCTGGAAAAAGTGTCCGTAAGAGAAGCGCAGCAATGCGGCTTTGCCTAGCTGGTAGGATAGACCAAGACGCGGGCTCACTTGCGTTTTGGGATCAGCTTCGGCTAAGGTCGTTTGCGAGACACCCTGGATCAGGTTGACTGGATTACGACGATCGGTTGGATAGGTGGTATTGGGATCAAAATAATCAAAGCGGGCGCCAAAGTTGATCACCATCTCGTCAAATTCCATCTTGTCCTGCAGGTAGGCGGACAAGTCAATCGGCTTTTTGTGATAAATATCTGCCGATTGCGATGAATCGCCAAGCACCCAGGGTCTGTACCTGTCGGCATTGGCTTGATCGTACAGCTCGTACCAGTTTAAAATCGACTGGCTCTTCACATTAAAATCTGCTTGAATAAAGTCGATGCCGCTTTTTATGCTATGATTTTTATGTACCTGCCAGGTGAGGTCCACTTTGGCTTGCAGCTCTTGTGTTGTGCGCGTATAGTGCCCCTTGTCCTGACCGCCAAAATAAAAGCCCGGCCCGGTATTACTATTGTAGCGGTCATGCAGATAGCGCTCATCGTACGGATTTTCATACAAGTAGGATTGATCGTCATCATGCAAATATTTCAGTTTGGCTTCGTAAAACAGACTTTGTGTGATCATATGGTTTAAGGTCAGGGCAACCATCTGTGATTGATTCTGCCCGGTGCTTCGACCATCCGGTCTGTATTTATGACCATGACTGTAACCCTGGCCTTCACTTTGATTGTAAACGTACAAACCTTGTACCTTTATATCATTTGTTGCATTCCAGGTCAATTTGCCGGTAAAGTTGTGGCTGATGCCCCAATTCATCGGCACATAAGCACTATCACCGCTGCGTTCCGAATACCAGGCTGCTTCATTGGGATCATTATAAAAACTCCGATCATCCGGCAAAAAATAACGAATGCCGTTGTGTTCCCCTTTATTATCCTCGTGACGATAATCGGTAAAGAAAAACAGCTTGTCGCGCACAACCGGTCCACCCAATTGAACTTTGTAATCCTGGCGGCGCGTAATTTCGGACGCCTTGAGGCCGATGAAAATATCCGTATGATTGGTGAGATAATTGCCAAGAAATGCTGACGCGCGACCGTGGATGGCATTACTGCCGCTTTTTGTCACTGCATTGACCACGCCACTCATCGCGCGGCCATATTCGGCATTAAAGGTGCCTTTGATGACTTCGACTTCTTCGACCGCATCCGCGGTGACGCTGACAGATTGACCGGAGCTGTTGAACGAGTTTGTCGTCTGCATGCCGTCGATCATATAGTTCACTTCGTTATCTCGTCCACCGCGAAAGTGGCCGGCAACAACACCCGCCTGCAAGTTGACGACGCTGCCAACGGATTCGACGGGAAGAATATCGATCGTCTCGGAGCCAACATTTCGGATCGAGCTGGTTTGATCTTTTTTCTGCGCCACTTTTGACGCTTCAATAACAACCTCTTGTCCTTCGATCACCGAAGGGACCAGTTTAAAGTCGACATCGGTTGTTCTGTTCACATCAACATCCACATTTTGCACCAGCGTTGCCTTGTAGCCCATAAATTGTGCTCTGACCGTGTACATACCGGGAGGAACATTGATGATATAGTAATCACCATCTAACGAGGCGGCGGCGCCGTAATTTGTGTTGACGATCGTCACGTTGGCGCCCGGAAGCGGTTCGCCGGTCTCGGCATCTGTAACCTTGCCCGAAATTTTCCCCGATTGTGCAAAGACACAAAAGCTCATGACCAGAACCAAAAGAGGAGTGACAATCAAAAAGCTGGAGAGAAATCTTTGATTCTTCATATCTTTTCCCTTAACTCCTTAGGTATTAATAAATGTTAGATTTCAATAAAAATGGCGGCTCAAAAATTCAGGTTGAATTTAAAATAATTTTGAATTAATGCAAGGTTAAAAATTGGCTTGTAATAGAGAAGTTGGTAAAGCCGAATGATTGTAACAGTTTGTTTTATGCCGCAAAGACATCTCAAACTTTGAGTTGTATCCACTTGCCGCTCTATCACCTCCTCTCAACGATTCACCTGCTTGATTTCATCGAATCATTGGCAAAATCTTTAGTATGTTACAAAGTTTACATTTCTAAGTCAAGTGAAAAAAACAAGATAGTATCTCACAGCAGCAAGTGCTCAGATAAAAACATCAATATTTGTCTCTACATTCAGCGATCCCTTTGCCGGGTGATGTTTTGGTTTTTTCGACATTCTCTAACTATTTCAAGAATAGAATTTTTATCGTCTGATTAAAATCCGGCGCATTCATCCGTACAAAATAGACACCGCCGGAATAGCGTTCGGCATTCCACACCATACGATAAAATCCTGCTTCTACATATTGGCTCATCAGCTCCTCCACTTGCTGGCCAAGAGTATTATAAATGCTGATAGAAACAAATCCGGCTTGAGGAACCGCAAATCGAATTGTCGTTGCAGGATTAAAGGGATTTGGATAATTTTGCCAGAGTTGATATGTATCGTGAGAGATGTCCACATCATCAATGGTGTGACTGATCAAATCATCTGCGGCCGGGGAACCGTGCACTGATGCCGAGGCAGTCCAGTAATCCGGATGATCCGGATTCCCTGCAGGCATAGTCACTTTGGCTGCAAGCGATTTCCCGATTGAATCAGGTTCGATCGGCCAGGGAGGTTCGTCATCATACTTTATGCTCAAGATCGTATCAGCAGTTGCACTGAATAAAACGACGCGCTCACCACCATTGCTCAGGTTGCCCGAATATTGCCCATGCGCCTTAAAATGATAGCGTTGTTCAAAGTGTACTGCGTTTGAGCACACGACATAAAAGTCGCCCGGATTCAACGAGCCGCCGGCCGGAAATTCGTAATAGATTCCCTTGGCAAAACGTGCTCCGGTCAAGTTGACCGATCGGCTATGAATGTTTTTGATTTCAAAAAATTCATAAAGATCACCATCAATTTCATTTTCTCCTTCTCCTTCCGGCAGCGGGTGATAGTGAATTTCGGTTGCAACGAGTCCGCTCATATCCTCATCAACGGAAAGCAAAATCTCGTTCAAAGCACTCCATTGTAAGCCCCGCAATACACGCGCTTTAATGTTCGTGGTTTTATCTATTGTGATAGTACCGGTGTATTTTCTGGCGCTGGAAGAAATCAGGTCGCCGCTCGATTCCCCGGCATAGCCGGCTTGCAATTGGACGTGCATTAAAAAGTCTGAACTTGTTAACGAATAGTTGAGGCCATGAACAGCAAGCACATTTTGTCCGGTCTTCAACTCATCGATATGATCTGACAGATCAAAGGTTTCGATGTCTTCCGCTTCATGATTATCGGTTGCCGAGGCATCCCAGGCAGGATTAGATGGCGCCATGGCTTCTGCAACTTTGGTACCATTTAGATAAAGAACAAAACCATCGTCGTAAAGAAGCTGTGCCTGCAAGAGTGAAATATGTGCCAGATCATCACTTGTGAGTGTAAAGGGAATGCGCACATAACATGAAGCATTCGGATTGCTGCTATCCTCTTCGTGCATATACTTTGCGACGTCAAGGGAGATATATTGTTCATACCCGCTGCTTTTTTCGTAGCCGATGCCGCCGGGAACACCGCCTGCCATATCCCAGTCCGAATCATCAAAATCCACCTGTAACCGCCAGGCAGTGCCAATATCCTGGACGGGGACGAGAACGCGCTTGTCAATAGTCCACGGTATCAGGGTGGTCATTTGCGTGCCGGTGTCACTGAGTTGGCCGTATACTGGCGTCCCGTCATCGGTATAATAAATAGTACCGCCTGCTGTGGTCATGGTCAATTGGAATCCGCTGTTGACCTGGCCGCTGGTTGTATTAAATTGCGGCGGGTCAAAATTGGGGTACCAACCCTGGTCGATGAATTGGTCGAATACAATTTCGGAGCGTACCGGAAAATAATCCTCGATGAGGTAATTAACGTCATCCAGCCATTCATTGTCTCTGGTGTACGGCGTACCGCGCAAGACATCACCCCAGCGGGCGGATTCGGCAATAATGGCGTTATCGATTTGGTCTTTGCGAAATATCAGACGGTCTGTGTTTGCTTCCGGTGTTAAAGCACCATCGTCGTAAAAGTGACGATATACCCGATCGGCAAAGAGCAGTCTGTACTCAGCATTCTCGGTTAGTTGTTGATGCAGCCACTGCGGATTAAAGTGCTCCTGCTGCTCACCAGCCGGGTAGGGACCGGTGCGGTCTTCGAAGATATTAAACAGGGTATGCTCGGAATCGTGACGATAAAACTTGAATCCATCCGGATTGACGCGATTAAAGGTCGCCCAGAAATTATTTGGTGAATTATTACCGCGGAATTCACTGATGGGTGCGTCAAAATCGCCGACAAACAATGTATTGATCATAAAATCTATGAGATTATCAAGATCAACATATTTCGGATAATCTGGATTTGGCGATCCATCGACATTTAATCCCTGAATCATATTAAAGCTCGTCTTGTCACTCAAGCCATTCCTGGCAATCGCCCAGAGCGCATTCCAGGCATCGAGGGTCCCATCCGTTGCTTCCATGATATAGGGGCGTTGATAGCCGGCATCAACCTTAATGGCGTCGTAATCCTCTCGATCGCTACCGAAATAGGATTCAGCAAATGACGCTTCGGAGCGTTCCTGCGTCTGAAAAAGTCCCCAATATGTTCCGTTAATAAACAGATGGTAATACCGACTGCGGGTATACGGCTGTCCCATATCGCGCTGCAGATCGCGCGAAAAAACATCGCGCAGCATGGTGTTGCGTTCGGCGCCGCCATCTTTGCTGCCGGCACCATAGGCCCAGGAATAATTTTGTGATGTGCGCAAGTCCATTTTATCAAATTCATCCACACCCTCATCTTCAAAAAGTGGATGCTGTAATTTTGCCTCACCATATTCGGAGCGGAAAAAGTAGCGGAACGCATGCTTGGGATTGCTATCGGTTCGACTCCAGCCGCCACGAATGCGGGCGCCGCAATTGATGTGAAAACCATCCGAACCATCGGGATTGATCAGCTCGAGCGAGCAGGGGCGTTCCCATTCCTCACCGTGCTCTGCGGCATTGACATAAATGCCAACGGCGGGATCAAAAAGATCCGCAAGATCCATGACCATGGACATGCTGGGAATGTCCGTCATCGCTGCCTGTATCCGGTCTTGATATTTCGGACTATTGGAGACAGTTGGATCCATACCATAATCCATTTTTTGGCCGTTAACCGAGGAGCCCTGATGAGGCCATTCTGCACCAGGTCGTTGCCCATCGCGTGAATGAGAGGTGATTTTATCCACAAAAATATAGGTGTGTGTATTCAAGCTAGATACAGCCGTATCGGCAATCACCGCAATGGCGCGAACGCACACAGCTGGCGCATAATCCCGGTTTGCAAAATCATCCGGATCGACCGTGATAGTCAACGGCGAGGATCCGGACATCACATTTTCTGCTGTGAGCGGGTGTTTGCCGTTCAACGTGTAGTGAATGGTTGCATTTTCAACCGGCGCCGTGATGGTCAATTGAAAAGAGTGATCAAAGAAACCGCGAGGAGGTTCAAAGCTCAGCTTTTTTGCGGCTTTTACATCGTCGGGAATAATGAATAGGGATACAATAAAAAACAGGTAAAGATATCGATACTTCATAGCAAAATGTCCCTGCTTGTTGTTGATAAAATTTAAGGATAGTGTGAATACGTATTGAATCATGTTTTGATGTGCTCATAACTTTTCAATAAATTCATAAAAAATTTATAGTCAATTAATATAAGAAAAATCAGGAAAAAAGCTAAAATATAATGTCTATAGTGTCGAAAGTCCCGGGGCCGTCAGGAATTTTGGATATTTATTGTCAATACTGAATGATTCAGCTTCTCTATTTATATCGCCTGTATGCTCGCATACAAATTTATAATTAAAGTAACGGAGGTTATAGCATGGCTCAAAAAAAAGTAAAGAGTCCAACCAGCAGCGCTGCAAAAAAAATGACTGCTGATTTGGGGGATCGACCCGAACCTTTGGAGCTTCCGCCTGTGGACATTCATGTGGAACCAGGTGTGCCGGCAATACTGCCGCATGAGCATGCCGAGGAGGCAAAGGAATGGTCATTACTTGAGCAAGAAATTCCACAACTATCTCCGGCAGAGGTGTCCAAACAGGAAACAATGGTATTCGGACCGTCTCAGAGAGAGGTGACCATTAGCATTGATGCCTCAAAAACAACAACTCAAGTGCACATCAGGATTCCTCTGACGTACGCCAATTAATAAAAACGAAGAATTGCAAAATGGAGGATTCAAAAATGGAATTAGTCGAGAAACTAGAAAAGTGGATCAAGGAACATCCGACAGAAGCGGAGCTGCCGGCAATGAACGTCACAACGGGCAAGACCTATACAATCAAGGCAATTTTTGAGAAATTAAAAGCAGAAAAAGAGGGGGGCGTAGCCGCGCTCACCGATGACGAACTGGAAGTCAAAGAGCAAATTAGCAAATGGATAAAGGAGGTGTAACCATGGCTGTCGATGTTCTGATTATTCGTAATAACTGCGATGAAGCGACCAAATGGACAAACTGGATTGGGGAGGGTCTTGCCACCTATCTACAGGGCAAGGGTTTCTCTGTAACTGATTTGAGTGGCTCGGATACCTCTCCGGAAAACGTCACTTACTGGCTCAGCATGTCAGCAAAACGAACAAAAAAGTTCGTCATTGCTCTGGATCACGGCAACTGTTCAGCTTTTTATGGACAAAAAAATGGCCAGCCGGAAGCCGTTATCAATTCCAGCAATGCTGAAGATCTGACCCAAGATGTGCACGTCTATACTTTCGCCTGTTTAACCAATAAGGACAATTGTATTGGGCAAAAAGCGATCGAAAGTGGCTGTCTCTCATGGTTGGGATATACCGAGGAAATATATGTCCTTCTTGCGGCATACCAGCCTTTGAAGGATTGTGTCTGGTCTTACGTTGAGGCTTTGGTCAGCGGTAAAACTCTTGAGCAGGCAGAGCAAGTCCTGCGCCAAGCTTACAAGGATCGGATCAGCTTGCATTGGATTTTTCAATACAACTTGGACCGGCTATTGCTTCGCAAATCGGCCAACAATATGACTATATTCAATAACAACCGGTTCTCCGGATGGCGCCATAACAAAAAGGTTTTGGCGCTGTATTCTGCTGCGCTGAGCGAAGGCAATGGCTATATCTATGTGAGCGATGTGGGATGGCGTCGCCTGGAAGCGAAATATCCAGACAATGTCAATACTCTGATGACCATGGCGGCACACGCCAAGAGCGACAACTGTAATGTACATATCTATGAGAATGAAGCGGTCATTCAAACACTGTATGTCTGGTGATTGTTATGAAGCAGCAGGTTTTATTGTGCGCACCTGCTGCTTCCCACTCATCGGGCTGTTGTAAACATCGCAGCTTTTAGGCTTCAGTTGATGACCTTTATACCTATCTCCAGCTATCTACACCATAAACCAATATTTTTCATTGACTTTTTCCCGAAAAGAACGTACGTTTCAATATTAAAAGTGGAAGAATATAGTGTTAAGAAAGATTCCACTCAATACACTTAGGTGCATGTGTGACCGGGCGACAAATGATTGAAAATAATATTCTGGATTTATTAGAAAATCGTATTTATCAAGCGCTGAAAAAAATTTCAGATCAGCAACAAAAGATAAATACTCTAATTCACGAAAAGGAAAAATTGGAACAGGCTCTTTCGAGTCGAGATGCAAAAATAGCACAACTCGAGAGAGAGGTGTCTGAAGCAGAATCCAGTGCGGATGCACAGGCCGTGCTTGAATATCAGGAAAGAGAAGAGAAGCTGAAAAATCGTTTAGAGGAACTTGTCCAAAAAATTGACAAGGTACGATTACTCGAATGAGCGGCATGACATCCACGAGACAAAATTGGATATGTCTTTATTTCGCAATGTCAAGTTTATATGGAAACCGTCAAGAAAAACGTCAAAGTCAATATCTTTGGTTCCGAATATACTCTCGTAGCCAATGCCAACGATAATGGCGAAATTTATAAAATCGCCGAATATGTCGATAGCAAAATGAGAGAAATACAAGCGCTAAAACCCAACCGGCCGCTGCACCAAATAGCAATTCTCACTGCTTTGAATATTACCGGAGAATTGTTTCAGCTTCACCAACAGGAAAGCAAGGATTTCATTGATTTTAAGACGAAAGTAAAGTATTTAGCCGATAAATTAGAACTTGGCATGCTGGACAAACCGGAGGATGATACTCTTTTAAGGGATTAACTGATTATTTATATATGTGAATCATCGCTCTTGATTCCATCCCTTGACTGCTCCCAGATTGCGAGATTCTGCTTTCTGTGTACGACTCTGCTATTCCTAAAAGCACTGTTCCATGGTGTACAGAACAGAATGACGCAACTTCTGGGATTTTTTTTGCCGGAGGGTGAATGGAAACGACTATGATTGTTATTATCGCATTGATAACCGGACTTGTCACGTTTGTCATCGGCTGGATCATGTCCAAGTATATCGGACAGGGAAAAATTGCCAATGCAGAAAAATTAGCTGAAAAAATAGTGTCCGAGGCTGAAAAGGAAGCTCGGGCGATAAAAAAGGAGAAAATTCTCGAAGCCAAAGATGAAGCACTTCGTTACAAACAAAATGTAGATAATGAGACAAAGCAGAAACGAAATGAGCTGAACAAGCTTGAAAATAAACTGTCGTCACGCGAACGAAATTTGGACCGCAAACATGACCTTCTCATAAAGCAGGAGGAAGATCTGACGGCGCAGGCTTTGGACATCAAACTGCGCGAAGAACGTATCGAAAAACTGCAAGAAGAACTCTCTGTCAAGATTGAGCAGCAAAACCGGCAACTCGAAAAGATAAGCGGCATTTCAAATGAAGAAGCCCGCAAGATTTTAATGGACAATCTCCTGGATAAAGCCAAGCAGGATGCAGCGCGGGAGATGAAGGAGATCAAAGACCGTGCCCGGCAGACGGCCAATCGCGAGGCGCGCGAAATCATCGTTCAGGCCATTCAACGAACCGCAGCAGATCATTCCACGGAAACGACCGTGTCGGTCGTCAACTTGCCGAATGACGAAATGAAAGGACGCATTATTGGACGCGAAGGGCGAAATATCCGTTCCTTTGAACAGGCGACAGGCATCGAAGTGATCGTTGACGATACGCCTGAGGCTGTCGTGCTTTCCGGTTTTGATCCGTTTCGCCGCGAAATCGCTAAAATTGCCCTGGAGAAACTGGTCGCCGATGGCCGCATCCATCCGGCACGCATTGAGGATGTGGTTGCCAAAACAACCGAAGAGATGGAGGAAAAGCTCATCGAGATTGGCGACAAAGCACTCTTTGAAGCGGGTGTAACGGATACGCATGTTGAAATAAAAAAATTGTTGGGCAAGCTCAAGTATCGCACAAGTTATGGCCAGAACAATTTGCAGCACGCGATTGAAGTCTCCTATTTAGCTGCATTGATGGCAACACAACTCGGCCTGGATGGAACACTGGCAAAACGCGCTGGCTTGCTGCATGACATTGGCAAGGCAATCGACCGCTACACTGAAGGTACACACACCCAGATAGGTGCCGAATATGCAAAAAAATATGGCGAAGGTCCGGTTGTCGTCAATGCCATCGCTTCTCACCATGAGGATGTAGAGGCGATCTCGCCCATCGCTGTTCTCGTCAAAGCAGCCGATGCGATCAGCGGATCGCGTCCTGGTGCGCGACGGGAAACGCTCGAGACCTATATCAAGCGACTGGAGAATCTTGAAACGATAGCCAAATCATTTATCGGCGTGGAAACCGCCTACGCCATCCAGGCT
Source organism: Candidatus Zhuqueibacterota bacterium (assembly GCA_016928775.1). Lineage (GTDB taxonomy): Bacteria > Zhuqueibacterota > Zhuqueibacteria > Residuimicrobiales > Krinioviventaceae > Kriniovivens. The sequence continues at coordinate 32,982 of JAFGKD010000104.1, read as the reverse complement.
GGCCGGGAAATTCGCGTTATCGTTGAACACGAAAAGATTGATGATGCCCTGGCAGCACAATTGAGCACCGATATCGCCGAAAGAATTCAAAACGAGATGGAATATCCGGGCCAAATCAAAGTGACTGTCATTCGCGAAACACGCGCTATCGGATATGCAAAATAAGGGTAACTTGTGGCACATAAAAATGCGATTCTCTTGTTCATCGCCGACATCATTGGCCGTCCCGGTTATGATACGCTGGCAGCCTATCTGCCCTCGCTCAGAAAAAAATATGATGTCGATGTTTGTATTGTAAATGGCGAAAACGGCGTCAAAGGAAAAGGTACCACCGAGGAGCTGACAAAAAAATATAAAAGCCTAGGCGTTGATGTCATCACCGGTGGCAATCATTCCTGGACGTTTGCGCCTTTTCGCCGCTACCTCAAGCAAGCCGAGCATGTTTTGCGACCGGCCAATTATCCACCCGAAGCGCCGGGAAAAGGCAGTACAATTTATCGAACAGCGAGCGGTTTGGCCGTCGGCGTGCTCAATCTGCAAGGACGTACTTTTATGTATCCAATCGATTGCCCATTCAAGCGCGGAATGGAAGAGATCGAGCAGCTACGACAAAAAACGCATATCATTTTGGTTGATGTGCACGCGGAAGCCTCGGCAGAGAAAATGGCTCTGGCCTGGTATTTTGATGGCAAAGTCAGCGCTGTCATCGGCACACATACGCATGTGCAAACCGCTGATGAACGTATTCTCCCGGCCGGGACAGCCTATATCACCGATGCCGGCATGACCGGGCCAAATGATTCTGTCATTGGTCTGAATGCTGAGGTAGCGATAAAAAGATTTATCAGCGGCATTCCGGAACACTATCAGGTCGCCGAGTCGAACAACCGACTGAACGGAGTCGTTGTTGAGGTTGACGTTACGACGGGTCGTGCCCTCAACATTACCAGAATAAACTTGCCCTGAAAGGAAGATGTGAGCGCACAAATTTTAGACGGCAATGCGGTGGCGGCAAAGATTCGCTCCGAGCTTGCCGAAGAAATTGTTGAGTTGAAAAAAGAGGGCTGTTCCCCCAGGCTCGAAGTGATTCTGGTCGGTGACAATCCGGCGTCAAAAAGTTACGTCAGTATGAAACAAAAAGACTGTACAGAAATTGGTATTCTCGGACAAACGACTCATCTGCCTGCATCGACCACTGAAGACGTACTGTTGACCCTGGTTGACAGGTCGAATAAAGACGATAATGTACACGGCATTCTCGTGCAATTGCCGCTGCCACAACATATTTCTGAAGCACATGTCATTGCCAGGATATCGCCGGACAAAGATGTCGACGGTTTTCATCCGATCAACACAGGCAAGATGGTGGCTGGCAGTGAGTGTTTTCTGCCGTGCACGCCGGCGGGTATGCAGGAACTTTTAAAAGAATACAACATCAATCCAAAAGGCAAACACGTCGTTGTTGTCGGGCGCAGCAATATTGTCGGCAAACCGTTTGCGATCATGATGATGCAAAAAAAGGAATGGGCGAACGCGACGGTTACGGTCTGCCATACCGGTTCCGGCGATTTGAAACCTTTCACAAGACAGGCGGATATCCTCGTCGCAGCCGCGGGGCGTCCGGCGATGATTACGGCTGATATGATTAAGCCCGGCGCGGTGGTTATTGATGTTGGCGTCAACCGCATTGATGATCCACAAGCCAAACGCGGCTATCGCCTTGTCGGGGATGTTGACTTTGCCGCGGCGAAAGAAGTGGCATCCGCTATAACGCCCGTACCGGGCGGTGTCGGACCGATGACGCGAGCGATATTATTAAAAAATACTGTGCAATCCGCAAAAAAATTTCATACATTGTTATAACAAATGCGCCCGTAGCTCAACAGGATAGAGCGACGGCCTCCGGAGCCGTAGGTTGTGGGTTCGATTCCCGCCGGGCGTACCAAAGCCTGTCATGATCGCTGTGACGGGCTTTTTCCATTCATACGGAAAGCCTTCAGATCGGAACACCTATGACCTATAAAAATGAGCTTCGCGCACTGCAACTTGAGCTGGTCAAGATGCAAAAATGGGTGCAAAAGGAGAACAAGCGTCTACTCATCATATTCGAAGGACGGGACACTGCCGGCAAAGGTGGTGCTATTCGTCGTTTCACGCGCTTTCTTAATCCGCGAACAGCCCGCGTCGTCGCCCTCCCAAAACCCAGCGATCGTGAGCGCGGCCAATGGTTTTTTCAACGCTACATTAAAGAGTTACCCAGTGCCGGTGAGATTGTCTTTTTTGATCGGAGCTGGTATAACCGCGCCGTCGTTGAGCCGGTCATGGGATTTTGCTCCAAAGATGAGTACGTCCGTTTCCTCAAGCAGGTGCCCGAGTTAGAGCGTATGCTGTGGGAAGACGGCATCATTTTATTCAAACTTTGGTTTTCCATTCATATTGAAGAACAAAAGAAACGACTGGAAGGCCGGGCGCTAAATCCCTTCAAGCAGTGGAAATTGAGCACAACGGATATGGATGCGCAGCGTAAATGGCACCAGTTCACCCGATACAAAGAAAACATGTTTGAACACACTCACCGTGACTTTAGCCCGTGGATCATCATCAAGGGCAATGATAAACAAAAGGCACGTCTGGAGTCCATCCGCTATGTGGTTGCACATATCAACTATAAGGACAAAGGACAACCCGGACTCTCTTTTGAACCTGATACCGAAATCATTTCGGTTTATAATGGACAATAACGGAATCAGAAACGGAGAAATGGATATGAATCTGAAAATAATCATTTTGATCATTACAGGGGCATGCATGCTTTTCGCACGAACAGAAACACCCGACTGGGAAAATCCCGAGATATTTGCCATCAACAAAGAGGCGCCACATGCAACTCTGGTTCCGTTTCAGGACACAAAAGCCGCTGTTTCTTTTGAGATGAAAAAATCAGATCGGCTCATTCTGTTGAATGGCGACTGGAAATTCAAGTTCCTGCCAAAACCCGCTGACGCACCAAAAGACTTTTATCAAGAGAGGTTTTCAGATGCAGAGTGGGATGTTCTTTCTGTGCCCTCCAATTGGCAAATTCATGGTTATGGCCGACCGATTTACACGAATATAAAGCATCCATTCCCGGCTAATCCCCCTTACGTACCGCACGAGGCCAACGAAACCGGCTTGTACCGCCTCGAGTTTGTTGTTCCGGATGCCTGGAGTGGAAAAGAGGTTTTCCTGCATTTTGCTGGTGTACAATCAGCAATGACTGTGTGGGTGAACGGTGAGACCGTCGGTTATTCGCAGGATAGCATGTTGCCGGCAGAATTTAACATCACGGAAAAGATTGTGCCCGGGAAAAATCTGTTGGCTGTACAGGTCATTCGCTGGTCGGACGGCAGCTATCTTGAGGATCAGGATTTTTGGCGCTTGAGCGGCATCTACCGCGATGTCACCCTTGTCGCTCGTCCAAAAGTGTATGTGCGGGATGTTCAGATTGTCACCGATCTTGATAATGACTATCAGGATGCGGCTTTAAAAATAGAATTTGATATAAAAAACGCCTCAACGCAAAATGTCGATGGTTATTCTCTCAACATTCAACTCACGGGGCATGGTCAGAGGGTGAATGAAACAATAACACTGCCCGAGATCGCAAAAGAACAGGAAGAGACCATCACTTTTTCGCAAAAGATTGCTCATCCTGAGAAATGGAGCGCGGAAATCCCAAACTTGTATACGATCACCTTTGAATTGCGCGACGCTCAAGGTCTCGTACAGGAAGCGATCAGCCGCCAGATTGGCTTCCGCAAAGTGGAGCTGAAAGATGGCCAATTGCTCATTAACGGCCAAGCCCCCTATTTCAAAGGTGTCAATCGCCATGAAATTCAACCGGATGCCGGACGAGTGGTATCAGAAGAAACCATGGTGCAAGACATCATACTGATGAAGCAGCACAACATCAATGCGGTACGCACCTCACATTATCCCAACCACACGCGCTGGTACGAGCTGTGCGATGAATACGGCATTTACGTCATCGATGAAGCGAATATTGAGAGTCATGAGCTGTGGGCCGATCGCAAAATTTATCTTGACGAAAAACCGGAATGGCAACGCGCCTTTGTTACGCGCGGAACGGCCATGGTGGAACGAGACAAAAATCACGCGTCGATTATCATGTGGTCCATGGGCAATGAGACCGGTTATGGCACGGCGTTTGACGTCATGTTTGAAGAGATGAAAGCGATTGATCCCACCCGGCCAATTCATTATGAAAGTCGTACACCAGCCTACATTCCGGATTTGTCGAAATACGACATCATTTCAACAATGTATCCCAGTCTGGCGCATATCGTCGAGCTGACGGATAAAGATCCAACGCGGCCGGTGATCATTTGTGAGTACGCGCACGGTATGGGCAACAGCACCGGAAATTTGAAAAAATATTGGGACCTGTTTGAATCGCATCCGCGCATGCAGGGTGCTTTCATCTGGGATTTTGTTGACCAGGGTTTGTTGAAAAAGACAGACGATGGCCGAGCGTTTTTCGCCTATGGCGGTGATTATGGCGATACGCCGAATGACCTCAATTTCTGCATCAACGGTGTCATCAATCCGGATCGTACGCCGCAACCGGCAATGCAGGATATCAAAAATATTTTCCAGTTTGTCAAAATTCAAGCGGTTGATCTGTATGCCGGCATCATCGCCATAAAAAATCATTACGATTTTCAGTCGCTCGATTTTCTGGAGGCTGAATGGCAACTGGTCACGCCACTTGAGGTGCTAAAATCCGGTAAAATTGAGAACCTCAATATTCCAGCCGGTGAAAGCAAGATTTTCGTCATTGGTCCGTTTTATGAGACCTTGAAAAAAGAGAATGATTATTATCTGAACATCAACCTGACATTAAAAGAAAATGCCTCGTGGGCTGATAAAGGCTATGAAATGGCCTGGGAGCAGTTTGCTTATCCAAGGGCTGCAAAAGAGAAAAAAGGCGAAAAAGAAACTGCTGTGAACGTCAAGGATACGGGCAATGAGATCGTGGTGACCGGTTCCGATGTGATTGCCATCTTTGACAAAAAAGCCGGCACATTTTCGTCGCTAAAGTTGAATGAGAAAGAGCTGCTCGAACGCGGCGCCAAACCCAACCTCTGGCGAGCGCCAACGGACAATGACGACGGCGGCCGCAACAGTTATGGCTCACAATGGCGTCGCGATGGATTGAACGAATTGACTTTAAAGGTGCAAGATGTGTCTCTTTACGAAAACAAAACCGAGGTTAAAATTGTCGTCAAGGCGAGTCTTGCATCGAAATCAGGCGATATTCCGATACAAATGGCGTATATTGTGAATGGCAATGGTGAGATTACTGTTTACAGCGACATTGAGATTCCCGAAAACATCAAAACCATACCGCGCATCGGCACCGAATGGCTGCTGAAAAAAGAATACGATCAGGTGCAGTGGTATGGCCGCGGCCCGCAGGAAAGCTATAGCGACCGCAAGGACGGCGCGCGCTTTGCTGTTTACGAATCGTCTGTTGAGAATTTGTATTTCCCGTACGTCAAGCCGCAGGAAAACGGCAACCGCACGGATGTCTACTGGATGAGTATCACCAATAAAAACAATCTTGGTTTAATGGTCACAGGCAAACCGACATTCGAATTCAGCGCCACATTCTATTCACTGGATAATTTGAGCAACGCCAAACACACCACGGATGTGGAAGACGCTCCCTATACTACGCTGAACATTGATTATCAACAAGCCGGTCTCGGCGGCGATGACAGCTGGAATCCGCGCACGCATCCCGAGTTTCAGTTGCGCGCCGGAACATATCGATTCGCTTATACGATTAGACCGATTGACTTGTCAAAAACAGAAATGCGATCGCTTGTAGAATAGTGATTTGAGAGACAAAATGCCATACGTGCACGGTTATTCCGCTCGTGAAGCACAACGACTGGTTGAGCAATCAGAAATTCTCGAACAATTACTGCATATCGGGACAGAATACCCTCCGGGCGCCAAAGTCCTTGAAGCCGGCTGCAGTGTTGGTGCCCAAACCCGATTGCTATCGAAACGTACCGTCAATTATTTGGCAGATTTCTGATAATTTCATTATTTTGGAGGAGCAAAATGCTTCGAATTCAAGTTTTTCTTATCGTTCTTCTCGGCTGTTTTTTTACAGCGGAATCCTCTGGTGCCGCTGACTGGTCGGAAACGCCAGCACAAAAAGCCGAACGTCTGCAGTGGTGGACCGAGGCCCGATTCGGCATGTTCATCCATTGGGGGCTCTATGCACAGGCGGCACGACATGAATGGGTGAAAAACCGCGAGCAGATGTCCAACGAGGATTATCAAATCTATTTTGATCTGTTCAATCCCGATTTGTACAATCCGAAAGAATGGGCCAGAGCGGCGAAAAATGCCGGCATGAAATATTTTGTCGTCACGTCGAAACATCATGAGGGCTTTTGTTTGTGGGATTCAAAATATACGGATTACAAAGCCACCAACACGCCGTACGGCAAAGACCTGCTCAAACCCATGGTGGAGGCGTTTCGGGCGGAGGGATTAAAAGTTGGATTTTATTATTCCCTCATCGACTGGCATCATCCCGAATTTACTATTGATCGGGTGCACCCCATGCGCAATAATGAGCAGGAACGGAACAGGAACGCGGATCGGGATATGTCAAAATACGCTGAATATGTCTACAATCAGGTCGAGGAGCTGCTCACGACCATGGGGCAGATTGATTTGATGTGGCTGGACTATTCCTATCCCGGTCCGGATGGCAAAGGCCGCGATGACTGGCAATCAGAGAAGCTCATCAAAATGGTGCGGCAGAAAATGCCGAATGTCATTGTGAATGATCGTCTTGATTTGTTAGACACCACCTATGGCTGGGATTTCCGTACGCCAGAGCAGTTTATGCCGAAAGAGTGGGTGACCATGAATGGCGAGCGGGTGCCGTGGGAGACCTGCCAGACATTTTCCGGCTCGTGGGGATATCACCGCGACGAAGAGTCCTGGAAAACGCCGCGGCAGCTTGTCGCCATGCTCATCGAGGTGGTCAGCAAAGGCGGCAATTTGTTGCTCAATGTTGGACCCACGGCACGCGGTACCTTTGACGATCGCGCCATGGCTCGTCTCACCGCCATGGGCGAATGGATGAACTATCACGACCGGGCAATCTACGGCTGCACCCAGGCGCCCGAAGAATTCCAGGCACCGCAAAACTGTTTTCTCACCTTCAATCCGGAGCTGAATCGGCTTTACATTCATGTTATGGAATGGCCATTCCGGGCGCTCCATTTACCAGGGTACGCGGGCACGGTGAAATATGCCCAGCTTCTCAATGATGCCTCGGAAATCAAGTTTGTTGACCGCGTGGGTCATTGGCTTAATGAAGAGAAAAAGGAAGATACGATCACGCTGCAACTGCCGGTCAAGCAGCCGGATGTGGTGGTGCCGGTAATCGAACTATTTTTAAAGTGATGAGGGTGAGGATATAAAGTCAAAAGATATCAACATCAACCTCCTCTCTCTCCGCGGGGAGAGAGGACGCCATTTTAGAGTCAGTCAGACTACCCAGGATAGATGCCAAGCCGCGCACATTATCATGAGAAGATGAACGTCACCGGCGTATCCTGTTCAAACTACCGTCTCCGACTTGCGGTGATGTGTGTACTGGTGAAACTGACATTGGCACCGCGAAGTCCGGAACAAGAGAGGCTAACATGACTTTGTTTCACCGCTCCTTTTGTTTTATTGTATTGGTTTACATTTCAACAGCCTGTCTCAACGCTTCACCGCCGGAGGCACGGCCGACATTTCATTGCATTGGGCTATACTGGAGCCCGGATGATGGCGCTGTCGACAATCCCTGTAAAGTGTTCTATCGCAAGGCCGGAATACCAACCTGGCAGCAAGCCATGAATCTCTGGTTTGACGATCAACCGCATAGCGGTGCCAGCTCGCATACGAATGAATATCGCGGCAGCATCGTCAATCTCTATCCGGGAACACATTATGAAATAAAGCTTTCGCTGCAATCCGGAACAGAGGAGGTGTTCAATACAAAAACCTGGGATGAGAATTTCAAAATTAAAAAAGTGATTACACTGCCGGCCGGTGAATCAAACGAGGCGATGGAATTTGAAGAAGGCGGTTCCGAGGAGGAGGGTTATGTCCTCTATGCACCACCGGAAGGTGAGGAAACGATTATTGATGTACAGGATCTGGAACCGCATTGTGTTTCTATAAAAAAATCGTGGATGATTTTACGAGGTCTCACACTACGTGGCGCCAAACAGCATGGCATTCTGCTCGGCAATGTGCAAGATGTCGTGATCGAAGAGTGCGACATCAGCGGTTGGGGCCGAGTGGGCGCCGATGGCTGGGGCGAGAATTTTGATAGCGCGATCTATTCCAATTCGAGCCGTCTGGAACGAATCATCATCCAACGCAATAAAATCCACAATCCGCGCTCCGATGCGAATTCCTGGGAAGAGGATGGTCATCCCGAGGGGCCGCAAGGCATCACCTTTGTAAATGGCCGCGGCCATTATGTCGTTCGATATAACGAGATTTGGGGTGATCAGGATCATTATTATAATGACTCCATGGGTGAGTATCACAACTTTAGCTACGCCGGTTTTCCAAACCGCGACAGCGACATCTACTGCAATAAAATCTCCCACTGCTGGGATGATGCCATTGAGGCCGAAGGCGCCAATATGAATGTGCGTATCTGGAGCAACCTGCTCGACTCGACCTATATGGCGCTCGGTTTGGCGACAACATCGCTGGGTCCGAGCTATGTGTTTCGAAATGTATCGTTTTTTTCTCAACGGGCGCCCAAGCCGGTTAATAAATATACTCGCAACGGAGCATTGATCAAGCTGGGCAATGAGAATAGCGAATATACTCGCGGCAAGATGAATATTTTTCACAACACCATCGCGCAGCCGCCGTCGCCATGGGGACAAGCCAATATAAAGACCAATGGCTGTGAGAGTGGACTTTTATGTACAGGAGAGGCCAAACATCAAACAAATATCACCGGGCGAAATAATATCTTGCATGTGAACAATTATGCCGGAGATAAAAGCAGCATCAACATGGCTGATGCTGTGCCGTCGAACGATTTTGATTATGATATCTACAATGGCAAAATTCCGGACATCCCGGGTATTGAAGCACATGGTATAAAAATGAATGTGCAGGAAGGCCCGACTTTTGATCCATTAAACAGCGACTTTGCATTTTTCCTTGCGCCGGCTACAAATGGCCATGATGCGGGCGAGATCATTGCCAATTTTAACGATGGCTTTGAAGGAAAAGCTCCCGATATTGGCGCATATGAAATTGGTCGTCCTGCCCTGGTGTGGGGTGTGGACGCAGACTGGTCGGACTGGCTTCAGCAAGCCGGTCTGTCAGTTGAACGAATCCGCAAAAAATATCCGAATGATTTTAGCCTGGCGATTTATCCCAATCCGTTCAATCATGCGACCACATTTTATTTTCGATTGGATAAAACGGAAAACATAAAAATTACGATTTATAATATTGCCGGTCGTAAAGTCGACTTTGTTTCGCTCGGTCGAAAACCGTCCGGTGCGCATCAATATGTATGGGATGCGAATCAGCATGGCTCTGGCGCCTATTTTATACGTATCGATGCGGATAGCGGCGCGGAAATAAGGAAATGTATTTTGTTGAAATAGACTATTTGAAATCGAGGAATTCGTGAATCGCAGACAATTTATCAAGAATGCCACCACAGTTTTAGCGTCCACCACTGTGTTGGGAACAATGGCGTCTTGTTCACAGAAAAAGAATCGCCCCAATATTCTTTGGCTCACCGCCGAAGATATGAGTCCGGTGTTGCGCTGTTATGGTGATCAATACGCTTATACACCCCATCTCGACAAATTGGCGGCTGAGGGCGTGCGTTATTCGCGCTGTTTTGCCAACGCGCCGTTATGCACGCCGGCGCGCTCCAGCATCATCACCGGCCTATTTGCAAGCTCGCTGGGGACGCAGCATTTGCGCGGTTTCATGCCGTTAGCCCCGCAGATCAAAGGCTATCCCGAATATCTTCGCCAGGCGGGCTATTATTGCACAAATAATGTCAAAGAGGACTATAATTTTGTGACTCCGGAATCCTTCTGGGATGAATCCAGTGAAACCGCCCATTGGCGCAAGCGGCCGGAAGGGAGACCTTTTTTTGCTATTTTTAACTTTATGACCACGCACCAGAGTCGCACGCGCTATGAAGGTAAAGAATTTGATGGAGTCAATGCCGAGCTGTCGCCGCAAGAACGGCATGATCCGGCGCAAGCGCCGTTGCCGCCGTACTATCCTGATACGCCGCGCGTGCGAACCAATATAGCGGCTTTTTATAATCAAGTAACCCTGATGGACAAACAGGTGGGCGAGATTCTTCAGCAGTTGGAAGAAGATGGCTTGGTCGAAGAGACTATCGTCTTTTTCTACGCTGACCACGGCAGCGGCCTGCCGCGCGGCAAACGCTGGTTGTTCACCACAGGGCTGCATGTCCCGTTGATCATTCGTTGTCCGGAAAAATACCGTCATCTGTTGCCGAACGAGCCGGGCGCCACATCCGATGAGCTTGTCAGTTTCGTCGATTTTCCGGCGACTGTTCTGAGTCTCGCGGACATCAAGCCGCCCGCTTTCTGGCACGGCCAGGCATTTCTTGGAAAATACAAGACCGCGCCTCGCACCGAGGTCTATGCCATTCGCGACCGGGTAGATGAGGTATTGGAGATGAGCCGCACGATCATCGACGGCGACTGGCAATACATCCGCAACTTTTTCCCGCATCGACCGCGCATGCAGCGCAGCTTTTACTCCGAAATGACGCCCATCCGCCAGGAGCTTCGTCGATTACACAAGGCCGGCCAACTCAAGGACGAGCAGGCCTGGCTTATGTCACAGACAAAACCGGCGGAAGAGTTGTACAATCTCAAGCAAGATTATCTTGGCATGCATAATCTTGCTGATCAGGAAGCGTATGCTGATCGTGTGAAAACAATGCACGACAAACTGTATGCCTGGATGCTGGAAACGCGCGATCTGTCGTTGCTGCACGAAACCGATATGATTCATCGCGCCAAAGGCAAGATGCCTTACGAGTTTGCACATGACGATGCAGTATATCCCATTGCAAAGATTCTTCGGGTGGCGGACATGGTGGGACGCGGACCGGATTATGTTGAAGACCTAAAAGTCGCACTATCTGACGACGATTCTGCCGTGCGCTACTGGGCGGCAACAGCCCTTGCGGCCATGGGCAGCAAGGCCATGCCAGCGCGAGCCGAGCTGCAGAAGGCCCTCAACGATGAATGGCCCTGGGTGCGCTTTGCTGCAGCAGAAGCCTGCTGCTCCATCGGACTGGAATACGAAGCCGTACAAATTCTGGCCGCCGGATTGATGAAACGGGATATCATCACCAATCTGCACGCCGCAGAAATTCTCGTCGTTATTGATGAGAAAGCGCGGCCAGCCATTCCCCATATGAAACAGGCGATTCAAAAAGCCGAAGGATTGCCAGATCACGGCTGGTATATGCGAGAAGCCCTTTTGTGGTTGGTGGATAAATTGGAAACTTGATATGCTTTTTGGTCGGCTCTATGATGCCCTGCTGGAACCGTTGTTGCACGGCTGGAAGAGCAGAGTTGCTGAATGGATTGCCACAGATTCTCCCGGCTTGACCCTGGATATATGCTGTGGCACCGGCAAACAGTGCCGCCTGCTTGCCAAAGACAATCCTGTTGTGGGGCTGGACCTGAATTATGCGCTGCTCAGATATGCAAAACGCGTTGCACCGGAGATTTCTTTCGTGTGCGCTGATGCGAAACATCTGCCCTTTAAAACAAACAGTTTTCAAAACGCCAACATTTCTCTCGCTCTGCATGACAAACCGGAAAACATTCGCACGTTGATGGTCGATCAAGTCATGCGTGTGCTCCAAAAGAATGGCTTTCTTTATATTGTTGATTTTGAAAAAGCCAAATCTATCAAAGCCAAAATCGGCTATTCCTTGATTTACATCATCGAGCTTATGGCGGGATACGAACATTTTTCAAATGGTCGGGACTTTGTTACGTCTGGTGGATTGTCGGGCTTTATAGAGCGAAACAAGCTGTTCTGTATGAAAAACTACACCAGCGGATGGGGCTCATCTTCAATTACAATGAACAAAACAGGCGGTAATAATGCCGGTGAATGATAAAAATGACTTTGAGTATCTGCTGCAAACAATGAGGGTAAATTTATAAAAGTGGAAATATTTCATTCATAGATTTGTTTGATTTAAACGAATAATTTTATAAAACAGCCATTTTTTTATCCAGTCAAAGGCAACACATACAAGGGCTTATAAAATTGACTCATTACATATAACACGGATTGAGGAAAACTATGAAAATTGCTGTCCCGAGAGAAGTTCATCCCGATGAGCAGCGCATAGCGCTTGTTCCTGATGAAATTCGCAAGCTGGTAAAAGCAGAACACGAGGTTGTGGTTGAAACCGGTGCCGGTGCAGGATCGAGCTACACAGACGAAATGTACAGGCAAGCCGGTGCTAACATCGCTGCGTCATCGGATGAGCTGTACAAAGACGCCGAGGTTATTTTCAAAGTCCGACCTCCGCAGAAAGCCGAAATTGGCAAATTGCCGCAAGGATGTTTGCTGATCAGTTTTTTGGAAGTGCTGCGCGAACCCGGCATTGCCAAAGATTTGGCCGAACAAAACGTGACGGCTGTGGGATTGGAAATGGTGCCGCGCATCAGTCGCGCACAAAGCATGGATGCTCTTTCATCACAAGCATCGGCAGCTGGCTATAAAGCTGTGTTGATCGCTGCGGAAGCGATTCGAAAATACTTTCCCATGTTGACAACTGCCGCCGGCACCGTTCGGCCGGCCAGGGTCTTTGTGCTTGGCGCGGGCGTCGCCGGCCTGCAAGCTATCGCCACAGCGCGACGATTGGGTGCGACGGTAGAGGCGTTTGACATCCGCTCGGCCACTAAAGGAGAGGTGGAGAGTTTGGGCGCCAAGTTTATTGAAATCGATTTGGGCGAATCCGGCGAAGGTGAAGGGGGTTACGCCAAGGAGATTTCTGAAGAAGCAAAAAAACGCGAGCACGAGGTGTTAAAAGAGGTGATGTCAAAATGCGATGTTGTCGTGACAACAGCCGCCGTGCCCGGCAAAAAAGCACCGGTCCTCGTCACTGAAGATATGGTTGCCGCGATGAAACCGGGCAGTGTTATTGTGGACATGGCTGTTGAGCAAGGCGGCAACGTTGTTGGTTCCAGGCCAGGCCAACGTGTTGATGTCAATGGTGTCACGATTATTGGTCCGATCAATTTGCCGAGTCAAATGGCCATCCATACGAGTCAGCTGTTTGCGCGTAATATCGTCACCTTGTTTAATCATCTCGTACAAGACGGGCAACTCACACTTGATTTTGCGGATGAAATCACTGCCGGGGCAGTGATTACGCATGCGGGTGAAGTTGTGAATAAAAAAGCAAAAGAACTGTTGGCTTGACAAATTTGACGCATTGTTATTTTTGACAGTTTGAGATAGAAAGGAAAAGTTATGTCAGAATCATTAATGATGGGATTGACGATCTTTGTATTAGCCATGTTCGCTGGTTTTGAGGTCATCACCAAAGTTCCGCCAACCCTGCATACACCGTTGATGTCCGGTGCCAATGCCATATCCGGTATCGCAATCATTGGCGCCCTGCTGGTGACGGGCGGAGGAAACACCACATTGAATATTATTTTAGGCGTCGTTGCCGTGACATTTGCAACAATCAACGTCGTTGGCGGTTTTTTAGTAACCGACCGCATGCTCAATATGTTTAAGAAAAAAGATGAAAAGTGAGAGGTGACGTATGAATCTATTCGAAACAGTTATGGCATTAGCCTACTTGATTGCTGCCTCGCTTTTCATCCTCGGCATCAAGTATATGAGTTCGCCGGCTACAGCCAGAAAAGGCAATCTGTTGGCAGCGATCGGTATGTTCATCGCTATTGTTGTAACGTTGTTAGACAAACAAATCATTGATTACTCCTGGATTATCGTTGGCATCATCATTGGTTCAGCCATTGGAGCGGTGTCGGCGCGCCGAGTGCACATGACCGGAATGCCACAAATGGTCGGTATTTTTAACGGCTTTGGCGGCGGAGCTTCAGCTTTGGTCGCAGTGGCAGAATTTTTTCGGTTAGCCTCCGAGACAAACGGGCTTTTGCCCATGGACACCTCCATATCGATTGTCTTGTCCATCATCATTGGCGGTGTGACGCTGACCGGCAGCTTTATCGCATTTGGCAAGTTGCAGGGATTCGTGAGCGGTTCACCAATCCAATTCCCGCTGCAAAATATCGTTAACTCGCTGGTGCTGATCGGTGCCGTCCTTTTGTCTATTTACATCATTGCTTATGATGTGAACATGGTCTTTTTTTACATCGTCGTCGGCTTGTCATTACTTTACGGTGTGCTCTTTGTGATTCCGATCGGAGGCGCGGATATGCCGGTGGTGATCTCGCTATTAAACTCTTTTTCCGGATTAGCCGCATGTGCAACGGGATTTGTGGTCGGCAATAATATTCTTATCATTGCCGGATCGCTCGTTGGTTCAGCCGGACTCATTTTAACCCAGATCATGTGCAAGGCGATGAACCGTTCGTTGACAAATGTGCTGTTCAGCGCGTTTGGTACTGGCGAGCAGGTCGCTGGTACAACACAAGCCGGCGGAGACAAAACCGCTCGTTCGGTGGATGCCGAAGAAGCAGCGATGATTATGGGATACGCCCAATCCGCTGTCATTGTGCCGGGATACGGAATGGCCGCTGCCCAGGCGCAACACGCCGTCCGCGAATTGGCCGAGCTTCTTAACAATCGCGGTGTTGATATCAAGTTTGCCATCCATCCGGTCGCAGGACGTATGCCGGGACACATGAACGTGCTGCTGGCGGAAGCGCAGGTGCCCTATAATCTCCTGTTCGACATGGATGATATTAATCCCGAATTTCCGCACACGGATGTTGTGCTCGTCATTGGCGCAAACGACGTCATCAATCCCATAGCTCGCTACGATAAAAGCAGCCCGATTTACGGCATGCCTATCCTCGATGTCGACAAAGCCAAACATATTATTATCATCAAACGCAGTTTGAACGTCGGATTCGCTGGAATCGATAATGAGCTTTTTTACGATCCCAAAACCACCATGTTCTTTGGCAGCGCCAAAGAAAAGGTACAGGAACTGGTGGCTGAGGTAAAAAAATTGTAATATCCCTTTGAATGTTTTAACAGAAACCTCAAAGGATTCAAAATCCTTTGAGGTTTTTTTATAACATGTCAAAACTTGTCGCAATCCCCCCTGTCATACCAATGTCAATATGACAGATAATAGACGATTACAAGTCTTTCCATGACATACTTGCAAAATATTTACTATTTATCATCGAGGCACGTTATTGCTTTAATCTACTATTTTTAATTGACTTGGAAAAAGTGGTTTTAATCTTTTTATCTTTTGGCACATCCTTTGTATTATCTGATGGTGAAAATGATAAAAAAGCAAATCAAAGATAAAAATATAAAGGAGGACCATTATGTGGTTAACAAAACGAAATCCGAGAGTCGAGCTGGACATGCCGAGATTTGTCGACAGATTCATTAATGATTTTTGGAATGATTCACTTTCTGCCTGGGAGGACGATTCAACGGTATGGTCACCCCGAGTGGATGTAAAAGAGACCAAGGACGCTTATGAGGTGATGGCGGACCTCCCCGGTCTGGATAAAAAAGACATCAATATTTCTTTACGCGACAATGTCCTGACCGTCAAAGGCGAACGGAAACATGAAGAGAAAAAGGAGGATGAACGTCACTACTATTATGAACGATCCCGAGGCTCCTTTTGCCGTTCCTTCCGCTTGCCGGAAAAGGTGGCAGAAAAAGATATCAAAGCCGAGTACAAAGATGGTGTGTTGCGCATTACCTTGCACAAATCCGAAGAAGTAAAACCGCGGATGATCGAAATTAAATAACAATATCTCACATTTCCAGCGAAAAGACTCATATTGCCAAAGCCCGGTGCCCAAATTACCGGGCTTTTTTATTGTTGCAGGGGATAAATTGGAAAACCTCGCTGAAAGATATAGCTTTTTCCGTTATCAAATAGCAGCTCAAATGAGACCAGAGCCATATTCGCAACCGCCCGCATATCAGCTGTATACGGCTCAAGTGTTAATCCCAGATGAATAACTTTGGTTTCGCCGGGTGCGATGGTCATTCCCACCTCCACCGCATCCCCCATATCTTCAAGCCCGATTGATTTGAGCAAGCGCGGTTCATTTTTGATCGCCGCACTCCCCTTTTCGCTTATAAAGGCTTTTGCGTTCACCTGAGCGTTCACCAGATCAGGACCTTTCAGCAGAGATAAAAAACCGACACCAGACGTCGTTTTTGCCACCCGATCGAGTTTTAGTGCCGGTCCTGACATATTGGCGATACTGATATCATAGAGCGTTAAATAGCCATACTTATTCGTCTCCTCGTGATAAACGGGAGTACTCATCGAGTTTGCCTCTTCAACGATGATTTCAGACAACGCCAGCTCACGGGCACTCTGTGCTCGGTTCAATGCGACAAAACTGACAACAAGCGCTCCAATCGCCAGAATAGCGATGAGCAACAACAGCAAAGCATTTACTTTCATTTGCGCCTCGTCTTTGGTGGATCATTTTGTGGCGAGATCATCGCGCGTGCGGGTATTTGAATAACACATTCATGAAATCAACTAGACGGCCAGATGTTCTCGTTCGGCAAATTCCGCCAATCGATTTCGCAGAAACAAGCGGGCGCGATGTAAATTCGATTTGACAGCCGGCAAGCTCATATCATTCAAATCAGCAATTTCTTTCAGCGACAAGCCCTCAATATCCTTGAGAACAAATACGCTTTTAAATTTGGGTGGGAGTTCTTTTATGGCGGCTTCCATTTGCTCCCGCAACTCGACGTTTTCGATAGCGCGATGCGGATTATTCCCGACAGACCTGTTGAAGGACTCCATTGCTGCTTTGCTGACTTTGAGCTCTATATCATCAAAACCATTAAAATCTTTTTTGCGATCACGCAGTCGCATGAGAGCAAAGTTGGTCGCAATCCGATAAATCCAGGTCGATAGCGAAGACTCTCCCTTAAATTTTGGCAATGCTTGGAATACTTTTAGAAAAGTTTCCTGCATAACACACTCGGCTTCTTCGGTATTGCCGACAAGTCGAAGGGCCGTATTGTAAACAAGCTGTTCATTTGCCAGGACAATGGTCGACAAAGCCTTCCTGTCGCCCATTTTGGCCCGCTCGACAAGTTCAACCTCGGAAAGATCAGATTTGGAATCAACCATGTATGGTGACTTTCTATATCAATCATCTTTATGAAACTTATCAAAATCTTTTCAGAAATTCAAGTGGATTCCTGTATCTATTTATGCCAATTCGAAAGCAAAAAATCCTTTTCTTTTGATTTCCTGCCAAAAAAGTGTAAATTTATCATTCATTCAAATCAGATAGATGAATCCCAAACCATACAGGACGGAGCAAAAATGAACAAGCAAACAATTGATGATCTTGATCTCAAAGGTAAACGCGTCCTGGTGCGCGTTGATTTTAATGTGCCGCTCACAGATGGCAAACAGGTCGCGGATGACAAAAGAATTAAAGCAGCCTTGCCGACAATTCAAAAAGTGATAAACGATAGCGGCAAAGCGATCTTGATGTCCCACCTCGGACGACCGGATGGCAAACCCAATCCCGATTATTCCCTGGCGCCAGTGGCGAAACGACTCGGCGAACTTTTGGGTGTCACTGTTGCCTTTGCACCGGATTGTGTCGGTGAAGAGGTAGAAAAAATGGTCGCTGACATGCAGAATGGCGATGTTTTGCTGCTCGAGAACCTGCGGTTCCATCCCGAAGAAGAGGGTAAAAAGGATGGCGAAAAAATGAGTAAAACAGATCGTCAGTGGTTTATCGACGGATTGGCACAATTAGCGGATGTGTATGTGGATGATGCCTTTGGCACGGCGCATCGCGCGCATGCCTCGATGGCCGGTGTGCCGGAAAAATTGGGCCAGGGTGCTGCCGGCTACCTTTTACAAAAAGAGCTGGATTATTTTAGCAAAGTGTTTGAAAATCCGGAACGCCCGCTGCTCGCTATCCTCGGCGGTGCCAAGGTGTCCGACAAAATTATGGTTATAAACAATCTGTTAGACAAAGTGGACAGCCTGATCATCGGCGGGGCTATGGCTTATACATTCCTGAAAGCCAGGGGCGTCCCTGTCGGCACATCCCGTGTGGAGGAAGATTTTGTCGACAAAGCCAAAGAGTACCTCGCCAAAGCGCAAGAAAAAGGCGTCACTTTGCTGCTGCCCGTCGATCATATCGTAGCCGCCGAATTCCCGAGCGGCGACGCTGCTGAGGGTGAGGTGACAAAAAGTGATAGCATCCCGGATGGCAAAATGGGTCTGGATATTGGCCCCAAAACACTCGATCTCTATATCTCGCATGTAAAAAAAGCAAAAACCATCATCTGGAATGGTCCCATGGGCGTGTTTGAAGTCAAGGGATTTGACAGAGGTACCTACGGCCTGGCCGAAGCGATCGCACAGTGCGATGCTGTTTCGGTTGTTGGTGGCGGCGACTCGGCCAGTGCCGCCAAAAAATCCGGTTATGGCGACAAGTTCGGCCACATCTCCACTGGCGGTGGCGCCAGCCTGGAACTGATGGAGGGCAAAATATTGCCGGGCGTCGCCGCATTAACCGAGAAAAGCGCCTGACGAAAAAAAAAAGCCATCATTTTAAAATGATGGCTTTTTCGTCATGACCTCACTTGCAAGCTTACTTTAACAGGATCATTTTGGTCGTCGCCGTTCCCCCTTCACCATCCAGACGGGCAAGATAAATTCCGGCTGCATAAGCAGAGGCATCCCATACCACATGAAAATCGCCGGTGGTGCTGATTCCATCAACCAACGTCTCAACTTTTCTGCCATTGACATCATAAATCGTTAACATGACATGTTGTGCCTGATCCAACGAATAAGCAATGGTTGTGGATGGATTAAATGGATTCGGATAGTTCTGCACCAACGCACATGTAATCGGCCGTTTTGTTTTTTCCGATACAGATGTTAGCAGATCAACCGGCTTGGATTCGAGTGTTCCCAGCATCTCACCATTGTTATCGTACATGCGCACTTGTACCGTTGTCGCACCCTCGGGCTGCTGCAGCGTTTCGTCAACTGTGAATTCGTTCATTGGACTGACATCATAGCTTTTCCCTTCAGCTAACACCCCTCCATTTTCATCGAGAAAAACAACTCTGGCGGCGCCTTCATAAAAGACACCATAGATAGCTCCCAGGCGCGCTGTCTCGCCCTGATAAGCCAGGAATTTATTGATCGCACCGACGTTATTGGCATATTTTATTGGGCCAAACATCCTGGCGGCGTACCAGTTCTCCACAAAGGTGATCTTGCCGTTATTGGGTGGAATGGGCCAAATCGGGCTCACGACTTCAACCTCCAGGTAGAGAGGATTCGCAGCCACCCAAACCTCATTACGCGCGCCATCATCGGGATAAGTTTCGCCCTCCCAAATTTCGAAAACCTTAAAGTAAGCGTAACCCTCGCGTTCATCGACATAGGCAATCCAGCCTTCCGGCGAATCCGCGAAAATTTTAGCGTCATTCGGCTGGAATTGTACACCAAAGACACCCGGCGCAACTTCTCCTACCCATGCGCTTGAGGATTTGCTGGTCTTTACACCTTTTTCACCAAAAAGACTTCCTTGTGTTTTAATGGGAAAATAGACCCAAAAATTCTCAAAATCGCGTTCGCCTTCATGATGCACGATGGCCTGGGTCACATCCCAGACACTCCAGGTCATCTCTGCTGATGTGGTGTTGATCATCGATTGTTCGAGTTTAACGCGGCTCGTGCCCTTGTAAACAACTGCACGTCGTTCGAAAACCAGGCCTGGCAACATATTGTGCTTTCGCCAGACTTCGGGTGGACTTTTCACATAAACAGAAACAGAATCCGATGTCTGATCCACAATTTGACTTTCATACACACCTGTATCCAGCTGCACTGGCGGTATCCAGCTCCAGCGGTCCTGCGGCGCTGGCCAGACCTTGTATCCACCATAATTGAGCCAGGCGCCGTTTTGATTCGGTGTGTCAACTTTGCCGATCATCGACGGATTGACAAAAATCGACGCGTGCGAGCCCAGGTCATATTGCATGATACGCGCACCAATGTCCGGCATGGTCGCGACAGTGATCAAGCCGTTTGTCATGACAACGGATGTCCAGCCCCAGTCATTGTAATTGCTGATCGTTTCAATTTGTGTATCCGCGCTCTGCGCAAAAGCTGAGACAAAAAAGAGTGTAAAAATAATTGATAGAGTTGCCAATTTCATTATCTGTCTCCCAAATTTAAGATTTTCCTGTTTTTGTCATACATTTATAACTTCAATGCGACTGAGATCATTCAAACCCAGACCGAGGTTTTGCGCCTCGCGCAAATAGTTGATGCATGCCGGATTGGGCAGGGCGAAGGTGTCGGTATAATCAGCCGCATTCGGATCAAAACCAATTACTTGAGTCGAGATCGTATCTGCAGCAACGACATCCTTGCTGATGATGAGCTTGTTGAACGTACGGTTTTCCATCACGGGACGACACCAGGGTCCTTCACCGCCAACAGTCGTTTTAATTGCATCATTCACGGCCAAATGAATTTTGGTCGCCGAGTTCAGATCGAGAATAACCCGACACAAGTTGTTGTTGGCGATTTTATCATACTGATTATGATGGTTGTGAATCGCCTGGCGGCTGTCCGAGTTATCCAGGTTATAACGCGGTGCCGGTAAAGTGCCCACCAGGTTTTTCATCGCGTGCGTGACTCCGGCGCTCACATGCTGCTTGGCTTTGGGTAATGAGATAAAGCAATCCATCTCATCAAATATGGCATTTTGATACAGATGATCATAGATCAACGCATTTGAACCGACACTTCGTTTGGCAAAACCGGTGTACGGCGCGATACTGTTTGTTTGTATCACGGTGCCGCCCAGCTTGTCAGCCACTGCTTTAAAGTTAAAACGCCCCACGGATTCATAGTCATAGTAACCCTCCACGATGACGATTTTACTCGCTCCAGCATCTTTGGCCAACTGACCGATGGCATTGACAACCTGCGGATGCGTCCAGTAAGAATCGACGGCATTTACGCCGGTTGATCTCTCCCAGGTGTCCGCTGATCCCGTACCGCCCGTGAGGTTGATCTTCAAACCAACCGTATCGCCGCTTTTAATGAGATCGCCCAACCCGCCGAGCTTGTCCAACATGTCGGCCATCTTGTTTTTGAGTGTATTAAAATCATAAATTTTGACTTCACCGACCGCCACTTTTGAAGATGCCGGCAAGTTTGGATTGTCGGGACCCGAGGATGGTTGGGTTGGATTATCCTTGCTACACCTGGTCAAAAGTACGCCAGCGGTCGCCGCACCGATCGTCGAGATAAAGCGGCGCCTGGATATGTCACTGAACAAACAAGATTCTTGCTTTTTATCACTCATTGCACACTCCTTCATTGATAACATCTCTTGAATTCCAAAAGACAACGCGGGACAAGCCACGCAGAATATCCGGCAAGATGAATGGCAGTAATCATTCATAATACTTTATTAAAAGTACAATTTATCTCCACCTTTGTCAAATAAATTTTCATGCGCTCTCAAACAACTGTCTCAGCCGGGCATTGGGTTATTCTCTGAAATGAACATTGCCCTTTTTCATTCATTTTGATTATATTGCGAAAGGTCCGGTCTTTCCACTCGCAGTTTTAATACTCTGATAAAGGAGAAGTGATATGGCTCGTTTTGATCGACTCACGGTGTACAAAGAAGTGCTGGAATGCGGGCTGGTCCCGCTATTTTATAATGCGGATGTGCAGGTGTCGCAGCACATTGTCGCTGCATTGGCGCAGGGTGGCGCCAGGATCGTTGAATTCACCAATCGCGGTGACAAAGCGCACGATGTATTTAAAGCGCTTGGCGCTTTTTGTGAGCAGGAGCACCCACAGCTTGTTCTCGGCGTTGGCTCGGTGCTGGATGCCCCGACTGCGGCGCTTTATATTGCAGCGGGGGCCAATTTTATTGTGGCGCCCATTTTTGATATTGAAACGGCACGGCTCTGCAACAAACGTAAAATTCCCTACATTCCCGGCTGCGGCAGTGTGAACGAGATTTCCACCGCGGAAGAATGGGGGGTGGAAATTGTCAAGATTTTTCCCGGCGCCCAGGTTGGCGGACCGGGATTCGTCAAAGCGGTGCGCGGACCCATGCCCTGGACGCGGTTGATGCCGACCGGCGGTGTGGATGCAACAAGAGAGAGTATTGATAGCTGGATCAAAGCCGGCGCCTGCGCCGTGGGCATGGGCAGCAAATTGGTGACGAAAGAGCTGGTGGCAGCAGGCGATTATGTGAGCATTCGCGATAAAGTGAGATTGTGTCTGGACTGGATTCGCGAAGCACGCGGCTGAGCCGACGTGGTATAAACAGCCGCGGCGTCCCTACTATGGTGTAAGTGGCGAATGGTTACAACCGCCGCATATGAAAACCACCATCCACATTGATCACTTCGCCGGTCGAGTACGGGAAATAGCCCAGGGCAATGGCTGTCACAGCCCTGGCGACATCTTTGGGTGTTCCCCAACGCTTGATTGGCGTCAGTCCTTCTTGCAGAATGAGCTTGTCGTATTTTTCCGTCACCGCCGAGGTCATGTCTGTTTTGATGATGCCCGGTCGCACCTCAAAGACGGGGATGCCAAATTCAGCCAGACGATCGGCATAGAGCTGCGTCATCATACTCACCGCCGCTTTGGAGAGACAATATTCTCCCCGCATGGGCGATGATGTGTAAGCGGAAATGGATGAAATGTTGATGATTTTGGCTTCGACAGTTGCATCCACCTGTTTCTGCTCGATCATCCAGTTGGCAACCGCCTGGGTGAGAAAATAAGGTCCTTTGAGATTAACATCCATGACCCAATCGTAACTGTCCTCCGTCGCGTGCAAAATATCCAAACGCTGCCTGGGGGCGACACCAGCGTTATTGACCAGTATGTCCAGTCGGCTGAATTCAGCTTTCATCGAGACGATTATTCGATTGCGATCGTCTGTTTTGCTGATATCAGCTTTTATGGCAACGGCTTTGACACCACATTTTTCGCAGGCTGATATGACATCCTGCGTTGCCGAATCCGTCAAAATATCAACGATGCCGATGTCAAAGCCATTTTTTGCCAGTTCCTCTGCAATGCCGCGCCCAATGCCGCGCGCTGCACCGGTGATGAGTGCTGTCTTGTTCATACATTTCCCTTTGGTTTTTTCAAGTATAGCAAATTCACCGGAAATGCCAAAGCTTTTTTCATCAAGAAAACTTTATTCCTCTGGAGTGCGCTCACTGTATGAGCGCCAGTCGCCTGTAGCGGCGACGTAGACGGCGCACTCGAATAAAAAAAAGTCTATTCGTAGCGAGTCAACGAATGTGATCGCTGTTCCAGATTTTGCAGTTGTTGCCAACTTTACGTGAGATATTGCTGAAAATTAGACGACAGACTTGCTATTCGTTTTGATTTAACGTATTATTAGATAACTGTATGAATTTGAATCGAGCGGTTAGCACTTTAGTATTTTTATAAATATACTGATTTTTCCAGGAGCCGATATGTTTGATTTTATCAATCGAAAGCGCGAATTTCAAACATTGCAGGAATCATTTCTCGAACATGTGCTTCGATATCACGGTTGCTTGTCCTATCTCATTCAGGGGCGTCAGGGCGCGGGAAAAACGCGACTGATCCACGAATTCATCGACAGCATCGAATCGGATAAACGGCTTGCGTCACAAATTCCAAAGTTCAGACGCCGAATTCACGTAATTGAATACGAATGTAAAAAAGAGCTCTCCACACCTTATCAAGCTTTTGTCGAAATCTCCAAACAAATTCAGGAGCAGCAGCAGACCTTTCGTATCCTCAAACAACTCGGCATGTTGGCCATCGCCTTTCTCCCGATTCATGATATTATTGAAGATTTTCTCAAATTAGGCAACGCCATCAATTCGGGTGAAACCGAGGAGGCGATCCGTGCTAAAGAAACCCGACTGTTCACAAAATACCTGAGAACTCTGAAAAGTCGCAGCGAACGGGTGCCGCTGATCATTTTCCTCAAGAACGTGCAGTGGATCGATGATTACTCTCTGGAACTGTTACACACGCTCATTGACACCGATAAATCGATGTGGGGAATGATTATTCTCGAGTATGATGACGTCGGATCAGCGAATCCGAATCTCAATTCCATTTTAAACCGGCTCATCGAAAAACAAAGGCTATTTCGCTTGACGCTCCGGTCCATGCAAAAAGGCTTTGAAATCGATATGTTAGAGAGTCGATTCGGCGCACAGCTGTTCACCACCACAGAGTTCGAACATATCTACACCATTTCCGAGGGCTCCCCCGGCATTTTGGCTGTTTTAGCCGAGGACTGGATTCGCAAAGGCTGGATTAAGCAGGAAGGCGACCAATGGAGCAAAATCGAGGGTTTTGAAAATAAAATCAAAGCGCCACATCAAAAACTGCTCGACCTGCTCATCACCCTGCTGCAAGATGGCGTCATTTCGCCGCGCGAACGAATTTTAATCAATAATTTCGCCGAGGAATGGGGGATCGGCGCTGATGTGGTGTCGCGCATGACCGATATGCTGCTCAAAGCCCAGCAACTCGGCTATACAGTCGATCGGCGCGTCCATTCCGGCGCCATCAGCAAAGATGCATTTTTGGCGTACGATAAAAATATGAACCGATTTTTGGTCGAATATGTGAGCGACATTGAAGATTTCAAACGTGAGATCGTTCCGCGCGAGGTAAAACATCCACATCTGCTGGGAACTCGCGACATCAAGCTGTTTCAAAACGGAGCTTTAATCATCAGTGATTATCTGGAAGGTAAAACATTAAAAGAAGTCAAAATTGAAGAGTATGACTCACATATCAAAAACACCCTCAAGACAGCAGCGCAAATCGCCGAGGGGCTTGCGGAATTGCATCGCAATAACCTTGTCCACGGTCACTTGCGGCCCGAAGCAATTATCGTGGCCAAAGAGGGAGATGTGCGGCTCACCGGCCTCGATGCCATGCAGTTCAAGCGGTCTGATTATTCGGATGATATGGATACCTATACATTATCCTATTGCTCGCCGGAACACATCACACAGGAAAAGCTGGATACGCGCAGTGACATCTTTTCTTTCGGCATCCTGCTCTATGAGATGCTGACGGGCGAGCTGCCATTCCAGGGCAAAAGCAGAGGCGAGCTCAAACAAGCCATCCGTTTTGATCCGATACCGCCCTTTGAACATCTAAAAGCGCGCATTCCCCTCGACGTTCAAAATCTTATTTTGACCTGCCTGCAAAAAGATCCTGAGCGACGGTATCAAAATGCCGGTCAGCTCCTGCGGCACCTGGAAGAATTGCTCTTCCGAACCAAAGAGTTTGATCACAAAGCCAAAGACCGCACTCTGGACAAAGAAAAAGCCTCACATACACCGCTTTTGTCGTCGAGAAAAAAACGGCTTCTCATCCCGGCCTTTGCTTCGGTCGTGAGTCTGACTGCTGTTCTCCTGCTCCTCTATTTTTTTGTTTACAAGGACAAGCAATCTCTTGATGTCATCGATACCGTCATTATCAAAGATCTAAATATTGAGCAAACGACCGAAGAGGCGGGTCGCTTGACGCCGGACATGCTGAAATACCTCATTGTCGATGATCTGATGCAATCCAGCGATCTGGTGGTGCTGGAAGAAGAGGAATTTAATTACCTCTATACTTCGAAAAGTGTCCCCCGGTTGCTCATCAACGGTGCCATTCAATTTAAGGGAGTGGGCTATAATATTAGCATAGACATGCAGCACGAGGATGGCAGACATGAAAAAAACACGCTTGATTTTGTTGATCCTTCTGCATTGTTGACATCCGAGGTCTCGGATTTAACCAGTCACATTTTGGCTATACTGGACATAGCTGAGAAAAAAAAATCAACTTTTACGACCAGTTGGGATGCATTTGAAAGTTTTTATAGAGGAGAAAAAGCCTGGAATCTGCTGGAACCAACCGTGGCTGAACAACACTACACGCAAGCGCTCGATATTGATCCCGAGTTTGTTCTGGCAAAACTGAGACTTGCCGGTGTCTTGCAGTTTCGCGGGAGCACGACCAGAGCACAGCAGCTTGTCCAGTCAATTCAGCCGCGACTGGGTGAGCTGAGTTATGTCGATTCGCTGAAAGCGGAAGCATTGACCGCAAGACTCACCGGTGAGCTGCGCCGGGAAATCGATCTTTTACGAACGATCTATAATCGTTTTCCGACGCGCAAGGAAGCGCCCTATGAAGTCGCCGAAGCCTATTATGCGATATGCGATATTAAAAATGCCATCGATTTTTACAAAAAAGTTCTGGATCTGGACAAGGAGTTTGCCCGAGCACACAATCATTTGGCCTACTGCTACAGCCATTTGGGTGAGCATTCGCTTGCGCTTGAACATTTCAAAAAATATGTCGAGCTGGATTCAACGGCCAACGCCTTTGACAGTCTCGGCGACGGTTATTTCGCCGCCGGCCTGCTCGATAGCGCTGTCTGGGCGAAGGAGCAGGGCATCCGGCTGGACCCAAAGTTGACCTATCTGTACGGCACCCTGTGTTATATAAAGCTTAGGCAGGGACAATTTCAGCAAGCACAAAAATTGGCAAAAGACTATATCGCGCTTTCTCCGGAACAGCAAGGTCAGGCGAGCGGCTATTTTCGCCTGGCACTTGTTGAATATTCGCGCAGACACTTTCAGACCGCACTGGACCTGGCGCTACAAGGCAAAAACATCTTTGACAGCAAGAACATTGTTACGCGCGATCATGGGCTGCATTGGCTGTTGGGACTTTTATACCTGAAATCAGATCGTCTCGACGAGGCTCGGAGAGAACTAACAGAAATGCAGGCACTGATCGATAGCAATCATGTCACTGCAACAAATTACCGACGGGGCATCTATAAATATGCAGCGCACCTGCGCGCCTGTCTGGCGGCACGACAGGGTGATCTGAATGACGTTCTCGACGTTTTAAAAGAATTTGATGGTCCTATCAAGGATAAAATCAAGGATCACGGTTCGCCGTTTGATCTCAGCTTTTTTAATACGCATTTTGGCGAACTGTTAATGGCCCCACCATTCAATCGACACCAGCTCAGTAGAGAGCGCCTGCTCAAAGCCCTGGAATACAATTCGAATTATGCCATGGCACATTACTATCTCTGGCAATTATCCCGGCAAACCGGCGCGGATGATGCCGGGCAGCAGGCACTGAACCGCATACAGGAGCTCTGGCGCAATGCTGATCCGGAAGCACGAAAAATTTATGGCATTCCGAATGAGACTGCTGGTTGAAATGATCTCTGTTTTTTTTTCTTTGGAAAACAGGCCGGATTACCAAAGTGTAAAGCTGAAAACCATGGAATAGCCAAAGACCATAACCAAATGAACACGATCGCCCAGTATATCCATCCTGGGCTGACAATAGAGTGGAATATTTACGCCACTCGGACTAATGTCCATATCCATGTCCCCTTCGGCATGGATATGTCGAGCGATCAGGATAATGAATTTGAAAAACTGTGCTAAATAAATACAATGTTGCAGATGTGTAGTATGGAGAATTTAAGCATGTTTAAAATATTTCTTGTTTATCTGCTCGTTCTTGCACCTTATTGTCTCCTGGCACAAAACTTTGACAATGGTTATGAATTTTATCTTCCTCCGGATGATACGACAACAAGTGATTTTATCCCGCATTTCCCGATCGATAAAATCGAGGAAAACGATTTTGTCTCAATCGATCCGGAAGGTCACTTTGCCATCAACGGCGAGCGTATTCGCTTTTTCGGCACAAACTTTACCATCGCCGGCGCTTTTCCAGTGAAATCTAAAGCCTGGTTTATCGCCGGCCGTCTGCGCAAGATGGGCTATAATCTAGTCCGATTCCATCACATGGATAACGGCTGGAGTCAACATAGCCTGTTCGAATGGGGCCAGGACACCCGACATCTGAATCCCGAAACGCTGGACCGTTTTGAAAATTTTATCGCCTTTTTAAAAGCGAACGGCATCTATGCCAACATCAATCTGCACGTCAGCCGCGAGGTCAAGGAAGCAGACGGCGTGGCGGATGCGGATTCCATCCCGGACTTTGGCAAGGGAGTCTCGTTGTTTGATCCACAAATTTTGCAATTGCACAAGGAATTTGCCGAGCAATTGCTCACGCATGTCAATCCTTATACTGGCCTGGCTCTGGTCAATGATCCGGTTATGGCCATGGTCGAAATGACCAATGAGAATTCGCTCTATCGTTTGTGGAGAAGTGATCAGCTCAGGCATTTTTCCGATGGTGGCACATTGACCAAACGCCACACGCGCATGCTGAACGAGCAATGGAATGATTTTTTAGGGGATAAATATCCCGATACCGAGACGCTTGCAGCCACCTGGAACCAGGGCACGCGTCCCGCCGGAGCCGGTGAACAGATAAAAGACGGGGGCTTTGAAATCGATCCTATCAATCGCAACTGGATTCTGGAGCTGCACAATAACGCAACTGCCGCCATGAGCATCGACGACACAGACGCATATGAGGGCAACAAATGTGCAAAAATAGATGTCACCACTGTCACCGGCACCAACTGGCACATTCAATGGAAACAGGTCAACCTCACCATTAAAAAGGATTCGCTTTATACAGTGACTTTTGCCGCCCGTTCAACGGCGCCGCAAAGCATCATGATTGCCATTCAACAAGATACCGATCCCTGGACCGTGTTTTACAGCACATCCGTTGAGCTGGGAACCGAGTGGAAGACGTATCATTTCAGCTTTTTGGCTTCGACAACGGTTGAACGCGCCATTCGTTTGTCCTACTCTTTAGGCGGCGCCATTGGTACGTACTGGTTTGATGAAATTCACCTGGCGCCGAGCGCAATCCGCGGACTCGACCCGGATGAATCATTGGAGGCGAAAACAGTGCGACGCATAAATTTTTCCGAGTGCGTCAGCTATTCCGATACCCGCGTCAAAGATATGTCTGCGTTTTATATCGCCAGACAAAATTACTATTATAATGAAATGGTCGATCACCTGAAAAATAAGCTGGGCGTCAGAGTACCGATTGTCGGAACGAACTGGAACGTGGGACCGGGCGACCTGGTGGTGCAATCCAGACTGGATTATCTCGACAATCACTCCTACTGGGATCACCCGCAATTCCCGACGGTGTCGTGGGATTCGTACGATTGGCTCATCAACAACCAGCCCATGGTACGGGCGCCGGATGGTGGCGCCATTGCGCGCCTGGTGGCCGGCGTCCCCTTTGCCGGCAAACCCTTTACAATCAGCGAATATAATCACGCCTTCCCCAACCGATACCAAAGTGAAGGGGTGCTGTTTTTAACGGCCTACAGCGCGTTTCACGACGTGGATGGTTTGATGTTTTTCGACTATCCCAGCAGTCATGATGATTGGGAAACCGACAAAATAAGCGGCTACTTTGCCCAACATCGCAACACGGCGATGATGGCGCTGATGCCCTCATGCGCGCACGCCTTTCGCTCCGGTATGATTCAGCCGGCGCAACAGACCATTCTCCTCAATTACAGTGAAAGTGACATCCTGACCCTGCCCAAGTATGATGATCGTTGGTGGGCCGGACCGCGCCTGTTCTCGCCCACGCATGCGCTGATACATGGCATGCGAACCGAATCATTTGCCAGCGCAAGTGATTTTGATCCATCGATGCTGCCACCGGAACCAGAAAGCCCTTTTATCACTGACACGGATGAAATTGAATGGGAAACAGATGGTCTGCTGCACGTACGCACGGAAAACTTTGTCGCAGCGACCGGCTTTTTCCCGCAGTTTGTAAACACAACTATTGGCGCTCTGCGACTAATCGATGGCAGTGATTTTGGAACATTGACCTGGGTGAGCCTCACCGATTCCTCCCTGATAAAAAGCCGTCGATCGCTGTTCACCCTGTCGACAAGGGCGCAGAATAGCGGCATGGTGTGGGACGGTTTGACAACCGTACACAACCGGTGGGGATCGTCACCGACCGAGATGCAGCCGATCTCAATGACGGTTGAAATCACAATTCAGGCGGATTCGATTCGCATCTATCCATTGGACGAACGTGGCGCGAAAAGAACGATCGTCCACACCTGTCATCCAACCGCTCCAAATCGATTTACCGTACAATTTGATCAATACAAGGACGAGACCGTCTGGTTCGGCATCGAGAAATTTGGCGTCGGAACAACCGTAAAAACAGACATCGAGCCGCCAGAAGGCTTTGAACTGCTGCCAAATTATCCCAATCCCTTTAATCCGAATACGCGTATCACCTATCGAATTCCACAAAACGGGCATGTCAGATTGCAGATTTACGATGTTCGCGGCAAACTTATTGAAACAATTGTGGATGAAATTCAAAAGTCAGGACAGCATAGTGTTATGCTCACAAGCATGGATTGGCCCAGTGGCGCACTATTTTGCAAACTTTCTGCTGGAGAGCACACTGCCGTTCGAAAAATATTACTCCTCCGATAAAGTAGATTCAACCTTTTTTGAATTCAATATACAATACGCAATTTTTACTTGCATTGAAGCGTCAATTTCATATATTGTCTATCAAGTGTCTTTCTGAATTGCCACGTGGATTTTTTATTATGCCCTCTCCCACTTTCCCCAAGACACGGCACCATGTTGTCTGCTTCACCAGTCAAAATATATGTGAGAGGAGAAGACATCATGGCAGTATGCAGGGCGATAGCGATCAAATGGATAAACATGCAATCGAAACTAAACTTTTTAAAACAAGAAAAGGAATTTCGGCATGTGGAAAATATCGATTCTGCTGTTTACACACCTGGTTTTTATTCATTTATTATCAGCAACTGAAATAACTGGAGAATTGCAGCAATGGCACAAAGTGACATTGACTTTTACCGGGCCGCAATCTTCAGAAAGCGCAGAGCCCAATCCTTTTCTCGATTTTCGCCGCAATCCGCAAACCAGCGAAGATTATTCGCAGGTGCAACATCGCTGGCAACATGTTCGGACCAATCAGGGCGAAAAAATACTGATCCAATTCAACGCACACTCTAATGGTAAAATTACGGAAAACAGCGCCCACGCCTATTCACGCGGCCGCTGGCGCCCACATGCGATTTGAGTGAAAAGTTTCGAATAGGATTTAGAAAAAATGAGATGTATAACAAGGATTCTTTCGCTAATCTTGGCCGGAACACCTTTCTCCGCAACGTGTTCTGTTGCCCCCAAAAACAAACTCGCAATCAGCTTTGCACAATGGTGAGGATATAAATAATCAACAAAAACAAAGTCTTTTTCTCTTCTAAAAGCAGTCATAAATTCACCTGAATGACGACAATCATTTTAACCAAAAGGAGGCAGAGCCATGAAATGCTTTACTTTCGTTGTTTACACGTTTCTGATGCTTTCAACTTTTACTGGTCTTCTCGCACAGGAGAGACATCCCTTGCCCCTGGGCACCGAACCAGTACGCGAAGATGCGGCGTGCGACAATCCTGATGCCTGGGAGGGCTTGATGCTGGACAGTCCGTATTATCACGAATACACAGTCTACCAAGGCACTATTACCGTTGACGGCGACACGTCAGATCCTGGGTGGCTGGCGATTCCCTGGACTATTTGTGATGTGTGGGATAGCGGTCAGGCGGATGTTCCTACTGTCATCACATTATGGGAAGAGTTTGACGACATCTGGACTTCCTGGGAGGATAGAAAAGCCGCGTTCAAATGGCTGTGGAATGAAGACGAAGGTGCGTTGTACCTCCTGCTCAAGGATATCGACGATGCCATCGTTGTTGGACCGGGCGCTGCGGACGAATATACCGGCGTTGGTACGGGCGGAACATTGTGGCAGGGTGACTGTGTTGAACTCGGATTCGCACCGTATGAAGACGGACTACCACCGGTTGAACGAGTATGGAGTTATGAAGGCTATTTCCTCGATGTTGAGGATGAAGTTCGCTACTGGCCCGTCGCCGGAACCATTGCCGATGAGTCTCTTGAATTATTGGACGGCGATTGTGACTCTTACTACAACGAAACGGCGGGAAAAGCCATTCATTTAACCATCGACGGCACTATGCGAATTTATGAGATGGCTATCCAGTTATTGACAGGAATGGAAGTTGACGCTGTATGGGCCTGGGGTATGCAGGTGGATGAAGCCGATGAAGAAGTTGACGGCAATAGACGGCAAGGAACCATTAAATTCGGCATGGGAAAACGCGATCCAAATACCTGGAGCTCGATGCTGTTCAGCGGTGATTTTATCCAAACGGATGTTTTAAAGTCACCTTATACTGTAGTGAAAAATTTCACGCTTGTAAATAATTACCCCAATCCTTTTAATCCGTCGACCACCATTGCCTATTCATTGCGGGATAAAGCGCATGTGAGACTGACGATCTACGATCTGAAAGGAAAAAAAGTGATGGAAGTGGTGAACGCCGAACAAAGTCCTGGGGACTATTCTGTAACCTGGGATGCTTCCCGGCACAGCTCCGGCGTCTATCTCTATCAGATCCAGGCAAACGATTTTAATGAAACAAAAAGTATGCTGCTGATGAAATAAGTGCCTAGCCTGCATTATTCACAAACTGCTCACACAAAGCCACAAAAACACTAAGAAACAAAAGGTTAGGTGTTTATGGCAAAAATGACAATGTT
>JAFGKD010000103.1 GCA_016928775.1 Candidatus Zhuqueibacterota bacterium | reverse complement strand
GTTATAGATCGACAATTTTATCCGCCCCGGTTGCGGCACTGTGTAGCTGAGCGTGGTGATTGGATTGAACGGATTGGGATAATTTTGCAGCAGGGAAAATTCGCGCGGTATTTCGAGGAGTGTTGCCTCGATACCTGTTCCCTCCGGTTCGGCTAATGGTGATTCATATGCGCCTATATCAGGATTTGATCCTTCCGGATTGGGCCGCACACCGTCATGACAGTCTTTTTCCGGGCAGTTTAAATCCACACCATTGATGGTGACCAATGCCGCGCCTTTGCCAATACACTGACTCATATCCGAAAGCTCAAATGTGTCTCCTTTGAAGAGCGGATCGGCATCGATGATGTTTTGCCCCTGTTTCCAGCCGCCCTGCACATTGCAATTTTGCACGGTCAGTCTGCCGACCATATAGGCAATCTGCTCGTAGCCTTTTTGTCCGGCTTGATTTCCCCAGATGATGTTATTGACGAGATGCGTTTCCCAGTTTTGAATATAGACGCCGCCGCCATAATTGGAGGCATAGTTATCCGTGATGGTATTGTTGATAAGGACAACCGACTTGAAATCGGGAATGGCTGCCGTTGTTTTTTGCGCCGATTTGAACATTGGTACGCGATGAGTGAGATATTCTGCATAGTCCGGGCGCTCCGGCAACAGGGTGCCCAGCATATTTTGATTGCCGCCATCCCACACCGCAACGCCGCCGGCCGCCGCGCTGTTGGCGCGGTTGCCGCTGATGATATTGTTCTGGATCAGCGCGGATGTCATCTTGGTCATCCAGATGCCGCCGGTGCTGGTTTGCGCCTGGTTGTTCAAAATAATATTATTGTCGATCAACATGGTCGATTCCCAACCGGCGATGGCAACACCATAATACCCCTTGTTGTTGACGATCTCATTGTCGCGCACGATCCCGTCCGAAACGAGCAGGTAAATGCCATTCACTCGGTTATTGTCGCGCATCACATTACCCGCGATGAGCACATTTGCGGATTCTTGCGCAAAACAGAGCCTGGACGTAAAGTTGTTTACTTTATTGACATTGTCTTTAAAAATATTGTGGCTGATGTTCGCACGACTAACGCCATGCATAAAAATGACGGTGCCACCCGTGCCCCGGCCGCCGCGCGTGCTGTTACGTTCAAGATGATTATTAAAAAAATCGACTTTGCTTTGGGAGAGTATGATGACCGCGTAAGCAAAATTGCTGCTGGATGTCATGATGGATTCATTGCCGATGAACCGGTTGTTGTTGATGATCATCTCATTCCATTGCCCGGCGCCCAATGCCGCGGCGCCGGCGAAGCCGGAGCCAATGGTTTGATTGTTTTCAACCAGATTTCCGCTAATCCGACAATTCGTATAGATGCCGAGTCCGCCTGATTCCGCGTTAAAAGCCGTTGATTCCGTTTTATTGTTTTTGATGATATTATCTTCAATGATCAACAATTTGCCTATACCATCCGCCTCGGCAGCAATGCCACCGCCTTCGGCGATATCTTTGTCGGTGATGATCACATTGTCTCGAATGATATTCCTGACAATGC
Source organism: Candidatus Zhuqueibacterota bacterium (assembly GCA_016928775.1). GTDB lineage: Bacteria > Zhuqueibacterota > Zhuqueibacteria > Residuimicrobiales > Krinioviventaceae > Kriniovivens. The sequence goes on along the minus strand of JAFGKD010000103.1, from coordinate 42,662 downwards.
GCGCGCCGCTCTTGTTACAAAAAATGCCGCCGCCGCACAACACCTTATAGTTCTGCATATGCCATTCCGTGCCGCTGCCGCCGGTGATCGTAAAACCGGTCAGCACCGATGTCGAGTCTTCTCCTGAAATAAAAAGGACTGTTGAGGCGCTATCCGGATTGGTCGCTGTGCTGCCGTCTATAACCGTTTTGGAGATATGCGATGTGTCTTGATCCACCAGAAAATGGCTCGCCACGGTGATCGCTTTACCGACAAAATTGATATTTTCATAGTAGGTCCCTTCCGCCACCAAAACCGTGTCACCGTCTGATGAAGCGTTGATGGCCTCCTGGATCGTGGCAAAATCCGCTGGCACATGCAGGGTGTGAGACGGCTTTGGTTGAGCGAGGCGATGCTCCCAGGCGCCGAGATCGGGTGCGCTGCCCGCCGGCATGGGACGCGGGCGGCCGCCGTAATCGAGGGGCGGAGCGACAACTGTCTGCCCCATGATCTTCAGTTCTGTTAGACCGGCGCCAATGCACGGACTGTCGCTCGACAGAAAATAGCGCGGTCCCAGGAACATCGGGTCCGCGTCAATCACATCAAAGGCCATACCGCTATAGCCGCCCTCGACATCGGAATTGTAGACATAGACACAATTGTCGTATTTATCCCAGATTTGCTGATTTGTCGCTGAGGGGCTCTCGTTTCCCCACACAATAGAGTTGACCACATAGACGGGAATATCGCGCGCGTAAATGCCTGCGCCACCTTGGGGATGCTCAGCCTTGTTGGCGGTGATTGTATTGTTCATAAAGACAACCGCGTTCAATTCCGGGATGGTCGACGCTGATGTTGAGGCACGCTGAAGTTTGAAGCGATCCAAATCAGGGAGAGGAGGCAAGTGAAGCGCCAGGTTTTCCGGAGGTCCGGCGCAGGCCGCACCGCCTCCCGAGGCGCCGGCACTGTTGCCGAAAACGATGTTGTTCTGCACCAGCGCAGAAGTGACCTCGATAAATTCCAGTCCACCGCCAAAATGCACCGCGCTGTTCCCCGATACAAGATTGTTCTGAATCAACATGGTGGAGTATTGGTTCGCGATGCCACCACCCCAGACATCGGCAACATTGTTTCGTACGGTGTTGTCTTGCACAATAACACGTGCTTCATAAGCCAAAAGGCCCACACCCCGATCCGTGTTGTTGTTTTCAATGACATTCTTTTCAACCAACACATCGGAGCTCTCGCGTATAAAGATGCCGCCGCCGGCGCCCTCACCGCCGGTGTCTTTATTGCCGGTGATGATGTTGCCGATAATCCGACTCTCATTTGCCGCGTTCATTAAAAATACGCCCATGCCGAATGAGTAGCGCGTTGACTGTGTGGTATTATTCAAAATGCGATTATTCACAATGTGTACATTCGGAGCAAGCGATGCGATGGCACCCCAGGCTTCGGAGCCGGTGGCCAGGGCTATTGATTCATTGGCGAAAATATCATTTCCCCGGATAATAACGGCATCATTTTGTTCGGCCCCGTATCCAACACCGATGGCACCGCCCAGACTCATGGCGCCGTTCGAAATCGCCTTGTTCTTTCGAATTTTATTGTTTTGAATGAGGCTAGGCGTACCAATCGAGATACCGCCGCCGACCGCCATAAAATCGCCGGTTACTTTGTTTTGCTGGATCACATTATCCCGGATGACCGCAAAAGATTCCGCAGCATCCGAGAAAACATACATGCCGCCACCTTCCGCGATCTGCGAGCAGGTGATTTCATTGCCGGTAAAAATGTTGTTTGTAATTTTGCAGCCGCTGTTCAAACAAAACAGTCCACCACCGTAAAGATTTACGCCGCTCTCTTCCGGCTTAAGCACCGTGCCGCTGCCGCCGGTGATAGTAAATCCCGTCAGAACAGAAGTTGTATCCTCACCTGATACAAAGAGCACCGTCGAAGCGCTATCCGGATTCGCCGCGCCGCTGCCATCAATAATTGTTTTGGCAATATGCGACGTATCCTGATCCACGGCATAGTGGCTGGCCACCGTGATGGCTTTGCCCTTAAAGTTGATGTTTTCGACGTAGGTGCCTTCGGCGACCAACACGGTATCGCCATCTACAGCGATATCGATTCCCGCTTGAATGGTGGACTGATCCGTCGGAACGTGAATGACATCGGCTGTCGACAGTGTGGCCAACATCAACACCAAAATACAAATAAGCGTTTTCATAAAATGCCCCGCTCGTTTAATGAAAGATGTTATGGTCTTTATATAATAATACAAAAAATAACCAGCCTTTTCCCACCACTGATGTAACAAATACTTTCACTTATGTAACATTTTGGGGGGAAATAGTTGTAAAATCCAGCTTTTCCGTGCGACATAAATGTCGCGCCACAGATGCCATGCATTTGTTTTGAGGCAAAATGCTGTGGCGGCGCGGAACAGGATGCTCGGCATTCGAGAATCTAATGAGAGTTACGGGACGCGGAGCGTCCGCGCTACATTCCCCCGCAGAGCGAGGGAATGAGAAAATAACGCTGGAGAACACAAAGCTGATGCAAGGGAATAAAAGTTCAAGCATGGAAATAAAAAGCCAAAACGAGTAGCGCACTAAACCTCGTTCCGCCGGTCTCCGGCGGAATGCAGAAGGGGACGCTCGGCGACCGAAAATCTAACGACTGGCACGGAACGCAGAATGTCCAAACTGCACTCACACGCGGCGCAGCCGCAGGCCGCAACCAAAAACATCCAAACCACAAAGGACACCGAGGTCACGGATAGAAAAAGAGCATGTGGCCTTTCTCTGTAGTTCTCAGTGCGCTCTGGTTTTATTTTTTTCATTGCGCTAAAAACTTTGCTAAAAAAAAACACGATGTTGCAGATTTGTAATGCCAAACCAAAGATTTTTTTTGTTATCACGTGCAACGGCTTGATACCAGTTATACTTGAATGGTTCTTGTCCACTGCTGGATAAACCATCATTAACGGTCAGATTTATAAACTGATGAGCGAAAAGGATAATTGCATGAGAAAGGAAAACTACTAGAAATACAAAATGTAATCGCATGATTTCCCTTTTATTGCAACTTCTTTCTCACACCACCAACTTGACTTCCCCGCACAAAATCGAATCGACCAGCCGATGTCGTTTGACCTTCAAATAAAAATCCATCACGCCCTGAAAATCGCCCGACACCGTGCCGTATCCTTCGTAAACATACTGGTTGATGTGGGTGTATTCGGACACACCAACCAGGGCATCACCGCGTAATTCAAGGGGATTATAATTGATCAACTCGACATTCCGGGGGATATTGCGGAACAGCTCTTTGTATATGCCGGTTTCCGCTTCGTTGTAGTTGTGAAAGCTAAAGGTGAACGAGGCGCTTTTAATTTGTTTCGCCGATTCAACCTGAGCGCACAGCTTGTGTTCAACATTGTGCAGCGCTTGCTGAAAATCCGGAAAAATGTCGGTCGGCAAACAGATGTGCGTATGGCACTCGACGTGAAACAGCTCGCGCATCAGCTCGCCCATACTCTCGCGTTTGATGCTGTGCTTGCGATGAAAGAAATACTCAAAATCCTTTTTTGCGCCCTGCATATAGCCCATCAAAAAGCCTTTGACCATCAAAAACGGGGCTTTGATAATGACTTCTGAGAATTGCGTGGACATGGATCACCTCTTGTGAAAATGGAAAAATATTGTCTTTGATTGATGTTGTATGCCGGTCGTGCCCTGCGGGCAGCAATCAATGTGTTGATGGAATCAAGTGCCCTGATTAATTATAAAAAATGTGACGGGGAATGTCAATTTAAAAATGCCGCAAAACGCCCGCCTGGCCATAACCATGAAAAATTGGTCATACGATCGCCCAGGATATCCATCCTGGGCGGACAATAGAGCGGGATCTTTATCCCACTTGGACAAATGTCCGCATATATTTCCCGTCCGGCATGGATATGCCGAACAATCGGTTAGAGTGGCCGGCTTGTCCCCGGTCCCTCCCGCGAAAGCCCGGGCATACACCCGTTTGCCGCCATTTTTTTATTGCGCTTTGCCATGGATTTAAATATCTTCTGTCACTGCAACGAACCATTCAACTGAACGTGATTGTATGAGAAAAGAGCTGATGCGTATTGCCCTCCTCACCCTGCTGTTAGGCGCCTTTTTTTGTCAAAATTATAATGCTTTTTTCAACGGGCATTTTCATATACTGCATACCGGCGAGCGGATCTTTCATGCGCATCCTTATATAAAATCAGTTGGCGAATCCGCAGCGCACCCAACACATGAACATTCCAGGATGCAACTGCTTACCTACGAGTTGCTGTTAGCCTCGCTCATCGCGCTGGTTGCTATTTATAAAATCTCTGAATGTCTGAAATTGATTTTTCAGCGTTTTGTTCAACTCGACCCGATAACTCCTCGCATCATTTTTTATCGACTCTCTCCGCATCGCGGCCCCCCGACTTTTTGTTTATAGTCATAGTCCGGTCACAGCGGGGCGATCAAGTCCATCCCGCAAGATGTGATGGAGCCGAGTGGCATCGATACCAAGCGTCATTTCCGGCCCCGGCGGTTGCCAGTTCCGCAAACATCGAATGAATTTTCTACAATCGATTTATTAACGATCACGAAACGTCAAGCAAGAGAGGAAAACATGCGATACTTGGGCGTATGCTGTATCGTGTTGGGTTTAGTCATCTGTGCGGGGAATCTTGTGGCTCAGTCGACTGAAACGACAACGGACTCTACTAGGCAAAAGATAAAAAATCTGGAAAAGTCCGTGCATGACCTGCTGGAGAAACTCGAAAAGCAGGAACAGGAGGATGAGCTCAAAAAACTTTTGGAGGAAGCTCGCAAACTCAAAGCGGTCGAAAAAAAGGAGGAGGACGGTGTTGGTAAAAAATTTCATACCGGTGTTCGGCAGCAGTCAGCTTTGAATCCCAATATCTCTGTGTCCGGTGATTTTTTTGCTGGCCTCAGCAGTAGCGGTGCTGATTTTATCAACGACGAATCCGAACGATCCTATGGCAACAACGGTTTTTTCTTGCGCGAGCTGGAATTGAGCCTGCTGGCACCGCTCGATCCATTCACCCGTGGCAAATCATTTCTCTCCGTCACCGAAGAGTCGATCAGCATTGAAGAAGCGTACATGGAATGGCTCAACCTGCCGCTGGCCATGAATCTCAAAGTGGGCTTGTTCAACGCTGAATTTGGCATCCTGAACCGCTACCACGATCACGCTCTGCCGCAGTTTGACCGACCCAAAGTGCTGGTCAACTATTTTTCCGTCGCATACCTTGGCGGTTTTGGTCTCGCCGGTAATTTTTTGCTGCCGCGACTCCTGTGGGCTGATGCGAGCATGTTTGACCTCGCGGTTCTCAACGGCGGCAATGGCATCAGTTTCACCAACGAAAAACGCAGTGTGTTAGCTGTGGCCAATTTCACCAATTTTTATGACATCACGCACAATACTTTTTTCGAATGGCGTCTCGGCGCGGTCACGGGTTACAATGATGCCGAGCTAAATCGTCAAAGTGTGGTTGGGAATATCTCGGCTAATTTAAAATGGATTCCTTCAGATCGTGCCAAGTATCGCACATTTGACTGGAAAACCGAATTTCTTTACAGTGTGCGCGATGAGCCATCAGGCAGTAAACGAAGCAAAGGATTTTACACCTCTATCCAGAACAAGTTGAATGCGCGCTGGTGGCTTACGGGTCGTATTGACTATACAGAACTGCCTTATGACAATAACCAGAACGAATGGGCCTACACGATCGGTGCGGATTTTTGGCAGAGCGAGTTTGTCTTTTTGCGCTGCCAATATCAGTATTCGAAAAGAAATTACGTCGATATCCAGGACTATGATGGACCCTATCCCGATGATCACTCGTTGATAATGCAAGTGAACTGGGCGATGGGACCGCACAAACACGAAGCATATTAAGCAAGAGGAGTTGGTCATGTTGAAAAAAATATATTTGCTGTCACTGCTTCTCGTTTTATCAGCCAGCACTCTGGCGCAACATCAGCAACATCACCACCGGCACGGGCATGATCATGCCTGGGGTAGAAATGACAAGGGATTGCACATCGTCACCTCGTTTTCCGACTTTGCGGCAATCGCCAAATATATCGTGCAAGACAAAGGTTATGTCGAATTTATTTCCGATGGCAAAGGTGATCCGCATTTTGTCCCGCCAAAACCCAGTTACGCGATGAAAATGCGCTATGCGGACATGTGGGTGACAACCGGTCTTGACCTCGAAGTCTGGTCTACAACCTTGCTTGACAAAGCGCGCAATAAAAAAATAATGGATGGCGAAATCGGTTTTGTCGCTGTATCGGACGGGGTTCCACTTTTGCAAAAAGTAGATAAAGCTGACCGCACCGAGGGAGACATCCACATGATGGGCAATCCTCATATTCATACGAGTCCCTTGAACTGGAAACATATTGCCAGAAATATAACCATTGGCCTGCAAAAAGTTGATCCGGATCAAGCGGATTTTTACATAACGAATCGCGACCAATTTTACGATATGGTCGATCGCTCATTGTTCGGCGATGCTTTGGTGGATATGTTTGGCGGTGAGACGCTGGATGAATTGTTGCGTAACAAGACGCTTTTTACTTTTTTGGACAGAGAATATCAAGGCGGAAAACTGCTCAATTATTTAGGCGGTTGGCTAAAAGACGCCATACCTTTTCGTGATAAAAAGATTATCGCTTATCACAAAAACTGGGCCTATTTTTCCGACACCTTTGGACTGGATGTGGCAGGTTATGTCGAACCCAAACCCGGCATTCCGCCCTCCGCCAAGCACGTGCAAAACATCATCAACCTCATCGAAAGCCAGAATCTCGAGTTGATGCTTGTTGCAACCTATTTCGAAAAAGCGACGCCGCAAATGATTGAAAATCGTACCGGCATCCACGGTGTTTATTTGCCGCTGTCGTGTGGGGCAGCACCCGGGACGGAAGATATTTTTGATCTGATGGACTCCTGGATTCAAAGTATAAATGAGGCGTTGGAATAGATGTTTTTAAGCCGATAGCTCTCCGCTGTCAGCTATCAGCAAACACCATTTAAAAGACTGAGGATATAATAATGATGGAAACATTGCTCTTTTTAGCAACACCTTTTGCTGCCTGTGTGATCCTGGTGCTGATTCTCTGCTATTTCGGCAATCACATCCTCAGTCGGGGCGTGATTTTTGTCGATATTGCAGTCGCACAAGTGGCAGCATTGGGTACAATGATTGGCATTCTACTCGGTGCATCGGAGGGCTCGCTATTCTCTTTGCTTATTTCGCTCGGATTCACCTTGATCATCGTATCGGCTTTTGCAGTTTCGAAATTTCAACACAAGGAGCTGTCGCAGGAAGTGATCATTGGCATCATCTATTGCATGGCTCTGGCCATCGCTTATTTGCTGGTGGATAGTGTCCCGGGTGGTTCAAACTTTGTGCAAAAAACATTCACTGGTGCGATTTTGTGGGTGACGTGGAGCGATATTTTGAAAACCGGTCTCCTGTTTGCCGTCGTCGGTATCGTTCATCTTTTAATTTACCAAAAGACGTTAGCAATTACTGAAAATCGAAAATCTGAGATGACTGCCGCGGCAGTGCGATTATATGATTTAATTTTTTACATCACATTTGGCTTTGTCGTGGTCGAGTCGGTGAAAATCGGCGGTATTTTTGTCGTTTTTATGTTTCTCATCGGACCGGCAGCGATCGCCATGTTTTTGGCATCGACCTGGAGGATGCGCTTTTTGCTTTCCTGGTCGGCGGGACTGGTCGGCTCGTTTTTCGGTATCCTGCTCTCGTACAAGTTTAATTTTCCCAATGGTCCGACCATTGTTTGTATCCTGGGAGCCATGCTGCTGACAACGGCATTGGTTTCTCGCAAAAGAGTGAACCAAACATCAAACACCTAATTTGACAAGGAGAAACACGTGGAAGCCCTGCTTTTTATGTCAGCACCATTTGTCGCATGCCTGACACTCATTGGCATTCATGGCTATTTTGGTATTCACGTGCTCAAGCGTGGCATCATTTTTATTGATATTGCCATGGCACAAATTGCCGCCCTCGGTGTCACGTTTGCTTTTATTTTCCATATTGATCACGAGAGTCCCTGGACATATCCCGTTTCGCTGGCGTTTGTCTCGTTGGCTGCGTGGTTTTTTTCATCACTGAAATGCAAACAGCCGCGTATTTGTATGGAAGCGATCATTGGCATCTCGTATGCCGTCGCAGCGACAGCGGCGGTTCTCATCATCGACAAGGCTGCCGGCTCGCACGAACACACAAAAGAGATGCTCATAGGTTCCATCCTGTGGGTGCAGTGGCCGGAGATTATCAAATCCGTTCTTGTCTATTCGCTCATTGGTGGCTTTCATGTGCTTTTTCGGCATAAATTTATTCCGCTGTCAGAAGATTATGAAGCAGCCATAAAAAGTGGCATGAAAACCCGGGTGTGGGATTTTCTTTTTTATCTCTCTCTCGGGATTGTGGTCATGCACTCGGTGCGCATCGGCGGTATTCTCATCGTGTTTGCCTTTCTCATCATTCCATCATCGATCTCGGCGCTATTTTCAACAAAATGGTTGCCGCGCATCATCATCGGCTGGTTGACCGGAACCGTGGTAAGTCTTTTGGGATTGATTCTGTCGTGGCATAAAGATGTGCCGAGTGGTCCGGCGGTCGTCCTGTTTTTGGGGATATTCCTGGTTTTGGCGATTTTCGCCAGGCGTATTATCAAACAGAAAGTGACACAGGGAGCGAGCTAAAATAGGATCGGATGTGCAAAAACAATGGGCTGAAAAAAATGGGGGCAAAGCGGCGATTTATTCAATTCGTTTTTGGCTCTTGTACTTAACCACAAAATCGCCCTTGTGTGCACCAACCCGGCTGGCGATCAAATCACATTTGGCGACGAACAGAAAAAAAATCTTATAATCCGTATCGATTAATCCTTCCAGGTTTCCCTGTCCTTTTGCGATAACAACATCTGCTGTATTAAAAACAGTTTTGAAATCGTGCGATGTTGTCTCCCACACTGCTCCGGGTGCATCATCTCCGGTCGTGATGAGTTGCGCAATTTTGTCGATCCCGACTGCCAGCGCATCTTCCAGTGTGGCATCGTTAATGACCGGCGCAGCACGCACCGCAAAATAGACATTGGGATGGGCAATAGTATCAAGAAACAGCTTGTCTAACACGATCTCGCCGGCATTGTCACCGATATACAAAAGTTGTTGGCTGGCGCGCAGCGCGTGTCGAAGAGCATCGGAATCATCAACGGCCAAAGGGGAGCGCAAAACTCGTTCGGTGGTCTCCCAGATATCTAGCCGATTTTGCGGCGCATAATCGATGACATTGCCGGCAACGGCCAGACGAAGAGCAGTCTTGAACGGATCGTCGGATTCATGAACCTGTTGCCGAAAGCGATCGTATACGGCCAACATTTTTTGGTTTGATGCTTTTTTTATCTCCTGATAAGGATCCGGATTTTGTAAAAGTTCTCGAATCAGTCGATGTATTTCGCGACCGAGGATCGGTGGTGATTGGCGATAATCCGCGCGCGCCAGATAGAAGAGCACCTGGCGCAGCGCTTTTTCGTGCTTTTCCCTGGGTAAAATATCTTTTTCCAGCAGCCGGACAAAGCTGCTGAGTATGCACGGGATACAATCGAGAGAGCTGTTCACGCTATTTTTCGGCTTTGGTTTCAAGCTCCTGCATGCGTCGCTCGATTTCTTCCAGACCGTGGCGAAGCGACTCTGCCTGATTTTTGAGCATCTCGAGCTCCTCTTCTTTTGTTGGCGCCGCCATGTCGGTCCAAGGCACACCCCAGCCCCATCGCGGCCGGGCACCTCGACCATAAAAAAAGCGAAAGCCCCGACCCCAACCGCCTCGGCGTCCAAATCCCATGCCTCTCCCAAAAGGATTAGCGTTTCCTGGCATACCATACCCGGCGCAATACCCGGCGCCGCGTCCGGTCATTGGACCTTCTCCGAATGGTCCTGTTCGATCTCCAAACGGCATTGTAAACCTCCTTTATACATATGAAAAATACATTGAAAAAATATCTATTATACAAATTTATCTTGCTTTAGCGTCTGCGACCCATTCTGCGGCCTTTGCCTGCACGTCGTCCGCACCCCCGGCCACCACCTCTCCCGGAATGTATGCCGCGGCCTTGCCCACCTCCAAAAGGTCGACTTGATCCAGAAAAAGGCGCCGGATCATTAAAAAGTGGCGCAAACGCATTGAATTCGGTTGTCCGATTGTCGGCTACGCTCGCATTGGCGTCGCTAGTCTGTCGGACAGTCGGCATGGATATCGCACCAAAAGGACACGCCTCAAAACAAACGCCGCATAAACGGCACAGGCTTTCATCCACAACTGCCTTTTTGTTTAAAATTGACAGTGCTGCAAAAGGGCAGCTATCGATACACTTCGCACATCCCGTGCACAAATCTTTGTCAATATAAATCATTGCTGCCAATCTTCCTTTCCTTTTTATGGACGACCGCGTCGATTCCTTCTTCGCCTCCGTCTGCCCGGCATGGCAAAGCGGTCATCGATATCATGCTGTCGTATAAAAGCGTCCAATACTGCAGCCACATCGCCGCACACGAAAGGATAGACGCGAATGTTCGAATTGGCCAGATCAAACTGTAACGGGCGGGTAATCGCGCCGCATATCAGAATGTCCGCGCCAAGTTTTTTGATCCGTTCGACCTTGCCAAAAGGTGCCTCATCGCCGATATACTCGCGCTCTGAAAAAAGGCGCACGCCCGAGTCGTCGAACAATTGCAGCCATTGGCTCGAATCAAAAACAGGTGAAATTCGGCCTTGCCAGGTTGTAATGGCGATTCTCATAGACTTTCCTCGGCATGTTCATTACAATGATAATGCCAGAAAGAATAGCTGCTCGCAATACATTGATAATAAGACACTTGCATAGCCAAGACAAGCACTTCTATCATTGCAGGAATGCGACTCTTGAATTCGCTCCATCTTATTTATGCAACGGTTCTGAGGCTCGCGCTTGAACAGCCATAAATGACATTCCGTGACCATCACCTCAAAACACGTGGGAAGCACATATCGGGTGCAGGTCACTTTTGAACAGCGTGGTATGGGACGGATGGAGGCGAGAGACCCCTCTCGGAAAAGGCACATACGGCGCCTTTTCCATAGATGATGGATGTTATTCATCACCTTGTAGAGCGAATTTTACCTGGCTAATGTCAGTTTTTTGCTGGAAATAAAATCGCCAGAACCCATTTTGTAAAAATAAACACCCGTCGGTACACAAAAGCTATAATTGTCCAGACCATCCCAAAGCAGCAGATAGGTGCCGACCAGGAGGTATTCATCCACCAGCAAACGCACCGCCTCACCGCGAATATTATAAATCACGAGCTGAACAAACTCATCTCTGGGGATGCCAAATTTAATAGTCGTGGTTTGATTAAAGGGATTAGGGTAGTTCTGGCAGAGAAAAAAGTTTTTTGGCGGCGCCAAACGTGTCAACACACCGGTTACGAGCTCGACGGAAATCGGCGTACTCAACCTGATCCTGCCATCACGCGACACATCCTCCAATTTATAATAATAAATTGCACTCACACCCGGAAAGTCAATATACTCGTATGCCGCACCCACTGTAAGCTGACCATTCGCGGCGATGAGTTGCTCGTTTACTCGTTGGTAGTCACTGTCTTTTTCTCGACTTCGCAGAATATTAAATCCCGCACTATTTATTTCCACAGCTGTTTCCCACCTGATCGTTATGGCGCCGTTTTCGGCAACAGCGTTGAAGGAACGCAGCGAAACAGCAATCGGATCCTGATTGGACATAATCCAGTCCGAGGCGCCGACAGGGATATCCACTCCTGTTGCTGTCAGCGTGTTTATCCCAAGTGTTGCGGCATATTTTGTCCATGGATTCACATAGCGCATGATGTAATATGTCTCCGGATCGGTCAATCCGTTTCGTTCATCGATATCACCATTGTTCACAAAAGTGATCGTCATTGTAACCGGATTGAGATCGGAACTTGCCGCAAGTTCATACCAACGTGCAAAATTTGCCGGCTCGCCGTTATTTTTATCATATTCGGATCCTGTGTGGCATGTGATGCTGCCGTTAAATCCGGAGGAAAAAGCCAAACCGCTAAAGCTCGTACAACCGCTACGGTTTCCCGAACTTATCTCGCCGCAAAAATAACTGCTTTCATCAAAGGTATAGTCCCCATCCAGTTCCACAGAAACACCGTTTGATGTCTCCATGATCACGCCATTTGAAAGTTGTACGTTTACCGAGGCGAAGACACGAATACAAAAAAGCATTATTATCACAAAAAGCACTAAATATTTCATTTTCATTCTCCTCTCCGATTCATTGGGAGATTAGATATTTCTTGTTGATATGAAAGTGAGCCTACCGTTTGACAATTTAAAGATGATTTGTTGACGTAAATGTTACTGTCTCAGGATTAAAACCACCAAAAAGCAAAATTCTCACCGATCCATTATCATAAGCAAATCTCCTGTGAAATTTTATGCGAATTATGGGTCCGGATGCTCCATCCAGGGTAATTTTATTGTTTGAAGCCTCATCGTATTCGCCGGGATATTCCACAATCGTTGATGGAGATGAGCCGCCCTCGCAGCTGATGATCCAGATTTGTTTGCCATAGGCAGCCCCGCCGCCGTAGCCGTTCCCACAGATGTGATGAGCTTCGACCACCATAGCAGCATCGCCTGGATTTGCACCCTGGATTTCAACTTCGCAATATGATTCCGAAGAGGTCAGGTATATAGCTTGTATGTACTCAACCCTTTGTCCGCCGCCTGTGCCTCTTAATAACGAGTTTCCACCTTTGATATAAAAATTTCCATTCTCCAGAACCAACTTTTCGTTCAGCGCACCGCTCGTGCCAATGCCGACATTGCCGGACACCGCAGCATACATATCACTGCCGGAAATTGTCCAGTCGCCATCACTGCCACCGCCAGTGACAGCCTGCCAGGTACCGACTCCCGAGCCATCTGACGTCAACACATAACCATTCGTTGCGCCGGTGGGCATTTGAAAACCGGTCATCTGTACCGTACCGGCGACGTCCAATGCCTGGGTCGGGCTTGTTTTACCAATGCCAACGCCTCCATTCGCACGGATCAGGAACTGATGCTCCGCTGTAGTCGCAAAATCGGCATCCGTGGGATCGGCCCAGACGAAACTGCCGTTATGGTTGGCTTTGGCTCTTCGACCGGCGGCAAAACTGTGGTAGCCTTGAGCGGTATTTTTACTTCCTCCAGGTATTGCGGAGAACTGTCCACTGGCAGTATTTTCCTCACCGCCCGCAACAGTTGATGCCCCGCCACTGGCCGTATTATCCCATCCGCCACCCACAGCGGAGCCACTGGAACTGGCCACGTTGCTCTCACCACCCGCAACAGTGGAACGTAATCCGCTGCTTGTATTACTCTCTCCCCCGCCAATGGTAGCAAACATCGGGGCTCCCGCCGTATTATTTCGTCCGCCACTAATTGTGGAATATTCGCCGATGGCTTTATTGTTGAGCCCCCCTCCCACTGTGGCATAAAATCTATCTGATGTTGATCCACCGTTATCACCCGCCTGATTGTTTTGGCCTCCACCAATCGTACCGTAGTCATCAGTCACAAGATTTTGATTCGTTCCACCTCCGCCGCTTATTGTTGCACCGACAACACCGGCTGTAACCAAATTAGTACTCAAGCCACCTATGAGATTGGGGCAAGCAGAGGTTGGCTCCAGTCTCAAAACACGCGTACTATTCACTTTAAATTCCAGTGCCTGGTTATCCGTTGTCCCAATAAAATGAGTTCCCGGTGTCGTTCCACTATTGCCAGTCAGATTCCAACTGTTGCTCCCCACCCCAAGGACACTCCCGTTCCAGTACAACATGCCGCCGATATTGTACAATTTGTTGGTGGTGGTCGTTGGAGTGGAGCTTGTGGGTGATAGTAACATAATCGAGCCAAAATCCCCTTCGTCGTTGACCTCCATCAGGATGTCCTCCGTGCTGTTTTTTACAGTCATCTGACCCAAGAGCCCGGGAGACATGGTAAAAATAATCAGCAGGAAAAATACAGAGCGCGTTTTCATGATCACACTCCTTTTGGAATAGTTTATAAAGCCGAATTATTATGAGACGTATAATCCCATTCAGTTTATAGTTGGCTTGTTGAACTTAATTTGCTCTATCAAAGAACACAACATGTAGGCAGAATTTTTCCAGAGGAAGTGGATGCGTGTGTGATGACAAAACTACTATATCATAGTTGTGAGGACTTTTCGGGCGCAAGAGAGCTGTTTGATATGTAAAGTAACAGAATCTGCATGAAATGCAAGAGATTTTTGAAATGCGCTTCATTAAAGCTTAAACAAAGAGGTACTTTTTCAATCTTTACAAAAGAAATATAAAAAACAAGGTGACACATACGATGAAAACAACTTGCAATTTAAGGAATAAATGTCGATTTTTATTTGAAAGAGATCTCGCACATGCGCTATACGAACCGGCCCTAGTAAAAAAATTCTCGTACTCTTGCTTGCTCATTCCCTTGCTTTAATACGACAACCTTCTCCGCTGCACGCACATAATCATCTACAAATACCATCGACTGCCCGTTCTCCTTCTTGACTTATCAGTACTTAAATATGGAGGTAGTGCCATGCACACAAAAAGTGTAGCGATCGCCAATATCTTCCCATTTACCACAGTGCTGTTCCTGATTTTTACAGTCCCAACTTTTCTCCAGGCGCAAAACGGTGACTGGACGGTGTTTAATAGCTCAAACTCGGATCTGCCAAACGATGTTGTCAAATGTATTGCGTTTGACGAGATGGGCAACGCGTGGATCGGTACAAAAGGTGGTGTGGCCAAATACAATGACATCAACTGGACCGTTTATAATGCAGGCAACTCTGACCTGCCGGAAAACGATATCAAGGCGCTTGCCGTAGACAGTCAAAACAACATTTACATTGGCACGAACAAACAGGGATTGGCCATACTCGACGGCACTACATTTAATCTTTTCAACAGCAATAATTCGGATTTACCGTCCGACCTCATCACGGATGTGCTGATAGACGACCATGATAATTTGTGGATCAGCACCCAGGGCGGTGGCATTGTCAACTTTGACGGCTCCACCTGGCGTGTTTACGACAGTTCAAACTCGAGTCTGACAGATGATTATGTCTACTCACTGACACGAGGGGCGGATGGTTCGATCTGGGCTGGTACTTACAAGACACTTGCCAAATTTAATGGCACATCCTGGGATGTTCTCAATGTCGGCGCCGGATTTTATTGTTTTGATTTGGTCGTCAAGTCTAACGGGATGGCCTGTGCTGCATCGCCGGGCGGTTTTCGTATCATTGACTGGCCGAATATCACGCTGTATACAGCAGATAATTCCCGTCTGCCCTCAACAACTGTGGATGCCGTGGCCCTCGATCCGGAAGAAGGAGTTTGGATCGGCACATTTGGTGGTGGTCTGGCCTTTCTCGATATTGATCCGTTTACTGTCTTTGATACCCAAAATTCCGGCTTGCCGCATAATGATGTTGATGCGCTGGCATTCGACACAAGCGGTAATTTATGGATCGGAACAAATGGCGGTGGTCTGGCAATTTTTGAAACCAACATAACACCACCGCCGCCACCACATAGTGCAAAATTAAAATGGATCTACAAAGCATCAGCCACCATCGAATGGTTCGACCGCTGGGAAGACGGATTTGCAGCCGGCGATTTAAATGATGATAATCTCGCCGATGTGGTCTTTGGTACTGCGGCCGGAGATGTGGTTGCCGTGAACAGCGCCACTGGCGTGAATC
The DNA here is from genome assembly GCA_016928775.1 of Candidatus Zhuqueibacterota bacterium. GTDB lineage: Bacteria > Zhuqueibacterota > Zhuqueibacteria > Residuimicrobiales > Krinioviventaceae > Kriniovivens. The sequence goes on along the minus strand of JAFGKD010000103.1, from coordinate 26,754 downwards.
TGTGGACCTGTTCCCTGCCAGCAACCGGCACCTCTGTGAATGCAGATATTGTTGATGTAGACGGAGACGGCGTTCTGGATGTCGTTGCCGGCGGCAAGGCGAGCAGCGGTAACACCACGATCGTGGCCCTGAATAAAGACGGTTCTTTGAAATGGCAGGCTAACGGTGATTATCAGGAGACCACTGATCTGGCTTATGGCGACATCAATAACGATGGCACGCCGGATGTTGCGGCCGCAATCGGCACGTATTCAACAGGCGGCGGCCAGGTCATTTTATTGGATGGCCAGAGTGGTAGCAGAATATGGGACGTCGCACTCGGCAGCGGCATTGCCTTTGGCATTGATGCGAAAGATATAAATGGCGATGGTGATATGGAAGTTGCGGTGACAAATTATAATAACAAAGTTTTTTTTATAGACGGCAAATCGGACAGCATTCTCTGGTCAAACGGCGGCACCTATTACGGTCGCGATGTTATCATCGAAGACCTTGACAACGATGACAGCTATGAAGTTATTGCGGTGATGGGCAATCTCTATTGCTACGACAGCATGGGTATATTAGAATGGACGAATAGTGCCGGCGCTGGGGAAAATTTGATGTTATTTGATTCAAACAAGAGCCTGCTACTCATTGCCAATCCGTGGGTGGGCAAAACCTCCCTCGCCAATGGAACATCTGGCGAGATATACTGGACTCGCGACGAAGCGGGATTAGCCGATTTTGGCGATGTTGACGGCAACGGCACCAAAGACATTGTCGTTATTTCAACGAAATATTATGATCCCAATTTCTTGACACAGCATATTCGCGCAATCGATAGCAGTAATAGCCTGTTGTGGGAGCATCAACTGGAGAATGAACCCACTGCTATCGTTGTGGCGAATATCGATGCGGATCCCGCCGATGAAGTACTCGTCAGCATCGACAAAGATTTGTATGCATTTGATGTGCTACCGGCATCGGCCATTGATTTTTTCTCGTCCGCAACACCGGAACAATTCACTTTGTTGCAAAATTATCCCAATCCCTTCAATCCAACCACAAATATAGAGTATGCCATATCCAAAGCCGGTCACGTAAGTCTCTCCATCTTTGATGTCCTCGGGCGCCACATTCGAACGCTGGAGGACAGTCGGAAATTCCCCGGCCACTTTCAAACCGCGTGGGATGGGACAAATGAGCGAGGGATACCAGTGGCCGGAGGCCTTTATTTCTGCCGCATGCAGGTGGATGAATATTATGGGGTGATCAAGATGGTTTTGGTGCGATAAGTAAAACGATTGCAAATTAATACAGCACTACACATTTACAACATCTTGTTTTTTATAATTGTCAAAACCACCGAGAACCCCGAGGCCACCGCGTTATGATATGATTGATTTTTTTCTCGGTGATCTTGGTGACCTCTGCGGTTAAAAAGATTTCTACTTTGGTTGCGGCCTGCGGCCGCGCTGTGAGATTCTGCCCCCCCAGTAAAAAAAAGTACTTGCAAATAATCAAATAATTTAGTAGTTACTACAGTGGTTACGCAATTGTCAACGAGGAGACGATGACATTCGAGCATGCCTACGAGTCCATTAAAGCGATTGGTTTTAGCGACTATGAAGCGCGCGCCTATTGCGCGCTGTTGGCACAGTCGCCGGCGAACGGCTATCAGATTTCTGAAAAAAGTGGTGTTCCCAGAGCCAAAGTCTATGAAGTTCTGGATCGTCTCGCTCTCCGCGGTGCCGCCGTTCGTGTCGAGACAGCGAAAAAAGATGCCAAAGTCTATGTTGCGGTTGATCCGGAGATTCTGATTGAGAATATTAAAAAAGATAAAATCGATGCCTGCGAACGCGCCAAGAACGAGCTCGAGCAACTGCAGCATACACCGGATGTGCTGGAGTATTTCTGGCGCGTGACCTCACGCGAAGACCTGGTGACCCGGGCGCATCATCTTGCCGAAACAGCGAATTTGACCCTGCATGTGGCGTTGTGGGCCGAAGAATTTGATTCGGTTCTGCCGTTCTTGTTAGAGGCCGCCCGCCGAAAAGTCAAAATGGCGGTCATGCTTTATAGTTTTCACGACGGACTTGCAAAACTGCAGCGCGCTGGCGCCGGCGCTATTTTGCATAGCCGCAGTAAATTACAGGCTGTTCCTGAATTGGGTCGACAGTTTGTATTGGCCTCTGACCGCAAACAGTGCATTACCGGATCAATTTTTTCAGACGGCGCTATGGATGGTGTCTTTTCCATGAATCGGGGACTCGTTTCAAATACCATCGATTTGGTGAATCATGAAATTTACCTGGAACGGTTGCTCACCGAAGTCGGACAACCGATTTTCAAATTGTACGGCAAGGATATGGAAAAGCTCAATTCATTCGATCGACCGAAAAAAACGCCACATAATGTGCACCATCCATAGAAGCATTTATTTTTAGCAATAGGAGATAAACCGTGACAGAGATACCCGAGTTGCAAGAGATATTACATACACTCGATTTAGCGGATGTGAATTATGGCGTGAGTGATGGCCACACCTGGTTTGGCCACGGCAAAACAAAAACGGTTACGAGTCCGATTAATGGACAAAAAATCGCCGAGGTGGTACAAGGCGATGCGCAAGACGTTGACACCGTCATCCGAGCGGCACAGGACGCCTTTTATGAATGGCGCACGTGGCCGGCACCAAAACGCGGGGAGATCGTTCGGCAGTTTGCCAATGAGCTTCGTTCCGCCAAAGAAACCCTCGGCAAACTGGTCACGATTGAAATGGGGAAATTGTTGCAGGAAGGATGGGGAGAAGTGCAAGAGATGATCGATATCTGCGATATGGCCGTGGGACAGTCGAGAATGCTCTACGGTTGCCAAACGCACAGCGAGCGGCCGCAACATCGCATGTACGAACAGTGGCATCCTCTCGGTGTTGTGGCGGTCATCTCGGCATTCAATTTTCCTGTTGCGGTCTGGGCGTGGAACGCAGTGCTCGCTTTGGTATGCGGCGACGCTGTTCTGTGGAAACCTGCTAATTCGGTGCCGCTCACCGCGATCGCCTGCACAAAAATCCTGCAAAAGGTCCTTGCTGCCAACCATGCGCCGCCCGCCATCGCCACGCTTTTAACCGGACGCGGCTCCGACATTGGTGATCTGATCACCGCCGACAAGCGCGTTCCATTAGTCAGCTATACCGGATCAACTCGATTAGGTAAGCATATTGCCGAGGTCGTTGGCGCACGCCTGGGGCGTACGATTTTGGAGCTTGGCGGCAACAATGGCATCATTGTCACGCAAAATGCCGATCTCAAGTTGGCGGCGCAAAACATCCTGTTTGGCGCTATCGGTACCTGCGGACAGCGCTGCACAACAACTCGCCGCGTGATCATTCAAGACGTGATCTATGATGATTTCAAAAAACTTCTTTTATCCTGCTATGACAAGGTGACCATCGGCTCTCCTCTTGATGAAACCAAGCTGATGGGACCGATGATCAGCACGGATGCCGTGGAGGTCATGCTGCGGGCTCTTGATACGATCGCACAACAGGGCGGCACATTTGCTGTTCGTGGTGCCCGGCTCGAAGGAGACGGATATCCGGGTGGTTGCTACGTCAAGCCCACCGTTGCAGAAGTAGCGCCCGATCTGCCCATCGTTCAGGAGGAGACTTTTGCGCCGATTCTCTATTTGATCAAATATAGTGGTGGACTCGAACAAGGGATCGAGTATCACAACATGGTGCCGCAAGGGTTGAGCTCCGCCATTTTTACCAATGATCTTTTGGAAGCCGAGCAGTTCCTCAGCGCCCTCGGCAGCGACTGCGGCATTGCCAATGTCAATCTCGGGACTAGCGGCGCGGAAATTGGCCTGGCTTTTGGCGGGGAAAAAGAGACTGGCGGCGGACGTGAAAGCGGCTCGGATGCCTGGAAAAGTTATATGCGCCGGCAAACGAATACCATCAATTACAGTGGCGCCACAGTTCTGGCACAGGGTATCAAGTTTGATTGATACCAGGCATCGAAACAAACGAAAGGTATGAAAGAGTTTATGAATATACAGGATTTTCCGCTTATACCGACACAACCGGAAGCGCCGAAGATTATAACCCGGCTTCCCGGTCCGAGAGTCAGAGCTTTGACGGGACGCGACCGGCGCGTAACCAGCCCGTCTTATACCCGGGACTATCCCCTCGTTGTTGATCGAGCTGTTGGCTCTGTCATCACCGATCCGGATGGTAATCTGTTCCTCGACATGACCGCTGGCATCGCCGTGACCGCCTCGGGTCATTCGCATCCCTATGTTGTTCAAGCCATCCGTCGCCAGGCCGAACGCTGTTTGCACATGTCCGGCACCGACTTTTATTATGCCTCACAAATCGAATTGGCCGAGCGCCTGGTGAAATCTGCGCCAATGAAAGGGAAAAATCGTATCTTTTTCACCAATTCCGGCGCCGAATCCATTGAGGCGGCTCTCAAGCTGGCGCGCTATCACACCGGCCGCCAGCACGTTATTGCGTTTATTGGCGCTTTTCATGGCCGCACCTACGGCGCCATGTCGCTTGGTGCCAGCAAGGTTATTCAGAGCCAGGGATTCAAACCGCTGGTACCACAAATATCGCATGTGGATTATCCCAATCCATACCGTCCGGTGGGTCATGAAAAGAATGTCACTGATCATAGCATGCGCGAAATCGAAACGGTTTTTCGGCACAAGGTCAGCCCGCGTGAGGTGGCAGCGATTTTTGTCGAAGCCATTCAAGGTGAAGGCGGCTATATTGTGCCGCCGGATGATTTTCTGCCGCGATTGCGTGAGTTGTGCTCAACGCATGGCATTATGTTGGTCTGCGATGAAGTGCAGTCCGGTATGGGCCGAACCGGCACAATGTGGTGTATCGAACACTCGGGTGTCGAGCCGGATATGATCACCAGCGCCAAAGGACTTGCCAGCGGTCTGCCTTTGGGCGCGCTGATTGCGCGCAAAAAAATCATGGATTGGCCGTACGGCTCGCATGCGTCAACTTTTGGCGGCAATCCGGTGAGCTGCGCCGCGTCGCTGGCCACGCTGGATTTGCTGGAAGCCGGATTGATGCACAATGCCAAAACCGTTGGTGGTTTTTTAATAAAGCAATTAGAAGCGATGTATAATGAGTTTGAGGTGATCGGTGATGTTCGCGGGCGCGGCTTGATGGCAGCCATCGAATTTGTCAAGGATCGGTCGAGTCGCGATATTTTCCCGGAATTCCGCAATCAGGTTGTGCAGGAGTGTTTTCATCGCGGATTGCTCGTTCTCGGTTGTGGTGAGAGCGCCATTCGATTTTGTCCGGCGCTCACCGTTTCTCAACGGCAAATTGAAACCGCTATGGCCATCGTACATGATGCCATAAAAAAAGTTCAGCAACGTATAAAAGGAGCGGCAGCGGCATGAGCGCATACACCATTGTCACAATGCCCGGCGACGGCATTGGCAATATTGTCCTGCCCGAGGCCATTCGGGTGCTGGACGCGGTCGGTTTTGATGCAACATATATCGAAGCGCCGATCGGGTGGTCGTATTGGTGTCGAGAAGGTAATCCATTACCCGACCGCACTATCGAGCTTTTGCAACAGTATAAACTTGGCCTGTTCGGCGCCATTACCTCCAAACCGAAAAACAGAGCGATGGAGGAGCTGGCACCCGAGCTGCGCGGAAAAGGATTGGTCTATTACAGTCCGATTGTCAAGATGCGCCAATTGTTCAATCTGGATATTTCGATTCGTCCCTGCAAGACTTTTCCCGGGAATCCGCTGAATTTTATCAAGCGGGATTCGCAGGGCGGTATCTTTGAGCCGCAAATTGATGCGGTCATCTTTCGCCAAAATACCGAAGGATTGTATTGCGGCGTGGAGTGGACGAATCCGCCTGACCAGGTGCGTGCGGCCCTGGAAACACATCCCAAAATGGCAGCTTTTAAAAACACTGCAAGTGCTGATCTGGCGATCTCCACCCGCATCTTCACCCGCTCCGCCTGTCAGCGAATTTGCCAGGCAGCTTTTGAGTATGCACGAACCTGTCACTACCCGTCCGTCACTGTGTGCGAAAAACCGAATGTCATCCGTGAGACCTCCGGCATGATGGAAGAAGAAGCCCGAAAAATCGCGCAACACTTTCCCGACATTCAACTGTGGTCGACGAACATAGATGCGCAAATGATGTGGCTCACGAAAAATCCGCACGAGTACGGCGTTATCGTTGCCGGCAATATGTTTGGCGACATCATCTCCGACGGCTTTGCCGGGCTGGTTGGCGGACTCGGTTTCGCCTGCAGCGCCAATATCGGCCATGATGTTGCCGTATTTGAACCAACGCACGGATCAGCGCCCAAGTACGAACATCTGCAGCCGTCTATCGTCAATCCAGTCGCCATGATTTTGGCCGCTTGTATGCTGCTGGAGCATGTCGGCGAAACCGATCAAGCGGCAAGGATCAGAACAGCGATCGCCAAAGTTATTGCTGCCGGCAAAGTGCGAACCTATGATATGAAAATGCTCAAGGGCGGTGTAGATGCGATCGACAAAGGCGCTGCGACCACGCAAGATATGACAAAAACAATTATCGATCACTTGTAAAAGGAATTAACATGAATAAGAGTGTTCACAACCTGTGGCCGGAATTGGAATGGATAAAGGATCAAGAGCTGCGCGACAAAACAGCCGCCGTATGGGAAACCGCTCTTGGTAAGAGCGTCCTGACCATTGATGATTTACATAGAATTCCCTTCACCCTGTTAGCGCCCAATGTGCATGTCTCATTTATGCAGCACAAAAAGGCAGTTGTGCATATGGCAAAGAATTGTGGTGAACAGATAACAAAGTTTTTAAACGCGGATTTGCCGGTTGATATGGATACGCTCATTGCCGGTGCCATTTTATGTGATGTCGGAAAATTGTTGGAATATGAAAAACAGGACGGCAAGGTCGTTCAATCAAGTTATGGCAAATATGTTCGGCATCCATTTTCAGGTGTTGCTTTGGCAGAACAGCATGGCCTGCCGCCGGCGGTGATTCATATTGTTGCGGCGCACGCTGCCGAGGGCGATCTGGTGAAACGATCTGTCGAGGCATATATCGTGCATCATTGTGATTTTATGACTTTTTTGCCGTTTAAAGAACGATTGATGATTTGAGGGAAAATATGTCTGCAACGCTCATCGAAAAAATTTTCTCCCGTCACGCCGGGCGTCTTGTCCGTGCCGGTGACACAGTGGATGTCGCCATTGATGTGCGTGTTGCACGTGACTTTGGCGGCGCCAATGTTGTGAAGAATTTGCAGACACATCACCTGCACGTTGCTGATCCGGAAAAGACATTTTTCACCTTTGATTGCAATCCGACAGGCTCGGACCAGAAATATGCGGCCAATCAACAACTCTGTCGCGATTATGCTCGAGAACACGGCATTCGGGTGTTTGATATCGACAGCGGCATCGGTACACATGTGGTCATCGACAACGGGCTCATTGGACCGGGGGATACCTTCGTCTCAACCGATTCGCACGCCAACATCCTCGGCGCGATCGGTGCATTTGGCCAGGGCATGGGCGATGTGGACATCGCACGCGCCTTTGCCACGGGCACTGTCTGGTTCAACATACCGCCGAGCATAAAAATAAATTTGATTGGTACATGCCCCGACTCTTGTACGGCCAAAGATGTGGCGCTACGGCTAATGCAAGAGTTTGGCGCGAACGGGCTTTTGGGCTATGCGGCAGAGCTTTATGGAGCCGCTGTTGAGCATTTTACTTTGTCTGATCGAATCACTATCGCCTCAATGGCGACAGAGATGGGCGGCATCATCCTTTTGTTCCCGCCTTCCGAAGAGATTATCGAGTATTGCACTCGAGTCGGTGCCGGATTCAAGCCCATCTACGCTGATCCAGATGCGCACTATACAAAGACCGTTAACATCGATATAGCCGGGCTAGAGCCGTTGATATCTCGTCCCGGCCACCCGGAGGACGTTGTGCCTGTGCGACAGGTGGAGGGCAGACCCGTTGATTCGGTCTTTATTGGTTCGTGCACCAATGGTCGTTTTACAGATTTGTTGAGTGCGGCAGCGATTTTAAAAGACCGGGAAAAAGCCGAACACGTCGTGCTCAAAATCGTGCCGGCGACCGATGCCATTTGGCAACAATGTTTGCATGCGGGCCTGTTTGATGTTTTTAAAAAAGCCGGCGCGCTCATCAGCAATGCCGGTTGCGCCGGCTGCGCCGCCGGACAGGTTGGACAGAATGGTCCCGGCGAAGTGACAGTGAGTACCGGCAATCGTAATTTTGTCGGTAAACAGGGAAAAGGTGAAGTTTATCTGGCCAGCCCGGCGACCGCGGCCGCTTCGGCGATCGCTGGTTTCATCGTCTCCGCTGACAGACTCGCTCACAGTGCCGGGAGAAAAAAGCCGAGCGCAAAAACCATATCCAAAACCTCGGAGGTCTTCAAGACCTCCGAGGTTGTTCCGGAGGCCAAACCAACGCTTGTGCGCGGGCGCGTCCGCATCATTCCGCGTGACAACATTGATACCGATATGATCTATCATAACCGCTATCTCTCCATCACGGATATTCATGAAATGGCACAATATACGTTCAACAATCTGACGGGATGGCAGGATTTTGCGCAAAAGGCACAAGAGGGGGATATTCTGGTTGTCGGACACAACTTTGGCTGCGGCAGCTCACGCCAGCAAGCTGTCGATTGTTTTAAAAGCCTTGGCATTCAACTCATCATTGCGAAATCTTTTGGTGCCATTTATGCGCGCAACGCGATCAATGCGGCATTGCCGATCCTGGTGGCAGACCTTGATCAGCAAGAGGTGCAGGATGGCGATCCTATCACAGTCGATTTGTTAGCAGGCGAAATAAGGTTGAAAAATAACAAAACAGTGCAAGCCGAGCCATTTACCGACATCCAAAGACAGATTTATCTACGCGGAGGATTGCTGTAAATGGGACAAACTTTTGCACAAAAAGTGATCGCACGGCATGCGGGACGGGTAACTGTTCTCGCCGGAGAAATTGTTTTTCTCAAACCCGACCTCCTGCTGTCGCATGATAATACGGCGGCTATCATCGGCAAAATCAGCAATGAGCTTGCTCAATACGGTGTCTTTGATCCGAACCGCCACATCATTGTTCTTGATCATGTTGTTCCGGCGGCGGATGAAAAATCCGCTATCAATCACGCTCGAATCAGAGAATATGTGAAACAGTTTCACATTCCGCATTTTTATGATGTGGGGCAGGGAGTGTGCCACCAAATTATGATGGAAAAAGGACACGTCCAACCAGGACTTCTTATTCTCGGCAGTGACTCGCACACGTGCACCTATGGGGCAGCGAACGCCTTTGCAACCGGCATCGATCGAACCGAGGCTGCTGCTCTCATCTTGACCGGCGAAACCTGGCTCAAAGTGCCACAAACAATTAAAATAGAATTGTCCGGGCGATTGGCGCCCAATGTGACGGCCAAGGATTTAGTCCTCAGTATCATTGGCGATCTTGGTGCCGATGGCGCAAACTATTATTCGGTCGAATATCATGGCAAAGTGGGCGCTCTCAGTATGGACGATCGGATGACCATAGCGAACATGGGTGTGGAAATGGGAGCGAAAAATTCCGTTTTCCCGTTTGATAAAGTCACGCAAGACTATCTGGTGCGCAACAAAACCGGACTGGAACTGTTTGAGACCGTTTGGGCGGATGCGGATTGTGAATACAGCCACTCTTTCACCTATGATATGCGTACGCAAGTTCCAGTGGTTGCCATGCCGCATAAAGTGGATAAAGTTGTTCCGGTGTCGATCGTGGAAGGGCAAAAGATCGACCAGTGTCTCATTGGTACGTGCACAAATGGCCGATTAGCCGATTTTGCCCAAGCCGCTTCCATACTCAAAGGCAAAAAAGTCGCGCCGACCTGTCGATTATTGCTGTTACCGGCATCGCGAACCGTGTTGCAGCAAGCGCTCGACTCGGGGATCATGCAGACGCTGATAGATGCAGGCGGTATCCTGCTGCCACCGGGATGCGGCCCGTGTCTTGGGGCGCATCAGGGAGTGCTCGCCCCGGGAGAGGTGTGCCTGTCCACTTCCAATCGCAATTTCAAAGGTCGTATGGGCTGTGCCGATGCCGAGATTTTCCTGGCCAGCCCGTTAACTGTCGCGACATCAGCGCTTTACGGAGAAATTCGTGATCCGCGCAATGAGAGGAGTGACAAGACATGAAAGTCTGGCGATACGGCGATGATGTCAATACGGATATGCTCTTCCCCGGGCGCTACACCTACACCTGCTCAACGGTGGAGGAGATTATCCCCCATCTCCTGGAGGATCTGGATCCCGAGTTCGCTGCCAACGTCTGCAGCGGCGATATTCTGTTAGCCGGCAGCAACTTTGGCTGCGGCAGCTCGCGCGAACAACCGGCGCTGGGCTTGAAAGCCGTTGGAATTCAGGCGGTTATCGCAAAAAGCTTTGCGCGCATTTTTTATCGCGCGGCGATCAACCAGGGACTTTTCCTCATCGAATGCCCGGAGGCGGTGGATGCCTATAGCGATGGCGCTGATATAAACATCGACTTTCAGGGTGTCATTCGAATCAATGATGTACCATACACTTTTCCGCCGCTGCCGGACGAAATTCGTACCATTCGCCAAGCGGGAGGTTTGTTGCCGTACATACGACGTAAGCTGGAAAAAGAACGAGGTCAATGATGGCGTGTGCAGGGCGGCACGGACCGGAGGTTCGCTCGGATTGCTGGATAAATGTCGAGCCGGGGGGATCGGGATTGCACTTGAACCTCGAGAGTAAGGTCAAATCACTCTATGGCACTCACATTGAGCGGCAGATTAAACAGGCGTGTGCCCGAGTCGGTCTGAAGAATGCCCGCATTGATATCAAGGACAGTGGTGCTCTTCCTTTTGTTATTTCGGCGCGTCTTGAGACGGCACTGCGTCGAAGCGGCATCAACGTAGGATCGACGCTTGTCCCGCCTGCAAAAGCCGATTTTACCGCGAGTGATAAAGATCGATTGCGTCGCACCCGCCTTTATCTGCCGGGCAACACGCCGCATTTATTCCTCAATGCCGGTTTGCACGAACCCGATGCGATCATTCTCGATCTCGAAGACAGTGTGGCGCCGTCGGAAAAAGATGCGGCGCGCGTCCTGGTTCGTAATGCACTTTTAGCGGTTGATTTTTATAAAGCCGAGCGGATGGTGCGCATCAATCAATTGCCCATGGGCCTGGATGATCTGGAGTGGATTGTGCCCTGTGGTGTGCAACTCATACTCCTGCCCAAATGTGAGAGTCCCGACCAGGCGCGATTGGTAGATGAGAAACTGAACGCGATAAATCCTGGGCATGCTGTTTGGCTCTTGCCGATCATCGAAAGCGCGCGCGGCTGTTTTTATGCCTTCGAGATTGCCGGCGCTTCTCCCAATATTGCCGGCCTGGCGGTTGGACTGGAAGATTATACCGCCGATATTGGTGTGCAGCGCACATCATCAGGATACGAAAGCCTCTGGGCGCAAAGCCGGATCGTCAACGCCGCCAGGGCACACGGGATACAGGCGATCGGCTCGGTGTTCTCACATGTCGATGATCAGGAGGGCTGTTTCCAGGCCGCTCGCGCGGCAAAGAACCTCGGATTTGACGGCATGGGATGCATTCATCCGCGGCACATCCCGGTGATGCATGATGCCTTTGCACCGGGGGAAGACGAAATCAGCCGGGCAAAAGAGATTGTGCTCGCGTTTGCGGAGGCGCAGGAAAAAGGCCTGGGTGTCGTATCACTGAATAACAAAATGATTGACGCACCGGTCGTCAAGCGGGCGCAGACTGTTATACGTCATGCTATTCAGGCGGGTCGACTCAATCCGGGCTGGCAAGACAACACCTCAGAGGTGGAGTGAGATATGGAGATGGTTGTTAATGCTGCCGGGCGACGGGTGCCAATCCGTATTAATGGTCAGGCGGTTTTTCCCTTTCAAGGTATTGGACAATATAAACCAACCGGTCGAATGGTCGGGCGGCCACTGCGGTCGTGCGCCGATTATCCGGCTGATGGCGATAAAGTCGTGCCGGATATCAAAACAGCACTGCAGCAGTGCGGTTTGCGCGACGGCATGACGATCTCGACGCACCATCATTTTCGCGAAGGCGATCTGGTGGCCAATCGCCTTTTTGACTGCATCGCTGAAATGGGTGTTCGCGATATTCGGTGGTTTCCCAGCGCGGCGTTTGTTTGCCATGCACCGTTGATAAACTATCTTGAAGCCGGTGTGATTCATCATATTGAAGGGAGTATGAACGGTCCGTTAGGCGATTACTGTTCGGAGGGCAAAATGCGCGGCACCGCGGTGTTGCGCTCGCATGGCGGACGTTGGCAAGCGTTGCAGGATGGTGAGGTGCATGTTGATATTGCCGTGATCGCCGCGCCAGCGGCGGATCGTTTCGGCAATTGTAACGGTGCCCGCGGTCCCTCGGCATGCGGTCCGCTCGGCTACGCCGAGGCAGATGCCCAGTTTGCTGATAAAGTCATTGTTGTGACGGATCACCTGGTGCCGTTTCCCTGCACTCCCTGGCATATTCAAGGTCAGTTGGTCGATTATGTGGTGCTTGTCGATAAAATCGGCATCCCGGAGAAAATCGTCGCCGGAACAACACAAATCACCAAAAGTCCGGATCGTTTGCGCATTGCCGAGCTCACGGCCAAGTTTGCCGAAGCTGCTGGCCTGATCCGAAACGGTTTTTCTTTCCAGACCGGCGCCGGCGGCATTTCATTAGCCTTTACCAAATACCTCGAAGAGACCATGCGTCGAAACAAGATCACCGCGAGTTTTTACCTCGGCGGTAGCAACCAGCTGCCGGTCCGGATGCTCGAAGAGGGTCTCATCGACACAATAATTGATATTCAAGCTTTTGATCTGCAAGCGGTGTGCTCGACGCGTGATAATCCGCATCACATTGCCTGCGGACCGTTCACGACGTACAATTATCACGGCAAGGGCAATTTTAACACCCTTACGGATATCGCCGTGCTCGGCGCCACCCAGGTGGATCTCGAGTACAACGCCAACGTTGTCACCCATTCGGATGGCCGCCTGAAACACGGCATTGGCGGCTGGCAAAACTGTCTGTTTGCCAAATGTACGGTATTGGCGATTCCGAGTTTTCGCGACCGCATTCCGGTGATTGTCGACAAGGTCACCACACTCACCGGGCCGGCAGAACTCGTTGACGTTGTGGTCACCGAGCGTGGCATCTGCATTAATCCTCGCAGAACAGATTTGCTTGACGCCATAAAAGGGACAAAGCTGCCGCTCATCGACATAAAATCGCTGCAACATACTGTCCAGGATATATGCGGCGGTGCACCCGAACCACCGCATGTGGGCGAACAAGTCGTTGCCGTGGTGAAATGGGTTGATGGCACGGTACTGGATAGTATTTATCGTGTTTTATGAGCACCTCTCATCTCAAATCGACTTGAATTTTTTACTTTTCCGAAATAAATCCGCATCCTTGAACTGTTATGTTCATCAAAATATTAGACAAAAGTTTGACATTTAGCAAAATTGGTGTGCACTATGATTAGAATTAATTTCTTTATTCTTTTTGCTTTATTAACAGCGCTGAGCGTGTCTATGGCATCGGATATTGATGCACAGTGGGAGCGCGCTCGTCAGCTTTATTACCAGGCCCTGGAGAACAAGGAGGCGCTCACAGAGGCGATTGAGCTCTTTAGCTACCTGGTGGAAAATTCTGCCAGGCTTGGTGTGGCGCAAACCTACCTCGGTTCACTCACAGCCCTGAAAGCGCAATATACCATCTGGCCGCAGAAAAAATTAAAATATGCCAACGAGGGTTTGGACATTATGGATGCAGGACTCCAAAAAAATCCGGATGACCTGGAAGCGCTCTTCATTCACGGCACCACCTCCTATTTTTTGCCCTTCTTTTTTAATCGTCGTGATGATGCGAATCAGAGCTTTAAACGTATTGTTGAGCTTTTACCGAAACGTCTTGAAGAGCAGGATCCGGAAATGACGATGCATACGCTTAATTTTATTCTCGAAAAAGCCGAGCTTGATGAAAACGAGCGACGCACGGCCGAGTTGCTGAAAAGACAACTGGACATCTCATGAAAATCGAATACCTGCTGTTCAATTTACTTATAATTTCCGGTCCGATTGCACTCAGCTTTGATTCCCGTGTGCGTTATATCAGGAATTGGGGCAAAGCGGCGCTCGCAAGTTTGTTGTCGCTTGTGCCTTTTATTATGTGGGATTCGCTCGTCACCGGACGGCACTGGTGGTTTAATCATGCCTACACCTTGAATATTCGTATTCTGGGATTGCCGATTGGTGAGTGGCTGTTTTTTTTCACCGTACCATTTGCCTGTCTGTTCATTTGGGAAATTATCACTTATTTTCGTCCCAGGCGTAACATACTTTTGTTTGCCAAGCTCCGCTTGTTATGGTTGCTGGTGATTCCCGTCGGGATGTGGCTGTTTTTCACCGGATTGGAATATACAGGCGCTGTGCTTATCGCCTTGTCTATTGTCTCTTTATTGGATAAATTGACAAAAACCAACATCATTGTGGATGCCCGCTATTATATCATATTGGGCATTTTAATCGGACTCATGTTGGTGTTCAACGGCTATTTGACGGCGCGTCCGCTCGTATTGTATGACTCGAGCTATCAGCTCGATATTCGTATTATCACTATTCCCGTCGAAGACTTTCTGTACGGCATTTCCCATATTTTATTGACCCTCATTGTTTATACAAAGATTAAGGAGCGGCGGCGTGACTAAAATTGCGGTGGTCGGCGGCGGATTAGGCGGGCTTGCCGGCGCTATTCGCCTGGCCCGCATGGGATATGATGTCGAGTTGTTCGAGAAAAATGAGCGCATCGGCGGCAAAATGAATGAACTGCATCTGGGTCCCTATCGTTTTGACACTGGCCCGTCACTCATCACCATGCCCTTTATCATTGACGAACTGTTCGAGTGTGCCGGCGTACATCGGCAGGACTATTTCGACTTTATTCCTGTTGATCCAATGTGCCGATACTTTTTCCCCGACGGTTCAATCTTTAACGCCTATGCAAACCAAAGCAAGATGAAAACCGAACTGCAGCATTTTTCGCCGACAGAGATAGTCGCTTTTGAAAAATTTATGCTCTATGCAAAAAGAATATATGACATCACCACAGATGTATTTGTGTTGAATTCGGTGCATCGTTTGTCACGACTGCTGAACTGGAAGACAGCGAAAAAGCTGTTACAGATCCGCCACATTGATGCATTTCGCACCGTGCATGATGCTGTGTGTCAATTTTACACCGACAAACGGTTGATCCAGATTTTTGATCGTTATCCAACCTATAACGGCAGCGATCCCTTTAAAGCGCCGGCCACCCTCAATACGATACCTTATGTGGAATATGGTATTGGCGGTTATTACATCCGCGGGGGATTATATCGCCTGGTCGAAGCGCTGGTTCACCTGGCACAAAAGCTGGGAGTCACCATACACACATCAGCCGCGGTTGAAAAGATTTTGCATAAAAACAGGAAAATAACCGGCATTCAGGTGAACGGCAGAATAGTGCCCGCCAGCGTTATTTTATCCAATATTGACGTCATCGAGTGCTTTAATACGCTCATCAGTGGCTATGAGAGGACACGCGATGCCCTTAACACGTTTGAACCATCTCTTTCCGGTATGCTTTTCTTCTGGGGTGTCAGAGGGCGCTATGACCGGCTGGCGCATCATAATATATTGTTCTCGGCAGATTACCAACGCGAGTTCCGGCACATTTTCGACGCGCTCGAGCCGCCGGACGATCCGACCGTGTACATTGCGATCACCTGCAAAGCGGATAGAGACCACGCCCCTATGGACGGTGAAAACTGGTTTGTGCTCGTCAATATGCCTTATCTAAAAGAAGGCCAGGATTGGCCGGAGGCCGTTCGCACAACCCGGCAAGCTGTTCTGGAAAAATTAAAAAGGCATGGATTTGATATCCAGGATAATATCGAATATGAGCACGTCCATACGCCGGAAGATTTATATCGTTTATATGGCAGCAATCGCGGCAGCATTTACGGCATTTCCTCAAACGACCGAAACATGGCTTTTCGTCGCCCGGCCAACAGGTTTAAAAAGCTCAAGGGATTATATTTCGCCGGCGGCTCGTCGCATCCCGGCGGTGGTGTGCCGCTGGTACTCCAGTCCGGCAAGATTGCAGCGGAATGGATTGCCGATAATGTTCGTTGAAGAAAAAACCCGACAGGATGAACAGGATATACCGGATCAACAGGAGCGTTGAATATATTTCATTGGTAAAAAAGACAGGAGACTAAAATGGGATGGAGACTGCGGGTCAACCTATAAATTAGCTTCAAATTCTTGTAAATGCTGTTAATCCTGTCTCCATTGATTTATTTTTAAGAAGAGAAAGGCATAAAACATGAAAAAAATAATCGTCATCGGCTCCGGTTTTGGCGGGCTTGCTGTTGCCATCCGCTTGCAAGCAGCCGGTTACCACGTTACGATTCTGGAAAAAAACAAACATGTCGGCGGGCATGCCTATCCGTTGGAAAAACAGGGCTATAAATTTGATATGGGACCCTCGTTGATAACGGCGCCGGATGTGATCGAAGATATATTTCAAACCGCGGGGGCCAAATTATCCGACTACATTGATCTTATCCCGCTCGATCCCTTTTATCGAATCTATTATCACGATCAAACCTACATCGACTATTCATCCGATGCGGATTTTATGAAAAAGCAGATGAGACAATTTAATGCGCACGATGCCAAGAACTATGATAAATTCATCGCCGCATCAAAAAAAATCCATGATGCGGTAATATTGGAAAAATTGGGCGCTCAGCCGTTTATGAAATGGCGTACCATGCTCTCTTTTGCGCCGCGAGCATTGGGAATGGGCGCACTCAAGACGTCTTTTCAATTTGCCAGTGGATTTTTCAAGGATTTTCGCCATCGTTTCATGTTCTCGTTTCATCCATTGTTCATCGGCGGCAATCCGTTCAAAGCGCCGGCGGTGTATCAGATGATTCCCTATCTCGAAAAAGAAGGCGGTGTCTGGTTTAGCAAAGGCGGCATGACATCCCTGGTGCAGGCCTTTCGACAGCTTTACACGGATATCGGCGGCACCCTTATCACTGAAGCCGAAGTGACAAAAATCGTCGTCAAAAATCACAAAGCTATCGGGGTGAATGTTGGCGAGCACTTTTATCCGGCGGATGCTGTGGTTTCAAACGCCGACTTTTTACACACTTATAAAGACCTGGTGCCTGGATCCGTGCGAAAAAAATGGACAGAAAAAAGACTCGACAAAATCTCTTATGGCATGAGCGCATTTTTGCTCTATATGGGTGTGCGCAAGCAGTATCCGCAGCTCAAGCATCACACACTCATTTTGTCGCCGCGTTATCGCCCGCTCATTGAGGATATATTTACCAAAAAGATTCTGCCGGATGATTTTTCCATGTACCTGCACGTGCCCACACGCACTGATTCCGACATGGCACCGGCCGGCTGCGAGAGTATGTATGTGCTCATACCGGTGGCCAATTTGCAGAGCGGCATCGACTGGAGCAAACAGGGTGAGCTGTTCAAGAACAAGGTTCTGAGCTTTCTTGAAAAGAATTTCGGCCTGGAGGGATTGCTGGAAAATCTTGAGGTCTGCGAGATGTTCACCCCCAATGATTTTGTCAAAAAGAACAACAATTATTACGGCAGCGCCTGGGGTGTGGAGCCGAAATTGACCCAAACAGCGATTTTTCGTCCCCATAATCGCAGTGAGGATATCCCGAACCTCTACCTGGTCGGCGCCAGCACGCATCCCGGGGCGGGATTACCCGGCGTGATGCTGACGGGAGAAACCACGGCCGGGGTGATTCAACAGGATATACCAGTGGAGGGCTAAGGTAATTTGCAGGTATTAACAACTCACGCCAAGCCGCGAATAACGCCACGTTTCGCAGAGGGAAATGGGGGCAATATTATCATCTTCTGTGTTCCTTGGCGTCCTCTGCGACTTGGCGTTGAAAAACAAACATGCAGGACAGCCGGAGGATTTTAGATATGATCAAAGCCGAAATCTCTCCCCTGCATGAAGCGCTCTTTAAAAGATATATTCGCAGCTTGCTCAAGAAGCATTTTAATGCGATACGCCTGCTGGGTGACAAGCCTGACTTTGGGGATCGTCCAATCTTGTTGCTGCCAAATCATTCCACCTGGTGGGACGGCTTTTTTATTCACATCCTTAAAATCCAAGTGCTCAAGCGGCCCGGCTATTTGATGATGCTGGAAGAACAATTGGCGAAAAATCGCTTTTTCGCCAATGTGGGCGCATATTCAATCAATCCAACCTCAGCGAAGGAGAATATACGATCGCTCAATTATAGCGTCGAGTTGTTAGAGCGACCTGATCATCCGTTTGTCTGTATTTTTCCGCAGGGTGTGCTCTCGCCCTGGGGTGTGCGACCGCTGGGCTACAGACGCGGCATCGATATCATTCTGCGCAAACTGAGCAAACCGGTGAATCTTTGTCAGTTGGCAATGAAATGTGAGTATTTAGCCGGACAGCGCGCGGATGTCTTTTTTCAATTTGGCAAGAATAGTGTTTTTGAGCCCGGCAATGTTGTTGATGTACAGGAACTCGAGCAGTCGCATGAACATCTCTTGCACGAAATGAATTTGCGAATAATCGGTGGCGAAAAGGGCCGGTTGATTTTAGCCGGGAAACGATCCATCAACGAATCGTTTGAAATACTGCGAAAAAAACTGGGCCTGTTGCGAGGACAAAAGTGATCTATATATTTTATGCCATTCACATCATATTGACCATCATCTTGATTGTGACCGTCGCCAACGCAATCACCGCGCCGATGATCAAAAAAGGTCCCAAACCACTCTCAAAAGCGCTTGTCTCGGTGCTCATTCCGGCGCGCAATGAAGCACATAACATCGGCAACGCACTATCAACATTGATCGCGCAAAGTTATGAGAATGTGGAGATTTTTGTTTTAGACGATCACTCGATAGATGATACTGCAGAAGTGGTGCGCTCCTTTCAACAAAAAGATGATCGCATCCAAATTATTGCCGGCCGGGAATTGCCGTCTGGCTGGACCGGTAAAAACTGGGCCTGTTTTCAGCTCAGTCAACAGGCAAAAGGTGATTATTTGCTCTTTACGGATGCCGACAATTTTTATTCCAGCGATGCGGTGGAAAAAACCATCGGCTGGATGCAAAAGCTGAACCTGTCGTTGTTCTCGGCCTTTCCGCAACAGATCACCAAAACATTGGCCGAGAAACTGGTCGTGCCAGTGTTTGATACTTTTGTTTATTCACTGCTGCCTTTGTGGCTGACCTATTATGTCAAATTTCCGTCGCTTGCTGCGGCTAATGGACAATGGATTGCTTTTACCCGGGAAGGCTACAAACGTATCGGCGGCCACGAAGCGGTAAAAAATCAGATTGTCGAAGATACCGAACTGGCGCGTTTGGCGAAAAAGCGAGGCGAAAAAGTGATCACGGCATCGGGACGCGATGCGGTGATGGGACGAATGTATGATTCATGGCGAGGTGTCTGGAACGGCTTTTCGAAAAATGCTTTTGGCTTGATGGGCTATAAAATTTTCCCGTTTTTACTGTTTGAAATCACCTTTTTTGCATTGTATATTTTACCATGGTTTGTGATCTGGTTTGAACCGCTGCGCGTCGCCGGCGCCAGCGCCATCATTCGCGGCATGGTGATTCGGCTGATTATGGCGCTGAAATACAAACAACCCATTGTGGTGAGCACCCTGCTCAATCCGATTTCCACTGGCGCAACGCTGCTTGTTGGTATGAATTCGTTTTACCGCTATGTGCGCGGCAGCATCCGGTGGAAAGATCGAGAGATCATGTTCAAGCAGGATAGTCGGGCATAACTCGCTCTCGTTCCACGACGGAACGATTAAAGGGCAGAATAATGATGTGGCAGAATTATTATGAAAACAACCACAAAATTCTTACAATCATTCTGCCAGCAAATGATTCTGCCATTTATTTTTTGAGGAGATAATGACCAAAAACAAAAAGATCGAAATTTTCATTCTGTATCTTTTACTCGTCGCCGGAGGCTTTTGGCATTTGTTGGGCTATTTTCAAACGCTCATGCGCTGGTTTGCCGCGCCACTGCTTATTGTCCTGGCCCTGTTTTTAGCCTGGAAAATGTACGCTGTGAACCGCGACAAACAAGCAACTTTTTTTATCTGGAGTATGATTGTCCTGCTGGGCGGTTTTATATTTGAAGCTATTGGCGTGAAAACTGGCTTGATTTTTGGCGACTATGTGTATGGCGACGTGTTGCAGCCGCAAATCAATCACGTGCCCATTGCCATTGGTTTTGCCTGGTTCGGCATTCAGATCAGCTCGCTGGGTTTCGCGCAGTGGATATCGAGAAATCGGTTAAAAGTAAATGTGCTCGCCATGATAACAGCATTGTTGATGGTGCTGTTTGATGTGCTCATGGAACCATCGGCCATCTATCTCGGTTACTGGACGTGGGCCAATGGGCATCCACCGCTGCACAATTATTTCGGCTGGCTTGGACTCAGCCTGGCATTTTCTTTGCTCGGCGCGCGTTTGGGATTGTTTCAAAAAACAGTGCCGCCATTTGTCCGGCATGCGTATATCGCGCAAGCGATTTATTTCAGCCTCATTTTTATTAAAACGGTGATTGTATGAAAAATTATACGGGATTATTTATTGCCAGCGCGGTCATCCTGGCCTGGACGCTCTCTCTAATCTTTTTGCTGCACATTGATCTGGGGAAAAATTTATGGATGATAGTTGCCGGTATGGTCGTACAGACTTTTCTCTACACCGGCATATTCATCACCGCGCACGATGCCATTCACGGCACCATCCTGCCGCGAAAGCACAAACTTAATTCAGCAATCGGGGCTTTTTGTCTATTTATTTATGCGCTTTTTCCCTACAATAAAGTCAGAGCCAAACATTTCGATCACCATCGTTATTCCGGGACGCTCAAAGATCCGGACTATCACGACGGCCAACACAGCGGCTTTTGGCGGTGGTATACGCATTTTTTGCTCACCTACATTACCTGGTGGCAGATTCTCGGTATGGCGGTTCTTTTTAATGTGCTGCATCATCTTTTAAATATTCCGATAACCAATCTGCTGCTCTTTTGGGTGGCCCCGGCTCTGCTCAGCACCCTGCAACTCTTTTATTTTGGCACCTACCTGCCGCACCGCGAGCCCGAGGGCGGCTATGACAATAAACATCACGCCAAAAGTAACGACTATTCCGTGTTCTGGTCTTTTCTCACTTGTTACCATTTTGGTTATCATTGGGAGCATCATGAGTACCCCGGTACGCCATGGTGGCGGTTGCCGGGAAAACGGTAAAATTCAGTTGACATTATAGATTCATACCGTTATAATTTAAGTCAATATCCCTTGGCCTGAATAATTCATTCACCCGAAGTCACAAAGATTGTCTTTATTGGATCATATACACCTAATCTTATGTTTCTTGGTGTCTTGGTGGCTTTGAGTGAGAGGTTTGTAAAGTATGCAGATTAAGCAATTTTTGGGTGGGGAAAGCCATGCTGAAACGTATTTTCTTTAATATTGTTTTCCTTTGCACACCGTTGATGTCTGATGCTTTGCAGTTCGAACATCTCACCGTCGCGGATGGCCTCTCCAACAACATGGTGTTTTGCATCCATCAGGATAGTCTCGGTTTTATGTGGTTTGGCACCGGCGACGGGCTGGATCGCTTTGACGGTATCGAATTCCGTGTCTTCAAACATGATCCATTTGACTCGACCTCCCTCTCCAACAATTCAATAAAGTGTATTCATGAAGATCAGCATCATCGCTTGTGGATCGGCACCGAGTACGGCTTGAATGAATTCGATCCGACGATCGAAAAGTTTGCACGCTATTTTTTTTCGTCCGATAATCCCGAGCGAAATTTTATTCGCTGCATCCAGCCGGACGGTGACAGTCTGCTGTGGCTCGGCACCCACGATGGGCTCATCAAGTTAAATCTCAAAACAAAGCAGCAGCACACTTTTGTACACAGAATAGATACAGTACCAACAAAAAAGAACGAAATCAATTCGATCTGTCAGCTTGAGGATGGTGCTATTCTTTTGGGTACGTCCGACGACCATATTATTTACAATCCAAAAACCGAAACATTTTGCGACTTTGACTGTCGAATCGCCAGAGACACCGCCACGCCTACGGCCGGGCATGCGCTCACCATCGATCGCGCCAAAAATCTTTGGATCGGCTACAGTAGCCTGGGAGTGTATCGTTACAATCAAGCGGACTCGTCTGTGCAAACCTTTAAACATTTGGCCGATTCTGTGTGCGTGCACGGCAACTGTATTTTTGACATTCAGGAAGATCGTGATGGTATCATCTGGATCGCCGGCATCTCGGGACTCAATCTGTATGACAAAACCACCCATTCATTTCGCTATCATGAAACCGATGTCACAAATCCGACCAGCATAAACAGTGTGCTGGTTCTCTGCATTTACCAAGATCGGCAGGACAATATCTGGCTCGGGACAATGGATAACGGCGTCAATAAATTAAAACGATGGAAAAGCGTCGTTTCTGTTTATCGCAAGGACAAGAACGAACCGGAAAGTTTGCCGCACGGCGAGGTAATGAATATTTGCCAAGATCGCGACGGCAACATCTGGCACACCAGCTTTGGCGCCGGTTGCGCGAAAATCGATGCCGACTGGCAGAACGCAACCAACCTGTTCTGGACGAATCGGCGGTTTTTTCGCGGCGGTTTTTTCTTCGGGATTTTTGAAGACAGGGAGGGACATATCTGGTTTGATACGCCGTTCACGTTTACCCGGTACAACTGGTCGCTGCAAAGATTTGAAAGTATGGCGCATCTTATCCCGTTGTGTCAAACCTGGTACTGGTATCGCTTTCGCGTCGGCTGCGCGGACTCGAAAAATAATCTGTGGTTCGGTGGACTCGAAAACGGCTTGCACTGCCTGAAAAATCTGAATGAGGTCCTTGAATTCCAGTATGATCCCGATGATCCGGCCAGTTTGTTAGATGATCGTATCTTTTGCATTCACTGCGATGCGGCGGACACCATCTGGGTGGGCACGATCAAGGGTCTGTCCTGCTTGCCACCCGGTGCACGTTCATTTATCAACTGGCGCCTCAGTATGACGGACAGCGCGGCGCTACGCGGCAGAACGGATGTGCTTTCAGTATTCAAAGACAACCTGGGCACTTTATGGATTGGCACGGACGCCGGCTTGAATCGACGAGATCCGAAAACAAAACGATTTGTCGACGTGACGACCATATTGGGACATAAACGACTCAAAGTCGGCGCTATCCTGCAGGATTTTCACAATGACATCTGGATTCGAACGACAGCGGGCCTCTATCGCCTTGATCCAGCAGACAATTCAGTACGCCATTTTGACGAAAGCGACGGCTTTGAAGGCGTACGCGGTTTTAATCAGGGTGCGAATGCTTTTCATCTAGGCAAACGGGGACACATCTATTATGGTGGCGTAAGCAAAATCGCTCGTTTTCATCCGGACAGTTTATTCGAGAAAAAAACGCCGCCCAAAATAGTTTTAACAAGTCTTACTATCAATTATAAAAAGGCGACACCAACTGCAAAGGGCGTGCTGGAAAAAGCCATCACCTACAAAAAAAATGTCACGTTGTCACATAAAGATAATAATTTATCCCTGACTTTTGCGGCGCTCGATTACAAACGCTCCTTGCGGAATACCTACAAATTCCGCACTAAACTCGAAGGACTGCAAAATGAGTGGATGCTGAGCGGAATAAACCGCCGCGCTGATTATACCAACCTGCCGCCGGGAATCTATACATTTCGAGTCACTATTGAGAGCAACAATCCGGCCTGGGAGGAATCGGGCGCCTCATTAGAGATTTTCATAAAGCCGCCCTGGTGGCGCACCGGATGGGCTCTTTTTCTATTTGCTGTTTTGATCATTTTTAGCGTGCTGACCATTTACCGCTTCCAGCTAAATCGTGCCAGGCTCAAACAAAAATATGAAATGGAGCGTGAGCAGTCGCAAAAATTGCAGGAGATTGATCGTCTTAAATCCAGTTTTTTCGCCAACATTTCGCACGAGTTTCGCACGCCGCTGACGCTCATCATCGGCCCGCTGGAAAAACTGCGCGCCATTGCGGCAGCCTCAGCAAAGTCGCACTATGACATCATTTTAAGGAACGCAAAGCGGCTATTGACCCTGATCAACCAGTTGCTGGATTTTGCAAAACTGGAATCCGAAAATATGACGTTGCAGGCCGGCGAAATTGATGTTGTGCATTTTTTGAAACGACTCGTTGCATCCTTCATGTCATTGGCTGAACGAAAAAATATTGCGCTTAAATTTGCCTCCAGTGACAGGGCAGTACTGTGTTATCTGGATCAGGATAAATTTGAAAAAATCATCAACAATGTGCTGTCAAATGCCTTTAAATTTACGCCGGTTGGCGGACGTGTGATGGTCTCTCTGCATAAGGGACAATGTAACAGTGAATCGCAAAGACAATGTATTTTTATTCAAATAGCTGACACCGGTCCTGGTATGACATCCGAACAGCTGTCGCACATATTTGATCGCTTTTACCAGGTCAGTGAGTCACATGGAGCAGAGTTTGGCGGCAGCGGCATTGGTTTGGCATTGGCCAAAGAATTGGTTGAATTGCACCACGGTTACATCGAGGTTGCAAGTCAGCAAGATGTTGGCAGCACTTTCACCCTCTCTTTTCGCCTGGGCCGCGACCATTTGCAGGAGGATGAAATTGTCAGCGAGCCGGTCTCCGAGTCTATTTTTGAGCCGATACCCGTTGAACACGTTGATGAAGGTGTGCCCGTCGAGTCCGGCCACTCAAAAATCAAGCCGACTATCCGTATCGTCGAGGACAACGCCGATCTGCGCGCTTATGTGCGCGAATTTCTTTCCGATGACTATAATATCAAGGAGGCCGGAAATGGTCACGAGGGCTTGAATAAAGCGTTAGCCAAAAGTCCGGATCTGATCATCAGCGATGTGATGATGCCGGGTGTGGACGGCTTTGAATTGTGTCGGAGGCTAAAAACGGACGAGCGCACCAGTCACATTCCCGTTATTCTGCTCACTGCCAGAGCCTCTGAAAAGAGCAAACTGAGCGGCTTGGAGATTGGTGCGGATGACTATATCATCAAGCCGTTCAACGCCGAAGAGGTGCGCGTGCGGGCGAAAAATCTGGTGCAGCAGCGTCGACTCTTGCGCGAGAAATTCAGCAAAAAGATCGATGTGCAGCCGTCAGATGTGACTGTGACCTCAATCGATGAACGCTTTTTAAAAAGAGCCATCAACATTGTTGAACAACATATGGATGATCCCGATTTGAATACGGAAAAGCTGAGTCGACTTGTCGGCCTGAGCCGGATGCATTTTAATCGAAAGCTGCAGGCGTTGACCGGGCAAACGATCGCTTTGTTCATTCGTACGATTCGGCTCAAGCGAGCGGCTAGGCTACTGGAAGAGCATCGAGGGAATGTCGCTCAAGTGGCTTATGAGGTTGGCTTTTCGAATCCGTCCTATTTTTCTGAATGCTTTCAAAAGCAATTTGGAAAACGGCCGTCACAGGTCGTGAAAAAGACCGAGAATGATATATAGTGAAAAAACTAAACCGCAGAGTTCGCCGAGGTATAAAAAATTCTGCATTTTTTTCTCAGCGCCACTCGGCGAACTCCGGTTTGATTCCAACGCTTATAAAGCAGTATCAAATGAGACATTTGCCTAATCATGATAGTGCAAATTGATAGAGGTGCAAGTAGCGCGCACGACGGCCATCGTTCAAGGCCTTCTTTATATTACAATAAACGCACAATTTGTTACAGCACTGGTAGATTTCCCCGTTCGTTTTTTTTAATATAAAATTGACAATCCACTGAACAAATCATTAAATGAACGGAGTGAATGATGAAATTGGCAATTTTTATGCTGTTCGCTTCAATATGTTGTTCTCAGGTAGAAAAACATGTTTTCTCGTGTGATGAAATCGAGAGAGAATACTTTATTTATTTACCTCAAAATTTTAATTCTTTATCAAAAGTTCCAGCTGTACTTTATTTTCATGGATATGGATCAAGTGCCGAAAGTGAAATGGAAATAAAGATCAAAATGCACGCTATTGCAGATTCTGTTGGTTTTGTCGTTGTGTATCCGAATGCCATTGAGGGTAAATGGAAAAGTGGCTTGGAATCAAATCCTTTTTTTCCAGTTCCAAATGTTAACGATGTAAAGTTTGTCGATACCCTGCTTGATACTTTAGGTGTAAAATTTAATGTAGACATGCGTCGCGTTTACGCCACCGGACACTCAAACGGTGGATTTATGTGCTTTAAAATTGCTATTGAATTGGGAAATCGAGTTGCTGCCATTGCCCCGATTTCTTGTGTACTAAGGGTCGACACAGAAATAAATTCGTAACAATAATTGAGAAAATAACAACTTTATTATCATTTATAAGAACAGGTCAAATGTTTTTCATGCATAAGATACTAAAAAAACAATATAACCTGAATAATTCACAAATTTACAAAATCAGTTAGCTGCGACGCACGACTGATGCAATACAGGCCAATTCAAGCAAAAAGCTGAC
>JAFGKD010000006.1 GCA_016928775.1 Candidatus Zhuqueibacterota bacterium | reverse complement strand
CTCCACTCGACATAAATGCCGAGTTACCGTGGTGCGACATTTATGTCGCACAATTTTTTACAACGACCAGCCTTTCCGATATTCCATTTTGAGCATCGCTGTTGCCTCTTCATTCCCGTTGATCACCATATTGACCGGATCATACTCGATCACTTCATAGGGGAATTTCAACGCAATATTGCCCAAAAGCACAGACTCCGCCAACGGACCGGCATAGCTGAAATCCGCGCTGGCCGGTTTGCTCGCTTTAATGGCGTCTATCCAGTTTTGTTCGTGCGTCGTTTCGATTCTTTGAATTGTCTTTGGCGGGATGGTATATTCTCTCATCGCCGTCTCCGGAATCAGACGCACCATACCGTCACCTTGCAAAAGTTTGCCTTTACTGCCAACGTAAATTGCGCCGTTTGTCGGCATACGGCGACGCGGCTCCAGTTCATCAGGACGCGATGGCTGCAGACCGCCGTCGTACCAGATGAGCTTGAGCGCCGGTTTACCTTCGCGCGCTGGAAAGTTGTAAGTGATGATGGATGCCTTTGGAAAAGTCTCACCCAGCGGCAGTTTTTGCCAAATATCCTCCTCGGTAAAATCCATTGAAAAGCTGGCATTAACGCTCGTCGGGTAGGTGAGTTTGAGCGCAGTCCAGGGATGATCAATAAAGTGACACCCCATATCGCCGAGAGCGCCGCAGCCAAAATCCCACCAACCCCGCCATTTAAACGGATGATAAATCTCATTATAATCTCGATATCGCATCGGACCGATCCACAGGTCCCAGTCCAGACCTTTTTTCAGCTCCATTTTTGCTGGGCGCTGGTATATACCTTGCGGCCAGACCGGCCGATCCGTCCATACGTGCACTTCGGTCACATCACCAATAGCACCGTCCTGCAGCCATTCGGTTTCCAGCCGAATCTCCTCACCGGAATGCCCCTGGTTGCCCATCTGGGTGACGAGCTTTTTTTCTTTGGCGACATCCGCTAACACTCGCGCTTCATGAACCGTGTGCGTCAGAGGTTTTTGCGTATAGACGTGCTTACCGAGCTGCATAGCCGCAACGCTGGCTACGGCATGCGTATGATCCGGAGTGGCAATAACCACGGCATCAATGACGTCCCGTTGCTCTTCGAGCATGAGACGAAAATCTTTGTAGCGTCGCGCATCGGGATAGGTTTCAAAGGTTTCTTTGGCATGTTCCCAATCCACATCAGCCAACGCCACGATATTTTCAGCGGCCATGTTTTTAAGATTCTCTCTGCCCATGCCGCCAACGCCAATACCAGCGATATTGAGCTTGTCACTCGGTGCTGGTCCCGCCGTGCCGCCGAGAACGTGGCGTGGGATAATCGTAAAAGCTGAAGCAGCGGCTACCCCGCTGAGGAATTGGCGACGGTTGAGTTTGGTGTCTTTTTGTTGTTTCTCTTGCACAGTTTTTCTCCTTTTATAAATATAGTCACTCAATTAACATCTGTGGATATGAAATCGAACTTTTAAAAAGTCTATCTTTTAAATTTTTTACTTTGCCGCCTTCGTCACCCCATCCCACTCATCCGTACGAAATGGTGACGCTGGCAAGCCGGCAGCATTATAGAGATTGCAGGCTGGATTGTCCGCCC
Organism: Candidatus Zhuqueibacterota bacterium; assembly: GCA_016928775.1. Taxonomy (GTDB): domain Bacteria; phylum Zhuqueibacterota; class Zhuqueibacteria; order Residuimicrobiales; family Krinioviventaceae; genus Kriniovivens. The sequence goes on along the minus strand of JAFGKD010000006.1, from coordinate 37,555 downwards.
AGGCATAGCGTAGCGCAACCGGATTTTCAATTTCCGGATTTGATACAACGACAGTCTCTCCTTCAATAATCGCATCCGCCCAGACAAATTTTTTATCCTCGCCGGCAATGGCAAAACCGGTCAGATCACCTCCTTTGGCAACCAGTCCGCCGTCTACATGGTCGAATGTTAATATGATTTTGTCCCCCTCTATACGCATGGATTGATACATGGGGCCCGAATAAGCGATGTCTTTTCCATAAACTTTGGCCAGGGCATTCAGTGCCAGACGTACTCCGACGTCCCGTTTGTTTTTGGGATGAATGTCGTCCGCGTCGCCAATGTCAATTGTGACTGCCATGCCGGTATTGGGCAGTGCGAGCGCTTTGGTTTGTGCTTCGCGCAGTTCTGCCCAGTCACTGTCGAGTGGTTGCTCCCGCCTCTGCCGCCAATTGGCCAATTGAACGAAAAAGAACGAGAAATCACCTTGCCCCCAGTTCGCACGCCAGGAGTTGATCATGGTCGGAAAGAGCTCACGATATTGATAGGCGCGCGCGGCATTGCTTTCACCCTGATACCAAATGGCTCCGCGAATGGCGTAGGGCATCAGCGGTTCCAGCATGGCATTGTACAACACCGTCGGGCGGTTCGGACTGTCGGGAGATTGCGGCCGCGGCGGCACCTCATCCAGGCTCATGATCTCTTTGTATTTCCATTCACCGGACAAAGCGATGCGGGTACCAGAGGCGCTTTTCAGCCACATCTGAGACGCTTCACCCCACACACCACCACCGCCACCTGTGTCGAGCACCTGCACCGCAATCAGGTTGTCGCCGGCTTTGAAAATATCGGCTGGAATGTTGTATTCCCGCTGCGCATTATAGCGATCAGTCGATCCAACCTGTTGCCCATTGACAAAAGTAACATCCTGATCATCGATGGGACCGAGGCTGAGTGTAAATCCTTCGCTCGCCACCACGTCGGGAACATCAACCATTTTTCGGAACATCACAAGTCCATCAAATCCTGGCAATCCGGCACTCTCCCAGAGAATTGGCAGCGTCATGCTTTTCCAGTCGGAATCGTCAATATCAGACGATTCCCAACTGGCAGCACCGGATTGCGCTTCTTCTATTCTGGCGTTGACTAATTTCTGCCATTCCTCCACTTTACGCTCATACTCAGCTCGCAGCTCTTCCTCGGTTGTGGCAGCGGTTTTTAGTTCTTGCATAATCGGGGCGAAATCTTCCATTTGTTTAAGAGACTCCGGTGCCGTCCACGCCTCCGCAACAGTGCCGCCCCACGATGTATGGATGAGTCCGATTGGCACGTCGAGTTCTTTGTACAATTTTCGGCCAAAAAAGTAACCAACCGCTGAAAACAGTGGAATTGTATTCGGCGAGCACTCTTGCCAAGCCTCAGCTAACACATCCTCCTGCGGCAACAGGCTCATCGCTTTTTGCACCTGAAAGAGACGAATGCTCGACCAGGTCGCCGCCGCAATTTCTTCTTCAAAGTTGTCTATTTTTCCCCAGTCAGCTAACGGCATTTCCATATTTGACTGACCGGAACAGACCCAAACCTCACCAACCAAAACATTGGCCAAAATAGTGGGTTCTTTGCCAATAATTTCCAGGACAAACGGACCACCGGTCGTGAGCGGATCGAGGCGGATTTGCCAGTCACCATTTTCATCGGCGACGGTTGATTTTTTTTGCCCTTCAAAGCGTACAGTTACTTTGCCATTGGGCGTTGCTTTGCCCCACACCGGAACGTGGATATCACGCTGCAAAACCATGTTATCCGTGAACACAGCCGGCAATGTGATCCATTCAGCCGGCGCGGCAAAGTAGGAACACCGGCTCAAAAATAAAACAAAAAGTAATGAACAACTGACAATAGCTCGTTTCATGCTTTTCTCCCTGCAACAAAAGTTCAATGAAGCATTTTGGGTGAGTGGTTGAAAATATTAAATTCGCGCGATTAAAAAAAGCACTTTTTAAAAGTGCTTGCTAAATTGCCAAAGATTAACGTTATTGTCGAAATTTACATGGGAGTGAGATGCGAAAAGGTCTTTTTTATGGCTTGACAGCCTATTTGTTGTGGGGCATTCTGCCGATCTACTGGAAACTACTTCGTCATGTATACCCGCTGGAAATCCTGTTTCATCGCATGCTGTGGTCGTTTATTTTTGTCGCCATTATTTTAACGATTCGAAACCGCTGGCATTGGTTTGCCCTCCTCAAGCGCAAACCACGCTATGCCGCGATATTCCTCGTCACCGCGACGCTCATCTCTTTTAATTGGTTGACCTATATTTGGGCGGTCAATAATGGCTTTATTGTCGAGGCGAGTCTCGGCTATTTTATTAATCCACTCATCAACGTTCTGCTGGGTGTTTTGTTTTTAAAGGAGCGACTGCGTCTCGGCCAAACACTTGCGATTATTCTCGCGGCCATTGGTGTGCTCTACCTTACTTTTAATTATGGTACGTTTCCATGGATCGCGCTCATTCTGGCTTTCTCTTTCGGATTTTATGGCCTGCTACGCAAAACAGCGTACCTTGGGTCACTGGAGGGCCTGTCGGTGGAAACTGGCTTTTTGTTTATCCCAGCCTTGGCAGCAATTATCTACTATGCAAAATCCGGCCAGGCGGCTTTTGGTCAAGGTGACCTGACCTCGTTTCTACTCGTTTTCTCCGGCGCGATAACGGCCATTCCCCTCGCACTTTTTTCCGCCGCAGCACGACGCGTTACGCTGGTGGCGCTCGGACTCTTGCAGTATATCGCCCCAACATTGCAATTCCTCATTGGCGTCTTTTTATATGGAGAACCTTTTAATCGCAGCCGGTTTTGGGGCTTTTGTATCATCTGGGCGGCATTGTGTATCTATACGACCGAGGGCATCGTCAGGGCGCACCGACTATCGCGTACATTGTAATGGCCAAGGATTTTATTTGAGGAATTCCCTGCACGTCTATATTGTTTTCAAAATGACATTATTCGAAAAAGTCCTAAAAATTTTGAAAAAAGCGGGATTGTTTTTTGTCTAATATCTGTTAATTAATAAAATAAAATATTAGACATTATATAGACATCGCAAAGAGGTTTGATATGGGTCATTTCCATGATAAGACAATGCAGGCGGCATTTCGATACGCAAAATCTCAAACTGCTTTTTATTCAAAAAGTTTCTATTTCTCTTCGCAAATTTTGCCGGCTGATAAAAAATGGGATACTTTTGCCTTGTACAGCTTTTGTCGCTATGCCGATAATATTGTTGATAATCCACGCAATCGAGCCGATGCCGAGCTGTTTGAGGAAGTTGCGTCGGTTTCGCGTGAACTGCAGATTGCCTATCGTCGCGGTGAGTCGGAACACCCGGTGATCAAGCCATTTATTGAAGTAGCGAAACGACGTTCGATTCCATTTGAATACCCGAACGATCTGCTCGATGGTGTAAAAATGGATTTGCTGCAAAATCGTTATGAAACATTTGCTGATCTCTATGAATTCGCCTATCGGGTTGCCGGCGTTGTCGGTCTGATGATGACGCATGTCCTTGGCTTTTCTGATAAAGAGGCGTTAATTTATGCTGAAAAACTTGGCATTGCCATGCAATTGACCAACATTTTGCGTGATATTCAAGAAGATAAAAATATGAATCGAATTTATCTTCCTCTAAGCGAGTTCAAAGAATTTGGCATCACTGAAGATGATATAAAAAATGAGCGGTTCACATACAATATGTACCGCTTTATGGAGTTTCAAGTGGAACGCGCCCACCGCTACTTTGAGGAAGCACAGCCAGGCATCAAGATGTTAGATCAGGACTCACGATTTGCGATAACTTCTGCGTCCAGGATATATCGGGGTATTTTGCGCCAGATTGAGCGTAACGGTTACAATCCATATCTTGGCCGTGCTTTCGTCAGCCAGGGGAAAAAATTTGCCATCCTTTTTAATGAAGTCATGAAAACTCGTGTATTGCAGCCCGTGACAGCAATGTTAGCTTCTTTCATTGGGTGATTGGTACTTTCCAAACGTTAGTCTGCTTTCGTTCATTCCATTTTGTGTGCCGTAACGCTGGACGAATATTTGAATGCTCAGCCAATCCTGCGGTCATCGCCAAACAGATTAAAATGCTTGAATAACAGCACATTGTAAATGGCAGAAATAACGGTTCCGAAAACGAGTCCCGTGATAAATGTGTATAAAAAGTGTAAAAAGCTGTTATTAAAAAAGGCTTGAAAATCCCTTGGTAGCACATTGAGCGCAACAGCACCTATAATAAAGTAGAACAATCCCATGGTGAGTCCCAATGCGGCGCCGAACGCAATAGCAATAAAGCCATGCGCTTGCAGAGCTCGTCGAGGGTGACGAGGATCTTCATCCCAGCCGCCGCCGCCATCCGGTGTTTCAGGTTCGGGTGAGATAGTCAAAAATGTATTATTCATGTTTCCTCCCATTAGAGAAGTTTTGTTCGTGCCACACGATAACTTGCCCAAATAAACGGATGCGGATAGTGTATCGTCTTTATCAATGTATGCATCAAAACAACCTGCGATTCCTGCAATGCACATTCCAGACTTTTACCTTGTGCCATTGCCTCGAGTATTGTCTCGAATTGTCTGGCGGCATTGTATGAATCGATCTCCCACAACGTTGCCAAGACTTGCGAAACGCCGAGGGTTAAAAAACCATTCTGCAGCCCGGCAAGTCCGCTACCTTTATAAAGCTTTCCCCGGGCCGTGCCACATCCCATGAGAATGATCATTCCGGTGTCGCGCCAGTTCACATTTTTGAGATCACGCAGGGTTAGTTGGATGGTATGCCAGCTCGAGTCAGCGCGATTAAACACCGTCGTTGTGATGAAGGATAAATCAGGACGAAGGTTGTTTGATTGACAATGACCGAAAAAAATGACCACATCTTTTTCTTTGCCAAGATTCACAAGAACGCTGTCTTTGTGAAAGGGAGAACAATGGACACTCAACTTTTCCGCATGCGGGCATTTTCCGGCGATGTAACGACAAATATCTGCTGATTCCGGAAAACGATCATCCACAGAATAGACAATTGTTTTTTGATTCAAATCAGTTTCTGACGTCGTTGATGCGCCATACTCAATAATAAAGGAGGCGCTCGGTAAATAAGTAATGCTACTCTCTTCAACCCAGAACGCCGTTCTGTTCTGATCCTTCACCAACAGGCAACAAAACGGCAGGTTCCAGAGTATCTCATCTGGGACCAGATAGATATTCTTTTTGCTGTGCACATGCGCTCGAAAATCAGGCGTAAGAAGTTTTGCGCTTGTTTCATGCGCTTTACGCCAAATTTGTTCATAGTTGGCTGCGCTGCTCAAAGAGTCATTTTTTGCTAAAATTGCCCCGGATTGACGGATGGCGGTGGTAAATGAGGAACAGATTTCTTCAAGCTCATCTGATGTGATCGCCATTTTAACAAGATGCAGGTCGTTTTTGAGCAAACAAAAAGCGTACAGGGTATGTGCTGAAACGCAATAATTTACCAGAATACCATCTTCTGGTAGCCATCGCCGTATCTCCCTGATTGTCGATTTCATTTGCCCGTCTGAATCGTGCAATTCACCGGAATTATGCATTTTTTTGAGCGCCCAGGCTTTGGCATTTTCCAGTTTCAGGAATGCAGCCTCATTATCAAAACGCTCGATTTCATAAAGGACAGCGTTCTTCAGGTAGTGGTAAACACGCTGATTAAACAAGGTCAGATTTGTAATGGAGTAAATATCTCCCCGCAAATCAGTGACCATATGCCACAAAGCTTCGGAAAATTCGATAGCTTTTTTTATCTCTCCGCGAGCAAAAGACAATTCTGCTGCCAGGCCATAATACTCGATGATACCGAGCGCATCGTTTCCGGCGAAACTCTGTTCCTTAATTATGGCAAGTGCCGCTGCCGCTTGCTCGTAATCCTGAAGAATGAGCAAACATTTCATCCATTCAATAGCTGTCTCCAGATATTGTCGTTTTAACCCTTGATGTTGAAATAGATCAAGTGCTTGCCGATAGACTTTTTCAGCTTGGGCGATCTCGTCTGTTTTGATATACAAACTTCCGAGGTTGAACAGGTTTATTCCTCTGAGACGAGGATTTTCCATTTTTCGGGTGATCTCCTCAAGTGCGGCAAGATTCCTCTGACATTCAGTTTGATTTCCGAGTGCTGAATAGACCTCGACCATATTTGATAAAATATTTATTTGCTGCCGGTTATTAAACGCCGCGTATTTTTCGACAATCTGTTTTGCCGAGTCATAAAGGGCAAGGGCCATGTCCGGTTCGGCCAGATTGTATTTCAGGTCTCCCAAATTGATCAACGTTGTGACCAAATGCTCTTTTTTATCCAGCTCCCTGGCTTGAGAAAATGCGAATTGATAATATGACTCGGCATTATCAAAATCACCGAGTTCCGCTGCAACAAGACCGCGATAGAGCGTTAATTCGATCTGCGTGGCAAGAGAAAGATCACCCGCTTCCAGCATGTCGCACAGTCTGCACGCCGCAGCATAATCCCCGTTCTGAAAGTGTACGGCGATCAGGCCGTGCAGGATAACCGATATTTTATAGCCAGCTATTTCAGGGATATGGGCATGGCGTTCAATAATCTCCATGATACCGCTGAACTCGCGATAGGCTTCTTCATTGTGCCCGCTTTTATACATGGCCATGCCCGCATTGTATCGCAATCCAACGAGTCGGACCGCGTAATGTAATTTTTCCGCCTGTGGTGCCTCTACTTCTGCTATGTGTATGGCCAAATCGTAAAGGCCATACTTTCTATGCAAATATACTGTGATACGCTGCGAGATATCCAGTTTGAGTCGTGGAACATCGATTTTTTCCGCATAGAACAAGGCGGCGGAGGTATACAGTTCTGCTTCTTCAATGGTGTTCATGCCCTCGTAAAGTGAGCGACAACACCTGTCCGCCCGTTGCGCCTTGAGGTAAGTGAGTGCTTCACTTGCACTAAATTGAAAAACCGTCGGCAACCATTGAGACCAAAACGTGTTGCCGGATTCAAACGACAGCGCGCGCGACAATCGCTGACTCAATTCCTTATAATGAATAAAAGCCGAGCTGTCCGCTCGAATTTTTGCTGCACAAAGATGATCGACGAGATGGGAAAATTCAAAATCAATACAATCATTGGTTTTCTGACGCCAATCCTTCCAGGTTGATAATGAGTCCGAGGCATATCTTGAAAGATCTTCCTGAACCATTGAATCGATCTTCTGATGTATAAAATCCGGCACAACCCTGGATGCGTAGGTGCGGTGTGCTGCTGCAACAAAATGACGCGGTGCTCTATTCTTGTTGCGCAAAAGGTCTCTTTGGATATCGTAAAGCGACTCTTTTTTTTCGCAGCTCACAGAGGCGATTAAAAGCGAAACAATAACGAAATAGAAATACTTTTTCCAAACGATCATTTTATAAAGCATTATGTTTTATTTTGTTCCTATTTTTTCGTCGGCTTTTTTAAATAATGCCGCAACATGCGCAGCAGCAGGCCCATATAGGCATAGTGAAACTGAGCCGAGGCGACGGTTTTTTTCCACATCCGTGTCAGATCAAAGGTGAATTGATGGAAATCTTGCTGCATCGACGCATAAACTTTTTGTTTCATCCAAAAGTCTTTTGTTTTTTGCAGCTCATCGTTGTCGACAAGGTTGTCAGATTGTGTGATACTTTTTTCTATATTTGTCAACAGGCTGTTTATATACTCACCTAACGGGTCAGCGGTAGTCGTTCCCGTGCTGAAAACGGGAAAAATCTGCTGTTGAAATTCCAGGCTTTGCTGAAATCCTCGAGTCAATAATGCTTCGTGTTCAAACAGATCGATGCTCTTGACAAAAGGCATTGTTTTGAAGAGCCAGCGTTTTAAAGAAAGCTTATATGGCGTCATTATTTACCTCCGCTATAGTCTATTTCTGTTTCGATTCACTTTTGCCATCATGCGATCATAAATAAATTGGCTGAGCAAATCGTCAAATTGATACGATCCGTACGTTCTGTCCATGATGCAACCGTCAGAACAGCACGTGCGTTCGGGAAAATAACCGAGCCAATTCTCTTCACCCGAGGGATGATGAATATCGGACTGATAAATGTTGCCATTATACTCTACAAATGTCCTGGGGATGGCGGGAATTTTCCCGCCATTTCGTATCCGCTCCAGCCGGTTCACATAAAAAGGACTTTTTGCTGTGTCGACATTGTCAGGATGAAGAGTCAATTGGACATCAATATCCCAGGTATCATAATATTCGTCGGTAATCGAACCATTTTGCGCCGAGGACATGGCGTGCGCGAACTCGTGAATATAGGTCTTGCGGCTGGCGGTCAGGACGTTCAATGCCACTTTGCCGGGGATGAGTACGCCGTGTTCGTGTTTCCCCTCTCTTTTTGCCAACAGTGAAAGTGAGGAACTGTTGAGTCTCACCTCGCTGTTTGGGCCAATGTGCGGCGCTATGGTGAACGGGGTAAATTCATCGGTGACCTTTTGATCCAATTCTTTATCCTTGCCATCAGCAAAGAGTGCCGAGGAACGGATATAGTCGGTATTGGCACTAAAGGCAAACAAGATATCTGTATCCTCAATCACTTTTTGAATGTCCTCCAAAACATGCGGCTGTTCTGCTTGCATCCGTTCCGCAATATTGCTTGTCATGCTATTAAAACGCGCCCACATATTTGTCGCAGGTGCCAAAATATTGGCGGATTGTATAACATCGTTTTGGGTGAGCTGAAATTCGAATGCCTTGAGGAGAAAAGCGGCATGACCGGCGCTGTCGATGTTGTTTTTTAAATCCGGATCAAAAATCGCAACCACGCGAATGCGCGACCAGATTTCCGGTCGTCCCATGACTGGATCGATCTCAAAACTGTGCAATGCTTTATCAACCGAGAGTAAAAAGAGATTCAGATCATTAATAATTGGATCACCAACAATGGTTGGCGACTTGTTCCCATCTTCAGCGTTCAGAAGAATATTGGGATTCGCTATAATTGTGATTGTAAACGGCGCCGGTGGCTCTTCGCTCAGACGATAATGATATAATTTGTGCTTTTCCTTTTCTTCTTCAGTTGCCCAGTCTTCAATTTCTTCTTTTTCACGCGGAGATTTTATGATATTCACCTTGCGTGCGGGATCAAAAAAAAAGGCAACTTTGTACTGCTTTCTCAGCAATAAAATCCAGTAGACAGAATAATTATAAAGCTGCGCCAAAATTGCACCAAATAGAAAGCCAGCAAGATAAAACATCATCAGGGTTCTGAGCGCGCTCTCGTTCCCGATGACAACGGTGATGAGCCAAATGATAAATGCACCTGCTGCGCTCCAGCCGCCAAAATAAGTTGCCAAAAACAGCAGGAGAATAATGAGCATTTTAAGCACCGCTGATGATGTGATAAAGTGCCCATTTTGGTAGAAAATCACCATAAGAGCGGCGAATAAAAAACCACATGTTAAGCCAAGTTGAATAGTGCGGAGGATTTTCCGGGGAGGCAGGCGTAGCACTCTGATTATGCTGCTTTTGGATCGAAGAAACGGAAAAATTTTTTTCATACAGGCGCTCCTTCTCTTAGATTTTCCAATGTTAGTTGATGATTGTATCGATTTTGTCTCGAACAAACTTGCGCCACTGGTTATCGGTTTCATATTTGAGACATTTTTGCAGGTAAACCCGAGCTTGTTCATTTTTTTCCTTGAATGAATAGATAAGCCCGAGATTGTACAATGGTTGCGCTTGCGTGGAATCGGCTAAAAGTGAGCGTTCAAAGTAAGCGATCGCTTGTGGAATGTTGCCTTGCTGAAATGCCGCAACACCCAAATCGTTATATGCTGCCGTTGGAAAAGCGCTCTCCAGCGAAAGCAACAGCGAGTCTGCCTGTGCATATTTTTTGTTCATGATAAGAAAGTGAGCTTGAACCTTTGCTATGCGCGACGTTTTCACGCCGTACTTTTGCGCGACGTTGAGCTTGCGATGAACCTCCTCCACATAACTGGAATCAGCGTCGTCGCCCATTATGAGTCCCATATAGGAAGGTGCATAGTCACCCGCAAGTCTCAGCTCATTTCTCGCTATTCGATGGTATTGCTCCAGCAATTTTTCTGCTGTACGAACCTGGTACGTGGTTTGATAGTATCGAAAGCCATATACGACAAAAACCAAAATCACGACAAACGCCAGCGCAACACCTGGTTGAGGCCGTCTGAACAAACGAACATATTTTTCCAGGTTTTTTATGATTTTTTTGAATCCCTGATCATGTTCTGTATCACTCGTTCGCTGGTCCGCAGGTGTAGACGCTGCCATACGATCCAGAATTTGTCGTACACGCTCCTGCAATGGTACCTGCTCAATTGTCGCCAATATCTTTTTCTCATTGTCATTTTTTGTTGTAAAAGAGAGTTTCAGGAGCACGGATAATTCTCGCAAGCAAGCGGAGCATTCGTTGAGGTGACATTCGGTCTTTCTTAGCTCCTTGCCGTGTAATTGCCCATCGATATATCTATATAATGTGTCACTATCTAAACATTTTGAAAGTTGTGTCATGGTACTGCTTCTTCCACACTGTGCGTTTTATTTCATTCAACTGGCGTCACAAGAACTATATGACATAGAGCTGTTCGGTCTAAAAACCTCTTGTCACTGCTATGGACAAGAAACGTGCAGATTTTTCCCGCTTAGCCTGGTTCCCGTTTACCGCCTGTTAGACCATTTTGAACAACTTTTTTCAGATGACTCAGAATATTTTCCACCGTTTTCAAGGTCAATGGATATGGCAAACTTTTTACGATTTCGTTTGCCGAAAAATCCTCATAAAAATACATCTTGAAGATCAGCTTGTTTCTCCCCCTGTTTTTCCCCCTCAGATAGGAATTCAAAATTTTCTCAATTTCATTTTTTCTTTCTTCATATTGCAGCACATCCATAACTTCCGGAGAGTTGCTGGTCTTGCCAAATCCGCGTTCAAGTGAACTGTTCTCACAGGAATCATCCAGTGATATATCAATCAGCGGACGCTTTTGTGTGCCTTTTTCTCGAATGAACCAATTTTTGACAACGTTGCGCGTAATAACCGCAAGATAGACAAAGATTGAATTTTCACCCAATCCGACAAAGTTTTTCAAAGCCTTGTTATTGTCTGACACCAATTTGGCATAGACTTCGCTGGCACGATCCTGGACGATTTCGGGCAATTGTTTTTTTTCGCGATTGCTTATACTGCGGCGACACTCGCGCAAGGCGCATAGCTTGATATGTTCGTCAAAACGACGCACAAATTCCCGCCATGCGCGCTCATCCGGCGGATTTTTTGCGCATAATTTAACGAGTTTTCGATTTGATAACTGCCGATAATCCAAGACCCCGTGCCCTAAATTGAAGTGTTGTGAAAGGCGTTCCCGAAGTAGAATGGTGATCGTCCCCGCGCTGCTCGCCCAAGCTGCCTGTCTAAATAAGATTTGGTAAAATTTCACATAATGATATATAAAAAAAAGCGGTGGCAATATCAAGCATAAAATGATCAATTTTAATAAAATTTTTAAAAACTGAAGGGATTTTAATCGGCATGATAAAGTGCCAGGCGCGGATGATGCGCCTGGCGCACAAAGCTTAGCGTACTAACAGCATCTTTCGTGTTTGTGATAAATCCCCGGCCGTCATCTGGTACAAATAGAGGCCGCTTGCTGCGTTTTGCCCGAAATTATCTCGGCCATCCCATATCAATGTGTGAGAGCCAGCAGCTTTTTCCTCGCTCAAGAGAGTGCGTATCACCTGCCCCTGGGTATTGATGATTTTTAACGTGACAAGTGTCGTGTTTGGAATTTCAAACGACATGGTGGTCGAGGGATTAAATGGATTTGGATAGTTTGCCGCGAGCGTAAACTGCTGCGGTGCAGGATTGTATCTTTCCTGGATGCCGGTGTACTCCATGCTATACAAGCTATCGACCTGCTCCGGTGAGAGCGCGTAATTGAAAAATTTTACGTCATCAATCAATCCGTTCCACGAATTTCGATAGGTGTTCTCCATTTTCGCGCCGATGAGTAACGGATCAGGAATCAAGCCGATAAAATCGCCTGTTGCACTTCCCTCAACATCCAGCTCGCCGTCTACATAAAGATAGGCGGTGTCAAACTCGTAAATACCAACGACATGGTGCCAATCTCCGTCATCAATGAGGATATTGCCATAGAGATTGAACGGTTGCGCGCCGGTTTCATCCTTCACCTTGAAATGGATGCCATTGATGGTGCCGTTGCCGGTGCTGTTGTTTCGTTCGAGAAAAAATTTATCGTTTTTAAAGACAATACCTTGCCAGTCCGAGGTGAATTCGTACACGGCAACCCATACGGATACAGTGAACTCGTTTCCCAGGTCTTCAAAGAGCCTCATATCCGAGTCATCGACTTCAATAAAGCTCGAATCATCCTCACATTGAATAGCGCCGCCGTACCGTCCGGATTCGGGCGCCCACACAACGTTTCCCACCCAGGTGCCGTGGCGGTCGCCGACCGCATCGTTAGCGGTCTCTCCCTCGGATTCATCAAGTCTCCAATGTGCAATCGGCGGGTCCATCGTCCATGCAACAACGGACAACAGCAAAATGATCAAGATAAAACTCATAGAGTTCGTTGTGTAGCGATTTGTTTTCATGTTACCTCCTGTGTTTGGATGAGATTCGTACTCGCGGCCGATGCCGATTTTTATAATTTATTAATTTTCTAAACTTTGTCAAGTAATGATCCTGTTGATTTGTAATTATCTGTTGATGTTCGTTAGCCGGAACGCTCCTCTCTCAAGCCAATTCTTGCATTAAAAACTGGCCGGTATAACTTTTCTTCACCTGCGCCACATGCTCCGGCGTTCCAGTGGCGATTATTTCGCCGCCGGCATCGCCGCCTTCAGGACCGAGGTCGATGATGTAATCCGCGGTTTTGATGACGTCCAGGTGATGCTCGATGACAATGACCGTGTTGCCGCTATCCACAAGACGGTTGAGCACATTGAGCAGCATGTTGGTATCTTCAAAGTGCAGGCCAGTTGTCGGCTCATCGAGAATGTAGACGGTTTTACCAGTGCTTCGCTTCGATAGCTCGGTTGCCAACTTGACCCGTTGCGCTTCACCACCTGACAAGGTTGTGGCTTGCTGCCCCAGTTTGATATAGCCCAATCCCACATCATAGAGCGTTTGCAGCTTGCGGTTTATTACCGGAATTTTTTTAAAGAAATCAAGGGCTTGCGATACGGTCATATTGAGAATATCTGCAATGGACTTTCCTCTATATTTTATTTCCAGCGTCTCGCGATTGTAGCGTAATCCCTTGCACACTTCACAGGTCACATAGACGTCCGGCAGAAAATGCATTTCGATCTTGATGATGCCATCGCCTTCACAGGCTTCACAGCGTCCTCCCTTGACATTAAAACTAAAGCGCCCCGGCTTGTAGCCGCGAATTTTTGATTCCGGCAACTGGGAGAACAAATCGCGGATGGGCGTAAAGAGTCCTGTATAAGTTGCCGGATTTGAGCGCGGTGTCCGCCCGATGGGGGATTGATCGATGTCAATGACTTTATCGATGTTTTCCAGTCCCTCGATGGCTCGGTAGGAAAGCGGAATCTCTTTGCTGCGGTAAAAATATTTGTGCAACAGGCGATAGAGCGTTTCGTTGATGAGGGTGCTTTTGCCGCTGCCGGAGACGCCGGTGACGCAGACAAACATGCCGAGGGGAATCGCAACATCCACATTTTTGAGATTATTGCCGGTTGCTCCTCTCAGTACCAGCTTGCGCCCGTTGCCATCTCGTCGTCTGGCTGGCAAAGGGATAAAGCGTCGCCCCGCCAAATAATCCCCGGTAATTGAGCGCGGATTGGCCTGTACCTCCGAAGGAGAACCGGCTGCGACAATTTCACCCCCGTGCTCGCCGGCGCCTGGTCCGAGATCAATTAAATAATCCGCCCGTAGCATGGTCTCCTGATCATGTTCTACCACAATAACCGTGTTGCCCAAATCGCGCAATTTTATCAGTGTTGAGATCAATCTACTATTATCCCGTTGGTGCAGGCCTATGGATGGTTCGTCCAGAATATAAAGCACACCAACGAGTTGTGAACCAATTTGCGTTGCCAGACGAATGCGTTGTGCCTCGCCGCCAGAAAGAGAGCCGGCAGCACGATCCAGAGTCAAATAATCGAGTCCAACATTTATCAAGAAACCCAGGCGTTCACGTATTTCTTTGAGAATTTGCTGCGCAATGATCTGTTCGCGCTGGCTTAGTTGTACATCCAGAAAGAATTTATTCGATTCTTTGATCGACAGTGCCGCGATATCCTGGATATGCTTATCACCTATTCGCACCGCACGGGCTTCGCGCCGCAGACGCGACCCACCACAATCAGGGCAGTCGATTTTGTTCATAAAGCCTTCAATCCACTCGCGGATGCCCTCTGAATCGGTTTGCGTGTAGCGGCGTTCGAGATTGCCAATAACACCCTCCCATTTTGTTTTGAAAGTTCCTTGATGTCGTCCGCTACGCGACGAGTAATTAAAGGCTAATTCTTCCCTGGTGCCATACATGAGCGCATGCCTGGCTTCGGTGCTCAGCTGCTCATAGGGTGTCTGAATATCATAACCGAACGCCTCAAGCACGCCGCGGGCAATGGTGATGTACCAACCCTCCGCCAGCTTTCCCCAGGCAGTGATCGCCCCCTGGGCCAGCGATTTTGTTTTATCCGGCACGATCAAATCCGGATCAATTTCCATTTTGGTGCCAAGGCCGTTACAAGTCGGGCAGGCACCATACGGCGAGTTGAAGGAAAACATCCGTGGCGCCAGTTCTTCGTAGGATATGCCGCAGTCGTGACAGGCAAAATTTTCGCTGAACAAGAACTCCCTGTCATCAACGATATCGATCAAAATGATGCCGGATGCGAGATGCAGCGCTGTTTCCACCGAATCTGTCAGTCGCGTTTTGATGTCCGGTTTGATCACCAGACGATCGACGATCACTTCAATGTTATGCTTTTTTTTCTTATCGAGGATAATGTCGGATTCGAGGTCGCGCGTCTCACCGTCAACACGCACGCGCACATAGCCGTCGCGTTTGGCTTCCGCGAACATTTCCTTGTACTCACCTTTACGCCCACGCACGATTGGCGCCAGCAACTGAATACGCGTTCCCTCTTTGATTTCCATAATCGAATCAACGATTTGCTGCACCGTCTGGCGCTCGATTTTTTTGCCGCAGTTATAGCAGTACGGCACACCTACACGGCTGAACAACAGCCGCAAATAATCGTAAATCTCGGTCACGGTTCCGACAGTGGAGCGCGGATTGCGCGCTGTACTTTTTTGCTCGATGGAAATCGCCGGTGAGAGTCCTTCAATATAGTCGACGTCCGGTTTTTCCATGAGACCAAGAAATTGGCGAGCATAAGCCGAGAGTGACTCGACGTAACGCCGTTGACCTTCTGCATAGATCGTATCAAACGCCAGCGAGGATTTGCCGGAGCCGGAGAGTCCGGTGATGACAACAAGTTTGTCTCGTGGTATTTCCAGATCGAGATTTTTTAGGTTGTGCTCGCGCGCGCCTTTGATGATAATTTTATTTTGACTGGACATAATAGTGATATTATAGAAATTAACGGCTCCACTTTCTCAAGACGATAAAAGTTAACGGATTAAATATAATAATCATTCCTGTTAAAAGAAATAATTTGCTTGCATCCCACTCTTTAAATTCTTATTGTAATTTCGATTAAATAGAGGCGCCTGTTGGAAAAGTAACTCGGTTCAACAAGGAAGCGGCCTTGAGCAGAATGAAAGGCCAACAGGCCGAAACGACAGATGACCGCTGCGTGTGTCGTTGGGCCGGTGGTGAATAACCGCTGGACTGTCACGGTTTCCCAAACCGTGGAGCGCTATTTAATTCTTGATATACTATTCCGGCACAAAGATAACCCCAAAAAACAGGGAGCAGCTATGAATACCTTTACCCAGGAAATTCTGGATTTTGTTAAAGCCAAAGATCCAGGTCAGCTCGAGTTTCATCAAGCGGTTGAGGAGGTCGCCGAGTCGATTTCGCTGGTTTACGAACGATATCCCGAGTATCGCACGGCGAAAATTTTGGAACGTATTCTGGAACCAGAACGCGTCATTTTGTTCCGCGTACCATGGATGGATGATCAGGGAGAAATCCACATTAACCGCGGCTTTCGTATTGAAATGAACAGCGCCATCGGCCCCTATAAAGGCGGCTTGCGTTTTCACCCCTCCGTCAATTTGAGCATTCTCAAATTCCTGGCGTTTGAACAAGTTTTTAAAAACAGCCTCACCTCTTTGCCGATGGGTGGCGGCAAGGGCGGCTCGGATTTTGATCCCAAAGGTAAAAGTGATAATGAGGTCATGCACTTTTGCCAAAGCTTTATGATCGAGCTTGCGCGTCATATCGGGCCAAACACCGATGTACCTGCCGGCGACATCGGCGTTGGTGGGCGCGAAATAGGCTATTTGTTCGGGCAGTACAAACGCCTGCGCAATGAGTTCACCGGCGTACTCACCGGCAAAGGATTGAACTGGGGCGGCTCATTGATTCGACCGGAAGCGACCGGCTATGGCGCCGTTTACATCGCTGCCGAAATGTTGGCCACTCGTAATGAAACGTTCGAGAACAAGGTATGCCTTGTTTCAGGCTCCGGCAATGTAGCCCAATATACCACTGAAAAACTGCTCGAGTTGGGTGGCAAAGTGGTGACCCTGTCAGACTCGAATGGCTTTATTTATGATGAAGAAGGCATTGATCGTGACAAACTCAAATTTGTCATGGATTTAAAGAATGTCCGCCGCGGGCGTATTCGTGAATATACAGAACGATATAAAAATGCCGTCTATACCCCTCTCGATGGCCCGGAAGACCATAATCCATTATGGAATATCAAAGCGGATTGTGCCTTTCCCAGTGCCACTCAAAATGAAATCAACGAAAAAGACGCGCAAAATCTTTTGGATAATGGCGTTTATTGCATCAGCGAAGGCGCCAATATGCCCACATGTAGCGATGGAATCAAACTGTTTGTTGACGCCGGCATTCTTTTTTGCCCCGGCAAAGCAGCAAATGCCGGTGGCGTGGCGGTCTCTGGTCTTGAAATGGCGCAAAACAGCATGCGCCTGCCATGGACGCGCCAGGAAGTGGACGACCGTTTGCGCATGATTATGAAAAATATTCATACAACATGCGTTGAAACGGCGGAACGTTTTGGCACTCCTGGTAATTATGTGAACGGCGCCAACATCGGCGGATTTCTCAAAGTGGCGGATGCCATGCTTGATCAAGGACTTGTGTAGCGGCCACGGTGTAGCCGCGCCGGCCTGGATTATCGGCGCGGCGCGCTTTGCTATTGACTTTGATCGAATTTTTAGGTTTATTTGCTTTGAAAAGCAAAGACTAACAGGACTAGTTCTCCACGTTGAACCATCGTATTGAAAAAGCGCTCCCGCACGCGGATCCGCTGTGGGTGGAACATGGTTACGGCACCCGCTTTCAGGGATTTCAAAACCTGATGCGCCTGCGCATTCGTGATATTCTGCTGGTGTCCAGCCTGTACGATCTCTATGTTTTCGAAGAAGACGGGCGACTGTATGAACTCATTCGCGATAAATACCAGGAATTGAATCTCAGCCACTCGCCGGAGCTGACACGTGTTTCCAGTGGCGAAGAGGCGATTTCACTGATTCATGAGGAACGGCGATTTGATCTGCTGATCACCACACTGCACATTGAGGATATGAGCGTTTCGATGTTTGCCCGACGGGTACGGGAGGCTGGCATTGATATCCCGATTGTACTGCTGGCATTTGACAACCGTGAATTGGCTGATTTGATCACGCACGGCGCGGCGGCGATGTTTGACGAGGTTTTCATCTGGAATGGCAATTTTCGCCTTTTGTTGGCCATAGTCAAACATCTTGAAGACAAGATGAATGTCGATCATGATACCAATATGGTCGGCGTGCAGTCGATCATCGTTGTTGAAGATAATGTACGCTTTTACTCCTATTTTTTGCCGATCATCTACCTTGAGGTAATGCGACAATCACAGCGCCTCATTTCCGAGGGTATCAATCTGTCGCACAAACAACTGCGCCAGCGCGCACGGCCCAAAATTCTCTTTTGTAAATCGTTTGAAGAAGCACAAAACTATTATCTCAAATATAAAGATACCATTCTTGGCATCATTTCTGATGTCAATTTTCCGCATCATGGTAAATCGGATCCCAAAGCTGGCCTGGAATTAGCGTCTCTGGTGCACGCGGAACACCCCGATATTCCGATACTGTTTCATTCATCGCAGATCAAAAATGAAAAATTGGCCAAACAATGCGGTGCCGGTTTTGTGCTCAAGACCTCACCAACTTTGGTGGAAGATTTTCGCGCTTTTCTCATCGAATATTTATCTTTCGGTGATTTTGTTTTTCGAACGCCGAACGGCCGGCAAGTCGCACGCGCTACGGACCTGAACAGCCTCGAACAGGTCTTGCACAAGGTGCCGGAAGAGAGCATCGTCTATCATGCTGAACGCAATCATTTTTCCAACTGGCTCAAAGCTCGCACCGAATTTTGGTTAGCTCACAGGCTTCGTCCCCGCAAAATTTCAGATTATGCCTCTGTGGAAGAGACGCGACAATCGCTGATCAAAGAATTGCGCGACTATCGAAAATTACGTCAGCGCGGCATCATCACCGATTTTTCAAAGGAGTCTTTCGATCCTTATAGCAGCCTGTCGCGCATCGGCGGCGGCTCTCTGGGCGGCAAAGCGCGTGGTTTGTCTTTTGTGAATATTCTTATCAATAATTACAATGTGCAGGATCGCTTTGATAATGTCCGCATCTACATTCCGCCCGCTATTGTGATTGGCACCGATATTTTTGATGCCTTTATGGCGGAAAATAGTTTGCTGGAATTTGCGCTGCATTGCTCGGACGATCAAAAGATCATCCACCGATTTTTAGCGGCAAAAATGTTTCCGCAGGATATACTGGGAAAGCTCGCATCGTTTCTCGATCTCGTTGACGCACCATTAGCGATTCGCTCTTCCAGCCTGTTGGAAGATTCACACAATCAGCCGTTCGCCGGTGTATATGATACCATCATGTTGCCTAATGCCGACCCGGATGCCCTTATTCGGTTGCGCGATCTGCTCCAGGCAATCAAGCGCGTCTACGCCTCCACGTATTTGAAATCAGCAAAGGATTACATCAAGGCAACAACCTATCACCTCGAAAATGAAAAAATGGCAGTGATCGTGCAAAAGATGATCGGCACGTCGTTTGACCGGCGCTTTTACCCGGATTTCTCCGGTGTCGCGCGCTCGTATAACTTTTACCCGGTCAAGCCACAAGTCGCTGCCGACGGGATTGTTTCCGTGGCCCTCGGTCTCGGCAAAATGGTAGTCGAAGGCGGCTCATCCGTTCGCTTTTGTCCCAAGTATCCCGGGCATCTCAATCTTTATAATGACACCAAAACCACCCTGCAACACGCGCAAACGACATTTTATGCATTGTCATTGATCAATTCGGATGAGGTGACCTCATCACTGGAGAAACTGATCCGGGAATACACCCTCAAAGATGCGGAAGAAGATGGTACGCTGTCACTTGTGGGATCAACTTTTTCGCCGGAGAACAATACGATCTATGACGGTATTTCACGATCCGGACCCAGAATTGTCACGTTCGCTCCCCTGCTGAAAAGCAAGGTTTTTCCATTAGCCCAGATTCTGGAGCTGCTGCTGGATATGGGAAGCTGGGGCATGGGAACGCCGGTGGAAATCGAATTCGCCGTCAATGTGCACACCCCACCGAATCAGCCGAAGGAATTTGGCCTGTTGCAGATGCGGCCGGTGGTTTTGAATCGCGAGCTGGAGCTGCTCAATATTGAACAGTTTAATAAAAAGGAGATCATCTGCAAAAGCAATCGTGTCCTGGGCAACGGTGTCTTGCGTAATATTTATGATATCGTCCTTGTTGATCGAGACAAATTTAATCGCGCAAAAAGCCGACAAGTTGCAGCCGAGATCAGTACCTTTAACGCCAAATTGTTAGATCAAAAACGCCCCTATTTGCTAGTGGGGGTCGGACGATTGGGCTCTTTGGATCCCTGGCTTGGCATACCGGTCACCTGGGATCAGATCGCCGGGGTGCGCGCAATTATTGAATCCAATTTTAGAGATATTTCCGTCGCACCGTCGCAAGGCTCGCACTTTTTTCAAAATTTGAATTCTTTTATGGTGGGCTATTATACGGTGCAGGCGGGTGATAATGACAATTTTCTCAATTGGGATTGGCTTTTGGCGCAACAACCCGCTGACGAAGCTTTTTTTGTTCGACACTTGCAGTTTGACCATCCGATCGTGATCAAGATGAATGGTCATGAGAGCAAAGGGATTATCCTGAAACCGGAGGCCGACATTGGACAGCCATGACAAAATCCCGGAATATTGCCCGCACTGTGGCAGACGACTCAGTCCATGGGAACAGGTTCTGCTGAGCGTTGACCGCGCCCTGATGTGCAAAGGATGCTGGTATCGTATTCTTTTGGATATCAGCGACAATCCACAAACAGAACCGCCAATAAAGCATACGAAGAACAAGGATGATAAAAAATGAAATCCTATAATTCATTTCAGGTGGCGCAAAACCAGATTCGCAAGGCCTCATCAATCCTCAACCTCAACCAGGCTACGGTGGATCTGCTGTCATGGCCACAACGAGAGTTCGCTTTCACCTTGCCGGTGAAAATGGACGATGGCAGCTCCCAGGTTTTTCAAGCATATCGAATTCAATACAATACTGCCCGCGGTCCGGCAAAAGGCGGCATTCGTTTTCATCAGGATGAAACAGTCGATATTATCCGAGCGTTGGCCTGCTGGATGGCCCTGAAAACAGCGGTCGTTGATTTGCCCTTGGGCGGCGGCAAAGGCGGCGTCGTGTGTGATCCGCGACGATTTTCCGAGCGTGAGTTGGAGAGAATTTCGCGCGCCTATATTCGCGCCAGCGCACCCTATCTCGGCATTGATAAAGATATTCCGGCACCCGACGTCTACACCAATCCACAGATCATGGCCTGGATGATGGATGAATATGAGACGATCATCCAGCGACACCACCCGGGTGTTTTGACGGACAAACCCATGCAAATCGGCGGCACCGAGGGGCGGCGGGATGCAACGGCCCGCGGTGGCGTCATTACTGTACGCGAAGCCTGTAAAACATTAAAACTCGATCCCACCGGCACCTTTGCCATCCAGGGATTCGGCAATGCCGGACAACGAGCGGCTTTATTACACCAGGAAATGTTGGGCGGCGGCAAGCTCGTCGGCGTCTGCGATTCAAAGGGAGGTCTTTACAATCCAAGAGGTATCGATGTCAAAGAGCTGGTGACATATAAGCTAAAGACCGGATCTGTGCTTAATTTCCCGGGTGCCAAAGCGGTGCACCGCGACAGTATCCTTGAACTCGAGGTCGATGTACTCTATCCCGCGGCTTTGGAGAATGCGATTTCGCATCTCAATGCCAAAGATATCAAAGCAAAAATTGTATGCGAATTAGCGAACGGACCGACAACACCCGAAGCGGATATACTTTTAAACGAAAAAGGCATACATGTCATCCCGGATATCCTCGCCAGTGCGGGCGGTGTGACCGTTTCCTATTTTGAGATGGTGCAGGATGGTACGCTTGATTTTTGGGAGGAGCATGTGGTCCACGCGCGCATGGATAAAAAGCTGACCAAGGCCTACCAAACCGTACAGGAAGCGATTCGCGAAAAAAAGGTCCATCCGCGGCTGGCAGCGACAATTGTGGGCGTTGCGCGAATTGCGGAAGCATGCGAGTTGCGTGGTTGGGTCTGATTTTTTTTACAATTCCAAGCTGACAGGAATATTTTTTGCAGAGGGATAAAAAGGGGCGTGCCCAAATGGACACGCCTTTTTTTCAAATCATCTATTGACAACACGATGCCGCAGTAAAAGCCAGAGAAGGGCGATGAAAAGAGCGGCTAAAAGTCCTGATAACACAGCCGCGCTACTTTGTATATAGCAATCTGCTAGCGTATTCATCTGTTCCGCTGACTCTACGACGGTGGTAATTATCGTTACAAAACTGCTCCCCGGCAGGACGCTATCACGGCATGCTGCATCGTGCATATGCCCAAAATAGCCAAGGCAACCCAGCATAATCACAATTCCGCTGAGGAGTAAAAGTGAATTGAGTCCTACCGATATTTTTGTGCTTTGTTCCTGTTGCTGGCTCATCGTGCGGATGGTTTTGACGGCAATCCATATCGCCGCGAGTACAGCCGCTGCTATCAGCCAGGTCGTGGGATGCGCAAAAAGAAAATTAATTCCATTCATCATTATTCTCCTCTATTCTGTTGAAAATTCGACTACTCAGATTACAACTGCTGCGTGTCGTCAAGAATCTCGTCGCAACAATATGGTTCGGTAGACAAACCAAATGATCGCTGCAATCATAAAAATGATCAAGCCGAACAGAATAGTGAGTAATGAAACCGAGTAGCCACCGGCAACAATGGCCGGGGAGATATCATTTGCTCTTTTTATCGCTTCCATGGCGTACATGACACCGAGAAAGTGGGCGAAAAAGCCGACAACAACGCTATAGGCTCCCCAAAACAAAATAGCATTGATGCCATGCTCAAGTTTGACCCGGCTTTTTTCTTTGGATGAAAAGAGTTGTATGCCTCTCGCGACTGCAAGAACGATAATGATGATCAGAATGACGAGGAGTAGCCACATAAAGGCGCCACCCGCCTGAAAATATGTCAACATGATAACCTCCAATTTTTTTTACAGGGTGAGTGCTTAAAAATCGGCTCACCTCGGTTTAGGCCAACAGCGTCTCTGCTTCGGCCATCTCAATGGCTGTCGCTTTATTATTGAGAATGTACCAAAGCAGGGCCATGAACAAAGTCGAAAACAGGCTTGCCAGCATCACAGTCGAAGATCCAATAAAACAGTTGGTAATATCGATGATGCGCTGTGGCGAATCCGTCACCGTTGTAATGACTGTGATGAGGCTGCCGCCCGGGTAGACGGTATCAACTCCGTAATGCAAGAGCTCATAAAAATAGCCCGTGAACCCGAGGGCCAGACTAAAGGCACCAAGATATCCGACAATGTCAATGCCTTTTCGGAGGATTTTTGCTTGATGATCTTTTACGAGATAGAGCTTGTAAAATTTGATAAAAAACGCGACCGCACCGGCTATTGTTGTTCCCCAGATTGGCCAGACAAATATGGAATTTTGCATAAAATCAGTGGATAGCAGCACGCGTCCCGAGAGTGCAGCGATAGTCAGCAGAGTGAGTATCAGAAGCACACGTTCCCAACGACTCTGAACATTGAGGGATATCCTGTCCATCCATTTTCGCAACAGGGGTTGATGGATAGAAGATAGTTCAGCGATCGTCAAATCGTCTAAGATAAATTTTTCCTGCGCCAGCCGGGTGGCATTTTCTTCCGATTCACCGCGCTCGCGGTAAAACTCGTAGGTATCCTCAAGATCTGCCGCGATTTCAAGGAGAATACGTGACTTTGCCGGTTGAGGCACGTCCAATTGGTCATGGATAGATTTTAGCAAAGCGGAGAATCGATTCATTTTTCGACAACTCCTATAATTTTAATAAATTGTGCATAAAAATCCTGCCACTGTGTGAGTTGTGCTGTGAGATATTTTCTTCCGGCAGCCGTCAGGGCATAATATTTCCGCTGGCGTTTCGGACCCTCCTGTTTCCAGGTGCCTTTGATCAATTTTTCTTTTTCCAGCTTGTGCAAAATGGGGTAAAGGGTGCCATGATTAAACTTGAACATCCCGTCACTTTTTTGTTCAATTTCCAGGGCTAACTGGTAGCCATGCTTTTTCCCGCCTTCCAGAATGGCCAGGATGAGCGCCTCATTGCAGTTTTTCGTTAACGATGGTATGTCCAGCAATGGCTGTTTCATAATAGTTCGATATATAGATTATGTTTATATAGATACTCTTTATATACAGCATCAATATATACATGATCTACATAAATGTCAAGGAATATTTTATAAAATATAAGCATTCAAATCAAAAAGCGGGAAGCCTTTGCAATGATTTGTTTTTTTGATGATTTATTGTAAATTTCAAATACTGCATGTATTATCATAAAACTTTAGGAGTGTATGTGATATCTCACTATTGTATCATGCTGTTTTTGTTGCTGCTCTTGCCGCACGGTTTTGCGGATCAGATTTCCTTTTATATTTCACTCGATGGCGATGACACATGGTCCGGTCAATTTCCTGAGCCACAAGAGCACGACGGTCCGTTCGCGACCATTGATCGTGCACAACAAGCAGTGCGCGAGCTGAAACAAAACGATGGGCTGAATAAACCGGTGTTCATCTACTTTCGCGGCGGCGATTACAATCTTGATAAAAAAATACTCTTTCTGCCCCGCGATTCCGGCACAAAAGACGCGCCTGTGACCTATTGTGCGTTTAAGGATGAACACGTTGTACTTTCAGGCGGGCAAAAGATCACCGGGTGGCGACTCCTCCGCGATAACCGGTGGGTGTGTGATATCCCGGCTATCCTGGAAAGCGGCTGGAAATTTCGTTCGCTCTTTGTGAACGGCGAGCGCCGATTTCGCGCCAGAACACCCAATGAGGGTTTTTATCGCGTCAAAGATCCAATGGAGGAAAGGAACTGGGATTTACACCATTATCGCTATACATTCGAATTTTATCCAGGCGACCTCATATCGCAATGGAGCAATGTGTCGGATATCGAGATCGTGGTCTTGCATTTTTGGTCGGACGCGCATTGTCCGATCAAAGAAATCGATCCGAATACGCTGACCGTCACATTGTCCACACCGGCGTGGCGGCGTTTCACCCAGGACCATACCAACGAAGGGGCGCGCTATTTTGTCGATAATGTCTATGAGGAGATGGATAGCCCGGGCGAGTGGTATCTGGATTCATCCCAGGGCAAGCTCTATTATCTCTCCTGTCCTGACGAAGATATGCAAACCGCTGATGTCGTCGCCCCTCGACTCGACCAACTGATCATTGTTGAAGGAAATTCTATGCGTCAGGAATTTGTCGAATACATTACCCTGGATGGCCTTACTTTGTCACATAATGACTGGGATTTGCCACCGGGCGACGCCGGCGATTTTCAGGGCGCCATCACTGTACCCGGGGCCATACAAATTGACGGAAGCCGCCATTTTGCCATCACCAACTGTACCATTCAACATATTGGTACTTATGGCATCGACATTGGGCTGGGATGTCGGGATATCCTCATCCAAAAAAATACCATAGCCGACGCGGGTGGCGGCGGTATTTTGATCAATGGCGCTGCTGCCGGTGAAAACGAGCTGCAGAAAACCCGCCACATCTCAATTCTCGATAATGTCTTGAAGCAACTTGGACGAATTTACTTTTCGGCTGTTGGCATTTATTCCATGCACGTCTCCGAGAGTCGCTATGCGCACAATAAAATAAGCGACCTTTATTACACCGGCATCTCGATTGGCAGAGAATGGGGATATAGACCCAACGCGTCCTATCAGAACATTGTCGAATATAATCTTGTTGAAAATGCCGGCCAGAGAATGCTCTCTGATATGGGCGGGATTTACAATCTTGGCATCAGTCCGGGGACTGTTATCCGAAATAATTTGGTTAAATCTATTTACACCTTTGGCTATGGCGGATGGGGCATCTATACCGATGAGGGCAGCAGCGCCTTGCTCATCGAAAATAATATTGTTTATGATACAAAGAGCGCCGGATTTCATCAACATTTTGGCAAAAATAATATTGTGCGCAACAATATCTTTGCGGACGGTAAAATCGCCCAAATCATGCGATCGCGCGATGAAGATCATTTGAGTTTTGAGTTTAAGCGCAATATCGTCTATTGGCACGAGGGCGAGCTATTAGACAAAACGTGGCGAGGTGATACAACCAATTTTAATTTTCAAAACAATCTATATTATCGAACCGATGATCAGCCCATTCAATTTATGAAAGCATCCATCGAAAAATGGCAACAAAGCGGCCAGGATACCAGCTCGATTTTTGCTGATCCCCAATTTGTCGATCCGGCGCGTGCAGACTATAATCTCGAATCCGATTCGCCGGCCTTTGCGATTGGCTTTACGCCGATCGACATGACGGCTATTGGTCCGCGCTCCTGGCCGGAAGAGGTTGAGGAGATCTATTATTTCAGCAACGCGGACTCGTCTGATCAACCAGCAATGTTTTATCACTCCGGTTCGGAACACGCCAAACCGCTGCTGGTTGGGCTGCATACCTGGTCGAGCGACTATCGACAAGAGTCCAGTGCACCTTATGCCAAGTGGTGCAAGTTGAAGGACTGGGTGTTCATCCATCCGAACTTTCGTGGACCGAATAATTCACCGCAGGCAACGGGTTCTGATCTGGTCGTGCAAGATATTTTGAGTGCAGCTGAGTATGCACGGCAGCAAGCGAACATCGACACCTCCCGCATTTATCTCATCGGTGTATCGGGCGGTGGCTATACAGCGCTGCAGGTAGCGGGCAAAGCGCCGGACTTGTGGGCAGCCGTTTCGGCATGGGTGCCGATTACGGATCTGGCACAATGGTATAGCGAAAGTTTTGTGCACCAGAATGCCTATGCCGACATGCTACTTTCCGCATGTGGTGGCGGGCCAGGAGAATCGGAAGCTATCGATGCCGAGTATTATAACAGATCACCGCGCTATTTTCTGCAGCGAGCGCGCCATATTCCAATCGACATCAATGCCGGTATCTACGACGGCCACACAGGCAGTGTGCCGGTCAGTCATGCTTTGCGGGCGTTCAACGAGCTGGCAGAAGAAGATGATAAAATAAGTGATACGCAGATTGATTTTTTTGTCGACAACATGACTGTACCGCCAGCCTTGGCACGTGATATTTATGATCCTTATTATGGCCAGAAAAACGTCTTGTTTCGGCGCGTTTCAAACCGATCACGCCTGACAATTTTTGATGGTGGTCATGAGATTATCCCCAACGCGGCTTTACATTGGCTGGAAAAACAACAGAAACCATGAATGTTTTACGCATAAATAATACGACATTTATTCATGAATCCGAGTTAAAGTTTAGCGCATCGAGAAGCAGTGGGCCAGGGGGACAGTATGTCAACAAGGTGAACACCAAAGTGACGCTGGAATTTGATGTGCTCAAGTCGCCTAATCTGACGGACGTACAAAAGGAAATCATCCAGGAGATAATCGGACATCGTCTGACCAAAGATGGTCTGCTGCTGGTGAGCTCACAGCAATCGCGAAGCCAGTTGGCGAACAAGCAGGATGCGATACGCAAGCTTGTCACTATTTTGCAAAAGGCACTCGAGCCGAAAAAATTTCGGCGGCGCCGCAAAATATCCATGGCGTCCAAATATGCACGTCTGCAGGCCAAACGCCATAAAAGCGAGATAAAAAAGATGCGCAAAAAAGTGGATTATTGAAACAGGATTATCAGATGATTTTAATACGACTAATATTGTTATCGGTCACGAATCCAATCATGGGCGCATCGACGCCGTTCTCAGCCATCATTTTTATCAAATGCGGTCCTTTATGTGCGGCCACCGCAATCAATAGTCCACCCGAGGTTTGCGGATCATTGAGCAGCCATTGTTGATCCAGAGTCAAAGTTGCAGCATAATCGATATTTGGCGCTGTGTACAAATGATTTGCCTTTGTACCGCCGGGCACCGCACCTATGGCCGTTGTTGTGAGCGCCTCTGGTAGAATGGGGATATCCTCAAAATAAAAATGAAATCCTGCATGACTGGCATGCGCCATTTCAAGTGCGTGACCCAATAAGCCAAAACCGGTGATGTCGGTCATGGCATGCACGCCAACCTGTTGGCAGAGCTCGGCGGCGGCTTTATTCAGAGTCGCCATTATTTTCGAGACGCGATCAACAACTGCTGCATAGACCTGGCCATTTTTAAGCGCGGTTGTGATGGTACCGGTGCCAATGGGCTTGGTGAGCAGCAGCATATCACCCGGTTGGGCACCACTATTGGTGATGATTTTCTCCGGATGAATTGTGCCGGTCACCGCCAGGCCATATTTGAGCTCGTCATCGCCAATGGTATGGCCGCCAACGATGAGTGTGTCGGCTTCCCGCGCTTTATCCTGGCCGCCGGCCAGGATCTCCGCCAACACCTCGATGGGAAACAGGTTTTTGGGAAATCCAACGACATTCAACGCCGATAGTGGCGTGCCGCCCATGGCGTAGACATCACTCAGCGAATTGGCAGCGGCGATTTGTCCATACATGTAGGGATCGTCCACAATAGGTGTAAAAAAGTCAACCGTTTGGACGAGGGCCAACTCATCGTTTATTTTCACAATACCGGCATCATCGGCAGTGTTAAAGCCGACGAGCAGGCGTGGATCGTTTTTCTGTTTCGGCAGCTTTTCCAAAGCTGCGGCCAATTCATTTGGCGCTAACTTGGAAGCTCAGCCGGCGCACTTGACGGATTCGGTCAGACGTTTATATGTTTTGATAAAATGTCGAGACATGATGAACCTTTTCAAATGAAACGTGTATCTGCTGGTAATTTTGCCTAATATAATAATTTTGAAAACAAAAATCTTGATTTCAATTTGATAATTCAATAAATTTGGTGACTATGATGAAATCCAAAAAGAGTGCAAAAAAGAGTGCCAAATCGTCAAAATCGAAGGATAAAGGACCAGTGCTGGCGCTCGGCAGAACCAACTTTATCATTTTTGCGATAGCAGTGGTTGTTTTTATAGTCGGCTACATTTTTCTCTCAATCGGCCCAGCCGACAGTTTTGAATCATTGACCATCGCCCCGATCGTTCTGGTCATCGGCTATGTCGTCCTCGTGCCCCTGGCGATTTTATGGCGCAAAAAGGCACCGGCATCGACGGAGCGAAGCGAATAGTGCCGCCCGTTCCGCTTTTCCCGTTTTTTTCAGGAACAGTGTTTCTATTGTGCGTCCCGATTTCAATCGGGAAGGTCAGGTAAATATCGGAGTAAAACGACGATCGGGCGATGAGCTCAGTTGGTTCAGAGCGTCCCGATTTCAATCGGGAAGGTCAGGTAAATATCGGAGTAAAACGACGATCGGGCGATTAGCTCAGTTGGTTCAGAGCGCCTGCCTTACAAGCAGGAGGTCACTGGTTCGAATCCAGTATCGCCCACAAAAACAGAATTCATCAGACATCCTTTTTCCCTTCACCTCATATCTCAAAAGATACGTTTTAAGGAACGCGTTGATCGGCGAAGAACTCATCGGATTCAAGTATCGATTCTTGCTGATCATGCGTGCGAAATACATTGTATAAAAATGTTGTCGGTCCTGAAATAAAATAGATGAACATAAAAATAAACAAGGTGAATTCAGGGAAAAAAAATACAAAAACAATTCCGGTAAAAAAGATTACAAGCTTGAAACGGTTGCCTCCCTTTTCCTTGACGGAAAATCGTGGAAATCCCTCATACTTTAAGTGGCTGGCCATGGCCAGGGAGATGACTGGCGTCGAGACAAGCATAAGGCGCAGAAGGATCGGCCATCCGACGTGGTTGTGCAAGATAACCAAACTCGCCAATGTTGATGCTGCCATAGGCGCCGGCATACCAACATAGTAGGACTTGTGGCCTTCGTGCTGCGTCATGACATTGTAGCGGGCTAACCTGAACGTTGCGAACAGCAACGGCAAAAAACCCAACATCATACCGACGGCAATATGATTGCCAATATCTTTGAAATAATACTCGTATAGCAGAATTGAGGGTGCGATTCCGGCTGAAATGACATCAGCCAATGAATCCATTTGTAGGCCAAAATCGGAATTGCGTCCGGACGCGCGAGCTATTCGGCCATCCAACGCATCGAAGATACCCGCCATAAAAATGATCCACCCGGCGGCGACAAATTTCCCGGCAACTGTCATGATGACGGAAAGAAATCCACAAAACAAATTAATTGTGGTAAAGAGATTGGGGACACTGATATATTGTTTAGCCGTTTTATACATCAAATTCCGCAATTATCGATTCACACGCTCGAACACGATCGCCAACACTGACTTTAATGTGCACGCTTGTTGGCAAATACACCTCCATACGCGAACCAAATTTGATCATGCCAAACTTTTGTCCGGTCTTGACTTTATCGTCAAGACGAAGATGATTGACAAGGCGTCGTGCTATCATTCCCGCTGACTGTTTGAAAACAATTTTACCGCGTGCCGAGTCAATACCTGTCAAAATATTGGCGTTGTATTTTGAGGCATCCGGCTTGTTTGCCCTTTTATAGGAACCACGATTATATCGAATATAATCTACCGTACCACCGAATGGTACATAATTGACATGCACATCAAAGAGCGATAAAAATATGGCGATTCGCCGTGCTTCTCCCTGAATAAATTCTTTTTCCTGCACAGTTTCAACCTCTAAAACGATTCCATCCGCAGGAGACACGACGCCGTTTTTGACTTGTAGTGGCACTCTCTTTGGATCCCGAAAGAAATAGACAGAAAATGTCAACAGGATGCCGCTGATGCCGCTCAAAATCAGCATGGACAAAATGTCAAACTTTAAACCAATCCACCCCATAGCTGCGCCAAAGACAAACAGACCAAGGATGGTGGAAAGTCCTTCTCGACTCACCACATCACTACCCAGCTAAAACATGATTTGATTGTAGATTTGATCATATAGCTCAACCGCATTGTCAATATGAGAAAGAAAAAAAGATGTTTTAAATTTTGTTCTCGATTCAGTGTCCTTTAGCTCAAAGCTATCCAGGGAAAACGGACTGCAGACAGCAATCTTTCCATTGATATAACCGAATTGAACGGAGAATCCCAGGAGCTCAAATTTACGACGACGAAAAAAGTTATCGAGAACAACATTAATTTTCAGAGCAAGGCGGCGCATATCTGCAAATTCTTCCTGGATCATAATCTCCGACGCAACAATCTCTTCAGCGGTGATGATTTTTTTGCTGCCATTCGTCAACAGGTCATAACGAAATTCCGGAGTTGTGATACCATCATCTGTCGTTTCATTTGTCACAGAAATTAAAACGGGAATAACTTCCGCCTTTTTCAATAACAGTTCTTTCGCAGATTTTTGATTTTTTAGACAAGTCGGAACGTGATAGCCGGCTAACAGCTTGAATATATGGGCCGCAATCGCACCATTGATCGAGGCTTTGTTCTTCACTGTTCCTTTGACATGTCCCCGGCTATCGACCACATCCTCGGTAAATTTGCATAAAATCTCTTCTTCGTTGTCTGTTTCGTACAGTACTTTGTCAGCATCTTCTGCTATAATCTTTTTCAACACTCTCTCCTTTCAAAATGAGCTTGTGAGGAAAGTATTATTCCAATCCAACTTGCGCGTAAATATAATCAACGTGTTGAATTGCACGTTTTTCATCAAAACATGACTCTATCTGTTCGGACGAAAGAATCTTTGTAACCTCATTATCTTTACTGATAACTGACTTGAAATTTTCGCCAGACTGCCAACATTCCATCGCACGATCTTGCACTATTTGATAGGATTTTTCGCGTGACATGCCGTTTTCGGTGAGAGCCAGGAGCACGGCTTGCGAAAAGATCAAACCATTGGTTAACCAGAGGTTTTTGTGCATGTTTTGCGGATAAACAACAAGCCCTTGCAAAATTCTGCTCATCCGAGCCAAAGCATAGTCTGTCAAAATAGTGCTGTCAGGTAAAATAATGCGTTCGACCGATGAGTGGCTAATATCACGTTCGTGCCACAAGGCGACGTTTTCAAGCGCTGCCATAGCATTGGCTCGCAGTAAACGAGCAATGCCGGTTAAATTTTCACAACCAATCGGATTTCTTTTATGTGGCATGGCCGAGGATCCTTTTTGGCCCTTTGTAAATGGTTCCTCAGCCTCCAACACTTCTGTCCGCTGGAGATGTCTTATTTCAATAGCGATCTTTTCTATCGTTGCACCGATGAGCGCCATGACAGTCATATAATCCGCGTGCACATCCCGCTGAATGACCTGGGTGGAAATGGCCGTCGATTGCAGCCCGAGCTTTTGGCATACGATCTCCTGCACTTTTGGATCAAGAAAAGCAAAAGTACCAACCGCCCCGGAAATCATGCCCCTGGCAACACCTCGAGCAGCGCGTTCAAAGCGCTCAAGATTGCGTTTCATTTCATCATACCATAGAGCCATTTTGAGACCAAATGTTGTTGGCTCGGCATGGATACCATGGCTTCGGCCAATACACACCGTATATTTATGCTCCAGCGCTTGTTTTTCGAGTACGCTGATGAGTGCCTTTAAATCATCGGTGATGATCGCGGAGGCTTGCTGCAGTTGTATGGCCAGCGCTGTATCGAGCAGATCGGAGGACGTCATACCCAGGTGGACATAACGAGATTCCGGGCCAATATATTCAGCGACATTGGTCAAAAATGCGATGACATCATGTTTGACTTTTTGCTCTATTTGCAAAATGCGTTCGAGAGAAAAATCAGCCTTTTCCCGGATCACTTTGACAGCATCTTTTGGAACGCGCCCTAACTCGGCCTGTGCGTCGCAAGCAGCAATTTCAACGCGAAGCCACGTGCGATATTTATTCTCATCGCTCCAGATGGAGCCCATTTCAGGTCGTGTGTAGCGAGCAATCATAACACCATTCCATGCTAAAATTTCACGAGTGCCCGATAAATTCGACGATTTCGATAAACGGTTAATTCCAATTCAGCACCACTGTGAAGCGTTAATCTTTCTTTGAGAGCATCAACATTCTTGCTTGAGCGTATTTCAATATCTTCAATTCTTAGAATGACGTCTTCAATTTCCAATCCTGCTTCATCCCATGGACTGTTCCGCTCGACGTCCGTTATAATCACACCATCTGTGGAATTCATGTTCAGGAAAAATGCGATCACACTCGTAATATCCTGATATTGAATGCCCGTCCAAAAATCACGCGGCACAGCACCATGCTTGAGCAAATCTGTCATGACATCCTTGACGCGGTTTATCGGGATGGCAAAACCTAAACCAATATTTGTTGCGATGCCACTGCTACTTCCGGAGTAAATAAAGGCATTCATCCCGATGACCTTGCCTTCGCTGTTCACCAGCGGGCCGCCGCTATTGCCTGAATTGATGGCTGCGTCGGTTTGAATCATGTCCTCATAAATACGCTCATTATCCTGGCGGCCAAAATCTTGATTAACCGCACTAATGACACCAACGGTAACGGTCGGTTGTGCGGATACATCAAAAAGGCCAAACGGATTGCCAATCGCAATGGCCCATTCCCCTATGAGAATATCATCCGAATTTCCCAGATGCACAAAAGGAAACTCATCACCCGATATTTTAATTACGGCTACATCAGAGGTGAAATCTTCGCCAATTCTTTCTGCTTCAAATTTTTCGCCACCCGGGAGTGTGACCATAATCTCCTTGGCGCCATCAATAACATGCTGATTCGTGAGGATTTGACCCTCCTTTGAAACGAGAAATCCAGAACCCAAACCCTGAACTTCGCGCATCACACGATCGTAGCGCGGTATAAAATGTCTGAAAAAAGGATCATACGCCCAGGGATTCTCACGATAATATTGCTGCACTTTGCGCGTATTGATGCTGACGACAGCCGGGCTTATATGAGCCACCGCACGCGTGATCGCATTTTGACGCGACATCGAGATCTGTTCATTTTGACGACGCTGATCCATGCTGTCGGGGGTGTCCGCAGCATCTGACTCGCGTATCTCAAGTGCAATTGAGTTGTCGGTATCCCTGGCACAAACCGCCAGAAAAAAAACAGCAAAAACAACACCGATTGTAAATCCGAACAGAATTCTATGCATAGATTTCATGGTTTTCGCTCCCAATTCATGATTGATTATCAATAGTGTTTCAAGGGATAAATAACTCAACCATGTCTAATAATCAACGCGTACAAAAAAAAGACCATGTGCCGGCGCCGTTTGTCCTGCCGCTCGCCGATCTCGAGCTAATAAAATTTCTCTCATATTGGCTGTTTGCAGCTGGACATCGCCGATCTCAACCATGGTACCGACAAGTGTCCGCACCATGTTGTGCAGGAAACGATTCGCGCATATCTCAAATATAAGCCGATTGTCGATCTGCTGCCAATACGCATAGCGTACAT
Source organism: Candidatus Zhuqueibacterota bacterium (assembly GCA_016928775.1). Classification (GTDB taxonomy): domain Bacteria; phylum Zhuqueibacterota; class Zhuqueibacteria; order Residuimicrobiales; family Krinioviventaceae; genus Kriniovivens. The sequence goes on along the minus strand of JAFGKD010000006.1, from coordinate 3,269 downwards.
CACATATATAATGATCCACCTCAGCTTTCGCCTGGCAAAAGCTCGCAAAGTTTTGGCTGCCAAGGATATCAGCGCAAGCAGCGCGCATCTTTTTAACATCGAGTTGATTCCAGTAATACCACGCATAATGCCGGCCAATCGCCTGGCTCTTTCTGGTGATAACATATCGATAGGTTCGAGATTTTGCCGAATAGCGAGCGCTAAAATCTTCGGGTACATCCTCAGCCAATAAAATGCGGATATCTTTTGGCAAGCGAGTATTTCCGCCTCTGACAAATGCTTCGATTGGCAGTCGACTTTTTGTTTTAAAATTGACTACCTGTCCCAAAGCATGCACACCGGAATCGGTTCGGCCGGCGGCTGTTAACCTGATTGTTTCAGTCGTCAACATCGACAGCGAGCGCTCCAGCTCCGCCTGCACGGTACGTTCATTGGGTTGAATTTGATAGCCACAAAAATTTGTACCATCATATTCAATGATCAGCTTTATATTCCGCATGAGCGGTCACACACATATCAAGAGCAATCCATTTCAAAAAATTATCAAAAGCATCAGTGACGTCAAAACAGCAAGTAACACAAGATAATCGGCACTTTTGAATACCAATTTACGAAAGCTTGTTCGACCCTCACCGCCGGTATAGCAACGCGAATCCATGGCCAGAGCCAAATCATCAGCGCGTCGAAATGCAGAGATAAAAAGTGGCAAAATGAGCGGCACGATACTTCGGATACGTTGCACGACATTGCCTTCAAAGGAGGCACCGCGTGATACTTGCGCATTTTTTAATCTTTGTGCCTCCTCGAGCAGCGTTGGAATGAACCGAAGTGACAACGTTAGCATCATAACGACCTCATGCGTCGGAACTTTAAAACGCTTGAGCGGGCTCAGCATTCTTTCAAGTGCATCGGTTAATTCAATTGGCGATGTAGTCAGCGTCAATAGCGCAGCCAACAAGATCAATAATACCAACCGCACCGAATAAATCAGTCCAAGTGTGAGTCCTTCGTACGTGATCTTTAGACTCATTAGCGGCATCGTATATAACAGGCGCCCTGGCGTCAAAAAAACATGCACAAAAATCGTCAGAAAAAAAAGCCAAATAAATGGCCGAACATTTCTGAGCACGAGCGCCAACGGCAGCTGCGAACTTGCGATGATAACCAAAGTTAATATTGAAAAACCTATCAGGACAATCGGCTCAAAAGAAATTAAAAGCGCTGTCATAAAACAGAGAATGGAGAGTAATTTTGTTCTTGGATCGAGCCTGTGAACAAAAGAATCGCCTGGATAATATTGTCCTAAACTAATGTCTGTTAAAAAGGCCATAATGAAAACCAATAAATATACAAAAAACAAAATATATTTCAAACCTAAACTGAGCGATTCTTCCTAACCTGAAAAATTCATTCACAAGAAGACACAATGCCTCAAAGACTGTTTTTATTTGACTTGCTGAATCGATTTAAACTACGTGAATATGATCTTATTATTTTTGTTGTAAACACCTAACCTTCTGTTTCTTGGTTTCTTGGTGGCTTTGTGTGAAAAGTTTGTGAATAATGCAGGCTAAAGGCAAAAAACCTTTTGGGATTCTAACAGATTTTATGAAAGCTGAATCACAGGTGCGGCAGAGCTGAGTTACTGCACCGCTCAGAAAAAGACTTTGTGAGTCGAAAACAACTGCCCTTTGAGCGCTTCGGCATGAACAGAGCCTTCAGTTTAGGTATAAATAGTTTAGAGTAAACCAGAGTTCGTCGTTTTTGCAGTGCCGTTACTTCTGGAGTGGATCACTTTTGGAGTGCATCCATTCCATGGATGCTCGTGAGCGCAGCAAGCGAAAAACCAGAGTCGCCGAATCATCTCTCCTCACATCGCGGGCTCGCGCCCGTAGCGCCGATGAAAACGGCGCACTCCAAAATCCCACATCATACAGCCAATATTCGATATTTAGATTAACATGCCCATTTGGAGTGCATCCATTCCATGGATGCCCGCGAGCAAAGCGAGCGAAAAAAATTGATTCGCAGAATCATCGCTCTTCACATCGCGGGCTCGCGCCCGTAGCGCCGATAAAAACGGCGCACTCCAAAATCCCACCTCATACAGCCAATATTCGATATTTAGCTTAACGTGCCCATTTGGAGTGCATCCATTCCATGGATGCTCAAGAGCGCAGCAAGCGAAAAACCAGAGTCACCATATCATCTCTCCTCACATCGCGGGCTCGCGCCCGCAGCGCCGATGAAAACAGTGTACTCCAAAAAGTCCCCGATTCCTAAAGAAAATCGAGAAAATTTCAACAAATCTTTACTCTTTATAGTTAGCAATAATATTCATCATCACTAAAAAATCATAGGGGACTTTTAGATGGCCATCGAATACAAAACCTACTTGCATAATCCACCTCATCTTTTTATACCACATGCGACCTACTTTATCACCGGCGCAACTTTGCATAAAATCCATTATCTCATCACAGATGAAATCAGAGAACACGTCCGAGAATATATGTTCAAAAGTTTTCACCATTTCAACTGGACAATTGACGACTGGGTTATTCTCTACAATCACTACCACATCATGGCTCGCGCGCCGCGTGATGCCTCCTCACTGGCAAGACTCATCAACAACTTTCATCGCTTTAGCGGGCTATGGATCAAAAAACATCTCAACATTCTCGGCGAGGATAAGATCTGGCACAACTATTGGGATACGTGCGTGGATTACGAGACGTCCTATTATGCGCGCATACACTACATCTGGGTAAATCCAGTCAAACATAAATATGTTGATGATCCGAATAAATGGCAATTCGGAAGTTATGTTTCTCGGCAAGAAAAAGAAATCGAGCCGATCAAACACTATCCAATCGATAAACTGAAAATTTATGATGATTTTTAATTCCTGGAGTGCATCCATTTCATGGATGCTCGCGAGCGCAGCGAGCGAAAAAACTAGGTTCGCAGAATCATCGCTCTTCACATCGCGGGCTCGCGCCCGCAGCGCCGATGAAAACGGCGCACTCCAAAACTGCACCGCATAAAACGAATAATGCATATTTTATTTAACACTCCCATTTGGAGTGCATCCATTCCATGGATGCTCGCGAGCGCAGCGAGCGAAAAACCAGAGTCGCCGAATCATCTCTCCTCACATCGCGGGCTCGCGCCCGCGGCGCCGATAAAAACGGCGCACTCCAAAACTGCACCGCATAAAACGAATAATGCATATTTTATTTAACACTCCCATTTGGAGTGCATCCATT
>JAFGKD010000102.1 GCA_016928775.1 Candidatus Zhuqueibacterota bacterium | reverse complement strand
GCTGGCGCCCCGGCACTTCAGTCACATGACAGGAATTTTTGATGTGCTCATGGTTCAGAAGTGTTTGCTTAAAGTTTTGGAATCGCGTCTCGGTATTTTCCGGCCGCACGCGCGGCGATTTGAACACCAAAGTTTGATGGATATCGAATCCCAAATTTTGCTTTTGCAGAAAAGAAATCTGGTTGTAAATGGTGAACGTGCAAATCATCAGAATAAGCGCCATGGCGAACTGGAATGTCACCAGGACTTTGCGCAGATTCAAGCCTTTGGAAAGGGTGGAGGTGTTCAGGTGCAAAATCGCAATCGGTTTGTACGAGGATATGGCCAACACCGGATATATCCCGGAAAGGAAAATGCCGCCGATGAACAGAACCATCAATTTGAGCCAAAAGCCGGGTTGCTGCCAGGCATGTATGGACAAGGGGATTTGGGTTAAATTGTTAAAAAGGGGACGAGCGCTTTCCAGCAGAATAATCGTCAAGGTCAAAACAATCACATTGATAAAAATGGTTTCTGCGAAAAACTGCAGCGACAACTGGCGGCGCGAAGCGCCAACGGTTTTACGGATACCAACTTCTCTCGCACGCGTCATGGAGCGGGCGGTCGCGAGGTTGACGTAATTGACCCACGCCATCACCAGGATGAAAAAGGCAATGATCGACAAATAGGTGATGGCCGATTTACTGCCATTGGTTTCATATTCCTGCATATAATGGGAAGTAAGGTGGATGTCGCGCAGCGGCTGCATCGGCATGTTTATGCTCATGTGATACTGTTCCAGCCACGGTACATTCTGATTGATCCAGACCGGCAATTTGGCTTCAAAGGCAGCTAAATCCGCATCCCGGTGCAAAAGAATATAGGTGTACATGCCGGTGTGCCCCCACTCCAGCATGTAGGAATCACCATAGCGTTGAATAATATTCTCCAGCGGCACTATAAAGTCCATTTTGATGTGCGAATTGTGCGGTACGTCTTCAAAAATGCCGACAATTCGATAATCTTCTCTTTTATCAATGCTGATGATTTTGCCGATGGGATCGGCACTGCCGAAATATTTTTGTGCTGTCGCAACAGAGACAAACGCGTTTCCGGGGTGCGCCAAATCGTTGTATGGATCGCCGGAGCGAAATTTAAAATCAAAGATTTCGACAAATTCTGGCTCCACATAAAATATCCTGTTCTCGAAAAATTTGAGCGTCTCGTGGGAGACGGACGCCTGATAATAAAAGACGCGTGCCAGCTTTTCAATTTCCTCAAACTGTTCGCGCAGCAGGGCACCTGCCGGCGGCGTGCACGAGGCAAAGCGCACCACATCACCCTTGCTGTCGGTACGCTCATAGCGCATGCGATAGATGCGGTCAGCTTTGACATGGAACGCGTCATAGCGCTGCTCATAATCGACATAAAACAGCAGCAGCAAGCAAATCGTCAAACCGAGTGTGAGCCCAAGAATGTTGATGAGAGAATAGACCCTGGTTTTTTTCAGATTTCTGTAAGCGGATTTGAGATAATTGAGGAGCATGGCGTAATCCTTTGGCCTATGAATAACGAGTATGATCAAATTTATATGCTTCTTGCCGTTAATGGTCACTTCCACATTGGCGATTTGCGCGAGAGAAAATCGGGCAGCGGAATGCAGATTTCTCTCATGGTTGACCTCAATTTTTGGGGGTGAAATGTCAAACGTCAAACGTGAAACATAAGGACTGAGACGCGGAATTCTTTTCTCTGTTTCACGTTTGACGTTTCACGTTTCACCTTTTTTACTCATATCGCAGCGTATCCACCGGATTAGCTGACGCCGCGCGCACCGCCTGCGAGCTAACCGTCATCCAGGTGAGCCCCAGCGTGATCACACCGGCTAAAACAAATATCCACCATCCCAGACTGATGTGAAAGGCAAAATTTTGCAGCCATTTATCGGCCACATACCAGGCAATTGGCCAGCCAAGTAGATTGGCGGCAATAACCAGGATGGTGAATTCTTTCGTAATTAAAGCAATGATCTGTTTTTTCGTAGCACCCAGTGTTTTTCGAATGCCGATCTCTTTGGTGCGACGTTCAGCAGAAAATGATGCCAGCCCGATGAGACCGAGGATAGTGATAAAAATGGCGATGCCAGCGATATATAAAACCAGCACGCCGGTGAACATTTCGGTTTGATATTGCCACAATAATTCCTGGTCCACAAAAAAGCTGGAAAATGTATAGTGCGGCGCAATATTCTTCATGATCAGACGAATGTCCCGCATGGACCTGCCGATATTACCCGTCGCTATCTTGATATTAAGCCGCGAACTCTTTTCGGTGGGGAAGAAAACATATGGGCGGATTTCGGAATGAAATGACTCGGTGTGGAAATCTTTCAGCACACCGATGATGGTGGCCGTTCTTTCAAAATCCGTACCTTTGCACCACACGATTTGCTTGCCAACGGGATTTTCCACTTGCATGGCGCGAATGGCAGTTTCGTTGAGGAGACAGGCATTGGCCAAATCCGATGGATAGTCGGGCGAGAAAAATCGTCCCTCTGCCACGTCCAGTTGAAAAGTCTTCTGAAAATCGCCATCCACATAATTCACGCCAACATCAAACACCTGCCCCTGCTTACCCGGCCAGTCGATGCCGGCCGAGCTGTTCCAGCGTGCCAGGCCATTGCTGGAAATCGATACGCTTTGAATATTGGCATTCTTTAATAATTCCTGTTTGATTTCAAGCTGTTTGCTCCACGCCTCTCCGTTTAACGGCACGACAACAATGTTCTCTTTATCATATCCCAGGTCGCTGTTTTGGCAGTAGTAAAGCTGACCCACAATAACCGTTATGCCAATGATGAAAATAATGGATATGCTGAATTGCAAAATCACCAAACTTTTCCTCGACCATGACGGACCACGAGAGTGCCCGAGAGAATTGCCCTTGAGGGTGATGATCGGACGAAAGGAGGATAAGTAGAGCGACGGATACAATCCTCCTAAAAAACCGGTGAACAGAATGATGCCAAGCGAAACAAGCACCGTCATCCATGAAAATTCTATCTGCAGGTTTTCGCGCAGCAGCCGGTTGATAAGCGGCAGCCACAGTTCGCTTAATAACAACGCTCCGACAAACGCGAAGAGACATGACAAAAATGACTCGGCCATAAATTGCCGAAAGAGCTGTGAACGTCTAGATCCCAGTACTTTTTTGACACCGATTTCGTGCGCCCGGGCGCTCGAACGTGCTGTGGACAAATTGATGAAATTGATGCAGGCGATGATCAGGATAAAAATGCCCATGACGGAAAAAATGTAAATAAACGTGATGCGACCGCCCTCGCCACCAAGTTTGTGCAGGCGCATCTCGGACATTGGCTGCAGGTACAAATAATTCGGCAGGTCATTTGGATTGTGAATGTTGTAGACGTTTTCAATTTCTGAACCAACATCCTGCCAGTTCGCCTGATCATTCAATTTGACGAAAACCTGCACGGATTTGTTGTTCCACATTTTCATATACTCCGGCGCAAGACGATAGGGCGACAGAAATTCAAACTGGATGCTCGAGTTGCGAGGCGGATTTGTAACCACGCCGCTCACGGTCATTTGTGTTTGATCGTTGATTACAACCGTTTTGCCGACGGCATCTTGATCACCAAAAAGCTTGTCGGCCAGCTCTTGTGTGATGACAGCACACATGCCCTCGTCAAATGCCCGAACATCGCCGGATAAAAAGGGAAAGTCAAACATCTGTAAAAAATCCGGGTGTACAAATTTGCCGTGCGCATAAAAGTTTTTATCTTCATACGAAAGTTTGGCGCCGGCTTCTCCAATAATCGTGGCCGCGTCGATATCCGCGTAGGTGTCGCGCAAATAATCGGCAACGCGGCCCGGTAACCACTCTCCGTGAAATGTATTGGCAAATTGCATCTCATCTTTGACATAAAACGCGACGCGATACAACCGATCGAGCTGTGCGTGAAATTTGTCATAGTTTAATTCATTATTCACCCAGGTATAAATGGTGATTGCTGTCGCCATGCCCACAGCCAGGCCGAGGATATTGATGATGGCATAACTTTTTTGTTTTTTCATTGAACGAAAAGCGAGTTTTAATGTGTTGAACAACATAGTGGACTCCTTTTGTTACAAAATGTCAAACGGCAAAAGCGAAACCTGCCAGATGTCTCACGCATCATTTCTTGACCCGATACAGTTGAGTAGCTATGAAATGTTTTCGTGCGCATGGCCCAGACTATTATCTTGAAGTATGGCTTTGCGTCGTGCATGTATTTGAGTGGAACCGATTTTATCACATGTTTTGTTTGAATAATACCTGAATAAAACTGGAGCCTGTGCTCGGTTTGAATATTTGCACCAGTCGCCAGTTTTTGTCATAGCTTTCGATGTTTTGTTTCAGGCGGTTAATTCTGTTCTCAACGCGCTGCGCTTCGTTCAGTCCAACTTCATCCTCAACTTCCCATGGAAACGACTCGACACGAAAATTGTACCTGCGCTTCTCGCCGTTAATGGTCACTTCCACATTGGCAATTTGCTGCTCGAGAAAATCGGGCAGCGGAATACAAATTTCTCGCATGATTGACCTCGATTTTTGGGGGTGAAACGTCAAACGTGAAACGTGGAATTCATTTTTCCGTTTCACGTTTGACGTTTCACCTTTCACCTTATCTACTCATATCTTAATGCTTTCACCGGATGTGCGGTCGCTGCCTTTATCGCCTGGAAACTCACTGTGAGCAGCGCTATGGCCAACGACATGAATCCTGCGAGCACAAACAGCCACCAACTCAAGCTGACCCGATAGGCGAAATTCTGTAGCCACATCCGCATGGCAAACCAGGCAATTGGCCAGGCTAAAAAATTGGCAAGGAGAATCCATTTTGTGATGTCGCGCGTGAGGATTCCTAAAATATCCGGCACCGAAGCGCCCAATACTTTGCGAATGCCGACTTGTTTTGTTTTCTGCTCGTTCGTAAACGTCGCCAGACCGAACAAGCCGAGACAAGAAATAAAAATTGCCAAAATCGTACTGATGAGAAAGAGGTGTCGAATCACCTGCTGCAACCGCTCGCCCTGGTATGAAAAATCATTATAGAACTGATAACGTAATGGGCGCGCCGGACTAAACGATTGACAAATGGACTGAATATCATGAACGGTCGATGTGATGGTTGCTGTGTCAGTAATTCTTGGATCTATCTTGACAAACAGAAAATCGTTATTTGCAGGACTTGGCAGAAATGCCAGCGGCTCCGGCGGGTGACTCAAAAGCTGGTTGTGATGAAAATCTTTTACAATGCCGATGAGATTATAGTCTCGATCCGAATAATAGAACGGCTTTCCAACCGGCGATTCGAGACCAATTTTCCGGATGGCTGCCTCATTGACCAGAATTGACTCTTGTGCGTCTTGTGGAAAATCTTGCGAAAAATAACGTCCTTCCACCAGCTCAAGGCCAAATGTTTCCGGATAATCGTAATTGGTGAATACCGTACATAAACGCCGGCTGATCTCGTCTTTTACACCCCATTGAAAATAGGAGCCGGAACGAATAGTCGTCGGCAGACTTGATCCGGCAGATACATAGGAGATATTGGGATGATTCAGCAATTCTGTTTTCACCGCATTAAAATGGTTACGGATGTCGCCTTCCATTTGAATGTATAATAGATTGTCTTTGTTGACGCCCAGATTAAAGTTCTGCAGAAAGAATGTTTGCCGGCTTATGACCAGCGTACATAGGATAAAGGCGATGGAAAGCGTAAATTGGAAGACGATCAGTGCTTTGCGAAACGTGGCTTTGCCAGGCTGCTGCAATTGCTTTTTCATCACGCTGATCGGTTGTGTTGTTGATAAATAGAGTGAGGGATAGAGTCCGGCCAGAAAGCCCGTCAGCACAACGAGGCCAAGCAAACCCAGCGTAAAAACCGGATCACCAAGCTGGATGGTTGTGATCCGGCTGGTCATGCTGTTAAACGTTGGCAAAAACTGCTGCGCGGCAATAACGCCGATTATCGCAGCGAGAAACGTAAGGAGCATGCTCTCGCCCATAAACTGCATGGCAATGAGCCGCCGCGTAGCGCCAGTCACTTTGCGAATACCGATTTCTTTGGCGCGCACCATATGTCGCGCCGTGGCCAGATTGATAAAGTTGACACACGCTAACACCAGAATCATCATCGCGATGAGCCCCATGATGGTCAGCCGCATGGTGCCACCGGTCTCAAAAAAGTAAACATCTGTGAACGGAATGAGTTCGATATCAAAAGTGATTTCAGTGCCTTCGGCCAGCATACGTTCGCTGACTTTGGCATTCAACTGCTCGAGCGAGGTCTTCTCCTGTAACAGCACAAAGGTCAAATAACTGCATGGAAAATAAGGCCTGCCGATTATGTCCAGTCCCAATTCTTCAAGAAACTCAATGGGCACAAGATAGTCAAAGGTGCGAAAGGAATTGCTCGGAAAATCCGCAATGACACCGGTGACCTGAAAATTGTACTTGTCCTCAACGCGAATGGTTTGACCCAAAGGATCGCTATCGGCAAAATACTTTTCCGCCATGGATTGAGTCAGCACGATCGAATGCGGTGACTGAAGCGCGGTTTCAGCATCTCCCCGCAATAATGGACATGTGAAAATATTCAAGATGTTCGCATCCGCAGCAACGCCATTGGCCTCGAGCAACAGCTTGTCATTCGCGCGGAATGCCACCTCTTGCAAGCTGTACAGACGAACGGCGTCGATGACCTCCGGGTATTCATTTTTCAGCATCGGACCAATATAGGGCGATACAGTGGCTTGGAAATTGGTATTTTCATCTTTTGTTGCTTTCAGATATGCCTGAGCGATATTTTTCCGTTTTTGAAAAAAATTATCCACGCTCAACTCATTTTGGATGAATGCCAAAATGACGATTGTGCACGCCAGGCCAATGGCCAATCCAAGGATATTGATCAATGAATATCCTTTATATTTGAGCAGATTCCGGAATGCAATTTTTAAATAGCTGAAAAACATGTCTCCTCCAGGTTGTGGAACAGGGAGAAGGGAGAAAGGAAATAGAAAACAGACGACTCCTTTCTCCCTGCTCCTTTTTCCCTTGTCCGTTTATTCATATCTGAGCGCCTCAACCGGATTCGCGCTGGCCGCACGAAATGCCTGCCAGCTCACGGTCAGTATCGCGATGGCCAAAACGATGAATCCGGCGAAAGCAAACATCCACCAGGTTATCGCTGTTTTATAGGCAAAATCCTTTAGCCACATATTCATGCTGTACCAGGACACCGGTATGGCGACAAGAATGGCCAGGAGCAGCCATTTGACGAAATCCTTTAACATCAGCGTTATAATACCCAAAACTGATGCACCAACAACTTTGCGTACGCCGATCTCTTTTGTTCGCCGTTGCGCCAAAAACGCGGCCAAGCCAAACAGTCCGATGCACGAAATAAAAATCGCCAAAGCGCTAAAGTATTTAAACTGCTTTTCAATTTTTTCTTCGTTCAAGTACTGACGACGGAAAGTCTCGTCTAAAAATTCATACTGAAACGGGTAGTTTGGAATGTTGGTCCTCCAGGTTGTTTCGATGATCTGCAAAGTGGATTTCGTATTTTCCGGTTTAATCTTGATAAATAGCCGGCTATGCGGTGCAAATTGGTAAAAGGTCAAAACAAGCGGAGCAATTTCATTATGCAGTGATCGTGAATGAAAGTTTTTGACGACGCCTATTATTTGTCCTTCATTCTGCCAAATAGAAAAAAGTTTGCCAAGCGGATTTTCCATTTTCATGAATTCGACAGCGGCTTCGTTAACAATATAGTTTTGCGGATCTGTGGAGAATTCGCGTGAGAAACCGCGTCCCTGGACTATTTCCATCTCGAACGTTTCGAGATAATCCCAGTCAAGCGATACATAATTGATATTTTCATATTGATCCGGACCGCGGCCTTGCCAGTAGACCGGATTGATATTGCCGATACTGTTGGGGCTGCTGGTGGCTGAGGTGACGTGCATGATATCCGGATATTGTAATAATTGATTTTTAATTAACTCATACTGATTACGAAGATCGTCATTCATGGGGATCGAGATGACCTGCTCGCGGTTGAATCCAAGATTTTTATTTTGAATGTATTTGATTTGTTTGTTCATGGTGATCGTCAAGACGAGAAGGATCATCGATACGGCAAATTGAAATACAACCAGCGCCCATCGGATGGAGGATTTTTTTAGTCCACTTGACCGAGACACTTTGAGTATTCTGGATGGATGGAATGATGATAACAGCAAGGCCGGATAGCTACCGGCGAAAAGTGTTGTCACTAATATGATCAAAGATGACCCGATGAGCAGCATGGGATTGTTCCAGATCATGCTCAACTGTTTGTCCGCAAGAGTATTAAAGACGGGCAAAAGTATAAGGGAAAAAAGCAAAGCGAAAAAAAGAGAAAAGAGTGACAGCAGAAAAGTCTCGCCAAAAAATTGCAGCATAATATGCCCTCTTCCAGCGCCAACAACTTTGCGCATGCCAACCTCTTTACAGCGAACTGTCGCCTTGGCTGTGAAAAGATTGATAAAATTGATGCATGCAACAATTAAAACAATCAGCGCCACAGCAGAAAAAATATAGACGTACAGGATGGGACCCGCGCCTTGCACGGCATGGAGGTGTATTCGGGAGACCGGCCGCATGCTGTTCACAATTGTGACGTTTTGGTTACGCTTATCGTAGTTCATGGTGGTGCCGGCCATTTTGCCGCACAAGCTTTCAAGTGAGATGTTTTCTCTGAGCAAAACATAACCTTCAGTTTCCCAGTACCAGGTGGAGATTCGTTCTTCACCGAGGTTTTTCACCGGCGCGAGCATATCGAACTGAAATGAGGAGTTTTGCGGGATATTTTTCAAGACGCCGGTTACGGTCAAATTTGTATTTTGATTAACCCGCATGATCTGTCCGACGGGATCAGCATCCTTGAAATATTTTTGTGCCGCTTTTTCGGTCAGAATGACGGATTCCGTTACATTTAAGGCGGTGGCAGGATCACCCTTTTGCAAGGGGAAAGAGAACATGTCGAGAAAGTCCGGATCGACGAAAGCAAACGTTTCATAATAGGTGTGATCCTGGTATTTCACCAGGAAAGTGCGATTATTAAATCGAGTGGCTTTTTCGATTTCGGGGAAATCCTTTGTCAGAGCCGTTGTGAGGGACCACGAACTGGTGGTTGACCATTGACCATCATATTGATTCACCAACTGATAAAGTCGGTCCTTTTTTTCATGAAATCGGTCAAAACTGATCTCGTCTTGCACCCACAGCAAAATGAGGATACAGCAGACCATACCCAGTGCAAGTCCAGCAATATTGATGAACGAGTAGACGCGATATTTAAAGAGGTTACGAAGGGCGATTTTGAGATAGTTTGTGAACATGAGTATTTCCCTTATTGATGTGACATGCAAAAGTTCGATATGCACTACTTTCATTCCGAAACGAACTTTAAATTTCAACCTTTCTTATTCATACCGCAACGCCTCCACCGGATTGGCGGTAGCCGCTTTTATCGCTTGCGAGCTGATCGTGATCAAGGCAACGACAACGGCAAGTGCCCCGGCTCCAGCGAATATCCACCAACTGATGCCGACGCGATAGGCAAAAGTCTGCAGCCAGCGGGATGCTGCGTAATAAGCGATGGGCCAGGCAATGATGTTGGCTAATAAAACCGGCAGCAGAAATTCCTTGGAAATACTCCGCGTGACACCAAAGACCGAGCTGCCTAACACTTTGCGAATACCGATCTGTTTGGTTTTGTACTCTGTCGTTATGGTAACCAGGCTGTAGAGTCCCAGCAGCGCAATAAAAATTGCCAAACCGGAAAAATATAAAAACAGCAAATTGACATGTTCCTCGAATCGATAGAGCGCGTCAAAAGCGTCGTCCAGGAACCAATACTCGAAAGGCGCGGACGGGACAATGTCCGCGATTTTATCCTGAATGTGCCGGATGGTCCCGGCCATATCGTCGGCAGTGAGTCGCAGGGCGAGTAACTGAAAACCGCCGCGTTCAGGCTGCATGGAAATAATCAGCGGTTCAATGATATTATTTAATGGCGCGAAATGAAAATCCCTGACAATGCCAATAATCGGATGGAGTCCGCTCCGCTCAATGGTTTTACCGAGCGGATTCTCCCATTCCAAAGACTCGATTAGTTTTTCATTAACGAGATACGCGTCTTTGTCCGTCGGTCGCGTTGGATCAAAATTTCGGCCTTTTGTCACCTGGAGATCAAATGTATTCAGAAAATCGGCGTCGCCGTAGATTATCCACATGACTTTCCACGTGTCAAATCCTTCCGGTCGATAGCCATTGGCACTGACCCCGCGATGCGGAATGTCCGAACACAAGGTCGCATTTTGAATGCCCGGCAGTTCCAGCACCGAGGTTTTAATGACCTCATTTTTAGCGCGCAAATCCTCTGTTGGCAGATTGATGACCAGGATGTTGTCTTTGTTAAAACCCAGCGCCTTGTTTTTCATAAATGTTTGTTGCCGAAAGATCACTATTGTCGCAAAAATGAGCAGAATCGACACGGAAAACTGGAAAACAATCAGGGCATTGCGAAAACCATTTTTTCGGTGTCCGCTGAATAATGAATTTTTCAATATTTTGACCGGCAGCATTGATGCAAGATAAAAAGCAGGCGGACTCCCGGCCGCGAAACCGATGAACAGTGCGATCACTAAAAGTCCACCGAGGTGCGATATTTGGCCGGGATCAAGTCCGGGCACATCCTGCCCGATGAGTTGTCTGAAAAAAGGGTAGGCAAGCTCGACCAGCAGCACCGCAATGGCAGTCGCCAGCAGACTGCTCAAGACCGACTCGGTTAAAAATTGCGTCATCAGACTGGTTTTTTCCGCACCCACCACTTTGCGCACGCCGATCTCTTTGGCGCGTTTCATAGACTGCGCCAGCGACAGGTTGATAAAATTAATGCCGGCGACGATCAGGATGAGTGCTGCGATAGAGCCAAAGATTAAAATTTGTTTGAACAAAAAACCGGGATCATAAAACAGATGCAGTTTGTCAAAAGGCTGCAAGTGAATAATAAATTTTATGGAGCTATTCTCTCCCAGGTATTTGCTGATCATCGCCGGTAACTTGGCTTCCAACTGATCTGCATGCGAATCCGGATAGAGCTGCAAATAGGTGATATACTGATTGCCGCCATTCCAGCCCATGTGCATGTACGGCTGTTTATAGAGCGTGCTGAATGAAATGAGCATGTCAAATTGAATCGATGAATTTATCGGTGGATCCTGAGCCACCGCGGTGATTGTATAGATATCACCATTCCCGGTTTGCAACGTTTTGCCGATGACATCCTCGGTGCTGAAAAATCGGTTCGCTGTCTTTTGACTCAGCACGATCGTAAATGGATCGGTCAGCGCCGATTGAGATTCACCTGTGAGCAGATCAAAAGTGAGCATGTTGAAAAAGCTGGAGTCGGCGTGCAGGATGTTGCCAATCTTGACGGGTTTGGCGTTCAGATAGAAATAGTCCATGAATGGTCCGCGCAGCCGTGTAAACTCTTTAACTTCCGGATACTCGGCTTTTATAGTTGGCCCAACCGGCGCCAAGAACCTCGTACTGCTCGCCGCTTCGCGTCTTTCCCATTGCCACGTGACATCAAGACGATATATATCCTTGCCATTTTTATGAAAGCGGTCAAAGCTCGATTCGTATTGCACATAGAGCAAAATGAGAATAACCGCAGCAATGCCAATGGCAAGGCCAATGATATTGATGCCGGAATAAAAGCGATTTTTCCACAAGCTCCGGAGCGCGGATTTTAAATAATTATAATACATGATTTATTTTCTCCAGTGCTCTGAAAAATCAAACGTCCTTGTTTCGATCGTCTCACGTTTGACGTTTCACATTTTTACTCGTACCTCAAGCTTTTCACCGGATGTGCTGCTGCTGCTCTGATCACCTGATAGCTCACCGATAAAAGCGCGATCAGCAGGGCGACCAACCCGGCCATCAGGAAAATCCAGGCGCTCATGTTTATGCGATAGGCAAAATTTTGCAGCCATTTGCTCATAAAAAACCATGCCGCCGGCCAGGCAATTAAATTGGCGATGATAACCAGTTTGATAAACTCGAGCGACAAGAGTCCAAGAATGCCACCGGATGTGGCGCCAAGAATTTTTCGAATGCCGATTTCTTTGGTGCGCTGTTCTGTGGCAAAGGTTGCCAGGCCAAGTAAACCCAGGCATGAAAGGAAAATGCCAATAAATGCAAAAATGCTGAACAGCGTACCGACAGAGCTGTCACCATGATAGTATTGTTGCAGTCGATCATTTAAGAAAAATGGGGTGAACGGCTGGCCGCCGCTGTAGCTCATCCACTGCGTTTTTATAGCTTTTAAAATTTCCGGGATGTCGCCGCGCACCTGCAGGACAATCCGCGTTGGTGCTGCGTCGGACAGCAGCACCACCATTGGCGCAATGGGGAGGTAAAGTGGTTCGTAATGCATGTCTTCAATCAGACCAATGATGTCAAACCTCCGCTCGCCATCGCCAAAAAAGCCGACTATTTTTTCGCCCACCGGATTTTCATAGCCCAACAGTGCCGCTGTTCGCTCATTTATTAGAATGCCGGAATTTAGATCGGTCGCATAATCGCGTGAAAAATATCGCCCATCTTTTAATCCAACGTTTAAGAAGGGCAGAAAGTCATAGTCGCACCAGAGCTGGCGAAGCATAATGATATTTGATTTGTCGTCACCCGCCCGGCGATAGGCGGCGCTACTGATGTCATTTCCCGGAAGATTTTGGGTGAATGCGGCGGCCTGGATTCCCGGCCGGCTGAGTAGCGCCTGCTTGAAGCTTTCGGCGCCACTTTTGCCCAACAGCCAGGTGTTATCCACTACCAACATGTGATCTTTGTCAAAACCAAGATCACGCGATTGCACAAAGTGCAACTGGCGAAACACAACAAAAGTGCCGATGATCAGCGCGATGGAAATAGCAAATTGTGAGACAACTAACAAGCCTCGCAGAGTACTGCTTCGCATGCCGCGCAGTACATCGCCTTCCAGCACTTTTACAGGATGATAATTCGATAAAAAAATGGCTGGATAAAGGCCGGCGAGCAGACCAACAAAAAGAGTGAATATTAAAATCCACACGAGAGACATGGTATTCATAAAGAGTGCTAACGATAGCGATTTTCCGATAAAAGTATTAATAGATGGTAGAACAAATTCCAGAAGACCGAGACTCAGAATCATGGCGGCACATGAGAGCAAAATCGCTTCCGCTAAGAAGAGTATAATCAGATGGCGCGGCTTCGAACCAAGCACTTTGCGAACGCCGACTTCTTTCGCACGTCTCGCTGATCTGGCTGTGCTCAGGTTCATAAAGTTAATGCACGCGATCAAAAGCACAAACACGGCAATTGCTTCAAACATATACACCGTAGCGATGTTCCCGGGCGCAAAAATATCCTCATCCAGTTTGGAGTGCAGATGGATGTCGGTGACGGGCTGGAAACGATATTGATAATACATGCCTTTTGCTTCCATTTCCTGCCAGTTTCCACCAAGCATGCTTTCAATTTGTGGCCCCACCTGCCGTGCCATGGTGGATAAAAACGTGGCTTCTGCCTGCCTGGCCGATGTGCCTTCCTTTAACAACGCATAGGTATACCATGTGTTGTTTATCCAGCTATCAATCTCCGGTACCGAGATGGAGGACAGCGACGCTAAAAAAGTAAATCGCCAATGAGACTGCTGTGGGAATCCTTTTACAACGCCACAGACTGTATACGATGTTTTATTATCTATCTCAAGCACTTTGCCGAGCGCTGGCTCGTCGCCAAAATATTTGCGCGCCATGGCATCGGTCATTACAACCGTGTTGGGCTCGGTCAGAAAGGTGTTTACATCTCCTTCCAGCACCTCGCATGTGAAGACCTTGAAGAATGAAGAGTCGGTGAAAAAGAGATGGTATTCGATAAAAGCATTGTCACCATAACGCACCGAGCAATTTGCGGTTGGGGTGCCGCTGCGCGAGCGAATGTGCGTTGCTGCTTCGACTTCCGGCACGTGCGCCATCAAACGTGCCGCCACCGGACCGCTGCTGCGAGCTGTACGAAACTCTTTACTTTGCACATTGGCGTTGAGTGTGATACGATAGATCCGTTCCGCATTGGGAAAAAATCGATCGTATGACAACTCGTCTTGGACCAGCAGTGTGATAATCAATGCGCAACTTATACCAATAGCCAGACCGGTGATATTGATGATACTATAGCCTTTTTGTCTGAGTAAATTTCGCAGTGCGACGAGGAAATAATTCTTTAGCATATTCTGTCTTTCAGTATGGCTGATAACACCGGATTCTTTGTTACCATTTTAGGCAGTTTCCATGCCATTTTTTAAAGGCAAATTTGAGCACAAAATATCATTTTGCGAGCGCTGTGCTATCCGGTTTCATGACACCTGGTGTACGATTTCGTGCAATTTGTTTTTACATATATTTTTCAGGCCATAAAGATTCCATGCTGAGAAAAAACACTGTGATCACATCACTCATATCGCAGTGCCTCCACCGGATTTGCCGTCGCTGCACGCATTGCTTGCCAGCTTACAGTCAATAATGCAATCATGAGGGCGATGACGCCCGCCAGAACAAACACCCACAAGCTTATATGAATGCGATAAGCGAAATTTTGCAGCCACTGACGCGTCGCATACCAGGCCAGCGGCCAGGCGAAAATATTGGCCAAAATCACCCATTTGTTCAAATCCTTGTTCAAATAAAACAACATTCCTGGGGCCGTCGCACCTAAAACTTTGCGAATGCCAATTTCTTTTGTTTTTTGTTGCGCGATAAAAGAGGCCAGGCCAAAAAAGCCCAAACACGCGATAAGAATCGCAATGATGGAAAATGTTTCAATGATGCTTTTGATCTGCGCTTCGGCTTTGTAAAGTTGGTTTAGTTTGGCGTCCAGAAAATAATATTCAAATGGCCGATTCGGCATCACATCAGCTAATGACTTTTTGATCATATTCAGCGTAGCGGGTACGCCTTCGGAACTGATTTTTACGGACAAGTACTGATACCACTGCGGGCCCAAATAAAGCACACACGGTTCGACTTTTTGATGCAGGGATTGATAATGAAAATCTTTGGCAACGCCAACGATGGGCCCGATCGGTTGGCCCAACATGCCGCGACAGCGCAGCATGCCATTAATCGGATTCTCGATTTCATATTTTTGCATTGCTGCCTCATTGATGATGAATGCGCCGGTCAGGTCGCTGCTGTTTAATTTGGAAAAACGGCGTCCCTGCACGATCTCAATGGCGTAGGTGTCAATAAAATCCAAATCCACGATATAAGTATTAAGATTCCATTGTTCTTCACTTTGGTCGCCGATAAGCGAATACGACCAGCCATACTTTAACATGCCCGGAACGTCCGAAGAAAAACTGGATTGAAGCACGCCGGGATTTTTCTCAATTTCATGCTTGATGATGTCACTATCCATAGCCAATTCCGGCATTGGAATGACGATCATATGATCCCGACTGAAGCCGAGATTTTTTTGCTGCAAAAATGTAAATTGATTTGAGATGAAACGCGCACAAATCAGCAGGGCAATGAGAATGGAAAATTGAAATGTCACCAAACACCCGCGCAAAAAGCCTCTTTTTTTATTCGATTTTACGACATTGTGCAAAATACTTTGTGGTTTGAATGATGACAAGACGAGCGCCGGATAACTGCCGGCTACAAGCGTGGTGAAAAGAATAATCCCGATATAGAGTGGGATGAGCACAGGATTAAAGATATCGCTATTTACAAAGTTTTTGCTTGTCCACAAATTGATATAGGGCAGCAAAGCCATAACAATTAAAAGTCCCACGGCAAAAGCAATGACCGCGAGTAAAAATGATTCGCTGAAAAATTGTACAACAAGCTGATGTTTTTTCGCGCCAATCGCTTTGCGAACGCCAATTTCTTTTTTGCGGATGGCCGCAAACGCCGTTGATATATTCATATAATTGACGCACGCGACGAGCAAAATGAGCAGCGCAATCGTTGCAAAGACATAAATTTGCGCAAGATTGCCATTGGCTTCAATTTCATAACCTCGATGCGAGGAAAGATGAATGGTGTCTAATGCTTGAACTTCGAACTCGTCGCTTTCATAGTCATTCGTGTATTGTGTGATTATAGGGCCGAGCTTGCTCTCGAGATCCTTATCATTGACGTTTGGTTTCAACAGGGCGTACGTGTAGAACATATTGTTGCCCCAGTTGCTGAGATTAAATTTTTCCAGGGATTGAAACGATGCCACAAAATCGCAGTGAAAGTGCGAGTTATGCGGCACGTTTTGCATGACGCCGGTTATTTTGTAGGGTTCATCGCGAATGATTATGCTTTGCTCAAGCGGATTTTCATCAGCAAAATATTTATGTACCATATTGGATGTTAATATGATGCTGTATTTTTCAGCCAACGCTGTATGTGCATCGCCATCAATTAAATCAAATGAAAAAACATCAAAAAATTCCCGGTCGGCAAAATAGACGTGTTCCTCATAAAAACTTATTGTCTCGTGGGAAACCACGGTCTGGTAGGCCGGCCACATGCGCACCACTTTTTCGATCTCTGGCAGATCATTTCTCAAAACTTCCGCCAATGGCGCCGGTGTGATGGCGACGCCGTTGTCCTTGTGCACCAGTCGATAAATTCTTTTATGATGCGCATGGAATTTATCAAAAGAGAGCTCATCTGTGATGTAAAGCGCAATCGCAATAAATGAGACAATGCCGATGGTGAGGCCAAAGATATTGACCAAAGCGTGCAGCTTGTTTTTGAGCAAGTTTCTCGAGGCAGCTTTGAAATAATGGGCGATCATGTTGTTCTCCGATAACTGTGAAATAAAAGTGAAACATGAAACGTCAAAGGTGAAACGTTTATATGGTGATTATTGTCTCTTTACCAGCCGAAAGCCGCGATCATCATCATAAGGGTATGGCTGATGTTGCGGTTCAAGACATTCTGTCAGTCGTGCTGTTACACTACCAGCGATGAGGTCATCCGCGATAAATCCCTGGCGCGTTTTGTAGCTCGGACAGCGCGTCCAGGAGCTACCGCGTTCGGCGTAACGGACATCACACACCGTCACGTATTCCCTGACATTGCCGACCATGTCGTACAAGCCCCATTTATTGGGCTTGCGCGTGGCCACTGGCCGCGTGCCCGTGCCCTTGGTGTTGCCGCGGTGCCAGAGATAATCGTCATTGAGCGAATCACCCCAGTAAAAGGATGTAGTGGCGCCGGCGCGGCAGGCGTACAGCCATTCGGCTTCGGAAGGCAAATCCAGGCCAGCCCATGTCGCATAAGCCTGCGCATCCTCATAACTGACAAACACGGCGGGGTGATCCTGTTCTTGCGCAAATCCAGGTGAACGCCAGGTAAACCGATTTTGCTCCTGTTCAGCGCGGGTGATGTGTCCGGTGGCATCGACAAACTTTTTAAATTGCCCGACCGTCACTTCAGTTTTTGCTATAAGAAATGATTTTGCAAAAGTGATCGTGACGAGCGAGTCCAGGTCGTTTTTGTTTTTGACCGACGCAGTTAATTCGCCGGCAGGGACACTGACAAATTCCATACTGTCAACCGGATTGATCCAGGTGACTGTCTCTTGAGAAAAAATACCTTGAAAACCACGAATCGCCATCAGGCCCAATGATATTTTCATTGTTCGATTCATTCAAGCATCCCTTCGCCAAATGGTGAGTTGGTGCTGATTTTTGATAACGACATAGGAGATTAGCGGCTTTTCCGCCGGGCCTTTAAATACCTGGCCATCGAGCTCGAAAAGCGAGTGGTTGTAGCTGTTGCACTGTAACAAACGACGATCCGGATTATAGCTGAGCACCTGTCGACCGTGGGTGCAAAATCGCGATAGTGCCACAAAAGTTTCCGCATCGGGACGAACGAGAATGATGTCAATATCTTTGTCCGGTGCACTGATAAACGCCGCATGTCCAGGTTCGGCTAGACAAGGCGCTTTTTGAATATCCACGACAATTCGGTCTTTTTGAATGGTATAACTCTCCGGCTCCAAATCCGGGGTGTTACAGCAATCGGATTCTTGCGCCAAAACTTTTAGCACGCCGCAGGTACACAAACAGCCGGTTGTCAGGGCTGTCTGGCGCAGCATTTCTCGACGGATCATTTATCTTCTCCAAAATAGTTGTGGAATGTGCGTCAAGTCGTGGATCATTTTGAGCTCAATTTTTTCGTGAAAGGTGAAAAGCCAAACGTGAAACATGGGAAATGATATCTATTCGTTTCACGTCTCACGTTTGACGTTTCACGTTTTGCATATATTTTCTGACCATAAAGACTCTATGCTGAGAAAAAACACTGTGGTCACATCACTCATATCGCAGTGCCTCCACCGGATTCGCCGTCGCTGCGCGAATGGCCTGCACACTGATGGTAAGCCATGCGACGCCTAATGTGACTAATCCGGCGCCGAGAAAATACCAGATTTGCAAATCAATCCTGTATGCAAAACTGTCAAGCCAATACGTGGTGATGAGATAGCTGACCGGTAGTGAAATTATCATCGATGCCAGAACAATTTTTGTGAACTCGCCGGACAGCAGGACAATAATCCGGGGTACACTCGAGCCCAGCACCTTGCGCACGCCGATTTCCTTGGTGCGCCGCTTGCAGGAAAATGTGGAAAGGCCAAACAGGCCCAGACATGAAACCAGAATAGCAAGCCCGGCAAAGTACCCGGCAAGTGTTCCGACGCGCATCTCTGATTCATACAACGCCTGATAATCGTCATCCAAAAACTTGAAATCAAATGGAAGGCCCTGGTTAAATTCATTGTAGAATTTCTGAATTTGGGCAATAACGGCTTTTTCCGTGCCGGCTTTGATTTTGACGATGATATTATCTTCATTTGGAGAAAACAATAGAAAGCACGGCTTGAGGTTTTCATAAAGCGATTCAAAATGAAAGTCCCTGACCACACCCACGATTTCTTTGTTTTCACCCCACAGGTTAATGGTCTGACCAACAGGATTCGTCAGTCCCATGCTTTTTATGGCTGTTTCATTAAAAATGATCTTGGCATTATCCGTACTAAATTCTCTGGAAAATGACCTTCCCTCTTTCAAGTCAATACCGAGCGTCTCAAGAAAATCGTATCCGGCAAACAGGTATTTAAAAG
>JAFGKD010000101.1 GCA_016928775.1 Candidatus Zhuqueibacterota bacterium | reverse complement strand
GAAGAGCAAAGCGCCGGCGTCTATGCCACAGTGTGGGATGCGGCGGATGACACCGGGGCAAAAGTGAGTTCCGGTATCTATCTTTATCGAATTCAAATTGTCGATCCAGTCGCGGGGAGGGAAGCCTGGCGCGCCGAGCGCAAGATGGTGCTGCTCAAGTAACGGGACGCAGCCATCAGCATTTTTGTTTTGAATGCAAAAAGCGGTATGCAATAATGAATAGCCTGCGACGGCAACCATGTACAATCGCTCGTCCGGGAAGCCTGTCCCGGGCGGGCGATTTTTTTAACCTCTTTAATCCGACCATACTTTATTTAATTTGACATTACTCTCAGCATTTTTTATAATTAACCATGTTCGCGCGTCGGCTTCTGACGATTCAGGCGCGCCTGTCGATGAGTGCATCAGATATTGTGCTCCAAATCATACATCCTGGCTAAAAATTTTCAGCATGATGTTATACTTTGTTGGGAGAGGCTTTTGCGGATGAATGGTCGAATTCTGTTTTCGATCTTTGTCATTTTTTGTTCATCAACTGTCGCTCAGGATAATCGGGAGTCGTACGATGCCTGGGAAGCGCACGGCGGCTGCTGGGAGATCAAGGACTCTATTATTTACGGGCGTGGTGACTGGGGCTACTGCAAGTTTTTGTATAGCAAAACTCTTACTGATTTTATCATCAAAGTTCGTCTCGCAAAGGTGGAAGAGAGTGGCGGCTACAGTGTGCTGTTTCGTTACGATGACAACAAAGATTGCGGCTACCACCTCCTCCTGTTTCCATTCAGCACGGTGACGTTTTCCAAACTTCGGAGCGATGTGCATGAGTACCTGTTCCCGGGTAATTCAGTCTATTGGCAACAGGGATTAAATGTCTGGAACACCATCACCATCGAATCGTCCGAAACGTCTTTTGACATATACGTCAATGACCACCACCTTTTTACATTGAAGGACAGCGAGTTCACCTCCGGCAAACTCGGACTGTCAGTCGGTGGTGATCCACGCCAAAAAGCAAAATTTGAAATACTGGAGATCAGAGAAAAATAGCGGCGCCATCATGTCGAAACTGATTATTTTGCTTCTATTTATTTGTGTGATCATATACCCTGGTCACGCCGAAGACCTGGAGACAATGCTCAAAACACTGGACAGCCAAAATGGTCTACCCGGCGATTACGTGCAGCGGATTCATCAGGATGAATATGGCTTTTTGTGGTTTGCCACGCGCGGGGGGCTCGCACGTTTTGATGGCCTCGATTTTCTTGTATGGCGACATTCATACCAGGATACCACCTCCCTGCCGAGTGATCTCATTACTTGTATCGAAAACGATGCACACGGCAATTTGTGGATTGGCACGCAGAACGGAATCGCCCGTCTGGATCGACGTCATCGTCGCATTCAGAGACTGAACGATATCCCCGGCTTGTCCGAAGCGTGGATTCAATCCCTTGAATTCGATCCCTACGGCCGACTATGGATCGGCACAAGTGATGCGGGATTATTTCGTCTCACTTTTCTCACTTTGAATCCTCATCTGTCTCCGGACAACTACACCATCGAGCACTTTACCCGCGATCCGGATGACTCGGCGAGCATCAGTCATGACAATATCACCAAAATAATTGCGGCGCCGGATTCAAGCTGTGTTTACATCGCGACCGCCTTGGGGCTGAATGTTTATTGTGAAAAATCAAACTGTTTTGTGAGATTGTTTTACGACGCAAAAACCGATTCATTCGGTCGGCAACCGTCGACCTCCACGCATAGCCATATCACCTGGTTTGAACAGGAGACCGACGGCATTTTCTGGCTCGGGATGAAATCTTTCGGCATCGGTCGCCTGGAAATGGAAAATGATGTTGTGCAATCGTTCAAAAGTTATCCGCTGGATGTGCAGAAAAACGATATCGTGACGTGTTTGACCTATGATCCTGTTGACAGAATAGTGTGGATCGGCACCAATCTGGGGTATTTGATTCGCCTCGATACGGCAGAAAAGACCAGCGAGGTCGTGTGGCACAATAAATATACCACAGCCGGCGGGCATGCCGCCGGGATCACCCATCTTTTCATCGACAATAGCGGTCTGCTGTGGATCGCGACCAAATATGGCGTGAGATTTGGCGATCCGCAAAAACGCGGATTTCGTCATGTGGGGTACTATCCACAACCGCCATCGGAGTTGCATACGCACAAAGTCACATCCATCTGCGAAACAACGGATGGTTTTATTATGGTCGGAACAATTTCCAATGGCATCGAGGTTTTGAACCGGAACTATAAAGCCGTAGGTCATTTTAAGCATGATCCGAGAGATGGTGCTTCGGTGCGATGCAACGACATCTTTTCTCTGCATCAGGATCAACACAATACGATCTGGGTCGGCACCAGACGCGGTCTTGATATCTTTCATCCGGATTCGGAAACATTCGAGCATGTCCCGGTTGGTCAAGCGCCCAACGCTGTTTTCGGCAATTATATCTACACTATCGTTGAAGAATCGCCGGGCACACTGTGGCTCGGCACCAACAAAGGCATTTGCAAAATTGAGCACGAGGGCCAAAATCTCGAAATCAGAAATTATCTCACTTTAAAAAATCAACATCTGGCAAAACTGGGTGGATATATCGGCAGCATCCTCCCCATGGGCGGGGACACCTTGTTGATCGGCGGACGAGGTGTATATCTTTTTGTCCCTGAAAAAAACAGTCTTACGCCTTACCGGCACAAAGGGCTTGACATTGACGACGCGATGATTTTGTTTATTGTCAAAGACCAACTCAAAAATGTCTGGATTGGCACGGTCAGGCAGGGATTATATAAACTAACGCCGGACAGTCTGATACACTATACGGCGCCGGATCCGTTGCCAGGCAATTTTTGTGGCGGATGTATTGCGGATGACAGAGGCAATGTCTGGATCAATACGCACGACGGTTTGATACGGTACAATTCGTTACAGGACAATTTTGACCGATTTCATATGCCGCTCCCCCTGGAAAACGAATGTCGATGGCGCTCTTATCATTGCGGACCAAGCGGCAGACTTTATTTTGGACATTTTTATGGATTTGTCTGTTTCAGGCCGGCCGATCTGTATCCGGATATAAACGTACCGCCGGTTTACATTACCGATTTCAAAATTTTTAACAAAAGCTGCTTTTTTGACGCACCGATCATGCAGGTCAAAAAAGTCGATATCAATCACGAACAAAAGATGTTTTCAATCAACTATGCCGCGATCAACTATCGAAATAATCATCTCAATCAGTACAAATACATGTTGGAAGGATTTGATGATCGCTGGATCGAGGCGGATGGCCAACGTGTGGCACAATACACCAATATCCCGGCTGGGCGATATACGTTCCGCGTCAAGGCGTCCAACAGCGTCGGTGTTTGGAATGAAGAAAGCACCTCGCTGCACATTGTGGTGCATCCGCCCTGGTGGCGAACGACATGGGCATACTTTTTATGGATCGGTCTCTTTTTAGGCGCTGTCTATTCTGCTTATCGGCTGCAACTCAATCGTGCGCGACTAAAGCAGGAGGTGTCACTCAAAAATGAGCAAGCCCAAAAATTGCACGAGCTGGATCGCCTCAAATCCAGTTTTTTCGCCAATATTTCACACGAGCTGCGCACACCATTGACGTTGATTCTGGGTCCGTTGGACAGTTTGACGAGAGAGACCATCAGTGACAACATCAAAACAAAACTTGATATCATGCAACGCAACGGCATTCGACTGT
>JAFGKD010000100.1 GCA_016928775.1 Candidatus Zhuqueibacterota bacterium | reverse complement strand
TTAATGTGAAAAAATAAATTCCTGTGGGCCATTCCGTTGTGTCAAAACGCAATTGAACATCACCCGCCGGCTGAAAAACCGCTGCCGAGGATTGGACTGTGCGACCGTTCACATCATAAATGGCATAGCTGACGTTTCCATCCGCCGGAAGAGAATAGCGCATGGTCACCGAGCCGTTTGACGGATTCGGAAACACCGGATAAAGCTGCATGGATTCCGGACGGATGTTTTGCTCTTCAACGTTTGATGTCTCATCGGGCGTTAAAGCGAGTTCCATCAGATTGATATAGGCACCCGAATTGCCGTCCGGCATGACCGAAATAGTCTGCAAACCTTCATGGATAACGAGCGTGCCCAGATCGAACGTTTTATAGGTTTGCCAGCCGCCGGTGACCTGGCCGGTGAACTTTAGCACCTGATCGTTCAATTTGACCGCCACCTTGTTGCCGCCGCAACAGGCATCCACAGCATATTTGATCGAGACCTTGTAGGTGCCGGGTTTGTCAAGATAAATTTTCCAGTAGGCATAATCTTCTTTACGGGTCCAAAAGCCCAGGTTGCCTTGTGGCTCGACGCGCAGTTCGGTACCGACAATAAAAACATAGGTTTTATCGAGGATAAAACTGCCGTCCGAAGAGGCGCGGACAAAGTCGTCCAAAACGGGTTCACCCTCAGCTTCGAAAGTGATAACCGTGGCATACGGATCTTTTTCCACGCCCGCCAGGTCTATGCCGACGCTGCTTTCGCCAATGGTGACGGGCAGCGAGACGCCAGTTTTATAATCGTAAGCCGAGGCTTCTTCGGCTACGGTAAAGGGGACCTCGATTTTTTTACTGGCCGGAATGGAAAACACATCCAGGTAGTAAATATCATTTTTATAGGTCACGCGGCCAAATTGGACTTTTTGAATAGGACTCTCGACAGAGCCATAAACCGTTTCTCCATACTCTTCAAGCCATCCGCCCATGGCCTTTAATCTATCGACGCTCGGCGGCGGAATGATACCTTCCGCCGTCGGGCCGACATTCAACAGCAGATTGCCGCCTTTGGAGACGGTTTCCAAAAGCATGTGCACAAGTGTTGCCGGCGTTTTCCAGCTGTTGTCGCTTTTATTGTAGCCCCAGTTCCAGTTAATGGTTTGACAGGATTCCCAGGGGCGCTGCAGCGGTTTTTCCGGGATTTCCTGTTCCGGTGTCACATAATCGCCTGGATTGGACATCCAACGCTTGACGCGGTCATTGACGATGATCTCCGAATCGAGCGATATACACAGATTATACAGGGCACGAGCATCGGCATCGGACCAGCCGCTTTGCCAGTCACCGTCGAACCACATAATTTTTGGATGATAATTTTCGATCAGCTCCTGTACCTGCGGAAAGAGATAATTATCGCGATAGGCGCGAATGCGGCCCGCCAATGCGTCGGGATGGTGCCAGTCTAGAATGGAATGATAGAGACCGAAAGCAATGCCGGCGCGTTCGCAGGCGTCGGCCAACTCGCGAATCACGTCGCGTTTGAACGGCGTGCGGTCGATAATATCATAATCCGAAACTTTCGAGTCCCACATGCAAAATCCGTCGTGATGCTTGGAGGTGATCACCAGATATTTTTGTCCGGCTTCTTTAGCGACCTGCACCCATTCATCGGCATTAAATTGCACCGGATTAAACTCATCTGCGAATTTTTCATACTCGGCAATGGGTATGTTTTCCTGGTTCATCACCCACTCGCCGCGCGCCGGAACCGCATAAATGCCCCAATGGATGAACATGCCGAATTTGGCATCCTTCCACCAGTCCATTTTATCGGCGGCCGCCGTTCCGAATAAAATAAATACAACGAGAGGAAATGATAGTAATTTTAACGTCAGCGATTTCATTCGGATTCCCTTTCTAAAGTCCAAATTTAAAAAAGCCAAAGAATGCTATTTGACCAGCAAGATTTTGCAGGAAATAGTCATTTCATCGGCAGTCAGTTGAACCACATGCAATCCGCTGCTCCATGCCGATGCATCCAGCGTGAGTTTGTGCTGCCCGGCGGCAAAGTACATGTCACTATGCGACGCAATTTGACGACCATTAACGTCGAATATTTTAATAGCGACCGGGCCGTCATGCGGCACTGTAAAATGCAGCGTGGTTTGTGCATTAAACGGATTGGGGTAATTCGTCAACTCGAAAGCATGCGGTGTTTGCGGATGCTCTGTAACGCTGGTCATTTGGCCCGTCAAAAAAACGCCAGTTACTGAGAGTGGATGTAGAACAATCTCAAACAAACCGTTGCGCACCGGCACTGTGCTCATCTGCAGCGCATTTTTTGTGTGAGAAACAAATGTCTCGCTGGACGGCAGGTCACTGAGCATCAACACAGTATAATCGCCGTCCGCGATCTGAAAATGCTGCAGACTCACCTGAACGGTTTCGTCGGCCTTTGTATTTCTGTTGACCAGCATGGTGGAAAGCGTATCACCGTCGCTGTTGACCGCCGAATACGCGGACACGGTGTTCTCGTTGGACGACACGGACGAGACGTTAATCTCCTGGTGATAGCGCGCGAATAAATGCAGCACTTCCCACATGCCTTTTTTCCAGGACCACGGCGTAAACAGCTCCACCTCGTTTCTGGTAAACTCGCCCAATGTTGAGGCGTACCACACGGCGGCAATGTTGGCATCATCGGGCTTTATGCCAGTCTCGGTGACGCCAAAGGTGATGCCGTGATCCGGGCCAAAGTATTTGTTCAGCCACACGCGGCAGCGTTCAAATATATATTCTTTGTTGATGCTGGTATCCCAGCCGCCGTTTACGAGATGCACGCCGTTGGCTTCCGGCCAGACATAGTTTTTGTCAAAATAGATACGATGCATTTGTACGAGCTCTTCGGCCTTACTGCTGCCGGGATAGAAATGGATGTCAAAGACATCGAGCAAGCGAACGCCGCTCTTTTGCTGTTCCTCGGCAATACGTTTGATAAAATATTCCAGCCACACTTTGGGTATTGTTTTGCCCCAGGAGGCGTACCAGAACCATTCATTGCACGTGGCCGGACCGACGAGCTTGATGTTTGGATATTTTTGCCGAGCCAGCTTGGCCACCTCCACCCATGTGCTGATAAAATCTTCCGCCGTCGGACTGGGCTGAACGTCATCGTGCGTACCGCTCCAGATTTCCGGCTCGTTATCCATGCACCAGTAGATGATTTTATCCTTGTCCAAACCCAAACCGTCGGGGCCGAACCAGTGATCCAGAATGCCGGCGGTCTGTTCCGGGGTAAAATCTTCGAGATAGAGATCCGAATTACCCTCAACCAGCGCATCTTCGCCGCCTGCTTCATTCGGCACACCGCCGCCGGCCAGATTTTGCCGGCTGGGCGCCCAGGTGTTGTTGTGCGAGATATAGTAATCCCAATCGGCAAAATTAAACGCATTTGTCGCGGCGACTTTGCCGAGGAGTGGAAAACCCCACATGCCCTGCGCCCGCGGATAGTTTTTCTGCAATTCCTGTGCTTCATAATCCCAATTACTCACATAAACATTGTTGTACCAATCCGGTGCGCTGGTGAGATTTTTTTGCCAATTATGTTTTGTGCTATTGTTGCCGCTGCTCTCGCGTAAAAGATTCACGCCGGAGTCTTTGATGCGCATCCACTCCGCGTTCGATAGCGGTTTTTTCGGATCATCCGACAGCGAATTGTTTTTGCCGTAGAGATAGGGCGAGATCGGTTTTCTCTCACCGGCAACGTCGATCTGAATGTCAATCCCGTACAACGGACTCGACAAAATCAAAGCAAAAATTAAAAGACGCATGATGTTTCCCTTTTCGAATAGTGTTTTTTTATTTTATCGACTTGATTTAAGTCATATAGATATTGTTTATTTTCATAGACTTTACCTTTTTATATCATTTGAATTGCACACACCAGTTGTATTACAAGTGGGTAAAGGAATGGCCTTCACAGCCATTCCCTCCCTGTTAGCAGCAAACGAGACCATTAAAAGAACAACCGAGTTTTAAACGAACTACAAAACTATAATATTTTTAGTGCACAAGATTTATGAAATAGAGTGTGAGTAGTTATTATCACACTTTTTATTTTTACCATCTCGGCACTCAAGGCAACATCCAGTCCGCGCGTTCCTTGAACTCAGACTGGTATTGTGGGCGCCATGTCGATATGCTCGATCCACCGATGCCATCAATATAATGATTCGTGGTGCCATCGCGTTTGAATTGTCCACCCCAGCTCGGTTGGGTGGGATCTTCGGGATCATTCAATCCGCGGTTCGCACTTAGCAGCCACAAGAACGACGGCGAATCTCCTTCGCACACACCGTCACATGCCATTCCCGCCGGTGGATATGCCGCGCCAAGAGAACCGTGATTGGCGCGAATGTTCATGTTCACCCACTCGAGATTCGAAATCGGATCAGAGCCGCCAAACATGCCTTGGTACGTCTTTTTAGAATAGATTATGAACAAATCCGGGAAATTTTCGAGCATCCAATCGATGGTGTCATCCTGATGAGCGATTTGGTGGATTCGTAGCTTGCTGAGGAACGCTTCCAACTCGGCTGCGCTGCGCGTGTTCTGTACCTTCCAGATCGCTTGCGCAATATTGCTGCAATCGCCCCAGACACAAATATAGACCGGCCGGGGATCCGGTTTGTCCACGATGCGGATGATCGCTTCCGACGCCTCGCTGTCTTTGCCGGCGCCAATATTATTGTCGACCGATTTGCCCCAGGTACCGGAACGACCCTGAACTGTGACCGCACGCAAAGCATCAGCGACGGGATATTGAGGATCGCGCTTTCGCAAGTTTTCATCCACCTGGTCGTAAAGGTCTATCATATCCAGTATATGTTGTTTTTCGGCATAATTGGCAAAAGTGGCAGACGACGCGATCAACGCTTCAATGTCGAACTCGTTGGCATAGAGCAGGAAACGGACCATCGACTGCACATCATCCGGGTCGCTGCATCTCGAGGGCTCGCATTTGCAATTCTTGCCGTTACAGACATCAACGGGTGGAAAGTCCGTCGATATAATGACACGAAATTTGGCGGATTTTGCGCTCGTGGTTGGTACACCAGATTCTTGGTTCAAGCTATCTTTTTTCCGAGCCGGATTATCTGGTTCAAAAATGATCCGTCGATAGCTTGAAAGGTTGTGTGTACCGTTGTCCGTAACTTCACATATCACATGAAAGGTCTTGCCTTCCGAGTTGGAAGGTATATTGACCGTTGCCATACTCGAGTCGCTGTTTGAAATAGTTACCTCTTTTGAATAGGTTCCCGCTTCCGATAGCACCCACCACTTGAATGTCAGATTATCACCATCTGGATCAACCGTTTTAGATGCATCGAGCGTGACTTTCGTGCCTTGAAGGGGCTTCTTCGTTAAAATATCAATACCTTTGTCATCATCAATAGCGACATGCAGAATTGTTTGAAAATCCAGTACAGATAAAAATAGCATTGTGATAAAAATTGTTTTCATATTTCTGTTCTTGCTAAAAATATTTTCACTATAACGCGCCCTGCTGTGGTGCAAAACCGCATCAGATGAAACGGAATATGCAAACCGGAATTCCAATCAATTCCGAAAGCTGCCTGTAAGAATGGCGGTTTTGCCAACACGAGCAGTTGGTTAAAAGCCCGCACTTGCTGACGATAAGCAGGGCTTAAAAGACCAATTGAATCCTTTTACAAGTATGAAAGCGAATCATTCCTTTTTGCCGACTTTTGCTCGCCGTGGGCATCTTGCCCAGGGTGCCCAATAAATTAGGGCTTCCGCCCCCATCAATCATCAAATAATCAATGCATACAGATTGTTACATCATTTTCTTCGCCAATTAAATACGTCTTTGCGCTGCTATACCTCCACTGTTTGGCACTTAGTGCTCTAGTTCATAAATTCGATGACGTATTCTTTATGCGGCTTTTGCCAACTGAAATCTGTTTTGAGATAGCTTTTTCATCAATTTGGATAAATCATTGCGAGTAAACTTCCATTCAAATGGTTTTGCAATTTTTTCATATCGTTTTTCAAAAGCAATAATAGTATCTTCCAAATCAGTGAGCGAAGTAAAATCATTTGGTGTCAAGACTTTTCGTTGAAGAAGAGAAAAATATCTCAATCTGATTTAGCCAACTTGCATGAACAGGCAAATGTACCAAAACAATTTTCGGCCATTTGGACTTAAATCTCTTTATTGCTTTTTGTCCTCTATGAGAAGAGCCGTTATCAACAATCCAAAAGACTCTTTTGGCAGAAGCATAAGGTCCACGATACATCACATCGCTGACAAGAGAATCAAACACAAGAATGCCGGATTTAGGTTCACAATGTCCAAAAATTTTCGCATGATGAACATCCCAGGCAGCAATATAGTTCAGAGAACCCATGCGTTCGTATTCATGTTCAACTTTTTCGCAATGTTGCTCAATTGGAGGTAGTGACTTGTGTTTTCGCCGCCTGGCTTGAATGCTTGTTTTCTCATCAGCACTTATGACAAATTCATTCGATTGCAGTGCTTTTCCTTGCCAAATGCCTTGATAAAGGTCCAAAACCAGTCCTGCTTTTTGTTCGAATTGTGGATCTCGAGGAAATATCCAACTGCGATATTGCCACGGCTTAATGGCATCTTGATCAAGCCATCGCCAAACTGTGGAGCCGCTAATTTGGGCGACTATGCCCCGATCTACCGCCTCAGCTGCAATATCATTCGTTCTGAATCGAGACAACGGGATGCCATTATCGAACGGCAATTGACAAGCCAAAGCTTTGATCTGGACAACCACATTAGGGGGAAAAACCGGATGGTCGTCCGGTTCTGGGTCTATCCTCTAGTCCATCCAAACGTTCTTCGAAAAATCGTTTTCGCCATTTGCTCACTATTTCACGAGGTAGACTTGATCTTTCACCAATTGTTTTGTTGTCAAGATTATTGGCAGCCATTAAAATGGCCTTTGCCCGAACAACCATATAATATGGCGACGTATACTTATTAGAAATTCGTTCGAGCTCTTTTCTCTCATGCTGAGAGAGAATGATCATATAAGGGCTTGTTTTAGGCATATACGCCTCATCATAAAAGGACAATATACACCAGAATATAATCAACAAACCGTACCAATACCAGCTAATAATACCTCATCGTAATTATGAAATCATGTACTAAGCATTCCACCAATCAGGCAAATGGTGTCATTGGCCACGGCGATCCCGTAGAATGCATTGGCATAGGGCATATCCCCTTTTTGCATCCATGTATCGGTTTGCGGATCGTAGACAGTAGTTGACTCGTATAATATATCCGAGATGATCTATGCTGCAAAAAATAACAGCCTTGATCAGTTCAGCACTTGCGAGATGTGTCGGATTAACTTTACAATAGGACAATGTACTACGCTACGCAAAATAAAGCAATGCGTCCATCAGCGGGACTCAAGCGTAACAGTGCTCTCTTCGCTTGTCAAAAATAACGACATTTATCAGCAGTTCACATACTTTAACCATACCACCATTTCCGGCTCCCGGACTGTATGAGACAAACAGCCATTGAGATTCCCTCGCGGTTCACTCTTTTCTCCAACGGGAGAAGGGCTTCTGTATCCCAAAACAACAGAACGGGAAACTATCAGCAGCACGATAGGTTAACTCCAAGGTCAACAATTGTTTATAAAGATCACCGAGTAAACCGGTGGATTTTTTTGTTAGTGCTAGCACTCCGGCTTATGAGAACGACCAGTTTGCTTACGTCACAATTATTTTATCTTTAAATGCGTTCAAATCGGTTGGTGAAACAATTGCTTCTTACAAGAATGACAAACGTCTTTGTTCAGAAACGCAAGCTTAAATGGTGAATAATTTAGGCTAAATCTGGTCGAAGCCTTATTTCATAAAAGTCATTTTCCTGATTTTCTTAAAATCAGTACCAGCAGTGATTTCGTAAAAGTAAATGCCAGAAGTAAGATCCTTCATATCAAAATCGACACGATGTATCCCTGCGCTCTGAATATCATTAACCAATGTTTTGATTTCTTCACCCAGCAGATTGTACACTTTTAAAACTACCCTTCCTGTTTCAGGGACCGAATAGGATATTTGAGTTGAAGAATTAAACGGATTGGGATAATTTTGATCCAAACGGAATTCAAGAGCCATTTCAGCAGATACCTGTACTGCCGATAGGTATTTATTAAATTGGGCATCCAGCCAATCTAGTCGCTTTATTAAAAAGTCTTTGAGATAATCTACTTCTTTTTGAAATGTATCTCTCTCTTCAAAACCGGGAGTTTCTCGCCAGACAAACTGTCCCAAAAGATAGGGCCACTTTTCAAAGTTGCGAGCTTGGGCTTCGCTTAAATAATTTGCAACAGAATCAATATACGCTATTATTTTATCAGCTTGAATTAGACCTTGACGGTATTCTACCCATGTTTTGGCCACTTGATTGAAAAACTCATCATCGGCCCACAATTTATCCCAATAGGAGGGACGCGCCCAATCAATAGTTTTTTCAATGACAAACTTGTCATAAAGCTGACCATCATTATAGGTTGAATTTGAGAGTGACTGATCAAAATCCCATGCGGGTCCAGCGGACATTTTGCCATTTCGATCTTTATAGAAATAACTACTCCAGCCATATGCATCCGAGTTTGCTGTTGTTTCCTGAATGATGATCTCATCAATAAATGTGGAAACATCTATATAGGCGGGATAGCCATTTACGGGATTATTATAATCGGCACTTTTCATGACATTGCGAAAAGACTCTTCATACTGGCGTATATAAGCAATTTGTTCAGGCGTCACTTCATCCGGCTTTGGATACTTGAGGACACGCGCGTTACCTTCCCGCCTGGAATTCAGGAAAACAACATCATCAAAATCACTCTGTTGAACAACCCAAATGTAGCCGCCTGTCAATGCTTCGCCTGCAATATCGGAAGAGTCCATTCTGACGATGTCTAGTCTATTTTTATCAGGTTTGATCTTTTCAACAAGCATGTAGATTCCCTGATATTGTCCATTCAACACAAGTTCCACATGACGCGTTCTCGGTGCCCAGCGTCCTATACTTCTAGATAAATTATAGGCAATAGCATCACGCATCAACGTTCTATCAATAAACAGTGCGCGCAGGATAAAATCATTTTCTTTGGGTAAATCCAACAGCACAATATTGCTGTCGGCTCCTTCTTTGTTTCGCGTTTCGAATGTAAAAGGCTTTTTAGGGAAATTCATCGACATATTGCCACGGTATTCAATCCCAATCCAACCGTCATATTCATTGCAAGGATCAGTGAGATGATTTCTCTGTCCTGGACCATTGTTAATAATGCCCATATGCGCCATAGTTTTGGGCTCATCAACAATGGTTCCTCCTTCCGTATCGATCACCATTATGGGTAGATTTGATGACGTCAAAATATATGGATTCGTAAACCACTCAGGTGTGGGCCGATAATTTCTGGAATCATCTGTGATCCCCAGATAGAGAAACAAGAGTGATGTCATATCATTGTCATCCGCACTGATATTGTGGACTTGAACAGCTAATACATTGTCACCCTGCCTTAGACATTGATTTACGATGGATTTCTTGAGAATAATATCATCTGGAATTCTCCCTTGATGAAATAGGGCTTCATGTTCCGTATCCGCCGGTTGATCATGGGGCGGGTGTTCACCCGATATCCCTGCCCTGGCAATTTCGACATCGTTGATGTAGGCCACAAAAGCGTCATCATAATCGATACTAAAAATCGCTTCTGCAATCTTGCTGGTGTCAACGATATTAAAGGGAATTCTTATATAGACGGACAGACATTTTTCGATAATTGTGATATCGTCATTATCCGCATATCCAATCCCGGCTAGGGCTTTAATCCAGGTGCTGTCATGAAATGTTAATGCTCGCCAATTAGAATCCGGTTCTGTATTACCTATGAAATAGCTGCAAGAATCATTGAAAAAAATAGCAGTCTCCCAATGATCTATTTCATCAGGTTGAGCCATACAAATAGTGATTGTTATCAATAATAAAGTAAAGATTACAAGGTTTTTTATCATTTTCATGCGCAAGATTCCTTTTATTTTAAATTCACTTGTCATGTGGTTGTATTAAGTAGTATTAGGGATTGAGGTCTGAGTATCAAGTCTGTTTACGGAGGTATTATCTATTGGTTTCTAAAGGGCACGTTGAGTTTGTTCTATATGTTGTCAAACGAGTTCTATTTTTCTCGATTGAGTCTTTCAAATTCTCATTTCTAGATTAGCAGGATCAGAGAAATCAATCTGGTTGGGAAATCGCTTCTTGATATATAAGTCCAAGTTATACATCTGTAATTTCAAATAGAGAAATGAAAAAGTTTTGTTCCTTCTTTTATTTTGTTGGCACTAACAATTAAACCACCCGCGCGGGGCGCGACTAAACTATTCCTCTAATATTTTCGTTTCCTGAACCGGTTTCAATCCACGCGCCCGCGCGGGGCGCGACAGGATATTTTAAATATAGTAACGGAATGGCAGAGTTTCAATCCACGCGCCCGCGCGGGGCGCGACAGGAGCAACACCGGAAGTAGCACAATTATATATGTTTCAATCCACGCGCCCGCGCGGGGCGCGACTTTCTTTAACGTCTCAACAGCATAACCTAAAACCGTTTCAATCCACGCGCCCGCGCGGGGCGCGACGGGGCGGTTATTCGTGGCAAGAAGGCGCAACATTTGTTTCAATCCACGCGCCCGCGCGGGGCGCGACATACGCGCATCAATTACAAGTTGATAATTTAATTAGTTTCAATCCACGCGCCCGCGCGGGGCGCGACCTTTGGCATATTGGATAAATTTATCAACTATCAAGTTTCAATCCACGCGCCCGCGCGGGGCGCGACAATACAACTTGAATATGGACAATATTATTGATCCAGTTTCAATCCACGCGCCCGCGCGGGGCGCGACTTGGGTAGACAATCAAATGTCTTGTGCTGTTGCGGTTTCAATCCACGCGCCCGCGCGGGGCGCGACTCAAACAGTCAGGTGCAGAACCATATTCTTTCACAGTTTCAATCCACGCGCCCGCGCGGGGCGCGACTCGCATCACGCTATCAGATGGACTACGATAAAAAGTTTCAATCCACGCGCCCGCGCGGGGCGCGACTTTCCCACCAGGTGGGAAAAAACAATACGAGCTTGTTTCAATCCACGCGCCCGCGCGGGGCGCGACTCCTTATATTGCCAGACCTGCTTTTGATTTTAAAGTTTCAATCCACGCGCCCGCGCGGGGCGCGACCCAATCACCTGTTTAATTTACAACCAGGTAAAAAAGTTTCAATCCACGCGCCCGCGCGGGGCGCGACCAAGTTACGTATAGAAGCACAGGCAGATGAATTTGTTTCAATCCACGCGCCCGCGCGGGGCGCGACAGCCCCGGTTTTTGGGGCTTTAAAATCAATATGTTATAAACAACAAATCGCCAAAGTTTAATTGTTCAAGAAGCATGAATAGCATTTTATGACTCAATCCATAATAAAATCCTGTTTCTTTTTGACCGCTAACCTTAATCCTGACCTCATGGAGATACCGGTTAGCGATCAAACAATTATCGTACCATCCGGATTATAACCTTTTTTTGCACCGTGATGCTCCACACGATTCTGCCAGTTTGCACCTAAAAAGTAAAATCGCAGACTGTCGGCTTCCGGTTTGTATATCGTCAACAATTTCGATTTCAAGTTTTCCCATTGCTCCGGTGCAACTTTGCATTCAAAAACAGAATTCTGCACCCGCTGACCAAAATTTTTACATGTTTTGGCTATATGGCTTAATCGCTTTTGACCACCAGCCTTTACTGTTTCAACATCGTAACAAACCAAGACCATCATGATAAAATGTCCTTTCTATCTCCAGACCAAAGCCGGGTAGATATCAAGATCGCCCCGGATGTGTCTTGATAACAAGAGCGCTTGCGTCTGAATCAGAATGCCGATCTCCATTTTTTCATCAAGAAACGGATGTCTTATGACGTCCTTTTTTCGATTTTGATAGGCGCTTATCAGGATTTTTCGGCATTCAGGCGTCATGTTCACTTCTGTTCCAAGAATCTCAAAATGTTCAGCCTGCACTTGTTTCAGGTTGATCAGATTGAGAACGAGGCGGTCAGCTAACGGCGCCCGCAGTTCTTCGACAAGATCAAGCGCCAGACTCGGACGGCCGGGACGATCAACATGCAGGAACCCTACATAAGGATCCAAACCGACCGTTTCAAGCGCCGAACGAATATCGAGCGTCACCAGTGTATAGGCGAAAGAAAGCAGCGCATTGACCGGATCTCTGGGCGGACGTCTGTTACGGCCGTTAAAACGGAATAGTTCTTTTTGATGCAAAATCAAATGGTCAAAGACAGCAAAATAAAGGCCGGCTGCTTCACCTTCAATGCCGCGCAGGTTATCCATAGAGCGACATGCTTCTACCTGATTGATTAAACGACCCAGTTTATCAATAGCGTTTTGAACGGCTTCCGTTTGCGCATTTCCCGAACGATTGCGCAGAAAACGCTGCAAATTCATGCGGCTGTTATTGAGTTTTGCCGCGATAACACATTGAGCAATTTTGCGAGATCGATTGACATCATCCGCCCATCTGTATTGTGTTCGGCGGAGCAGGACATTGCCTTTGATCGCTCCTTCAACGCGTCCAAGGAATTTTCCGGTTTCCGTCAGCCAGGTGATGCTGACGCTTTTTTCCGCGCAAAAAGCCATCAGTGGCGAGGAAACATAAATCGTAAAGCCAAAGCAGACAATGTGACCGATGGTGTGAATCGGCAGTTGCAGAATTTTCTCCTTGTCCTTTTTGACAATGATCGTTTCACCCTCTTTGGTCAGATGACACTCTTGCTGCGTGACATAGAGCGTATTGGGTGTTGATTTCATTCAGTCACCTCTTGCTGGGTGAACAAAAGCTGTCGATAGGCAGATGTTCGTTTTCCCATTTTCTTGGGCAAACAGACGTGCAGCATTGAACATGCTTTACACCAGGAGCCATAGACCGGAGCCGGCGTGATGCCTGAATCAAACAGAGCATGGAATTCCCGAGCAATACGAATGGTTTTTTGTCGAAGTGAGTCATCGAGCAAAACATCTTCCCTTTTGCGGATGCGATGGTAAAAGAGTGATGCCGAGCAAACGGACAGGCCGGTCATTTCTTCCAGACACAAGGCCTGAGCGCACAGTTGCACACGATCACAGTCATTTTGTTTGGATTGACCGTGTTTGAATTCAACGGGATAGATGTCCCACATACCCTGAACACCAAATATGGACAAATTATCCTCTGCTCTGGCATCAAGCGATTCCAGTTCAAGCACGTCGAGCTGGCCCTGCAAAGACAATTTTTCCGAGCGGATATGCAGTCCGGACAATTGTCGACGGCCGCGCCGTACTTCTTTATAGCCTTCGTGCACGCGGTTATGTTCGATACGGCCGCGCGCGGTGAGGACGTTTTCCTGCCATTGGCGCTCGATATGAATGAGCGCGCACTGACGGCGGCAAAAGACAAAATGCTGCAGCGCCGATATGGGGAGATAGGTGTCGTCATTATCAAAGCTCATGGTCTTTTCCGTTTGCGCATTTCAATTCTTGCTTGGTATAGCCGTTCTGTGAAACCACCGTTTTGCAAAAATTGCTGTTCCAAAGAACGCAATTGCTGATCAAGCAAATAATTGGTTTGGTGAATTAAACAAATTGCAGTATTGGCAGCTACTTCTGGGGGCGAATCCTCAAAATAAGGCTTGTACGTCAAGTATGACCTATTGCTTTGATAGCAGAGTTTCCTTATTTTGACAATCCGTGGATCATCTTTTTCCCAGAGGAGGAGTCCGCGCTGCCGCAGAAAATCCTGGTAATCTATCAGCAACTCCTCAAGGCTGGCGCGTGCCACACCAACCAGCTTTAATTCCGTTTTTTTTGAGGTCCCCGAAGCCATACTGCCCTCCGCAATATTCTGTCTGCCGCTGCGGGCTGCCTGGATCATTTGATCGCGGGTTCGAGAAAAGCGATCAATAAACTTTTCGCAGAAGAAGACGGTTGCATCATAAACAATTTCAGCCATTTGAAATGACTTGAGATTTCGATAACCTCCGTGTGGAGGGATGATCCGCGGGCTTTCGGCGTTTTTCTTGTCTTGTGACATGTTGTGGTCTTTCTTTGAAGCAGTTTTTGGGTTTTTTATTTATTCGCCTTTAATCAACTCCACATTTAATCCAGGCAGTTCAGCATTGATCTCAGGCTCGTTAGGAAGATAATAATCTGCGATAGATGTTGGCTCATCATTTTTAACTTTTACTTTATCTCTAACAGCACGGTGAACTTTAGCCGAGGAATACTGTCCATGGGGAGAATTATGCTGCCACCAGTAAACTTTTTGTACTTCCATGCTTCCTTCCGGACGCGCTGAGGAAGCGTCATTTAAAAACAATGTTCTTAACGCTTCTTTAATAGCTCTTGCATCATCATCAGAAAATCCAGTCTTACTTGCGAGTTGCGAGTTTATGCTGCCATAAAATACATAAATCCCATGATCTACTCGATGCTTCATGCCCATTGTGTCAGAAGCGCGCTTAGGGCCATCGCCTTCGCCGCTGACACTTTTGGTAATTTGAAGGCTGGAAACACGTTCAAGCACAGGAGCGACGGAAAATGCGGGATGAACGGATACGGGGCCACGAATACCGATAGAGACGCCTGAGGCATCGCCGCCTTCTTCTTCGCCTTTCTTCTTGCCGCCCTTTTTACCGCCGCTGTAAGCAAAGACCTGTCCGAAAGCGCGGACATCAAACCATTGCTGACAGGCAGCTTCGCGAAATTTCTTGTCATCTTTCATATCAACGTCTTTCAGTACACCCTCGGCGCGGGCGCGCAGGCTTCGGTAGTCATCCATGCGGCGATCATCGGATTGCACAAATATGGACTGTCCCATTTCCATCAAACGATTGCGAATTTTACGTTTGATACATACATCTGAAAGCTCGCCAAAGCCATCGTATGTGACACGCGGCCGGTTGCCGTTGAGAGGATCTCCGTTGGGATTGGCGTTGCTGACGGATATAATCACCGCAAAATCAATTTTTTTTGACAGCGTAGACATGACAAATTCTCCTTTGAATACAAGTTTGCAATTATTGTTCTAAAGTTTCGTCAATATTTTCTTCCTCAGAAGTTGACTTGTCTTTCTTTTCCCATAGTCTCTGCCGCTGGCAGTAGTATCCGAGAAGATATTCGCCCGTCAGCGGTTTGGGGCTGAGAAAATCTTCTGTATCAAACAAGCCTTCCACTTCTGCAATCAGGTTCTTGTAGTAATAGGCTTTGCCGCCAAGGCGCATGATGTATGGTGCAAGCAAGTCGTGAATTTGCTTCCAGGTGCGGAAAGGACGCTGAGAGAATTGCTGCATATATCGCGCGGCGTTCGTCGGACGGTTCTGTTCAGCTTTGGAAAGCGCCCGTTCTTCCAGAACATCCGCAATCGCAAGCAGCCTTCCATAGAG
Source organism: Candidatus Zhuqueibacterota bacterium (assembly GCA_016928775.1). Taxonomy (GTDB): domain Bacteria; phylum Zhuqueibacterota; class Zhuqueibacteria; order Residuimicrobiales; family Krinioviventaceae; genus Kriniovivens. The sequence continues at coordinate 119,478 of JAFGKD010000100.1, read as the reverse complement.
ATAATCTCTTGTCTTTCGACTTTCATCCAGTGACATTTTGTATTTCTCCTTTCCTTGCTTGAATTTTCTAAATAACGCGCAGGCAATAGTTAGAGCTTTTTCCCATTGCCATTTTTCCAGGGCAATTCTGTTTGATGTGCGCCTGACCACTGATTCCGCTATGTCGCGCGGGAGCGGCTGACCATCCACAATGCAGGGAAGTAGGCGTTTTATTGTGGCTTTTAAAAGCTTTTCATCTAATTCAGCTTTGCCATTCCGGTTTGTGGCATACGCTGCTTCAGCAATGTCGGCAGGCGTAGGTGCACCGTAGAATGGGATATAACGTTTTTTAATTCTCCCCTTTTCGTCCCTTTCCTCAATAGCGTGATAAGTGTGCCGCCAGGCACAGGACTCGTGCCAGTCGTCTATTCTTTTCAGGTAATCGGAACCTTTCAAATCCCGATAATAGGTGATTGCCATCCGTCCTGTCGTGGCAGAGTCAAATGCCATGACGATAACATCATCGATTTTCTTGAGCGCTTTGCCATAACCCGCGATTCTTTTTTTGATTTGAATGCCGATCTCTTGAGCGGTATAGACATTCACTTCTTCCTCGGATGGTGCGTCACCCCAAAGCAAGAATTGGGCGCTGTCAGTGGGTTGCGGAACCGGCGCGCCCGAAGTTGCCCATGCGACGATCGCAAGCTCATTTCTGTTGTAACCTTGTTTGCTAATAAGCCACTGCAAAGCATAGTGTGATTTGTGAGATGTCTCAAGAGAGACTCCGCAAGCTTGTGCGTGTGTGATAAACCGTCCTCTAAATGTAAAGCCACTTGTATCGTTGGCAGAGATAAGTTTTGCGCCATCACCTTCCCTGCGGATATACTTTGGGTGATTGGTTGTGAGAACTTGGTCTTTTCCAGTAACGTAGCAAAAAGATTTTTCTTTTCTCTCGCTCAAGTAGTACTTTGTCCAACTATCCCACAAAGATTTATCCCGCCAGAGCATGCTTTCGCTTTCGCCAAAAGTCTCAACTACCCAACGAACAAAAGCATTCTCTTGTGGATCGATGACAGAGAATATGTCTTTGACATTTTTTTCTCTTTTGAGGTCTTCTTTGCGTGCAAACTTTCCATCAGCGCCAATAATAAGTATTTTATGTTTAACTAAATCCTCGACCACCTTCTTTTTCTTTATATACTTCAATACAGCACGTGCTTTAGCATGACCGAATTCTGAATCGCACCAAGGAGCAAGAGTATTTACAAAATTGCGATATGGTTCTTCAGGATCTTTGGAAAATCCAGAAGTCACGGTACCTCCATATTCTACAAAATCTCCTGCCACATATTGGAGCTTATCGCAAAGAGAGTGATTTTCAGGTTTGCTTCCAGCCCTGCTTCCAGAACCCTCGGTGCATGGAATAATTGTAGTCGAATCAGATTTTTCTGTGACAATACGCGCTCTGCGGAAATTACCTTCAACATCAATAGCTATTTCTATATGTGCCTGTGTCGTTATGTGACAAATCGGCAAAAGGGGTCTTTGCTTCTCTTGTTCAGCATAACCGATCTTTGCTTGACTGTTATCGTAAGTCGCGGCCAATTTTTGAATCCAACCCATCTCATATCCTCCCTTCTTCGTACCCTGCGAGCAAGCCTTCTTCCATAAAACCGCTCGTAGTAGGTGGCTCGGCAGTCATCGGGCGTACGAACTTGCGGATAAGCGATTTGTCTTCAGGGTGAGAGAATTCAATCACTCCATTCTGCATTTTCGGACGCCAGAAGCGCGCCCAGAATTCGTCCTTGTTGGCTTCATCGGGATAATCGAAACCGTGGAACATCAAACCGAAGGCATCGAATTCGCCATAGCCGTCATAGTAGCCTTCATCTTCACCAAATGTGCACTCTTCGACATAACCCTGGCACTCCCGCGTGCCAAGAAACACGTCACGCCTGCCGCCGCGTTCGATCATACGTTTGGCAACAAAGTAGTGCTTGTTTTCGTTACGATCCTGCGCCAAATCATTTCGATTTTCGTTCCACTCAAAATGCGCCTGCACCTGATACTCGACATCAGAAAGATAGGTGTAGATCGCAAGGTCATTGGCGTCGCTGTAATATCTGATGGGTTTAGCACTGCGGGTTTGGGTTTTGATGCGTTTCATCACCCTGACCTTGTCGATTACCCATATAAAAGTCGGTTTCCAATACACCGAACTCAGAATTCCCTTCAGCGCTTCGTAGGTGGGAATCTGATACGAGTATTTTTCGCCGCCAATCTTGGTCAGCGGATCGGTGAACAGGGCGTACTTGCCCCACACCTTGAACTCAACCGTATTGGGATACTTCATTTATTCCTCCCATTACTTACAATATAGTTTTCCATTAGTTTGACGGGTTCGTCGTTCCAACCAAACTCCTTGCTGTAGTATTCTTCACGTAAATAATAAATTCCTAGCCCTTTCTCCTTTTGAATTTCGTGAATTACCCCATCCTTATGCAATTTGTCGAACTCATGCGAAAACAAATTGACGGAATATCTCTGCGCTTTTTTTAAAAGTTTGTACTGCTTCTCCAGTTCAATGGCGCTGCAAAGATCATTGACAATTTTTTTCCCTTCATCGCCATATTGAACAATGACGCCCTGCGTCGGCGAGTTAATCACGCGAAATGCTCTTGCTGCGCTTTGGAAAGATTGCGGAAATAATATTTTCGGGGCGGTTTTATGAACCCTTTGATAAGCTGCCACAGAAAGAGTATTGGTGGAAAGCAGGTTGAACAAATCATCATCGTGTCCGATTTCGTTCGCGTTCACTTTATATCGCATCTCATCTTTCCGTGCATAGTAGTAGTGCCTAAAATAAGCTGCCATCGCCTCCAAACCTATAAGATCGGGATTGCCTTTGAAATCATCTAGAACTCTCTGGGATTTATCGGCGCCGATAACTATATCTTTTAATCTGCCAATGTTTTCGTTTTGCGGATTAACTATCCAGACATTCCCCAAACCCTGGCGTCTCCCGTGACGATTGCAGCGTCCCGCTGATTGTGCAATCGAATCCAGCCCTGCTAAATAACGAATGACCGCGCCAAAGTCAAGGTCCACGCCCGCTTCGATGAGCTGAGTGCTGACGCAAATCACAGGTTTGTTTTGATCGGCTTTCAATTTCTTTTTGATTTCATTGAGCACATGCAGGCGATGAGCAGGGCACATGTTTGTGCTGAGATGATAGAGATGCACACCTGCAATTTTCCGGTCGGCAACGGCTTGATAAAGAGCTCGAGCAGATTTCTTGGTATTGACAACGACCAGAACACTTCCTTTTTCCTGCAATTGTTCTGCCGCGAGTGCAGCGACTTCCTCGGTGCTCCACCCTCCGTCAAGTTTACGATTGTCGAACACATTGACTCGCTTCAACCGCTCAAACAGTTCTTTCTCATTCCGGATGATGCGCTGCTCCGGTTTGACGATAAGGGCGCGATAGGGATTTTCTACTTTGTCGAGTGGAGGCTGGGTAGCAGTGCAAAGCACAACGGTCGCGCCGCAAGCCTGTACAAGAAAACGAAGAGCTACATTCAACATGTGAATTATATTGATGGGGATAGTCTGTACTTCATCAAATATGATCACTGAATTTGCCAGCTGATGCATTCGCCGTGCACCACGCGTCCCCGCGCCAAATAACGCTTCCAGGAATTGAACCTGAGTTGTCAACACCACGGGAGCATCCCAGTTTTCCGCTAAAAGATTTTGCCTTCGGCTCTCTTCGGCTGGTGTCAGGTTGGAATGGTGTTCGAGAACCACTTTGTCGAGGTATTTGCCGCGTACGTCTCTGTCTTCCAAGATTTTTCTTATTTCATCAGCATTTTGATCAATGATCGAGGTAAAGGGAATAATGTAAAAAACTCGATCCATTTTATGAAACACTGCATGGTTCAAAGCGAATCGCAAACTGGCGAGTGTTTTTCCTCCACCTGTTGGAACAGTCAATTGGTAAATTCCTTTAGACTTTGTAGCAAAAACAAAACATTGCCGAGATACATCGTTGCGTACATCATCCACTTCATTTTTATTTTTCTTGTTCTCAAACTCTACGAGTTTGGTATTAAGCCGTTCTATCAGATTACCCCATGGATGATATTTTCCGTAATTCCTGATTTGAGCGTTTCGAGGAGATTCAAAATCAGCTGTATTGAGTCGGTCAGCGTCAATAAGACAACTGAATAAAAATCTAATCAGCAGTCCGTATTTGAACATCAGCGTTTCCCTGGAATCGTTGCTTTCTTTTAGCCCCATCATCTTCTCAACCAGTTGCTTTATCAAAGTCTCACTCGAAAGTAGATTGTTCAACTTTTTTTGTTCCTCATCGGCAAGATAGGAAAGCGCTTCATCGAGATGAGTTTTTTCGCTTGATTTGTTTATTCTTCTGCCAAAGTTATCTTCGCCCGATGGTAAAAGACAGTCAATCAATCCGCTGTGATGCGATACGATGCAGAGAGCCAATACTTCTGCTGCTATTTTACCTTCAGGGCCTTTCGTGGAAAGATCTTGAAATATCTTCTGAGCACCAGCGCTCGAATGATCAATTTTTCCTTTCTTCTCAATTGGATCAACATATTCATCAGAATCTGGATCGATTTTTCCTGTTGAAGATTTGATATATCTATCAAAAGCAACACTTGCTTTACCAAAATCGTGAAGAAGCCCCAATGCCCTTCCAGCATCTTGCAATCCAATTTTTGCGGCAAATCTGCCGCACAGAACCGACGTTCTGACAAGATGAGTGCATAAAGATTGTTCTTTATCGTCTTTAGCTCTGCGGTGTGCAATAAAATCTTTCTTCATCTGGCATCCTATTTTTTTATTAGTTGATTTCTATTTGAATGTCCAGCATCATGAAAAACAGCCGCATATTTCAGTATTTCTCTTTGCAAATCGGTTTTCGCAAATGATTGCGCTATTCGAGAAACAGACAAAAGATGATCTTTCAGGGCATGTCTTACGCCCTGCTCATTAGCAGAATGTGCGATAAACACCATTGGAACACCCCTTGGACTTGGTGCTATTGGAATCTCGATCAAAAGAGATTAAAGCAAAACGAACAAATCGCTTAAGTATATTTGCTCAAAAACAGCTAAAATATGATAAAAGAACAGGTGGCCGGACATAATGCCCCCATCGCGAGGCCGATTTTCTACTCTTAGAATATGTATTAAAAGGCTTAAATGCAAGCTCAAAATAAATATCCAAGTAAAACCTCAGTCTTGGGTGTTCAGGCTAAAAATTAGAGAATATCGAAAAAAGGCCATCACTACGACAAGAGCTTCTGCCGAGTAAGAAAACTAGCATAAAAATATTATCCTCTGGGACTGTATATTTCTCTCATTCACCCGCTCTGCGGGGGAATGCAGCATGGACGCTCAGCGTCCAATCAGCCTGCTGGGTCTTCGGACGCAGAGCGTCCTTCCCTGCATCCCGCCGGAGACCGGCGGGACGAGATATACAGTATATGAATTACTTAAGGTTCTTGCTACCAAAGACCGAGGTTTTACATATCCACTCTATCGGCTTAATCTGATGAGTCGAAAACAGCCATAACGCCGGAATTGCCATTCTGCCGCAATTTTTCTATATTGCCTGGAACGATGAAAGGGAGAAACCGCATGCCGTTCGTACATACAACCAAAGTCCAGCTTTATCACACCGATTCCGCCGGCATCCTGTTTTACAGCAAAATATTCGAGCTCGCTTTTGAAGCGTTTGATGCTTTTCTGGCAAAGTGCGGCACCAGTGTCAGTTATATTCTCACGACAGCAGATTTCACTATGCCTTTTGTACATGCACAGGCCGATTATCTGCTGTCGCTGGTTGTGGGGGATGTCGTCAAAATTGTCATCAAAGTCGATAAAATCGGTGACTCGTCTTTTGCACTGCTTTATCATTTTCTAAAAGAGGATCAAACGGTTGGGCGCGTCAAGACCATCCATGTGACGGTGAGCAAAGAAACAGGTCAAAAAATTCCCCTTCCGGGTAAAATTCGGCGTGGCCTGGAATTATGTGCTTCGGATTGATTGCAGCAGCTCTTTTGCTCGCTGCTGCAAAAGTTTTCGGTCCGGTTTCACATGATAGCCATCTTGTGGCAGAGGGAAAATAAAATCCGGGATTTTATAGCCCGGCAAGACATGCCGCAGCGCATGCCGATCAATATTGTGAGTGGAATATCCTTCCAGCATGTGCACAAAGGCAACGGGACGTTTGCCGAACCTGGCGTCATCAACGGGTATAACAAGTGCCCGAACAACTCCGGGAAGCTGCTCCAGGGCGCGCTCGATCTCCTCGGGAAAAATATTTTCACCGCCGGAAATAAACATGTTGTCCTTGCGACCGAAAACACGCAAATAGCCGTCCGAGTCCATTCTGCCGAGGTCACCGGTGTGAAACCAGCCGTTTTCGTCAACCGCGGATTGGAGACCGATATTGTTCAGATATCCCTGAAACAGCGTTTCGCCGCGCACCCATATTTCGCCGTTCTGGGCAATTTTGAGCTCTCTGTATTTCAGCAGCCGCCCGCTGGTTTTCACTTTTTCAGGAGAATCACCGGGACGAGTCGTGGTAATTTGCGATGACATTTCGGTAGAGCCGTAACTTGTGACAATCGGCAAACCATTTTCGATCGCTTTTTTTATGAGCGCTTGCGGGATGGCACTGCCGCCAAGTAGAATGGCTTTCAGATGTCCCAGGTTTTCGATAGATTTTGTCTCCTGGAGCAATGCATCCAATTGTGCCGCCACCAGCGATAAATGCGTTGCACCGAGAAAAGCCACATTCTCATCAAGCGATATATTCGCATCCGGGACGGCAATGGCCGCGCCGGCTAACAGGCAACGAAACAGGATCGCGATGCCGGAGACGTGGTAGAGCGGCAGCGCCAGCAGCCAGGCATCACCCGACTGCAGTCGTATGTTTTCATTGGAGCCCAACGCACTATAAACGTGATTGCCAATCGTGTGCAGGCAGGCTTTGCCGTAGCCGGTGCTGCCGGAGGTGAATATAATGGTCGCTGGTGCGGACAGCGGCATGTGCACGTCTATGAGTGCCTTTTCGGCACCAGCGGAAACAAGCTCTTGCAGGGTAAATGCCGTTGGCGCGCGATCGGAAAAATCATCATCGCACAGTGCATGGGTGCAATTGATGCTGTTCAGCATCTCTTTTACCCGGGCATCCGGCAAGCGGGTGTTCACCGGCACCGCGATGATGCCGAGCGACCACATCGCCAACAAGGTTTCGATCGCCGCGGCACTCGGTTTCACATAAAGTGCACATCTATTGCCGGGGACAAAATCCAGCCTGCGCAGGTGCAGACATCGTGCATTCACTCTGATTGCCAACTCGCGATAGGATATTTTTTCATCCGCGGTGAAAACAGCCGGCTTTTCACCGCGCTGCAACCAGTCTTGTGAGGAGAGCGTTGTTTGCTTTTTTAGCATGAGTAAACCTTGTCGATCAGTTTGTCCGGGATAATAATATTCTGGCTCAGCTCGCGCACGTCCAAAATGCCATTTTTTATCTTGACCGGCAGGCGGCAGAAATCCGCCGCCAGAAACGATGAGGTATCCAGCCCCATAACCTCGTCCGGTGATGTGAACGCTGCTGCCAACATGACGGCCATCTTTAAACCAATTGCGTTGAGAAAAGCAGAGCTGATGATCGGTCTGACGTCATGCTCTTGCGCCTTTTTAATGAAACGAATTGTATCCAGGACACCACCGTTTATCCCGGGCTTGAGGACGAATGCCACAACCCCTTCTGGCGGCTGTGCCAGCCATTTTTCGTCGAGGGATTCATCGAGTGCCACAGCCAGGCCGGTTTCGGCAAAATCTTTGAGCAACTCCGGCGTTTGCAGCGGTTCTTCGACATAATCAATATTCAGAGCTGCAATACTCCTGGCAAAATGCACAGCCTCTTTTAATGTCCAGGCGCGATTGGCATCCAATCTGATTTTGATGTGTGGGCCGATGAGGTCATTCATGTCGCGAAGCATCCGGATGTCCGCTGCCGCATCACCTCGACCCACTTTGATTTTGAGACATGTATAGCCCGAGTCGATCAACTGCTGTGCTCGCGCGGGTATCTCTTTTATATCCCCAACGATGAGTCCGTTGGTTTTCACTTGAAAATGGGGCGAGCGCGCTAAAAGCTCGGCAATTGTTACACCAGCCGCTTGTGCGAGCACATCCAGCACGACCGATTCAATACCAAAAGCGACGCCGGGATAGAGTCTTTCTTCGGGGGCTAAAATCGTCTCTAATTCCGCTAACAATTCCAGCGGATGAGAACTTTTCGTTTCGTTCACTGTATGACCAACGAGTTTGCGACCTGCCGCCGCAAGTTGCTTGACCGCCATGTCGATTGATTCGTTGGATAATCCCGGAAACGGCGGCACATCCCCAAAAGCCGACAACCCCGCGTCTATCTGCAGCTGAATCAGTAAACCATTACGGTTTGTTAATATTTGGTTCATCGAGTGGATGGGACGGGTGAATGGCAAACTGTACGAATAGATGTGAAAATGTGTGTAAATCACAGCAGCCATCCGATGGAAAATAAAATGCTGAATAGAAAGAGCAACTGACCGGTTTTTGCCAATACCTCGTTGTAGCGTCGACTCGGCTTCTCCCTATAAATGATCCGAATAGACGGTAATGCTAAAAAAAACACTGCAGATGCGGCAAGAGAAAAATAATGTTCACCCGTCAGGGACACCAAAAACAACGGCACGAGGCAAGCGATCAACAGGCAGAGCACATATTCGAGTCGGCCAAAGCTCTCGCCGAAAACGACCGGCAGCGTACGTTTGCCGGAGAGCCGATCATTTTGCTCGTCGCGAAGATTATTCACCGCCAGGATGGCAGTGGACATCAAACCCGGTGCCACACCGGCAACAAGCACGAGCACATTCATTTCCAGTGTCTGCACGTAGAACGTGCCGGCAACGGCGACCAATCCAAAAAAAATAAAGACAAAAATATCTCCCAAGCCATTATATCCAAGCGGGTATGGCCCGCCGGTGTACAGTATACCGGCGGCGATGGAAAAAAGACCGATGAGAATCACCGGCCAACCGCCGCGCATCAGCAAATAGAATCCCACTAAAACCGCCAGGCCGAACGCCGTTACAAAAGCGTTGCGCATGGCCGCGGGTTTCACCAACCCGGCGGCCGTCGCACGCAATGGCCCCAGGCGCGTTTTGTGATCATCCGAACCTTTGACATGGTCATAGTAGTCATTTGCATAATTGGTGCCGATCTGGATCAGCAGCGCGCCCAGTGCGGCGAACAGTGCCGAAAGCCAGTGGCCTTTACCATCAGCGTAAGCCAAAGCCGTACCGATGAAAACCGGAGCGAGAGCGGCGGGCAACGTTTTGGGGCGACTGGCGAGGATGTACGGTCTAAAGTTCATATTTCAAAACACGGAATTTTTTTATTTACGGCTGCCGCGGAAACTTTGAAAAATCCGGTTTACGTTTTTCGTTGAATGCATTTCGACCCTCCTGGGCTTCCGGCGTCATATAAAAAAGCATGGTTGCCGCGCCGGCCAATTCCTGCAGACCGGCTTGTCCGTCGCAGTCGGCGTTGAGCGCCGCCTTGAGGCAGCGAATGGCAGTGGGCGAATTGGCCAAAATCTCGCGGCACCACTGCACTGTTTCCTCTTCCAGTTTATCGTACGGCACGACCGCATTGACGAGCCCCATGTCGAGGGCCTGCTGCGCATCATACTGGCGGCATAAAAACCAGATTTCGCGCGCTTTTTTTTGTCCGACAATGCGCGCCATATAACTGGCGCCAAAACCACCATCGAACGAACCGACTCGCGGACCGGTCTGGCCGAAGCGGGCGTTGTCCGCCGCTATGGTTAAATCGCACATCAAATGCAATACATGTCCGCCGCCGATTGCATAGCCGGCCACCATCGCTATGACCGGTTTGGCGGAACGGCGAATCTGACGCTGAAATTCCAGTACATTCAATCGATGTACGCCCTGCTCATCTTTATAACCGGCATCACCGCGGATTTTTTGATCGCCGCCGGCGCAAAAGGCTTTCTCGCCCTCACCGGTCAAAATAATGACACCAATGGTCGGGTCCTCTTCCGCCTCGCGAAATGTCTGCATCATTTCCTTTACGGTCAACGGTCGAAAGGCATTGCGCACCTCCGGCCGGTTGATGGTTATTTTGGCAATGCCATCCAGTTTGTGATATTTGATATCCGTATAATCGCCAATCTGTTGCCATGAAAAGCTGCTCATCACTCATTCCTTTTTTAGCAATACTTTTTTTATAACATTACAAAATTCTTCGGGATTTTCAAAATGGGTATTATGACCGCTGTTGCAAATTTCGTAAAGTGAACCGTTTTTAGCCTGGCGAACCATGTGCGCAGCAATCGACTTGTACGTGTCATCCCGCTCGCCATAAATGAAATGGATCGGCATATGCAGATGCTGCATAGGGTGCCATAGCGACGGCATGTGTCCGCTCCCCAGATTGTGCACGACTCGGGACAAAGAAGCCGGATCATTCCGCCGGCGCGCTTCAACCAGCTCGTTGAATCGTGCATGCTGACGAAGGGAATCGAACAAACCGGCATTGTACCAGTCGTTTATAAACTCCGGCATGGACATGCTGGAGAGCTTTTGGCAAAGCTCGTGCTCGAATTTGAGTCGGTACTGTCGCTCTTGAGATTCCCGAACACCGGCGGTACAGGATTCGAGCACAAGATGCGAAAATCTCTGTGGAAATTTTACCGCGGTATAAAGCGCAATTCGTCCCCCCATGGAATAGCCTGCCAACGGGCACGTAGCAACGCCCTGATCATCGAGGATTTTTATGATTTCCGCTGCTGTCCGATCGAAATCATAATCCAGCCCAATGTACCGGCTTGCACCATGACCGGGGAGATCGATGGCAAGAAAATCAACATCCTGGTTGAGCAGGCGGATCACTTGATCCCAGTCGTTTAAACTGCCGAGAAAGCCGTGCAACAGCAGCACCGGAGGCGTGCGTTGAGAGCCGAACCGTTCGGCGTGCAAGAGAGGAAAATTCATAGCTTGGAATTGATAAAACGGGCCATTTTTTGCTCAACCTGCTGGTGCAGGGTAAAATTATCTCTTTTGTTGGTTTGTATTTCGATAATAATCGATTTCTCGTCCAAGCAGGCACGGCGATAGACGTCTTTGAAAACAGCCATTGACGTTGGCTGCGCCCAGGGCACGTCAAAAAGCTGCGCCGCCTTTTCAAAGCTTAGGTTGTGCGGCGTCTCAAACCAGGTTTCGAAATCCTGTTTGTATTGCGAGATGGGCAAAAAGGAAAAAAGTCCGCCGCCATTATTATTGATGATGATCAGAAAAATCGGCGGCGCTTTTTTCATCAGGATCAGCGAGTTCAGGTCATGCAGCGCCGCCACATCGCCAATAATCGCCGTGACCGGCCGGGCAAGACCACAGGCGAAACCGACGGCTGTGGCGATGCTGCCGTCTATGCCGCTGGCGCCGCGGTTGGTGGCGACGGGTACTGCCGGACCATCCCGGAGTGCGAACGTATTCATGTCGCGGATGGGCAGGCTGTTTCCTAAAAAAAGCCCGTGCTGGCCGGGGATGAGGCGCGACACCAGCATGGCTACACCCGGCTCATTCAACGTTTCCAGGGATAACGTCTTTTCTGCTTCTGCATCGACGCTGTGTATTAAATCATTGATAAGCTGAAAGTCGAACGACGGAGCGGACGGATGAATTTGTACGGCAAGCTCGCCGCAACACAACTCAAAATCAATATCGTAGCGTTCCGTGATCAGATGTCCGGGATCTTGTCGCCGTGGATTTGTATCACAATGGATATAGTGACTCGGCGGATTGTGCTCGAGCCAGGACTGCAAGCGTTTTGAAATGAATGATCCGCCAATCTGCAACACGCTGTCCGGCTGCCACGAAGTGCAGAGCCGGTTAGAATAGAAATATTTTTCGTCCCACACTGGCCACTTGGGGGGACCAAGTCGGAGACCTGACCCAATGTCGGCGTACACCGGCCAATTGAGGGCGTGCAGAAAATGCGGCACTTGTAGTGATTGCTGTTGCTGGGCGGGCCGTCTGCCAACAATCACCAGACCTTTTTCAGTCCGGTCAAGCAGAGCAGCGAGAGCATGGAGGCTTTTCGTCTGCAGAGTGTTTTGTCCAGGCGAATAGGATGTGAATGGCTTGCTGCTGTTTTGCCAGCCTTCAAACTTAAAATCCGGTGAAAGTGTAAAACCGATCGGTTCAGGTGTCAGAGGTTCGCGGAACATACAATTAAGGTGCACGGGGCCAGGAACCGGAAAATGGCAGCGATAAACGGCTTGATTGATGGTAGTCAGCACAAACCGCGGCGATATCTCTGATGAGGGTGTTGGAAAAACAAAATCCCAGCGCGTATAATCACCGTACAGTTTTTGTTGTCGGATGGCTTGATTCGCGCCGGTTTCGAGGAGTTCCGGAGGCCGATCAGCAGTCAACAGGATCATTGGAACGGCATCAAGTGACGCTTCGATGACTGCCGGAAAATAGTTGGCGGCGGCGGTACCCGAGGTGCAGATCAAGGCTGCCGGGCCGCGCGCTCTGGCATAGCCGAGGGCGCAAAAGGCGGCGCCGCGTTCATCGTGACAAAGTAGACATTCAGTCTTTGCATGCCGGGTGGCTGCCAGGGTAAGCGGAGTGGAACGCGATCCAGGCGAGATGCAAAAAAAGGTGATGCCATTTCGCACCAGTTCTTCAATGCAAAGCGAGGCCCAAAAGCTGTTTATATTTTCAGCGGCTATCATGTGATATTGAACAGTTGCAAAAAGTTTTGCGCTTTGTTGGATTTTTCTTCCCACTCTTTTTCTGCCAAAGAGCCGCTGACAATGCCTGATCCCGCAAAAATATGCAGTTTTTCTTTATTGATCAGGGCCGAGCGAATCGCAACGGCAAATTCGGCACTGTCCCGAGCGACCCAACCGACCGGGGCCGCATACCAGCCGCGATCAAATGGTTCCAGCTGCGAAATGCGCTGAACGGCTGCTTTTTTGGGGTAACCGCCGACTGCCGGTGTGGGATGCAAAGCCTCTAGGAGATCTTCATTTCGCACCCCGGCATACACATCCGCCTTAAACTCGCTGACGAGATGTTGAACATGTGACAGCTTGAGCAGTTTTTCGTCGCACGTTTCATCAATGTGCGTGCAAAAAGGCGTGAGGCGATCGACGATCATTTTTTTCACCCATCGATGTTCGCGCAGGTCTTTATCGGATTCGATCATCTCCTGGCCCAATCGTTCATCCTCATCAAGAGTGCTGCCGCGTGGACGCGTCGCTGCAATGGCTTCCGTGCACATGTGATCACCGTCTCGTTGAAACAAACATTCCGGCGACATGCCGATGAAACTCACGCCATGTTCGAATTGAAAGGCAAAGTGAAAGGTTCGTCCATTCTTTTTTAATATGTGTCGAAAAAGTTGATACGGATTGATTTCATCCTTGAATGAAAGAACCGTTTTGCCGGCCAGAACGATTTTTTCAAATTCTTCTCGATTAATAGCGTTGAGCGATTCTTCTATCATATCCGACCACTTTTTCCGGTCTGGTTGATCAAATCGATCCAGGATCATCGGCAGGTCAGTGTTATGGGGCTTTGGCGGCTGAAGCTTTTCGATCTCTTTTACAAGCTCTGCAAACAGCAGTGGCAGTTCTTCTTCCGGTGAGATCAGAAAGTTCAGTGAGAGAGTTTGTGACTCCTCCGAGCTGATCAATTCGAATCGCGGCAGAACAAAGCGAAATTTCGCAAAAGGTCGCCACTCGACATCAATCTTATGATTGGGATCAAAGCGCATGCCGCCATAATACCGAATAGCGGCATCGGACCCTGTGAAATAGCCGCGAATCGACTGCAACACGTCCAGCGAGTCCGCAATGATGTGGTGCACAGCGCCACATGCGGCAATTTTTTGTGCCACGTCCCGTCGCGACCAGAATATTTTGCTGTGCCATTCCTGTGCATCCAACCAGTCGAGTGGATCCATGTCGTCCACCGCAATGGTCACCCGTTGAATGGACTTTTCTTTGAGCCGACTCGGTGGCACTGTCTGCAATTTTCTTTTGAGGGCGCGTTCAAGATTGGATTTTATTTCTTGTATACTCGATCTCCCAAACTTTATAATTTTGCCTAGTCGCAAGCCAAGTCTTGTTAGTCATGTTCTCGTTTTGTGCCGCTGTATAATGTGACAATTCCAAAAGTGAGCGGTAAACCGGTGACATCCACGAATCCGGCATCAATCATTCGGCGGCAAAAAGTCTCACCGTATGGAAAGTTTTCGACAGTTTGATTCAAGTAGTGATATGCGGCACGGTCGCCGGATATCAATCCGCCAAGGCGCGGCAGAATGTATCGGAAATAAAGTAAATATGCTTTGCGAATAAAAGTTTGATTCGGCAAAGAAAATTCAAGAATCAATGCTTTCCCGCCGAAAACGAGTACACGATACATTTCCCGAAGCGCCATGTCCACATCCGATATATTACGAATGCCAAATGCCATGGTGGTGATGTCCATTGCTTCCGTCTTGAACGACATTTTTTGCGCGTCACCTTGCAGCAAGACGGCACGAGATGGACTTGTTTTGCGTCGTGCAATCGACAACATGCCCATAGCCGGATCAATCCCAATGCCCATCTTGATATTTGGTCGCGCTTTCAGGATTTCAAGCAATAAATCACCGGTACCGGTGGCCAGGTCGAGCACAGTGAGCGCCCGGTTTCTCGGCACCAGCCGGGCACATTTTTTTCGCCATATTACATCGCGCCTGAAGGACAACATTCGATTCAACAGATCGTATCGCCACGCGATACGGTTGAACATTTTCCAGGTTTGTTTTTTTTGCAGTGTATCGGACATCATTATTTATTCATTGGCCATAAAATATTGAATTTCAACGATAAAACCAACAAGGTTTGCTTGAGATGAGTAAAACAGAAAAGAGAAGGTTTATCTTTCCATTTTTTAACAGGTCAGATAGAAGAACACGGATCGAACGGATTTAACGGATTGGAACGGATTTCTTCATCCGTTAGAATCCGTCCCATCTGTTCAATCCGTGTTCTATTCTAAAGAATAGTGCTCATTTTGGGTTGCGGCTCTTAGCCGCGCTGTGAAAATCCGTGGCTTTTAAACTTTGCCCCAAAAGCACAGTTTTGCTGCCGATCATTTTCTTAATGAGGCTTTTGTAAAGATATAATCAGGAATTGGTGCGTTGAACTGTATATCCTGCAAAATAAACTCTGTCCCCTGCCCGCTTTGTAATTGATCTTTAAAGGTGACGGAGGTCGCTACCCAGCGACCGCTTTTCAGCTCGACGTTGTTGATCGTTGTGGTTTTGAGCAATTTACCGCTCTTGGCATATCGCTCTTCCTTCATCAATACGTAGCGTTCCTTGTCGACCCATATTTTACGCGACTGATAGGCGATGTCCGCTGTTTTTGCCGTCAAGCCGACAATCCAGCAGGGACGATCGACAAGTGTTTCTTCGCCAACCCGCTCGGCATCATACAGATTCACCAGTTTCGGGTCTTCCATCATGTCTTCATAAGACAAGTCGGACCCCATAACCGATTGCCGCAGCATATGACCGGAGATGAGAATAGTACGGTCCGTTTGCGGCGAATAGGTCCAAAGTTGATCTGCCAATTTGAGCATTTTAGTGCCCGCTTCGCGCGGCGGCGACAGATATTCGGTGAAGGATTTGTTCGTGCCTTCAATATAAGATTTTGATTCTATGGTACGACTGGCACGACGGCCGTGGATGATCATTTTGGAAGTGAGAATTTTGCTGTCCGAGGTCATATTGGCATCGACGCGCTGCAGGATCTCCTCCCCGCTGGGTTGTGCCATCGCATCAACTGATAAAATAAAAGTTATACTGAGGACAGAAAATATATAGAGCGCACGCAAAGTCGCACAGGCGCAAAGGATTCGCCAAGAGTGAAAAGATAATCCGGCGTTTTCCTGGCGCCCTGGCGCCTTTGGGTGAATTTCATTTTTACCTGGCTTCATTTTATACCTCTAATTCCTTAAAGAGTTGAGCGGTTTCTCGTTTGTAAATGGCTATGCCTGATATGGATGTCCCGAGCAGGGGAGCGACGATGCCGGGAATAAGGCCAACATAAAAGCTGGCCGGAGTAATTTGGGCACGTATGACGTTCGACAGCATCATGCTGGTATTTTTCATCGATGATGAAATATCGATCCCGTGCACTTGCAGGTAATAGGTCGCTGCGAGACCGAAAATCGTGCCTAAAATAGCGCCGCCGATGCCGACCAAAATGGATTCAGCCAGGAGCGAGCGGTAGACGTGGCCTTTCTTTTCTCCGACGGCGAGACGCAAACCAATTTCCCCGTATCGTCGCAGACTGCCCATCAGTCCGGCATTCCACAGGACGATCGCCATGGCGAAAATAAACACGGTCATCAGCACGCCACCCATGCTATCCATCATGGTGATCAAGCTTCTTAATCCGCGCTGCTCAACGAGGGGAAGCATCTGCAGTGCAAATTCGTCGGTTTCTTCCTGGGCGGCGGTGAATGCGGCGGCCATGTGGTCGGCGCGTTCATCGTGATAGAGAAAATCCGGAAAGAAACCGAGAATCTCGCCGGCAGCATCGTCCATATCCAACGCGACCCGGATATCCGGCAGATTGGCAATGATCGTACTGCGATCCATGGCCAAAACGCCAAAATGTATGGTTGCGGCGATGACAAAGTTGTGCATAGTCAAGCTGCCGTACATCGTCGAGCTCACCAGCGTGGCGGTATCACCGACGCTGACATTGAGCTGGTTGGCCAAAGTCTGACTGATAATGAGCTCGTTCGGCGCTGCCGGAATGCGGCCCCGGACAATGGCATCATCAATACCCAAAAGCTCTACATCGCGACCGCTGGTGAGAGGAAGTGCCAAGCCGGCCACGATGGTTTGAGCACGCGTCTCGCCGGCTGCATCGGGGATATCCAGCAATCCGCCAAATTTAATCCGCGGCGACCAGATCATGTTGGGATAGCTTGCTTTAAGATTCTCCAGCAGGCTATCTGCACCCAGAATAGCCAGATCGTTTGGCACCAGATCGATATCTTTGGCATAGGCATTGGTCATCACCTTGACGTGCCCGGTCGAAAAAATCGCATTGACCCAAAGCATATCGTTGCGTGCTCCATCCACCCAACCGTTCGCCAACACAATGAGAAAAGCGCCGGCGGCAACGGTCAACAACGGAAACAAACTGCGCGAGTGATCGCGCAAAATGCCTTTTAACAGGAATTGTATCATGCTCGTTTTCCTCGTAGTGCATCTGTTGGTCTTAATTTCGCAATTCGGCGGGTCGGCAAAAAGCTGACAATCGTGACCGCGAAAAGCACCAAAATAGTCGTGCCTAGAATGAGTCCGCCCGTGTACATGGGATAAATCGCCTCTCCGAGCGCCATGCCAAAGTCATCGCCGTATTCGGGCATGGGCCAGCCATTTTTTGCCATCAGCCATAATAGTGGTGAGCCCCACATAAAGCCGACGACAGCAGCCAACAATCCGTGCAGTGCGCCTTCAAGGGTGAACAGGCGAATGACTTTGGAGCGCGTCATGCCTAATGCGATGAGCGTGCCGATCTCCTTTTGGCGACGGAAAATGGACAAAACCTGGGTATCAAAAATGGCCAACATGCCTAAAAAAAGCAGCATGACATACAAAATCGAGGCTCCAACTGTTTTTTGCTTTACCAATGCTTTCAAATCGGCTAACAGAAAATCATGATTTTTAAAATTCCAGCCCTCTGGTGTGGTCGCTTGGGTGTAATTTTTCGCAGTGACGACGATCGTCGCTTCGTTGGGCATGCTAGCCACCTGCTGCAACGTCTCGAGCGGAATCCACACTTTTCCGGCATCGATGACTTCAACCGTCGTTTGCATAATATGGACGATCTGTACATCTGCGGCATCATAGGTACCGTTGGCATCGCGCCAGCGAATGGTCAAATAGTCGCCCGAATTGAGTCGTGCACTCTTTGCCATGCGGGTGCCAATGAGTGCCGGGATGGCGTCGCTTTCACGCTTCAGAACGTCTGCGGGGATGTTGATGACCTGCTGTTCGGGCGAGATGCCAATCAGCATCGCCGGAACAATTCGGCCGCTTGGAAATGATGTCGCCTGCACCATTAAAATCGGAGTGGCTTGACCAGCATCAACCAGTTGTTGCAGCTCGCCGGGAACCGGCGCATGGCTGTCTTCCAGCGCAAACGGATCAAACGGATCATAATTCTTCTGCCAGTATTGACCGCCACCATAATAGGTGTCAATGAGCGCATCTCTCGCCTGCTCATTCATACCAATGTACAATCCCTGCATAAAGACAATGGCAAAAAACGCAATCGACAGCACAATCACGTTGAGCCAGGTGCGCACTCCAGCGCCGAGGAGATTGCGGATAGCGAGTTTGGGGATAATCATAAAAAGTCCTTTCAATATTGGAGAAAGGAGAAGGGAAAAGGGAAAAAGAATGTCAGGAAAACTTTTCTCTTCTCGTCTCTATTAATCGGTATAACATTTTTGAAACCACAACTGCTCTTGCCAACAAATCGTCTGCAACACGATTGTCGATTTCTTGAATCTCTTTTGCAAGATAGAGTTGCGTGCGCAATTCGGCACAAGAACCTTTGGCGACAAATAAGAAATGAATAAATTCATTATTCGTTTTCCTCTCAAAGCCTTCAGCGATGTTTGACGGGATTGATACTGATGCCCGTTGCATTTGACCTTTCAAACCGAAATCTTTTGACGGCTTTAACTGTTTATAAATGTCACGCGCAAGTCTCATACCTTCTTTCCAAACCTCCAGGTCTTCAAAACGAATGACTTTCTTGGCCATGATATCCCCCATTCTTTTTTATCCTTTATCCTTGTTCCCTTTTTCTTTTTCCCTTATGATTTCATCTTTCGCCACCGCCCCGTCGTTCAATGTAATTTTTCGCCGCAGATAGCCGATGACCTTTTGATCATGTGTAGAAAAGAGGAATGTCGTGTCTAGCTCTTTGTTGAGGTTCTCCATCACGCGCAGGATGTTGTGCGAGTTTTCCGCGTCAAGGTTGGCCGTGGGTTCGTCGGCTAAAATGAGTTCGGGCTTTTTGACGATAGCCCGAGCAATGGCGACACGCTGACTCTGGCCGCCGGAGAGCTGCGCCGGCTTGGATTTATAGCGATCCGCCAGGCCGACCCACTCGAGCGCTTCCATCACCGCCTTTTTGCGTTCCGTCGCGGTTTTGTTGAGGAGCAGAAGGGGGAACTCGACATTTTCAAACACGCTGTAAACCGGCAGCAGATTATAGGTCTGAAAGATGAAACCGAGGTGATGATTGCGCAAGTTAGCGGACTGCTTTGCCGTCAGCTTTTCAACCTGAAGCCCCAATACATAAGCGCTGCCCTCGGTCGGTGAATCGAGTGAGCCGATGATGTTCAATAATGTCGTTTTCCCGGAGCCACTTGGCCCGACCACGCCGGTGAACTCACCGCGCTCAAAGGAAAGATTGATGTTGTCCAGGGCGACCAGCTCCTGGCCTTCGCCCATGGGGTAACGCTTGGTCAGATTGGCGGTTTTGACGAGTGTGCCGTTTTGCATGATGATGTCCTCTATTATGCGTTATCTCTTGCCTAGTGATTATAAATGACCATAAATTGAAATCCCTTGCCCAGGCCAAAGGTATTGGTCTCGGATGGCGACAAGCCGGCCATGGACGGTGTTTCGGGATTCCAGTACAGCGCGACGTTGAAACTCCAGTTATCAAAAGTGCGCCGCCAGGTTAAAAATTGATATGATTCATTGGTTTCCCAATTATAATAGACAATTCCCATCAGCACATCCCACAAGGTTACGCTATAGTCGGCTAAAATAGCGGTGAATTCTGTCCGGCCGTTTGTTTCATGCCAGTCTTTGGCTACGTTCATGAATAGATGCTCTCCAAGCACGTGCACGCCATTGCCCAAACCAAATGTATAATCCGCCCCAATGGTGAGATACTTTTGATAGTTGGCGGGATAATAATCGATATCCTTGTGAATCAAAGCGCTCTCAAACCAGAGACCAATGCCGATATCCCATTTGCCGTCGAGCGCATAGCGGTTCTCGGGAAGTGGATCGAGTGTCACAGTGAGCCACCCTTTCAGCAAGGGATTCGGATCGGCTTGGCGATGATGGTACGTCAGGGCGATTTCGCCGGTGCCCAGGGGATATTGGAAGCGACCACCATATTCAAAAGAATTGTCAACCGTCGGCATGATTTCGAGTCCTTTGCGCTCGCCGTTGCTCATCAGTCCCCACAGCCAAACGTTGGCATTGTTGAGAAAATAATAGCGGAGCAAAGCGCCGGTGACACCATTGGTGAGCTGCAGGGGATCGCGCGGATCAAGCTGGTCAAACCACATCAAGGGACGCAGAATCATCGCGGGCGCAAATTTGATTTGCTGCAGGCCAATTCGCGCCTCAAATTGTGAGGCAGAATAGCGTAGCCAGACGCGATAGGTCGCCAGGTTTGACTCACCTGATTTGGTTTTGAAATCATAGCTGCTAAAAGTGTTCAGAGAAAGCTCGGCATCAATGAGTGATTTGTCCGAGAGGTCCTGCGATAAAGAGGCTTCAGGGATATATCGCAGCCCGATTTGTGTATTGTTCATATCCGCAAAATTGTTAGTGATCCAGCCGGAGACTTGACCTTTGACGCCCCAATCGATTGAAAAGGCGGCGTGACTGAATAACAACAAGAATGTCATGAAAAAAGGTCGCATGTTAATCTCGATTCAGGATACCGTAAAAAAACAAGTTGGTCATTTCAATGGCAATCTCTTGCGGAGAAGTGTATAATTGGCCCAAGGATTCATCCGCAGTCATATCGATCATTTTGTTCAAAATGTAAAGAATAAATTCGAGTTTAATATCGGGACGAATATCGCCATTTTGCTGCGCCTGTCTCAAGAAATCAATTGTCATGGACAATGATCTTTCGCGCTGTTTATTATAGAGTACAGCGATATCCGGCTCGGGATGCTGCAATAGTTCAGCAATAAACTCCGCACTCAGCTTATCGGTTTTACGACGCTTGAGCTCGATGAGCTCCTTGAGCTTATCAGGAAAGGATTTGTCACAAAGAATGATGTCCTGATATTCTTGCACTGCGGTGTCAAAAATAAGGTTGAGCAGGTATTTGGCAAGTTCGAGTTTGTTGGGAAAAAACTTGTAAAAAGTCATTTTGCTGACCTGTGCTTCGCGACAAATCTCTTCAATGGTGACGCGTTTGATGCCAAATCGATAAAACAAGTCCCTGGCGGTGGCAACAAGCTGTTTGAACTTTGGATTCTGTTCGATATCTTTTTCGTTATACATATTTTGTCATAGTTTACGATATTTGTTTTATAAGACGAATTACGTCTGATTTTAAAGAAAAGTTTCGAAATATGCAAGAAAAAATTAAAGCCGTTCTGATCCCCTGTCATCGAGGCTGCTGCGGTTTTTTTATGTCCACTCGTGAGGTTTTTCTCGATTTTTTATTTTTTTGTGCAAACTTTTGTGAAAATTGTTATATTCTTTCAACTGTTCAAATCCGCGAGGGAGGTTCACATGCGAAAATGTATATATCTTATCCTTCTTAGCCTGATCTTGTCCTGCACCTCAAAATCAAAAAAGGCAGCTCCGGAGGCACGTATCCTGGCCATGGACGAGCTAAAGATTACTCTTGATGATGCCGGCACACCGCAACGAATCGAAGGCGCTATCATGCAGCTCAAACATCCTGACGATCCGGTGGAAGAGCTCTATGCGTTGGTTGAACAAGAACCATTATTCAAGCTCAGCACTCCAGAAAAAGAGCTCGTCCTCGTCCAGAAAGAAAAAGATGAATTGGGCTACCAACACTTGACGTTCGCTCGAGTTCACAACAATATAAAGATTTGGGGCGATGAGATAAAATTTCATCTCAATGACAAAAATGAGGCTTACCTGATGAATGGGCACTATCAAGCGAGCCTTCCCGAAGATTTTTCGACAGCAACAACGTTGACGCGCACAGAGGCGGAGGACGCTGCCAAACAAGCGCTCTCCTTCAACTACGCCAACCAGGATGAAACAAAACTCTACATATATCCCTCCGATTCCGGCTATCATTTGGCCTGGCGTGTTATCGTTGGTAAAGCACGCCTGGCGCCCGATCAATGGGAATGCCTGGTTGACGCACAATCCGGAGAAATCCTGCATAAATCAAGTCTTATTCGCACAAACTAACAAGGTGACTGACTATGAAACGTATTGTTATTTTTCTGCTGGTAACCTTTGCCCTGACAGTCGCAAAAGAGCAGCTTGATTCTACAGTAGCAACCACTGTTCAACTACAGCCTGCCGAGCAACAAGAGGTTTCACAGTGTCAAACGGCGAACAAGTTCACGCATCCAAAGAGAATAAACAGAGATGTGAGCAGACCGGCCGATGCTTTGACGTTAGCGCAGATCAACAGCGATCTTGCCGCGACACTGCAGACGCTGAAAACACTGCGCAAAGCTTCTTCCGGATCGTCCGTCCGGCCTTTAGAGCCAGGTTCCATTCGGACGAATCAAAATCTTTCTGCGCTCCTGTCGTCGCACAACCAACAGCCAAAAATAAAAATTTATTGGAACGATAAAAACGGTACGCCGGCATTTCTGTTTTTACCGACGCCTAACAATCCTCGCGCGCCGAGGTCCATGAACAGCCAGAGCCTTCTCGCCCAGGCGTATACCTTTTTCGAGTCGCACGCATCTCTCTTAACTCTCGAGAATCCGGTTGACGAGCTTGTATTGATTGACTCTCAGCAGGATGCGCTTGGCCACACCCATTTGCGCTTTCAGCAGCACTATCGCGGCATCAAAGTGTGGGGAGCGGATCTGTATGTGCACTTTGTCGCGGGACAGCCGCATGTCTTGAACGGCCGCTATTTTCCCACACCGGAGGGCGTTTCGCTCGTCTATTCGCTGACGCAAGAACAGGCCGTCGCCAAAGCAGCCGCCTTTTTGAACTATGATGAGCAGTTCATTCACCTATGGGAGGCTGAAAAAGTTATCTATATCGATACCAAAGGCCGAGCTGCCGCGGCATGGCATATCGAGCTCGGAAAAAATATTGTGGACGATATCCGGATGTTCATTGATGCGCGCACTGGTGAGGTACTTGAATGGTACGACAACCGACAAACCGGCACACCTAAAAAAGGCAGCGGCGTGGACTTGTCCGGCCAAACGCGCTCCCTGGACATCTACGACATCGGCGGCACCAACTATATGGTGAACGTCACCAAAGGCATGTTTGACGGAAACATGAGCAATTCCATTGCCGATTTACAAGGCGTCATTTTGATTGGCGATGCGCGCAATGTTGAGATCGATAACTTTGACTCCTATTATTACGTCGCCTCAACCTCAACGACCAATTGGCCGCGAAATGCCGTTTCTCTGGCCTATACATTTTCATTGGTTTACGATTATTTCCTGAATGTGCACGGCCATAAAACGCTGGATAATAAGCAACACAACATCTCCGGCATCGTCAACTTGGGCAACAAGTACAATAATGCCTTTTGGCTGGGCAGCATCAAACTGTTCTTCTTTGGCAACGGCGACGGCTCGAAATTTAACGATTTAGCCGGGGCGCTCGATGTCGTTGCGCACGAGTACGGGCATGGTGTCACCCAGTACGCCTCGAACCTGGAATATCAGTTCCAATCCGGGGCGCTCAACGAGGCGTTCAGCGATTTCACCGGCGTCATGGCTGAATTTTACGCCGATCCGGCCAATGGCGATTGGCTCATCGGCGAAGACGCGCTCCCGGCATCCTCGCAGTATAATTGTATGCGCAACTTGGCCAATCCGCACCATCAACTGTCGCTGACCTCCGTTTCTCCGAGCAAAATGTCCGAGTATTATGATTTAAGCATTGATGAGGACAACGGCGGCGTGCATATAAACAGCACCATTCCCGGCCATGCATTTTATGTGATGTCCACAAAAATGTCACGAGAAAAAGTGGAAAAGATCATCTACCGAGCCTACATGCACTATCTGACACGGCGTTCACAATTTGTAGACTGTCGCCTTGCCGCCATACAAGCGGCAAAAGATTTATATCGCACTGACGGCACGGACGCGCTGGTCGGGCAGGCATTTGATCAAGTTGAAATATACGGCGAGGGCGGCACGGATCCGGAGCCGCCGTACGATCCGGTG
Organism: Candidatus Zhuqueibacterota bacterium; assembly: GCA_016928775.1. Taxonomy (GTDB): domain Bacteria; phylum Zhuqueibacterota; class Zhuqueibacteria; order Residuimicrobiales; family Krinioviventaceae; genus Kriniovivens. The sequence goes on along the minus strand of JAFGKD010000100.1, from coordinate 95,162 downwards.
AGCGGTGATGACTTTGTCTTGGCGATTCTGGATGACGGCAGCGACCAAATAGTGCGCATCACATCCGACATGCCGTTCGTGCAGGGCAACGCCATCAGCTACGGCATCTCCAGCACCTCCAAACCCTCGATTACCGAAGACGGCTCGATCATCGCTTACATTGATCAAAACCACAATATAAACTTGTTTGACGCAGTAAATATGCAGAATTATCCGGTGAGCGAAGACGGACAGTGGCACAACATTGCGATTTCGCCGCGCGCCGATTATGTGGCGATCACGCCCGATCCCGCTATCATGCCGTCGGTCATCAGCATCATTGACATGAATGCCGAGCAAACGGTCACGCGCCACCTGTACATCCCGACGACCACCGAAGGAGCGGAAATTATTCCCGATTACGCTGATGTTCTCGACTGGTCCATCGAAGGCGGCTGGCTCATCTATGATTGCCTGTTTAGCATTCAGGATCAGTACGGCACTCCGAGCGACACCTGGGGCATCTATTTGACCAATGCATCGAACGAAGCGGTGATTCCGCTGTTTCAACCGGACGTAACGCTGGCCGTGGGCAATCCTTCTTTTTCCAGCACGCGCGACAATGTCATTGCGTTTGATATCATCGAGTATTCGGAGAATTCATACGATCCCAACTATTACCTCTATACATATGATCTGTTCAGCGGCAAATTTGGCCTTATCCGACAAAACATCAATACCTTTGGCCATCCCTGCTTTTCGCCGGACGACAATCATGTGGTCTTTCAGGATATGTCTTCGGATAACAAGACGCATCTGTGGCAAGCGGCCATGCAGGCGGATCAGCTCAATGCAGACCCCTCTTCCATTCAGGACTGGGTTTATCCTGTCGGTTTGCCGGTGTGGTATGCCACCGGAACTCGCCCGGGCGGTGGCGAGGCCCTGGTGGCGGAGCATTTTGATGATGCTTCTTTCCCTCCATCGGGATGGATGGCCAACCATTTGGCGGGTGATGCATCCCGCGGGTGGCGACGGGGAAATGTGCCGGATCATAATTTTTCCGACGTCAATCCCGAAAATGTATATTCCGCCATTTGTGGATATGATGAGAGCAACAACCAAATTGACAGGCTCATGACTCCCGCCTTTGATCTCACCGGCTCACGTCCAAAACTGACCTTTTGGGCTGGCTATAATTCCTACTGGACGAGCAATTATAATGTCAAAGTCACTATCACAAAATCCGGCTCTCTTGATCCCGACCAAACGATCTGGCAACTGACCGTCGAGGGCGACGACGGGATTGAGGGATGGGCGTGGCGTCAATTCACTGTTGATCTCAGTCCTTTTGGCGGCAGACAAAATGTACGTATCTATTGGGAATATAGCGGCAAAGACGGCGACCTGTTCGCGCTCGATGACGTACTCATTTCAACGGACGCCATGTCGGTCGATCAAAAAACGAGCACACCGCAGCTATTTGACCTGGTGACCAATTATCCCAATCCATTCAACGCGATAACGACGTTTTCGTACACCATTTCGCAAGCGGGAGCGGTGCAGATCAAAATCTACAACATGAACGGCCGATTGATCGACACCCTGGTCGATGAATATCACACAGCCGGCAACTATACAAAAAGCTGGCGTGCGGATGTCAGCTCGGGTTTGTATTTTTACCGTATGACATCACCAACTGGCACACTCACGGGTAAAGCGATTTTGGTAAAATAGGCTTTCGGGGGGTAAGATTATCCATTAAAACCGCCGAGTCCGCCGAGAAAACATGCAAAATCCTCGCATCATCTCGGCGTGCTCGGTGGTTTCTCAGTTAAAAGCTACAACGAATGCATCGCGAGAATGTCGCAGATCAAAAAAATCGCCAAATGACGACTTATTTTTTCCTTTGCTTTCTGAGTTTGATGAATTCCACAATAATTTCAACAAGCATTTTCAACAGTTTGAAAATCCATTCGAGTATCTGACCAATTAAAGCACCAATAGGTGACGTGAGTATCGCAAAAAATACAATAGCATTCTTGGCGTCAAGTCCCTGAACACCCTGAAAAATGAGTCGAAAAACAAGAATAACGAGCCCCGCTAAAAAAGCAATTTTGTAATACTTTATCCACCATTGTTCAAAAGATTTCATGAACCCACCTCCAATAGTTACTCCCTATTATAACGAAAACGTGATGACATCCGAGATTGATCCGCCGTCCTTGACTTGTACAAGCCCTTTCTGCATCAGGTGCTTGAAGGAAGGATTGCTTTTTATAGAAATAAAATCCGTTATAAATATAGGCAACGTCGATTTCATCTGCAAGGATCAAATGGAACCACATCAATAATCGGAAAAAAATATGAAATTTTTTTCAATGTCAACGTGGTTTTTTTCTTATATTCTTTCGCAAAACAGGAAAGTAAAATGATTCAAACGACACTATTTTATCCCATCGCCATACTTGCCATCCTCATCGTCGGGATCTCCAAAAGCGGTTTTGGTGGCGGTCTCGGCGTCCTGGCTGTGCCGCTGATGTCACTGGTCATTCCGCCGCCACAGGCGGCCGCCATTCTTTTACCTTTGCTCATTCTCATGGACTGGTTCACGGTGTGGCACTATCGCAAAAGCTGGGATAGACGAAATTTGATTATTCTTTTGCCGGCGGCTATTGTGGGTATTTTTTTAGCAAGTCTGTTCTTTCGCTATCTGACTGATGCACATATTCGGATTTTGGTTGGCGTTTTAGCAATTTTATTTGTCGCAATTTATTTCCTCAAACGGCAAAATACAAGATCACATGCGGCCGATATCCCGCGCGGACTGCTATGGGGCTCAATTGCAGGTTTTACCAGCTTTGGCGTGCACGCCGGCGGGCCGCCAGTCAATATCTATCTGTTGCCGCAGCAACTGAATAAATCAATTTTCGTTGGCACGACTGTCCTGTTCTTCACGATCATCAATCTCGTCAAAGTCGTGCCCTATGCATTATTGGGACAATTTAGCACCGGGAATTTACTCATCTCGCTTTTCCTTGCACCATTAACACCGTTGGGCGTACTGCTTGGTGTAAAACTGCATCACCGCGTCAATGAAAAGCTGTTTTATAACTTGTGCTATCTCTTTTTATTCATTACAGGTATTAAATTACTCATTGACGGCATACGAGGTTGATAAAAGATAGTTCACTTTTCGGGAAATACAGCATCTTTTCCTGTCTTGTAAAGTACGCTTGGGATAAAAGCATGGACAAGCTGAATGGTCTCGCACATCGGGGGCGTGCGTTTTCCATTACCAGGGGGATACATATCTGGGGGAGATTCAACGGCCGCATGCCGACACCGCATGCGGCTGTTGTGGTTTTATAAAGGCAGATTGATTTTTTGACCGGAAGCCATACTTTTTGATACCGCTTCAGTAAATTCCATGTATTTGACCCCAGCCGCAAAAGTTGTGAGCTGCACGTACTCCAGGCCACGAATCGCATTGATGAATTCCTCTTCGACGCGCCATTCGGCCTCAAGTTCCGGAGGCACCGGAATTTCCTGAAAAGAGTCGGCACCTTTTTGCGCCCCAAAGATTTTTCCATTCAAAATACGCACAGTCCCTTTATCGCCAAAAATAAAAATTTCAGTCGGACCCGCTAATCCCGTTGCAGCCGAAATTTGTATATGCATTTGTGCACCAATTGCCATATCAGCTATAACATCGAGATGATCCGGTACGCGCACGGCGTTTAAATGACCTGCGGCATCTTTTCGAACCTTGATGAAGGTTTTCCCCAAAGCCATAACAGTGGTCGCTTCGCCCAGCCAACGCAAAATGCATTCATACCAGATACCAAGAGTCATTATATTAAAGCCGACGAAATCAATATGTTGACGCCAATGAAGCGGTGCGTTGGGATCAAGAAAAGAACCACCATCCCGAACCTCGATAACAAGCGGCTGCCCGATACGTCCCTCCGACAAAATTCTTTTTATCGTCTTGTCCAACCGCAAAGTAAATGGTGAGGGCACGATCTGAGCGACGAGATGAGGATGCGCCTGGGATGCTCTGTACATACGATGTGCCTCTTGGGCGTTCATGGCCATGCGTGCTTCGCATAACACGTGCTTGTCGTGTTCAAAAGCGAGCAAGGTAGCCGGCGCGTGCAAATACGGCCATGTGCCGATGACGATCGCGTTGATATCATCGTCGTATATGACATCGTGCCAATGCTCGTAAACACGCGGAATATCAAACTCTTCTGCGACTTTTTCGCCAGACTCGCGCGTGCGGTTGCAAACGCTGATGATTTTGACATCGTCGAGCGCCAGGAGGCCAGGAATGTGACGCGTTCGCGTGTTTTCGCCGGCGCCAATGATGCCGATGCGAATGGGCTCCTTTCTCAAACCATATTCTCCTCGGGCAAAGTGAACTCGATATATTTGATTAAAAGTCCAGTAGCAATGTGCTTGCTTTCATAAAATGTTGTGATTCTGACGTTGTCATCAACTTCCGGGCAGCTGTGCACATCGGTACTATTCTGATGAATGGTGCAGCCATATTGCTGCAGAGATTCGATTGAAAATAGATAAAAGACATCATCATCGGTTTTGAGGTGAAACATCGCGCCCGGTCGACAAATTTTTTTGTAAATATCCAGATAGCGTGGCGCGGTCATGCGCTTGCGCGGTTTTTTTGGATAAGGATCAGGAAAGGGAATCCACACCTCGGCAATGTCATTCGCTTCAAATATCTCCGCCAAATCGAGTGCGTTGGCGCGGATGTAAAAGACATTTTTTAACTCGAGGTCCAAGGCTTTGTTAGCCGCCACCCATAAACGCGCTCCTTTCAAGTCCACCCCGATAAAGTTTCGTTGCGGATGCTTTTGCGCCAGCGCCAGCGTATAATCACCTTTTCCACAGCCGAGTTCCAGGGTTATTGGATGCTCATTATGAAAAATCGAGGGCCACCGTCCCTTCAATTGTGCACCCGCATGCGTCACATTGGGAATGGTTTTAACCGCTGCAATTCGAAGGCGTTTTTTCTTGGCCATAAAACAGAAAAATTTCCTCATCTGTCCAAAACGTGCGCATGTATTCACTCTACATGCCGACCAAACATTACGAACTTGAAGAATAGGAATCAAGGAAAAGAAATAAACGGGAGGAAGCGAAGAGCCGGCAGTTTTCCCGGCTCTTCTACGAAAAAGAGTGGACGCTTTACAAGCTGTCTATTGTTGGTTGCCGGCTTTTTTTAGCATACGGCTGGCGATAAAATAGTAGATGACCAGCGCAGCACCGCCAAAAATAAAAATCATGGCAAAGAGCGCGGTTTCGTCATGCCAACCCAAATCAAGGACCTGAGAAAACAGAAAAGCCAGGCCAACAGCAATGAGCACCATACCCCATTTGAGAGAAGATGGCACCGCGTGCGAAAGTCGATCTGCAAAAAGGTATTTCAGGTTTTCGTTGATTTCACCTTTTTCGACGAGCAGTCGCCGCATGCGATTGTCGGACACTACCTTCACGATATAGGCGATGACGACAAAAAGCGTGACTGGTATTACAAAATCGGCATGCATGATTTATGTCCTTTCTGTTGTTTTATTTTGGTTTCACATTATTTGACAGATGAGACAGAATAATGTTGCAAATGATGAAAAAAATTTGTATGCAACTATTGCCGAGTTTAACTGTCTATTGTAATAAATGGATACAGAAGAAAAACAACTGATCAAACAAATCCTCGATGGTGATACCAGGGCGTTTAAAATATTCATCGAGACCTATAGACGTCTTGTAGCGCACATTGTTTTTCGTATGGTGGCCAATTCCGCAGATCGAGAGGATGTATGTCAGGATGTTTTTGTCAAGGCGTATCAAAACTTGCATGGTTTTCAATTTCAGAGCAAGATATCGACGTGGTTAGCGCGAATCGCCTGCAACACCTGCCTGAACTATTTGGAAAAAAGGCGTCTGCCGCTGTTTGATGATCGTGCCCTGGAGGAGATGAACTTTGTGTCGCACAATGATGATCCCTACACTGAAGCAGCGGATTCTGATATCAATCGTTTGCTCCGCCACTATATCGACGCTTTGCCGGTATTATTTCGCGCCATTGTGACCCTGTATCATCTTGATGGTATGAAATATGAAGAAATCAGCCAAATCCTGGAGATACCCGCGGGCACGGTTAAAAGCTACCTGTTTCGCGCCCGTCGTATGCTGAGAGAAAAATTAGTTGAACTTGAACAGGAAGTATTATGTTAACCCCTCATTTAAGTGATGATCAAATACAAGCCTTTCTGGATGACACCCTCCCGTCTTCGGACAAGCTGTCAATAAAAGCGCATCTGCAAAGCTGCGCTGAATGTGAACGAGCCGTCGCCTCGTATCAAGATGTGTTTGAAGCATTAGACTGCGATGAAAACTTTGACCTGTCGAAAAATTTTACCCGCAAGGTTTTGCGACAAACACATAAACAAGCTGTGGGCGCTCTTCAATTTGGCCTTTTACACATTTTTTTCATCCTTGCTGCTGTTATTGCGGTGAGTCATGTTCTGTTGACCTATGTAAATATTGAAAATTTCGCGGGCACGGCACAGGCGACCTCGGGTGCTTTTGAAACTCTTGTCATTTTGGTTCGCAGTGCGTTTGAAAACTTGGGCGATAAAATCCAGTTTGATGGAATTTATTTTATTTTAGCCTTTATCGGACTTTTGGGGTTGTTCGTGCTGGATCGGCTGGTATTAAAGCCCCATTTTAAGACCTCGCCATAATGCGTGCCCCTACGGCCATCAGCCGCGACCAGACACCTTTGCCATCCAAGCATGTATAAATTTTCAAAAACTGATCAACTTTGCCTGAACATCGGTTGCCAGGCATATTTATATTCGCCAGACATCGCGCATGGGGCGTCCGAGCAACTGATTCGCTTGCGCATCATTGACAAAAGTTTGGCTTTTTTGATCAAACTTTAGCGGCCGGCCTATTTCGTAAGCAATATTGCCAATCAAACAAACCACGACGGTGCTATTTCCTATTTCAATATCACAAATCGGTTTACTCCGTGTACGCACGGCATCGAGAAAATCGCCGTAATGGTTGTCGCTTTGGTAAAGGTGTATTTCAGTGGGATATATCTTTTGTCTGACCAGGCTCTCAGGCCAGGTCTGAATAAAACCGCGGTTGACCATCACCTTGCCCTGACTGCCAACAAATAAAAGACCGTTGACCCGAATACCATCGTATTCACCTGTTCTGTTCATGGTGATGCCGTTTTTATAGACATAGGTGAGCTCCTTGAAATCTTTGCCGTCCGGAGGAATTACCTGTGTTGGACCAAAGCCGTCCATACCAAGCCCCCACTGTGCGATATCAAAATGGTGCGCTCCCCAATCGGTCATGCCACCGCCGCCGTATTCGCGATAGTTGCGCCAATTGGGGAAAATATCGCGACTCAAGTGCGGTGACAGCTCGGAGTGATAGGGACGTCCGGGAGCCGGACCGAGCCACATCTCCCAATCAAGGTAATCTGGAACCGGCATAACCGGCAAATCGCAGGGAACAGGTGGACCGCCAATATTCACCGCCACATGTTTGACGTCGCCAATATAACCATTTCGCACCAGCTCACAGGCGTGCCGGAATTTGCTATCCGAGCGCTGCATGCTGCCGGTTTGAAAAACGCGGCTGTTGCGGCGCACAGCTTGTAGCATGGCCTGGCTTTCTTTAATATTGTGTGCCAGCGGCTTTTCGCAATAGATATCTTTTCCCGCTTCTGCAGCGTGTACGACATGCAGCCCGTGCCAATGATCCGGCGTGCTGATGATCACGGCATCAATGTCGTCGCGCGCTAACAGCTCGCGATAATCGCCAGTCGTTTGAATGCCCGTCGCGCCACTGCCGGGATTTTCAGCGTAATAGTCCTGCGCAATTTTGAGATCGCGTTGCAGCTTGAGTTTATCCACATCGCACAACGCGACAACCTGGGTTCCGCGTTCGCGCATGAACGCTCGCAAAAGATGCTGACTCTGTTTGCCGCATCCGATAAAGCCTAAAACAATACGATTGTTTGGCGCGTTTTGCCCAAAGACACTGCCCGGCACAATAGTCGGTGCGGCTGCGCCGGCGGCAGCAATGAGTGAGCTTTTCAGAAAAAAACGACGTGAGACGGAAAAGGATTTTTTCGGCATAGTGGCTCCCAATATTATTTTTTAATAATAGGCAATCTGCAAGAATTGCGCAAGCAATGAATGACAATAATTTCCAATTTTACGTTGTTTTTAAAAGATACATTTTTAGATTAAGTCAATTTCATCAACATTGTCATTTGCATAAATGCCGATCAAAAAAACGGAGGTTCAATGAAAAAAATCGCCATTCAGCTCTTAATCTCCTGTTTGCTTTTGGGGAATGCCGCCGTTAGTTCATTCGAAACGAGCACCCCGGAAGCCCAGGGCATTTCTTCGCAGGCCATTCTCGATTTTGTCAATGCGGTTGAAGAGCAGGTCGATGCCCTGCACAGCTTTATGCTGATGCGTCACGGGCACGTCGTCGCCCGGGGCTGGTGGGCACCCTACAACGCGGAGAGCCCGCATATGCTCTATTCGTTGAGCAAAAGCTTCACTGCCACAGCCATTGGTCTCGCCATAGATGAAGGACTGCTGAGCCTCGACGATACCGTTTTTTCATTTTTCCCTGACGAAACTCCTGCTGAGCCGAGTGCCAACCTCAAGGCCATGCGTATCCGGGATTTATTAGCGATGAACACCGGTCATGAGCTCGATACAACCGGACAAATAACAAATGCCGATAGTGTGACGTGGGTGGAAGCTTTTTTAGGCGTGCCAGTGGAGTTTAAACCCGGGACACATTTTGTCTACAATTCCGGCGCATCGTTTATGCTCTCCGCTATCCTGCAAAAGGTTACCGGCGAAACCTTGCTCGCTTATTTGACGCCCCGGCTGTTCGAGCCGCTTGGTATTAAAAATCCGACCTGGGAGAGCAATCCACAGGGCATCAATATGGGCGGCTGGGGACTCAAGGTCAAAACCGAGGACATTGCCAAATTCGGTCAGCTCTATCTGCAAAAGGGAATGTGGCAGGAACAGCGCCTTTTAAGTGAAGACTGGGTAAAAGCGGCCAGCTCCCGGCAAACCTCAAACGGCAGTAATCCTGACAGCGATTGGGAACAGGGATACGGCTATCAGTTTTGGCGTTGTCGGCACAACATCTATCGTGGCGACGGTGCTTTTGGTCAATATTGTATCATCATGCCGGAGCAGGACGCGGTGTTAGCAATAACCGGAGGTCTCGGTGATATGCAAAAACCAATGACGCTGGCTTGGGATATTCTCCTCCCGGCGATGGAGGATCACTCTTTGCCGGAGAATGCGCCGGTACAAAAAAAGCTGCAAAACAAGTTGGCAACTTTGGCGCTAAAAACCGTGAGTGGAGAAGCATCATCGCTACATGCGCAAAAGAGCACAGGAACGTGGATTTTTGATCAGAATCCGTATGGCATCAAATCCGTGACGCTCAATTTTAGCAATAATCCGGTGACAATCAAGGTGTTGGACAACCAGGGTGAACGGCACATCGCCTGTGGTCACGGTGTTTGGGAGAAAAGCTCGATACCGTTTATGTCAGATAGACCCGAGCCCGTCGCCGCCTGCGGGGCGTGGATCGAACCACATCACTACCAGGTCAAACTCTGCGCCTATGAGACACCTTATATACAACAGCTTGATTTTAATTTTGCCGGGAAAGAGCTCTTGTTCGATTTAAAATTTAATGTCTCATTCGGCAGCGGAACGTGGGAGCAGCTAAAAGCGCTTTTAGAATTATAATAAGAGCCATGAGGTAACGACATGCATAAAATAATACAAATGAGTGTAATTCTGCTTTTTCTGGCTTTGCCAGGCAGCGCACAAAATGTGACGATTCAACTCACCAGTCCGACAAAAAATGCTCGCTTTAAAGCTTGTAGTGACATTCAGTTCGCCGCCAATGTTACTATTCAAACCGGTAGCATAAAAAGAGTGGAATTTTATGTGAACGGCACGCGCTATAAAACCGATAGCAGCGCTCCCTATGAAGCAGCGTGGCCATCCGTGCCAGATGGCATCTATGAAATTGTCGCTACGGCTGTTGATGCCAATAATGCGACAATATCTACCGAGCCCATTTTTGTCTATGTCGGGAATGTTCAACCCGGCAACATGATCATCAACGGGGAATTCAATTGCGCCCTCGCGCCATGGTTTCTCGATAATTATGTCAATGCCCAGTCAACAGCTATCCTTGTGCCCGATTTGTGGTTGACCGACGACTCCTCCGGCGTTTTGGTGGAAATTGAAAACCAGGGCGATGAGTTCTGGGCGGTTCAACTCATGCAGCCATTTAAAATTCGAGAAGGACACACTTACGAGGTGACATTTACCGCCCAAGCGGACGAACCAAAAGAAATTCATGTGGATATCTCGAAAAATTATGACGATTATGCGCCATTGCACAGCGCCACGTTCACCATCGACCGAGCTGACGTGTACGGTCCTTTCACTTTTACCGCGGCCGCGGATGACAAAAATCTGATGTTCAAATTTGTCTTGGGCGGCAACACCATTCCCATCGAGATTGATGCGGTGAATGTTATCGACGAACAATGGACGAAAGTCGCGACAGTTCAGGATGCGAAAAGGGCATTTATGTTGGAGCAGAATTACCCCAATCCCTTCAATCCGAATACAACAATAACCTATTCACTTGACAAAGCTGGTCCGATCAACTTTTCAATTTACAACATCCTGGGCCAGCAAATTCTATCATATACAGCTTACGAGACTGCCGGAAAGCATTCATTTGTATGGGACGGCACAACGTCTTTGGGTGAAGATGTACCGTCCGGACTTTATATCTACCGACTTGAAACTGCCGCCGGTTCGCGTACGCGCAAAATGTTTTTGTTGAGGTAAAACCTCTCAGGTGAACACAGAAACTTTTGAAGAACTTTGAAATTTTACGTTTTGCGACAAGTTCTTGACCACTGTACAGAAATTTCCATTGTTTTTATCGCGGGCTTTTGTACATTGATTTATGCAATTTTTACAAACCAACAGGAGCGTGAAATATGCTAAAATGTGTGCTCATATTGATCCTCATTTTTGTATTCTTTCTCGCCTGCTCAAAACCGGACATCACAATGCTGCAGGTAAAGTCGCCGGACGGCACATTGTCACTGACCTTTCGACTACAGGAAGGTGCGCCCACTTACGAAGTGGCACGCTTTAACCAACCCGTTATCAAAACATCCAGACTCGGCTTTATCTTTAAACCAGCCGATTCATTTAACTTTTTCAAGATCGTTCGCAGCGCTAACACGTCATTTGACGGTACCTGGACGCAAGTTTGGGGTGAAAAAAAAGAGATTCGCAACAACTATAACGAGCTGCGCGTGGACTTGCGCGAAATCGTCAAACCGCGCCGGAAAATGATCCTGGTCTTCCGATTATTTGACGATGGTCTGGGATTTCGTTATGAATTTCCCGAGCAGAGAAATCTGACCGAGTTTGACATCATGGACGAGCTGACCGAATTTACTTTGGCAGACGACGCCACTGCCTGGTGGATTCCAGCGTACGAGTGGAATCGCTATGAGTATCTTTATCAGTCAAACACAACGAGCGAGCTCGATACCGTGCACACTCCGGTGACCTTTGAAACAACGGATGGACTGTTTATGAGCATCCATGAAGCGGCGTTAACGGATTATTCCAGCATGACGCTGAAAAACAGCGGCGGTACGACGCTGAAGGCTGATCTGGTGCCGTGGTCGGACGGCATTCGAGTCAAAGCCAAAACACCGATGGTCACACCATGGCGTACCATCCAAATCGCCGACGATGCGGGCGGACTCATCACGTCATATCTCATCCTCAATCTCAATGAGCCTAACAAAATCGAGGATACCTCATGGATTCAACCTGGCAAATATATCGGCATTTGGTGGGAAATGCATCTCAACACCGCGACCTGGGGATCGGGACCGAACCATGGCGCGACAACCGAGAATACCAAGCATTACATTGACTTTGCCGCCAAGTATGGTTTTGACGGTGTGCTGGTGGAGGGCTGGAACGTCGGTTGGGATGGCGACTGGACTGCCGAGGGGGACAAATTTCAATTCACAATTCCTTATCCGGATTTTGATATTGATGAAGTGACTCGCTACGCAAAGAGAAAAGGGGTAAGGCTCATTGGTCATCACGAAACCGGTGCTGCGGTGTTGAATTATGAAAAACAATTGCAGGATGCGTTTCAATATTACCAGGACCTGGGAGTGCGCGTCGTCAAGACCGGCTATGTCGGCAACGATCCTTCCATAAAACGAATTGACGAGAACGGTCAGGAACAATGGGAGTGGCATCATGGCCAGTTTATGGTGCGACACTATCGCAAGGTCGTTGAAGAAGCAGCTAAACACAAGATTATGATCGATGCGCACGAGCCGATCAAGGATACCGGCATTCGTCGCACCTACCCGAACATGATGACTCGCGAGGGTGCACGCGGCCAGGAATATAATGCCTGGGATCCGGACGGCGGCAATCCTCCGGAACACGAAACCATTCTGCCCTTCACGCGATTGTTGGCTGGTCCCATGGATTTTACACCCGGCATTTTTGATCTGCTCTATGAAGAGGTGCGGCCGAACAACCGCGTCAATACAACTTTGGCCAAACAATTGGCGCTTTATGTGGTGCTATACAGTCCGCTGCACATGGCCGCCGATCTGCCGGAAAATTATGAGGCCAATCCGGAACCCTTCAGGTTTATTCTGGATGTGCCAACGGATTGGAACGACACAAAAGTGTTACACGCGCGCATCGGCGATTACATCACGATTGCCCGTCAGGACCGCAACAGCGACGATTGGTACCTCGGCAGTCTTACGGACGAAAACGGTCGCAACTTGCAGGCGGCACTTTCATTCCTGGAGCCAAATCAACAGTATGTGGCGGAAGTTTATCGCGACGGCATAGATGCCGACTGGCAAACCAATCCTTATGCCATCGACATCACGGAAATGCTTGTCGACCATAACGCCTCGCTGACGCTGCGACTGGCGCCCGGAGGTGGACAGGCGATTCGATTCCGCAAGGCAACATTAAAAGATGTGAACAGACTGACCGTAAAGTGAGTGCTGCCTGGGCCATTTATCGATGCTGTCGAAAAAACAGATGTCGCCACGCCGATAACTTTGATTCAGCTCATCCGTTTTCAAGACCGGCAGCGATTTGTCACCACCGTACCGTGAGGATATTCTGCCGTGACAAGATGCGGGCCTGGTTATGACATATATCTTCATTTGATCGCAAATATCGGCAACAGCACCTGTGACGGATACTCTCCGCCGACAAAGAGCTGCTGCTGAGCTATCCTCGGCGTTCGCCCGGCAAATATAGTTTCGCCAGAATTCAAACTACGATTGTAGCGCGGAAAAAGAGAAGAGATGACGCAGACGCGCAGCCGATGTCCCGATATCACCTCGTAGCCTGTGGCCCATAAAGAAATCTGCAGGCGTTCGGGCTTTTCACCAGGTTCTATTGTGGCGCCGCCTTCCTGAATATTGATTATCTGTCCGTCAGAACGGATTTCCTGCAACGAGACAAAAAAATCAGTATTCGGTGCGTCAGAACTCACATATAATGTCGCATTGATTGGCCCCAATAAAACGACCGGCTCTGCCAGAGGTTCACTCTCAAAGACTATCTGGTCTTTTCTTTCTGCATTGGGATTTTGCCAGGCTGGTCCAACGCCCACACCTAAAAACGTGCCGCCCAGCGAGATAAAAGGATTTAATGGATCGTAGGTATAGTCGTAGACTTTTTGTTCATTGTCTTGTACAGTGGATAGCAGGCCGTTGTGATGAAAATAAAATGGCGTTGGCGTGCTGTTGGTCGGCGGCCACTGCTCACATTCAATCCACTCATTTCGTTGCATAATAAACAGCGAGTACGGCTTGTCTTCCGGTTGCGAACGACCTTTTAATTGGTCGTCAAGAAATCGGATAATCTCTGCCTCATTCTTGTATAAATTGGCATGTTCACCATATTCTGTCTCGATTGTAATTTTGCCATGCGCATATGGCCCGATGATCAAACGGCTCGCTGGATGTCGCTTTTTCACAAAGTCATGGATTTGTGACATGAGAAAAATATCCCACCATCCGGCGACAGAATAAGCGGGGCAGGGCTCAAGGTGGCGAAAATCCATGCTCTGCCAGTACGCATCATAATGCTGATGTCTCAACCAGTCATCCAAAAAATCATTTTGTTTGTAGGTCGAGTCATCTGCTACCGAAAGCGGCAAAATAGAATAAGCGGCCACAATCTTTTCCGTCGGAATGGGATTGCTTGTTTGTGAATCAACCATCAATCCCCAATTGAACGCTGTGGCCAGGGAAAAAAGTCCGGCCGGGTAAAGCGCCTCGTACATATTGGCTGTAGTCACAACCGGCACCATGGCGTCGAGCTCATCGGCAATGACCAGCTGGGTGTAGCCGACGTAGCTGCCGCCCCAACCGGCGATCTTTCCGTTACTCCAGGATTGCACTCGAATCCATTCGACGGTCACCAGGCCGTCAGCGCGTTCGTGGCGGAATGGATAAAATGTCCCATCGGATTTGAATTTCCCTCGCGTATCCTGCACCACAACCGCGTATCCCAGTTGAGTGAATTTTTCACCTTCACCTTTTTGGCCGTCTTTGTTATAAGGTGTACGGATGAGTATGCATGGAAACGGGCCATCTGCATCTGGCAAGTAGATATCCGTTGCCAACTGTGTTGAATCGTCGACGCTTATTCTGGTCATTTTTACAAGCGGTTCTGACTCTGCAAAAGAAACGTTGCTAAACAGAACGACTAACAAAAAAAAGGAGCAAGAAGCTAAAATTCTTCTTCGCATCGCTGTCCTCCTCTCTTAAGCATGACAAATGATTTTGATTTATCAAAACAATTACTATTTTGAGTATTGTGAAAAAAAAAGAGCACTTCGAATGATGGAGTATAAGCAAATTGTCGATAATATCAAAATGATTGCCAGCACGTTGCCCCCAAATGTGCTCCTCGAAGCTGCCGCCAAGACACGTTCAGTCGATCAAGTACGAGCGGCAATCGAAGCCGGCGTCTCTATATTCGGCTATAATTATGTACAAGAAGCAGAATCTGTAAAAACGCACATTGAAACAAATGTACACTGGCACATGATCGGACATCTGCAAAAAAACAAAGTCAAAAAAGCGGTCCAGCTGTTTGATATGATTGAGACGATTGACTCGTTAAAACTGGCCCAACTTGTTGATCGAGAATGCGTCAAAGAAGGCAGGAGCATGGATGCCCTTGTCGAGATCAACAGCGGACGAGAAGCTAAAAAAACCGGCCTTTTCCCCGACGACGTTGAATCTCTTGTCCGTGCTGCGAGTAATTTGTCCAATATCCGGATCACGGGACTCATGACCATGGGTCCCTGGGTCGAAAACCCGGAAGAGTTACGACCGTACTTTCGCGAAACAAAAAAAGTCTTTGATCATATCGCGGCGTTGAATCTGCCAAACGTTCTCATGACGCACTTGTCTATGGGGATGAGCGACAGCTATCGTATCGCGATCGAAGAAGGCGCAACAATCGTTCGATTGGGAACTATTCTCTTCGGACCACGTTCCTGATCGTTTTCAAATAATTCTTACGTTGAAAAATTTAATCATTGAGGATGTGTCGTGAAAACAAGCTCGATATACTTTTTATGTATGTTTTTTCTCACTGTAACTCTTTCCGGAGGTGTGGTGGATAATTTGACCATCGACAGGGTCGTTCGCGATCTGCTGGATCAACATGGAGCAGAGGCAAGCGAGCGCATAAATGCTGGAGTTCGTCAGGTTGCCAATTTTTGGCAAGAAACGGATGGTTCCTCAGCGGATTTTGTCAGTTTCTGCACGGATTATTTTATTGCCGAAACAGAACAACTGCAATTAACTTTTGTGCGCTTTGAGCGTAATTTTGAAATCGTATGGGGGCATGCGCACGAGGTCGGACGCGATCTGTCCATGCCACTGCAACTGGAGATGAATCCGGTCTTGCCGGTGGATTATTTGTTCGCCGAGTATGATCCATTCGCCCATCTGCAGGACGATATGTATGCAAACAAAATTGCTTTTGTTGTGCTGTTGAATTTCCCCATCGCAACGCTGGACGAGAAATTGGCAGAAGGTGCCACCTGGAGCCGCAGCGAGTGGGCTAAAGCACGATTGGCAGAAACATGTGCCACACGCGTTCCGGCAGAGGTATCACAAGAATTGGCCAAAGTGTACGTGCAGGCGGATGATTATATTGCCAACTATAACATTGTCATGCACAATCTCGTCAATGAGAAAGGTGATCGTCTCTTTCCCGCCGGACTCAAGCTGATCACCCACTGGGGACTTCGTGATGAGCTCAAAAGCCATTATGCCAGACAAAATGGCGTGCCACACCAGCAGATGATTTACGAGGTGATGCAGGATATCATCACCCAGGATATTCCCCGGGTTGTGATCAATAACGAGACTGTAGAGTGGAATCCCATGCAAAATCAGGTCTTCCGCGACGGACGCAAAATTGATTTTGAACGCGAGCCGGATGTTCGCTATCAAAAATTGTTGAGCGTGTTCAAAGCCGAGCGCTCGTTAGACGCATATTCGCCGAATATGCCGACAAAAATTGACCGCCGTTTTCAGCGCGATCGCGAGATTCCGGAATTGGAATTTGAAAACCTGATCTCAGCGGTCCTGAAAGCACCGGTGGCCAAAGATGTGGCGCAACTCATCGCACAGCGACTCGACAGACTGTTGCAGCCATTTGACATTTGGTATGATGGATTCAAAGGACGCAGCTCAATAGGAGAGTCAGAGCTCGACAAAATCGTCAGCGAGCGCTATTCAACGGTACAGGCGTTCCAGGATGATTTACCACGTATCCTGTCTGATCTTGGCTTTTCGGCTGAAACGGCAGCGTTCCTCGAGAGTAAAATCACCGTTGATCCGTCACGTGGTGCCGGGCATGCGTCCGGGGCGATGCGCCGCACGGACAACGCTCATCTGCGCACACGCATTCCAGAAACCGGTATGACCTACAAAGGTTATAATATCGCCATACACGAACTGGGACACAATGTGGAACAGGTCTTCTCACTCAACAAAATGGATCACTATATGCTGTATGGCGTCCCGAACACAGCCTTCACCGAGGCTTTTGCATTTGTTTTTCAGTCACGCGATTTGGATCTCCTTGGACGTGCAAATAAAGATCCGCTGGCTGAGCACCTCAAAGCGCTTGATACCTTTTGGTCTACCTGCGAAATTGCCTCCGTTGGTCTCGTGGATATGCGGGTGTGGCACTGGATGTATGCTCATCCGGAGGCGACGGCGGGGGAGCTGAAAGAGGCGGTCATCAAGATTTCCAAGGAGGTGTGGAACGATTACTGGATGCCGATTCTGGGGGTAAAGGATTCAATTATTCTGGGCATCTATTCTCATATGATTGTTTACGGTCTCTACTTGCCGGACTATTCGCTCGGTCACATCATCATGTTTCAGATCGAGCAATACCTCAAAGACAAAAATCTCGGCGATGAGATGGAGCGTATGTGCCGCCTGGGTCGCATTACACCGGATGCCTGGATGCGCGCCGCAGTGGGGAGTCCGATTTCAACGGCGCCACTCATTGAAGCCGCGACAAAAGCCATTGAACTGCTCAAATAATAAAAACCGGAGGAGATAGAATGAATCGTAGGACATTTTTAAAATCGACAACTGCCGGAAGTTTATTTACGATTGTTCCTGCCACTGTTTTGGTCAAACCTGGCCGCACGGCGCCGAGCGACAAGCTGAACATCGCCATAGTCGGCGTTGGTGGCCGCGGCCGCAGCAATCTGGATGGCGTGAAAAGTGAAAACATTGTGGCCATGTGCGATGTCGACCAGCGGCAGGCCAGCAAAAGTTTTCTGGAATATCCGGACGCAACAAAGTACACTGATTTTCGTGACATGCTGGATAAAGAGCATAAAAATGTGGATGCCGTTGTTGTGTCCACGCCGGACCATACACATGCCCCGGCGGTAATGGCGGCGCTGCAGTTGAAGAAACATGTCTACTGTGAAAAACCGCTCGCCCATTCGATCTTTGAAGTGCGGAAAATCACTCAGGCAGCGCGAGAAGCTGGCGTTGCCACACAAATGGGTAATCAGGGGCATTCATCAGAACATATTCGCTTGATGTGCGAGTGGATTTGGGATGGCGCCATTGGTGAGGTCACAGAAATATTTGCCTGGAGCGATCGTCCCAGTGGCGGATTTGCTTTCCCGGTGGCCATGCCGCGCCCGAAAGAGACGCCCGAAATTCCCAAGGGTTTGCTATGGGACTTGTGGCTCGGTCCGGCGCAGTGGCGGCCCTACCATCCGGCGTATGTGCCGGCGATGTGGCGCGGCTGGGTTGATTTTGGTACCGGTGCATTAGGCGATATGGGCTGTCATATTCTCGATCCGTCGTTCTGGGCCCTCAAGCTCGGCGCTCCGGAATGGGTGGAGGCCAATACCACCCATTATGAGGAAAAAGTGGAACGAGAGACCTACCCGGTAGCGTCAATTATTCGTTATCAATTCCCCGAACGTGACGGCATGCCACCACTCAAACTGACCTGGTTCGACGGCGGTTTGTTGCCACCGCGTCCGGAAGATTTTGAAGAAGGCAGAGCGTTAGGCGGCAATGGCGAAATCATCGTTGGTTCAAAAGGCAAGATGATTCACGGCTCGCACGGTGCCAGCGGCGTGCGCCTGTTTCCGGAAGAAAAAATGCAAGCCTACGAGCGCCCGGAAAAAACGATTCCGCGCGTAAAAGATCACCACACAGACTGGATCAACGCCTGCAAAGGTGGACCTGCGGCCAGCTCGAACTTTGATTATGGCGGTCCGATGACAGAAATGGTGCTGCTCGGCGTCCTGGCTGCTCGTGTCAAAAATCGCAGACTCTATTGGGATGCGGACAATCTGTCCATTACAAATGACAAAGATGCAAACGAACTGGTGAATCCACCTTATCGGGAAGGTTGGAGCTAAATTTTGAGCCACGGATATTCACGGATGAAACACGGATAATAGCATTCATTTTAAGCCTTTTTAGCCTGCAGTCCCAAAGCCTTCTCGAAGTAAAATCGAAAAATCCGTGTGCATCCGTGTGCATCCGTGGCTTGTAATTTGGCTGCGGCCAAAGGCCGCGCCAGGAAAATCCGTGGCTCATAGATTTTTCTGAATTTATGGACTGAGCAAACTCGCCACATTTTTTTCAAGCAGATCCGCCAACTCGTTCACGATTTCCCGGTTTTCTTCCCGATCCACAATATTGACATTTTCGTTCGGATCTGTCCGGTGATCGTAGAGCATTTTCGCATAAACCTCGCCGTTGTCGTGCGTCCATTCAGTGTAGGCGTAGCGCTCGGTTTTCACTGTCGCTCCTTCATGCCACTGGCTAAAGACAGCCTTTTTCCACGGTCGATCGCCATCCTCCAGCAACGGAGCGTAACTCTCTCCATGTAGTTGGGACGGTTTTGGCAATCCGGCCAAATCGCACAAGGTCGGAAAGATGTCCACGTATTCTGTCAGCGCTGGCGATTGTGATGCTTTTTTCCCCGGGACTTTGACGATCATGGGCACTCGCAGGGAGGTCTTGAAATTACAATGCTTGCACCACAAGGTGTGTTCACCAAGATTCCATCCATGGTCACCCCACAAAATAACAATTGTATTATCCGCCTCCCCACTTTCTTGCAACGCATCGAGTACGCGCCCAATTTGTGCATCTGTAAAGCTGACGCAGGCATAATAGCCGTGAATCAATGTCCTGGCCATATCATCCGAGACTGGTCCATGTGCTGGTACACCATAATAGGCTCGCAGCTCGCCAAAGTTATGGATTGCGGCATCCGGTGCATTTTCCGGACGATAGTAATTATCCGGCAGCCGAATTTCTGACGAATCGTACAAATCCCAATATTTTTTCGGGGCATTAAACGGCAAATGCGGCTTTAAAAAGCCAACGGCCAAAAAGAAGGGCTGGTCTGCTCGGGAGAGGCGTTGAATGTCCTGGACAGCTCGATCGGCGATTTTACCGTCATAGTATTTATTGTCGTCAATTTCCGGCCATTCGTATGGCCAGGCAGCGCCATTCTCCTGCCGGGCGGCAATTTTTCTATTCATTTCGGTTTGATAGTCGCGCCAATTGACCTGAATGCCTCTTTCGGCCGGATAATCCGGACGCCACGGCGGTTCACTCCAGTGATTCTCATTATCATCCCGATGATGGGCGACCTTGCCAAGACTGATGGCATAATAACCATGCTTTTTAAAATGACCCGGAATCGTGATTGCATCGGGCGCATCCTCGGTCATACGAGTGTCGTAGGTGACAAAGCGATCGCGCCTTGGACGAATGCCGGTCAATAAACTGGCACGCGAGGCGCCGCATACCGGGACATTGCAAAACGTATTGGTGAACATGCTCCCTTGAGCAGCAAGCGCGTCTATATGGGGTGATTTAACCACCGGATGCCCGTAACAACCAAGCTCGGGACGAAGATCGTCAACGGCAATAAAGAGTACATTTGGTTTTTTTCGTTGTTTCGCGCACTGAAAAAAAGAAGCTGAAATTAGTGATGCTGCCGTCGCGGCTAAAAATTGGCGCCGATTTACACTGGACATGGTCTTCCCTCCATTTTCATTCTGGTTTATTTAGCGGAATATGTTTATTTTAAATATAGCATTTACACTCTTTTTTTCAAGTGAATCGCACATAAAATTGAGGTGAGCTCATGCATAAATTTAGCCGACGCCATTTCTTCAAAGCAACAGCCGGAATAGGCGCGACAGTGTCGCTTTTTTTGCAGCAAAAGGTCCATGCACAACATCGAGGCGCCATCATCCTGTGCAGTCGGGGTGAGGCATGGGGGCGCAAGGTACTGCAGCCGGCATGGGACGTACTTGCACAATCAAACAACATTCTGGATGCGATCGAAACCGGCACAAACGTTGTTGAACTTGATCCGGACGACATGAGCGTCGGCTATGGCGGCTTGCCGAATGAGGAGGGTGTCGTGCAGTTAGATGCCTCGATCATGTACGGCCCGACTCACAGGTGCGGCTCGATCGCTTGTCTGGAAAACATAAAAACACCCAGTTCAGTTGCCCGACTTGTTATGGAACGCACTGACCACATTCACCTCGTCGGCGAGGGCGCAAAAAGATTTGCACGCATGCATGGATTTCGTGAGGAAAATTTGCTCACCGACAAAGCGCGTATCGCCTGGCTGAAATGGAAAGAAAATCTGAGCGATGCGGACGACTGGCTCCCGCCAGCCGAGGGCGAGTATGCCGAGGAGCGAACGAATGGCACCATCAATGTGCTTGGTATCAGTGCAGATGGTGCAATCGCCGGAATTACAACGACCAGTGGTCTGGCATGGAAAATCCCCGGGCGTGTGGGGGACTCGCCGATCATTGGCGCCGGGTTGTATGTTGATAATGAAGTGGGTGCAGCCGGCGCTACCGGTCGTGGCGAAGAAGTGATTCGTATGTGCGGCAGTTTTTACGTTGTCGAGCGCATGCGCGCCGGCCTGTCGCCGCAGGAGGCATGCGAAGCGGCTTGTCAAAAGATTATCGATATAAATGGTGGCCCCGCAAAGGTGAATTTTAATGACAAATTTATTGCGGTGAATAAAAAGGGTGAGGTCGGCTGTGCATCGATTCAAGCGGCCAACGGCCAGGAACCGGAACTATCATACATCAGCCAAAACGGTTTTCAGGTGGTGAAAGGACGACATTTACTGGACTAGTAAATAGAACGACGAAGACAAAGCCAGCAACACTGTTATCGTTTAAAGCGGGACGCCTGCCACGAACGTCCCGCTTTCGCCGTTACCTTTGTTCTCGCGTCAAAGTTTTTGCTCAATGACAGGCTTTCAACTTTGACATTCCTGGCCGGTTTGCCTTGCTTTATAGCAATGACCTTTAGACCGGTATGCGAAACAGTGGTTCCGGTATGTTAATAGTTAGATGAAAAAGATGAAAAAGGATGCACTTTTTCTGTTTTAACTCAACCAGGACGTTATCATGAAAACATCAATTTATTTTGCCGTTTGTTTTTGCGTATTCTTGACAACCAGCGCATGGCCGGATGTTAACATCAAAGTTGGTCTCATTGGTCTGGACACCTCACATGCTCCTGCTTTTACGAAAATTCTCAATGACTCCTCTTATCGTCATCACATGCCGGGAGCGCGCGTTGTTGCGGCGTTTCCCGGCGGCAGCCCGGATGTTGAGGCCAGCTTCTCGCGCGTCGAAAAATTCACCAGAGAGGTTGCCAGCTATCAGGTGGAAATCGTCGAGGACATCCCCTCTCTTTTAACCAAAGTGGATGCCGTGATTCTCACCAGTGTGGATGGACGCGTGCATTTGCAGCAGGTCAAACCCGTTATCGCAGCGAAAAAACCGGTCTTTATCGACAAACCTATGGCAGCGAGTCTCGCCGATGTCGAGGAAATTTTTCGTCTCGCAAACGAGGCGAATGTTGCGTGCTTTAGCGCCTCGAGCCTGCGATTTTTTCCGGAACTCCAGGAAGCGCTAAACGACACATCCCTCGGCATGGTCACAGGATGTGATGCCTACTCGCCGGCGTCACTTGAACCACATCATCCCGATCTCATGTGGTATGGCGTGCACGGCATTGAAATACTGTTTGCAGCGATGGGCGCAGAATGCGAAAGTCTGTCCCGAACGTTTACCCCCGGAACGGACATGGTTGTTGGGCTCTGGACCGGCGGTCGTATCGGCACTTTTCGCGGCATTCGCGATGGCAAAGGTCGATATGGCGCCACTATTTTTTTTGAAAATGGCATGCGGCATGTCGAACCGGATACCGGCCTGCTATACGTGCACCTTATGGCAGAAATACTCACTTTTTTTCGCACCGGCAATCCGCCGATCCCGCAAGAAGAGACCATTGCCATGTTCGCGTTTATGGAGGGGGCGGATATCAGTAAAGCGCAGGATGGGGCTCGAGTGCGCATTCAATGAGAACAGCGCTGCAAGATTCTACGAGAAGGGACTTTTAATGCTCTGTTCACTCCTGAAATCTTTGCAATTTGTGATTAAGGAATGGAGAATAAAATGAGTCGTATTATTTTCGTCACAAACGCAATAATTTTGTTATCCACAGTCTTTTATGCACGGGAATCCCATATCCGTCCTGTACACACATACTCAATTGTCGCCCACGATACCAGAACAGGTGAAATGGGTGTAGCTGTTCAATCGCATTGGTTCTCGGTCGGCAGTGTGGTGAGCTGGGCTGAAGCGGGTGTCGGTGCCGTAGCCACACAATCATTTGCCGAGGTGTCATACGGTCCGCTCGGTTTGGAACTGATGCGCGGTGGCAAGACCGCGCCGGAAGCGCTCAAAGCTTTATTAAGCATTGACGAGCACGCGGATGTGCGTCAGGTGGCCATGGTGGATGCAAGCGGACTCGTCACCGTGCACACGGGCAAAAAGTGCCTTGAGGCGGCTGGCCATATTACTGGACCTGGCTATTCCTGTCAAGCCAATATGATGGAAAAAGCAACGGTCTGGCATGCCATGGCCCGCGCATATGAATCGGCAAAAGGTGATTTGCTCGACAAACTGATGGCCGCCCTCGAGGCCGCCCAGGCTGAGGGTGGTGATATTCGCGGCAAGCAATCCGCCGCCATCCTGATTGTCCCGGGGACAAAAGACGCGCCCGCCTGGCAGCGCACAGTTGATCTGCGCATCGAAGACCATCCTGATCCGATCACGGAAATGAAACGGCTGGTCACGGTGCACCGCGCTTATGTGCACATGAACAAGGGTGATGAACTGATGACAAAAGGTGATCTTGAGGGAGCCTTAGAAGAATACGCTGCCGCGGAAAAACTCTATCCCGAAAACATCGAGATGCCCTACTGGACGGCGATTGGCCTGGTGAATGCCGGGCAAGTGGACAAGGTATTGCCGATGCTGAAAAAGATCTTTGACGAAAATCCAAAATGGAAAGAATTAACCCGACGACTGCGGGGAACTGGATTGATCGTTGACGACGAGGAGATTGTGCAAAAAATATTGGCGTTGTAGAGCGGGAAAGTCATTTCTGACCGGAGGACTAAGAGTGCGATCGATTATTCGTACAACAGATATTTCTTTTTCATGCGATCGAACGACACATGCTGCTGGCGCCATTTTTCTCGCAGTGTCAGAATATTTCCCCCCGCTTCTATGGATTCTCTTATTTCATCTGTCCCGCACAATTTATCAAAAAAGCCATCCTGGCGAAATTGAAAATCGTTCGGATATAAATCGTGCAGCACTTGTACGATACACACGCCACTGAAAAATGGTTCCACGTTATCGCGATGAGTGATGTGAATTTTCGCACCGTAACAGTGCGTATTTTCATATGCCGGGGCACGCACTTTTCCGGCGATAGCAACCGGGATAAATTCTGCCGGCTCAAAACAGAGTCCGGTGAGCCTGAGTGAATTGAGTCTGTCACATAATTGGTCAGATGCAATCCAGGGAGCACCGAACACAAGAAAAGGTGTTTCGGTGCCGCGTCCTTCAGAGACATTGGTACCTTCCAGCAAGCAGGCTCCGGGATATATCGTGGCCGTTTCGAGATCTGGCATATTGGGTGATGGCGGGAAAAACTCCAGTCCGGTTTTTTCAAACCATATATCTCGCCGCCAATTTTTTAAAGGAATGACCGTTAAATCTGTTCGCAGATTTTCACCCAGCCAGCCCTCACCGTTGTATAGCTGCGCCAGCTCACCAATTGTCATGCCGTGGCGCACCGGCAGCGGCTGCAAACCGATGAATGAAGAGAATTGCTGATCGAGAATCGGACCTTCAACTTTGCCCGTGACCGGATTGGGACGATCCAGCACCACCAGAGGGATGTTATGTTCCGCCGCCGCTTGCATGACATGGAACAACGTCCAGATATAAGTGTAAAAGCGCGCGCCAATATCCTGGATATCAAAAACAAGCAGATCGATTCCCCGAAGCATTTCAGATGTCGGCTTTTTCGTATTGCCATATAAACTATATACTGGAACCTCCGAGAGCGAACCAACTTGATTCTCCACAGTCTCACCGGCGACTGCATGCCCTCGAACACCATGTTCGGGACCAAATAACGCAACAATGCGCACCTCTGATAGCGTGGGCAAGATATCCGTGATATGGAGTCCTGCTCGATTTATTGCGGTGTGGTTGGTGACGATGCCAATTTTTTTAAAAGCGAACAAGTGCTCATAATCGCGGATTTGATCGAGACCAGTGAGGACAGGAGGCGGGGATTGGAAATGTGCAAACGCAAGCTGAAAAATCATAAAAAAGTGGAGAAAATTGCGCGTTTTTTCCCGGTGATTTTTCAATATTCAAAAACCGTTCATTTTTCTTTGACGATCTCCAGGCCTGTCGGTGCGGCCGGAGGCATAAAGTCTCCCTGGTCATACGGGCCAACAGAGACATTATCAAACCAGACCGAATCATTGAACGAGCCGAGACCCATTCGCCCGGTTATAAGCCCTTGCGGGCTCAGGTCAATGGAGAGTATCTCCTTCTTATCAACAACAACCCGCAACAAGTAATCATTGAGCTCAACAGACAGCGATACAAAGCGCTCCAAATCGTTTTGGCAATAATACTCTTCAAACAGCGTCCGTTCGCCATTGATAATACGATGTACTTTGACATCGTCCGGATGCCATTGCACATAATAATAATTCAAATCGTCGACAAATCCGAACACGACAGCATAATCGGCGTATCTGTTTGAAAGCAAGTCTTCATTACTTTTTGCCTCGCACCGCAGGCGAAATGCATCACCCCAGGTTCCGCTGTTTCGCAGAATGGCATATTCGCCCAACATCTTTTGCGTATTATCGCCATAGTTTGATGTATTCAAAAAGAGGGCAGTGCTATTGTTCACCACATCCAGCGACCAGCGTTCCGGCGTGCGAAACTCCCACAGATCGGAGAAATCATCTTCAAAATCATCGACAAAACCAACCGGAAGAGTAAAGCGTCGTTTGGTGTCCGGGGCGATGACATTGTGCTGCGACGAAGTATCTCTCACATGATTGATGGTCATGGTATAGTCGATGCCCGCTTGCATGGGCGACGTGTGCAACAATACAGTCTGACTGTCTTCGAGTAAAGATGCTGACAACACCGTAACGTGCTGATCGATGACATAATTTGCCGACTGCTCGGCGGATGAACGCTCCAGTGCCTCGGAAAAAGTGAGTTTAATTTGGTCAGCTTTCACGACGAGAACCGAAAACAAGAGAGGAGGATCAACATCCGCGGCTGTTTTAAATGTGGCGCATACGGCATCATCGCTTTCATTGCCCGCATCATCAACCGATAGAATGCAATACTCATAGCTATGGCCTTCTGTCAGCCCCTCATCGACAAATCGAGTATGATATATATCTGCAACAGGCGCATTATCACGCAGGATTTTATAAAAGACGGGATAATCCCCGTCAGGTGCCGGACCCGGCTTTTCCCACAAGAGCTCAATAGAACCAAAGGTTGTTTGGCCCTGTCGCAGATTTAAGGGTGAATTCGGCCTCGTTGTATCCGAGGTATCAAAACCGCGGGCGCCGATATCAATCATGTAAAGATCACCGATGCCGGTGTTGTATGTGCTCCGATATATCAGTTTGGTGCCCTGGCGGTTCACCATGGCATCCGGCTGATAGTATTTAGCGCTTTGACCGGGCACATAATGCGAACGATGGTGAACCAATCGGCGTACCTCCTGGGAGCCGTCCGTCGGCACTTCGATCACCTCATCCCAAAATGGCGACCAGAGTTTATTGGGGTCATCCGAGCGATTCTGGTAAGAGAGGTAAATGTAGGCGCCATTGGTTACAGAATTACATGCAGAAATCGTCATATGCGCCCACAGGGGGATTCGCTTGAGCAGGCGTTGAAATCCGTCCGCCAGGCGTACAGAGACAATATCGCCTGGTACCGCGCCGCACGACTCAAACACCTCGGGACAATCATGCGTGACGACCGTATAAAGCACTTGATCGCCAAAGGCATCAATACCGGACTCCCAGTGCACGATACTGGGATGCAGTTGACGGATGAAATTCCAGTTCAAGTCATAGAGTTCGATACCGGCGTAACGTTTGCCGGCGCCGGGTTCCGTACCCCACGAAAGAATGATATAATTGCCACGAGGCGAGATAGCGGCGTAATCAACGCCCACATTACTTCCCTTGGAGCCGAGGCTGCCGACGTCAAAAGTTGAGACCGGATATTTGATATCATCAATCAGATCATAGACAAACATCTCGGTCGCATCGCCGTCAAGCACCCAGTAACGACCGTCGTGCGAAATATCGCCCTCGCCGCCGGCCGGACCAATTTTCTCATACTCGGAAAACCTGCGAATGACCACAAAAGTGCCGGGCGCATTAACATCCCACAGTTGTAATTCATTGGTGTCGTACTTGTAAAAATGGGTTCCCGTTTCGAACCTGACATGCGTGCCATTTCTTTTGTAACGATCCGCCAGTGCCCATCTGATATAATAGGGCTCAAAATGGCCAATAGCGCGGATGGGCTCACCTGTGTGACCGTTGAAAAGACAGGCGGTGATTCTGCCGCTGCTTTTATCATTATCCGCCGCCAGAAAATATGAACCATCAGAATTAAAATAACAAATCTCGCTGTTGCCCAAATAGCCGCCGAGAACAAATCGGTTAAATCCGGTGTTATCGGTGATGCGTCTGACGATCGTACCAAATGCAGGATCAGTATATAAACTCCCCGCGCCACCGGGTGGATTGAAGCTGTTGAGCGCTTGTGGCTTGATCACAGCATCACTGATAACTCCGACAGTCTCTGCAACACAAACACACGCTGCAAATAAAACAAAGCCGGTGATTAAAAGATTAAATTTACCATTCATGTTTTCAAAAGCCCAAAAGCTGTTGCCTTGCAACAAATTACAAAATTTTTTCCTATAGTAAATAGTAATTTGACGACATCCTCAGGATTTTTTCGTCAGGAGCCGCTGCAGCATGGCGTGCAAAACGAGCCAGACAAATAAAAAATTGGTCACCAGATAGCGTTTCCACATTCGCCGTGGCTCTTGAATGAGTCGATAGAGCCACTCCAGACCCGCTCGCTGCATCCATACCGGGGCGCGTTTCATCAAGCCGCCAACAATATCAAAACTGCCGCCAACACCATGTATAATCGGGACGTTCAAGCGATCCTTATGACGCCTGACCCAGTTTTCTTTCATGGGTGTGCTAAATCCCAACAAAAGGATATCGGGCCGAGCGGCGTTGATATCATCTACAACCTTATTTTCTTCTTCAAATGAATTAAAATAGCCATTTCGATACCCGACGATGCGTATCCCGGGACACTGTCGGCAAAGGTTTCTGACCGCCGTTTCAATAATTTCCTGTCGTGCGCCGAGGAGATAAAGTGTCCATCCTCGTTCAGCAGATTCACGGAAAAGCCGGTTCATAAGATCCGTACCATTGACTCGCCCCGGCAAAGGATCACCGAGAATTCGGGATGCCCAAACAATCGGCACCCCATCCGCTCCCACCAGATCAGCAGCATGAATGACGTTGCACAACACCTTATCATAACGCGCTTTAACCACTTTGGCGGCATTGACAACAACAATGTGACAGTGTGATTTCTCCTCAAGCACCCGGGCAAAACAATCGATGCAACTGTCAATAGTCATTTTGTCTACCGGGCATCCGAGAACGTTTGATCGAGGAAAGTAGGTGCGCTTTACAAATGCAGCCTCAGGCATGCCCCACCTCGGTGTT
Source organism: Candidatus Zhuqueibacterota bacterium (assembly GCA_016928775.1). Classification (GTDB taxonomy): domain Bacteria; phylum Zhuqueibacterota; class Zhuqueibacteria; order Residuimicrobiales; family Krinioviventaceae; genus Kriniovivens. The sequence continues at coordinate 66,222 of JAFGKD010000100.1, read as the reverse complement.
GTGGCAAAAGGATCTTTTCAAATCGGCATAGAGTTTTTCATGCGCTGATACCATGGCGCTCTGCGTGAACCTGCTTGCGGCATATTCCTGTGCATTTCTGGCAAGACGTTCGCGGAGAGATGGGTCGTCATACAGCCGTTCAATGGCAGCCGCCAACTCGAGGGCATCTTCCGGAGGAATCAGTATCCCGCTTTTCTCATGCTCAATCAATTCAGCAGTGCCGCCAACTCGAGTGGCAATAACCGGCTTGCCAAGTGACATCGCTTCGATGAGCGCGTTCGAACACCCTTCCACATCTTTTGATGTGAGAATCAAAACATCCATACAAGAGATTAAATCGGCTGTATCCGTCCGATAGCCAGTGAGAGTTATTCTTGATCTTGGCTCGGAGGTGCTTGTGGCAGTTTTGATCGACGTAAAGAGTGAACCATCCCCAACGAGCATAAAATAGAAATTGGCCTGCCTTTCTGCCAAATAGTGCGCTGCTTTGACAAATGTGAAAGGATCTTTGACGGGCTCCAGCCGGGCGACCATGCCGACCAAAAATGCGTGTTCCGGGATGGCAAAATCATCGCGTACGGCTTTTTTGGCGCGTTCGACGTGCAGACGGCGCGGTTCGATACCATTGTAAATCACCCGCGTTCGAGCTTTTTGCACGCCGCGAGAGAGTGCGAACTGACGCCCTGACTCACTGTTGGCGATGAGAAAATCAGCGCATCGCATAACAAATTTTTCAAAGAACAAGTAAAACCGGCTCCCCATCGACGAATAAAGCAGTCGTGCAGTCCGTTCCGTGACGATCGTCACAGGTGTACCAGCAACTTTAGCAGTGATCGTGCCAAAAAATCGTGCAGAAACATTGTAACTCTGCACAATGTGAAAACGATACTCGACAATCAGATCGTACAAACGGAGGAGGAATAAAAAGTCGCAGGCGCTTTTTTTATCGAGATAGTGGACATGTACTTGAGAGCTTTGTTCATATAGCTCATCCAGTTCGTTCCCTCTATAAAAAACGGCGACATGTGCTACGAATTTGGACTTGTCCAGGCCCTGGAGTAATGACAGTAATTGAATCTCCGCACCGCCGGCTTTGAAGGAAGGAATGATAAAAAGAATGCGAATCTGTTCCCTGGCGCGCTGTTTGGTCATTTGACTCTCAGGCATAACCAAGCGCTTTCATTTTTTCCCATGTCGCTTTATCAAATCCAGGTTGGGTATCCTCTGATACAGTGTGAGGCGTAAAGGAGCCAATCCAGTCTTTTAATTCATTTTCATAGTTTTTTATGCGAATATCTTTTTTGCTGTAAATATTATGTGACTCGGACGGGTCGTATTTGATATCATAAAACTCATGCTTGCCATCCGAAGCATAAATGAGCTTGCCATCCTGTTTTCTGTAGGCGGTCAGGTCGCGAAGATAATGCGCAAAATCTTTTTTATTCAGCTTTTCATTGCGTTGCAGCCAGCGATCGATCATAAACTCTGGATTAAAAGTTTCGGTTAATGCCGCCTGGCGACGCGAGCCGTGTAAAAAAGACTGCCCCTGTTTTTGCGAATGATGTTTCCATTCGAGATTGAGTCCATCCAGTAGAGTGGGCACAATATCATTTGATTGTACAATATTGAGAGAGCGACAATCACGCTCAAACCATTCGGGGAAGCGGATGAGCAAAGGAACTCGGATCAATGGCTCATAAAGACAGAAGGCATGCCAAAAGTATTCATTTTCACCGAACATTTCACCATGATCGGCGGTCACGATAATGGCGGTATTTTCAAACAAATGCTGCTTTTTCAATGTGGCAAATAATCGTCCCAGGCGCCAGTCAAGATAGGTAATCTCTGCATCATAGAGTTCCAGGTAGTGGCGCACCTGCGTTTCGGTATAATTGATTTTGCCGGCAAAATAGCGCATATGATCAAATTGCAGATATGCGGCCTCTTCGAACCAGGAGCCGGAAAAAAAACGTCGCCGAAAAGGATAGGGCGGGAAATAGATCGAATGCGGCTCCTGATAATGAATGTAAGCGAAAAAAGGTTTGACGCGATCGTAATGGTAGATCCATTTCTGGAAAGCAGTTTCTGTTTCACAGGCGCCATCATCGCGCATCAATGCCCTGGAATGATAAAGGACATCGCTTATATTTCGGGTTATATTTTTTGTGCTTGCGCTCGGAAGCTTTTTCAAACACTCGATCAAACCGTTTCTGCTCCTGGCGGGCGGTTTGGTGCCTGTTTGCTGGAGCTGACCGCGATAGCGGAATTCATCAAAACCGACGTGTAAGCCAGTTTGCTCGCCGAGATACATATTATTGGAAAAACAGATGGTAAAATAGCCGTTTCCCTGGAGAATTGCCGCGAGCGAATCTTGACCGTTATCAAGATAATAATGCTTGTTTGTATAACCATGGCAGGCAGGATAAAGCCCGGTGAGAATGGAAGCAATCGATGCGCCGGTCCAATTGGCGGCGGAAAACGCATTTTCATAGACGACACCATCAAATGATAGCTCGGTCAGGTAAGGGCTGGTTTCTTTTTCATATCCGTAGAGGGATAAATGATCTGCCCGCAAGCTGTCAATCGAGATGAGGAGGATATTGGGGTATTTCAATTTATCAGGACTATTCATACGCTTGTTCTCATCATAAAGTCAACAATTCGTTCGGCGCGTTTTTCCCACGAAAAGTTTTGCACCGTTCTCCAGGCATTGGCGGCCAAAAAGTCGGCCAAATCGCCATTTTCGAGCAAGAGTTGAATTTTCGCAGCCAAATCAGCAGCATCGCGCTCTTGAAAGAGCAAGGCATTGTGGCGATCTGTTAATATTTCACCCAGAACCGGCAGATTGCTCGCAACGATCGGGCGCCGCGCCGCCATGTACTCAAACAGTTTCAATGGCGATGTATAGGGGCTGATCACATGATCAGCCGTTGGAGGTAGCACGAGTACATCTGCAGCCGCTTGATAATGTGTCACCTGTGCAGGAGGCACAAATCCTGTTAGCTGAACATTTTTTAACTTTTTGTCCATGACTTTTTGCCGGATTGCTTGCCAATGCACACCTTCTCCGCCAACGAGATAAAAAGTCACATTAATATTAAAAAAAGCCGCTGCTTCAATAAAAACATCCGCACCTTTACCAGGCACAATTTGTCCTGTATACATAACAATTTTATCAGCAACAATATTGAGGCGCTGCCTGGCGCTTTTTGGGGAGTGAGACGAGACATTCAGCACACTCCCTTTAACACCGTCGGGTGCGATAAAAATTGTTTTGGGAGAGCGGTGCACTTTGAGCAGCGCTTCTTTGAGTGCATTTGTAATACAGATCAAGCCGTCTGATTCGCGTAAAATTTTATAAAATAAATGTCGCGGTTGTTGTTGATCGAGTGCGTGAACCTCAAAAAAAATCTTTGACTGCGGAAAAAAGCATCGCTTCAATTTGAGAAAAACATAGGCTGCATTAACATTCCTGGAATAAATTACCGTTGATGAACCCAGTTGATCGCGCGCGAATAATGTCAACGCATATATGGCGCTGGAGACAAGGATAGAGATGCCGCCCACATAGGGAATTTTAATGTGCTGCGAACCATCCGAGATCGGTTTGCTCAGACTCAAAAAGGAGAATATTTGCTTCATTTTAAAAGTGGTTGTCACGCCATAAAAATCATAAATATGTTGCGCCGAAGCAGCTGGCTGATCATGATATTTCGGATAGACCAATTGAACGTCTGCACCAGTTTTGGCAAAAGCTTCACACATGGCGACCTGTTGAATCGTACATGCCATCTTTGCCGGCAAACGTTCATTTGACAGATAGATAATGCGCAACGAGTTTTTCATACAGTCTGATTGAGCTGGTGTTTGAATTTATAAATGATGCCATAACTTGCACATGTTCGCAAGATCGTGACACACAGCATGGTCACTGCCGCGCCGAGCACACCATAAGAGTTGAGCAAAAGGATCAGCAGCGCAATTTCAACAAAAACCAAAATGATATTGAGCACGAGATGATAAACAAGAGCATCGTTTTGCAGTTTGCCGACAATGACGCTGGAACCGAGATTATAAAAGAGACGAATCGTGCCCGCCACGGCCAGGAGCCGTAATACATTGGCGCCGCTGTCATATTTTCCGGCGAAAAGCGCATGCAGTATCGGTTCAGCAAAAACCAGCATAATGGTCAACAACGCCAGAGCAGTCACCGCGACAAGAAGCGATATTTTTTTTAGATGCGTTGTTCCTGATCGGCCAAATTCCGGTACCCACACATACTTGCCGGCTCGTCCAATGATATTAAAAATCTGCGATGGCACAACTGCCGCCTGATATACCGCCAATGACGCCAGATCGAGCAATCCGGGGATGAACAGACTGTCTAATGATCCAATCAATGTCACAGAAGCCTGACTGCCCATCAGCAACAGTCCGGCTTGATGCATCTCTTTTGGGACCGGTTGAGTTCCCTGCTTGACTTTGATAAAAGCATAGCGAGCATTCACTATTGCTAAAAAAATGATAATCGCATAATAGGACAAGATGGTCAATGTTGCCGTCGCTGCTTTGCTTAAATACAGTGCAAGGACGAGCAGGAAAAAGAGTCCGCGAAATCCATTGAGCATCAAAATAGCCTGCCTGTAATGCCCTTGTCCGCGTACGAGGTTGGAAAAAAACAGGGTGCACATATAGGCAAAGGACGCCACAATGAGCAGCAAAACTTTGGGCAGCGCGATGCTATAGACGAACGCCGCGATTGCGACGGCCATGAGCATCAGCACGGCTCCGATGCCAAGAATGGTTTTTAAAGCTCCGGTCCATTTATAATGTCTTGCATCGTGCTGGGCGAAAAAGCGTGCGGTGGCGACATCTTGTCCCCAGACCGTCAGAGGCGCAATAAAAAGCACAAGTGTACGCATGAGAGCAAATTCGCCAAAATCTTCTTCTGAGAGAAGACGACCGAGGAAGACGGTTGACAAGGCCGCGAGTATCATAATCAACGCGAGCACAAACGAAACGCCTCCAATACTAAAAATCATCTTCCTTAGCATTATACGTCCGATATCATGAATGATGAAAACGTCTGCGATCTATCAAATACGCTGATGCGCCGACAGCCATCATGGCGTAAAATGGCGCATAGCCGCCAGGAGGGTGCTTGTCGACCAGACCATGGACACAAAAGGCGGCCACACCACTGAGGATACAGATCGCTATCACCGCCAATTGTGGCGATGAGCTCGCTGCTGTTTTAACAAGAATTGAAATAAACGAGAGAAGCAACAGCATCATGGCAGCAAAGCCAATCAAGCCGGTCTCACCCATAACAAGCAAATACATATTGTGCACCGGCCTCGGTATAGTTGTATAGCGCATGGCGCGGACAGAATCGTTATATTCCCGCATATTGACCTGATAGTTATTAATGCCAACACCACCCACAGGATGGGCCGAGATGATGTTGAAGGCGATTTGAAACATCGGGATTCGACTCTCGGCTGATCCGTAATCGTCACCAAAAATTCGTTCGGTCAGCATGCCTGAAAAACTCAATCCAATCATCAGCATGAGCAGCACGACAATGATGGCCGGTTTGAGAATTAATTTTATATCAATATGTTTATTGCGGACCGCGAAAAAGAGAAAGGTGATAAAAGCCGCGACAAAGCCAACCCAGGCACCGCGAGTGCCGGTCATGATCAGCGTCACAAGACCAAGACCTGTAATTGACAGGCTGGCGATTTTCAACCATTTTTTCTTTTCGATAAGAAATGCACCGACACAGAGCAATAAAAGTGATTCGATAAACGTTGCCAGCTTGTTGGGATGACCCAGTGTACCCATCACCCGCCACAATGAGGCGTCACCATCCGGATCGGCTGGGGCTTCACCTAAAAATTCCAGTCCCAAAAGCCCGCCTTTGACGATTTGCAGTCCGGCGATCATACTTTCAAAGGCTACTGTTGCGATCAAGGCCCACATGGCGAGGCGCAAATCCCTTTCGTCTCGCAGATGGTTCAACAGAATAAAATAAAGTGCACATACTTTGATCATGCGGAAGACTTCCATGATGGCCAGGTCCAGTCTCGGCGCCCACAATAGAGTGAGCGCTGCAGCTTCGATATACAGGAGTGCCGGCACAGTGAGTCGAGCGTAAAAAATTGCATACGGGCGATCTTTGCTGGCGAGCTCAAGCAGCCACAAGAACAAGAGAATCAGAAGCAAAATATCAGTCAGGGAAATCCCAACCGTCGATGCCCCTGCCTGACGTTCAAATATGTGCATAAAATTGACATCGAGATAAATCGGGATGCTCACAATTGACGCGACCAATAAAAATTGACGCAGGTCTTTGATAAACAGAGCCAAAAAGGGAAAGACCAGGCCAAGCGCCACCACAAAAAATGGTTTGTACGGCATATCCGCAACGAATGCAATCGCACATCCGGCAAAGATACCGCTGAACAAAAGTAATAAAAAAGAGATGGCTTTTATATGTCGATGAAAAGTGAGCATGGCAAATTTATTTCAGCTCCCTGGATTTTGTGACAAAACGAAAAAACTCGAAGCAGCGCACAAGGCCGACGGCTGTAAACATGAGCACGTAAGGTTCAATCGGGATACGATAACGCACCTCGGCGTAAACGAGTGAATAGCCAACGGACATGCCAACAATAGTCAGCAGCAGCAATCCCTTTTTTCGATCCAGGGGACATGAAAGCACCACGCCCGGGATGGCAAAAAGAAAGATGGGTAATAAAACAATTATGCTGATAATAGTCACCATTTTCCATACACCGTTCGGCAAACTGACATATCGAAAATCCTCAATCGAGATTTTTTTCTGCAGAGCCCGGGAAGGCGTATCGAGTCGATCCGGATAAAGAGCCCAAAAATGAATAATTTCGCTCATCATGTATTTGACAGCCTGTAGGGGATGTTTGACATAATTGCCGAGAATATGGGATATTTTATCCGCCTCCGAACCGTTGGGATGTGTCTTTAGATATTCGGTTGTCTCGGAAAAACCATTTTTTATACGTTCGTTTTGCGCATCAAGGTCTGCTAAATTTGGGAACGATGTATGTGTGAGGGGACGGACCAGTATCAAACGATTATATTTTTGATGATTCAAAACCGTCCAGGGTGTCAGCATCGCTGCAATGATAAACGAAAAGAGCAGCGTTCTAAAAAGGTTGACCTGTTTCGTGTGCTGCCGAGACAACACCAGCCAAAACAGCCACAATGGCAGGATAAAAAACATGGAAGGTATGGTCAACGTCGCCAAACCGGCGCACACACTGCTCAAGATAAGATAGCGGAGATCGTTATTCTCCTCCGATTTTAGCATAAAATAGATACTGCCCGCCAAAAGTACAGTGAAAAGATTCGTCGAGTATAAAAGACCGGTCAAGATGATAAAATGAGGGAACAAACTGGCTAACGCTGCGGAGAGCACAGCAACGGTTTCGTTGAAGGCTTTGTTAGCGATAAAATAAATAGTCACAACTAAAACAAGACCAAGCAGTGATTCGATGAATCGAACTGCCAAAAAGCTGCGGCCGAACGACCAATAAATCAGAGCCATAAAGACGGGATAGGCGGGCGACCGGGAATATTTTTCACCAAATCCCTCTCCAGCCAATAAATGGCGTGCGGCTGCGTCATAATGCCGGGTATCGCCGAGATAGAAGCCATTGGGCTTTAAAAGTAGAATAAAGCCCAGGCGAATACCCAGAGAGACAATCAAAATGGCTGAAAAAATCGTTTTTCGATCCGGCCACATGTTTTGTGAAAAATAGTCAACAACCTTCACGCCAGCTATCCCACCCTATTTTTTTTCTGATCTCACACTTTGGGCTGCACTCACCTCCAGGCGATAAAAATCACGGTTCTTCAGCAGACCGGCGATTTCACCTATGCCATAGGCAAAATGAGTTCCGACATAGAGTAAAAACAGGGCCGGAGCAAGAGCAAAACGCCTAACTCGCGCGCATTCAATCACACTGAAGAAAAAAAGGAGCGGGAAATATAAAAGTGGACCCTGCAATAACGGTGATAAAAATGACAATAACGGAGCAAACATGCTCAGAATGAGCAACAGAGGAGCAATCAGCATCATATCAGTTTTATGATGATGCTTGCGGATCAACCACATACGACCTTTGCCATAAACATACATATTTTTGAACCAGCCAGCCCAGGTGGACCGAAGTTTATGCAGGACCGCTGTATCGGCCATATAAATGAATCGATATCCTGCTGTGCCAAGGCGATAGCTTAGATCTTGATCTTCCGCAATATTGCCAAAGGTGACATCAAAGCCGCCGAGTCTCAGCAAAATGGGTTTAAAATATAAAACATTGACGGTCGGGATATGTGGAACGTAGCGATCGCGTTCGTATCGTTTGCCTTGAACAGAACCGTGACTGCCGAGAAATGTATTGAGCATAATATCGAGGCTATCATACAGCAGATTTGTGTTTCGCGGCGGGCGATTTGCACCGCCAACGGCGACCAGTTTGGGTTCTTCTTTCGCGTATTTTTCATAACCAGCGACTAACTTTGACAGCCAATCTCGTGGTGCCACACAATCAGAATCAATGTAGGCAATATAATCGAAACGAGCGTGTCTGAGTCCCAAATTTCGACTGCCTGCGATACCGATCACCGGATTAATCAGCGTGCGCACGTGCGAATAGTGCCGATTATAGTACAACAGGAGTTCCTTCGTCCCATCTGTGGAATTGTTATCGATAAATAACAACTCGTAATGATGAATCGGATAATCCTGGGCCATCAAAGAGTCCAGGCATTCCTGAATATGCTCAATGGCGTTATAAACGACAACGCACACGGTTACATTCAACATATAAAATCCACTATAATGTCACTGACATCGGTTTTTTTAATTTTAATGATTCAATCGTCTTGAACGTGAGCAGGGTTGTATCCACAAGCGAATCAAACGGAATAATTTTTTCGCCAGCACCCTGCAAGGTACGGATAAAAGCTTTCACCTCATCTGCGTGTCCTTTGTCGCCGCTGTATTTTTTTTCCCGCTTTTTTCGATTGGCATAAAAAGCGACACGGCTGAAATTGTGCAGCACGGCAGATTTTCCACCGCCGGAGATTTCACAATATTCTTTGGCTAACATGTTTTCACCATTTGCGACATAGATGAGCGTTCCGACGGAACCATTGGCAAATTTGACGACAACAGAAACATTGTCTGCATCGGTCACTTGTGTATTGTCAGATGTAATGCTTTCCGCGTAAACCGAAACAGGTTTTGAATCAGTTAAAAAAGCCATACAATCAAAAAAGTGGCAGCACTCGCCTATAATGCGTCCACCTTGATCCGGTTGTTGCGTCCAGTGGTCTTTTGGTATAAAACCAGCGTTGACGCGATAGGTGATAATCAGTGGCTCCCTGACGTCAGCCAGAAACGATTTTATATCGGCGAACGGTTTCGCATAGCGGCGGTTAAAGCCGACGAACAATCGCTGCCCGAGCGGTGCTGCCGCTTTTGTATACACATCGTAAATGTCGTTCAAGTCATACGGTTTTACAGCAAGCGGCTTTTCAACAAAAACATGGCATCCGGCGCGCAAGCCGTCTTTCACGTATTCAGCATGTGAATCGTGCCGTGTCGCAATAAACAGCACATCAATGTCTGTGAGCACCTCGTCCGTGGTGCCGGCACAAAACTCAAAGCCAAACTTTTGTGCGACGGATTTGGCATGCACCGGGCTGGCGGTCATCACATTTTTCAAGATCACATCACACTCTTTTAATGGCGGCAAAAGACTGGATTGCGCAAAATTTCCTGCACCAATGAAACCAATTTTCAGCTTTTTCCCGGTGGCTGGTTCAGCAACGCGTAATTTTGTCACAGCGTTTTGCACCGTCGATGGATATTGAATCAGCAGTCCCAGGTAAGGTTCTTTAATTTTTCCGGTGATGAGATCATAAGCCTGCAGTGCATCATTGATTTTAAAACGGTGCGTGATAAGGCTTTTCACATCGAGCTTGCGCATAGCCAAAAGATCGAGTACGGCTTGCATATTTCTATTTTCCGTCCACCGGACATAGCCGACCGGATAGTCGTGACCGCTTTCTTCATAATCACTATCATAGCGACCCGGTCCATAGGAACAGGAGATACGAAACTGAATTTCTTTTTGGTAGAACGGAAAGCGCGGAATATTCATAGCCACCGAACCGACAACAACAACCGCGGCTCTTTTCCGAGCCATCTCAATCGCCAATTCGACCGGCTGACTTGATTTTGACGCCGCCGTGATGAGCACGGCATCTGCACCGTAACCGCGCGTAAAGGATTCGATCATCGGCAATGATGCGTGCGAACTAAAAAAACAGACATCGCAGCCAAGTTTCAACGCCCGATCAAAATGCGCATCAGAAATATCGAGGCCGATAACGCGACACCCATTGGCTTTTAAAAGTTGTATGGCGAGCAAGCCTACTAATCCCAGACCGATGACAGCGACATTTTCACCCATGCGCACATCAGCCTGTCGTATGCCCTGCAGAGCAATAGCGCCCAGGGTAGTAAATGCTGCTTCATCAAAATCAACCGAATCGGGAATACGAGCGACAAGATTTTTCGGCACAAAAACAACCTCGGCATGCGAGGCATAGCCCTGACCGGCGCACGCCACCCGATCTCCCGGCGTAAATTCAGGGACAGATGATTCGAGAACAATGCCGGCGGAACTGTAGCCGAGCTGGGCGTAATTGTCCATTCTGACTTTGACTTTGTGCCATGTCGCCAACAGTCCTTCCCTTCTTATGTTGTCTTTGACCTGTTTGACAAGGTCTGGACGTTTTTTTGCCTTGCCGAGTAAACTGGCCTGTGCTGTCTCAACCGAACTGCGTTCTGTGCCGGCACTGACCAGAGAAAAGTAATTTTGTACCAATACACCGCCAGCTTGCAACGTGGGGGTCGGTAGTTCTTCAATAGACAATTCACCGGTTTTTTGATACTGAATGACCTGTCGCATTTTTCTCCATTGTGACAATTTTAGTGATGTCTGCAATATATCTATCGACTGTAAATCGGCGCTCGAATTTGTCTCGCGCGGAAGATGAGATGGCTTCGTAATCAAGCCGATTGGCTAACAACTCGATAATTATATGGATGCTCTGATCCACACGATCAATTAAAAAGCCGTCGACATTATGTTCGATCATATCGGGAATCGCGCCAACCGGCGTGGAGATCGCAGGCACCCCGGCAGCCATTGCTTCAATTATTGTCAATGGTTGACCATCCCAACTGGTAAAATGCAGCAAGAGATGACTGTGCCACAATATTCGCCATTTTTCATCATTCAGCTTGACGCCAAGGAATTGAATATATGATGACAGGCGGTGCTCACTGATATAATCAAATGCTTCATGACGGAATTGTCCACTCACCCATTCACCGACAACATACAACATAAAACGAACATTCGCGCGGGATAGATCTCGCACCAATTGCAGCACGCGAAAGAAACCCTTTGGCTCGGAGATCGCACCAAGATAAAGCAGCCTGATCGGCTGCTGAAAGGATACCTTTTTATTTTTCGGAAAATTCGGCACTACAATACCATTTTCGATCGAAACGATTTTATGACGAAATCCGGAATCACAGATTCTTTCTCCGATGCGTGGACTCAGAACGCGTATAGTGGTAAACAGATTGATAAAACGCTTGTAATACCATTTGCGCGACCGGCGTTGCAAAAAGCTGAATCCCATACCATGCAAATCGCCAATGACTTTGATCCGAAACAACCGCAAGCCGGCAATGAGCATCATCGTGCGTACAAAAGCCGCATAATCTTTTGGCAGCCAGATAAACACAACCCTGGGACGACGGATGATGCAGGTTCCCCATACTCGCAGAATAAGCAGCAGGCCGTAGACAAAATTCGACATCAGAACGCGCCCCTGTTTTGCCTTTGTATGTGATTTGCGCGAATAGAGCAGAAAAGCATGATCATTTTTCAGCTTGTCGTAGATTATTTGGTGTTCAATTTCACCACCGCCAAAGGGTGGCGGCACCTTGAGCACGAACAGGACATCATCTTTACGGCTGCTCGGCATATACAGTTCTGAATATTTATCTTTACTCATGGCGCAAACTCTTTTCGCTCGGCTTTTTTCGTTCGATACCCAACATGCTGAGGAAAAACGAAGAAAATATAATCTGAGTGCCAAATATCATAAGCGTGGATGAAAAAAGCGCCAAACGCAATTCAACAAATTGACCAGAAAAATTTTGACTCCACTGTATGAAAATATAAATCCCTAACAAAAAACCCAAAAGAAAAACGAATGCACCGAGTGCGAGTCCGCGTTCCAGGTTCAACACTCTAAACATTTTTTTGAGAAACGGACCGTCCGGCGCAAAATTGTGCGTTACGGCGTATATTCGAGCATAAATTCCAACTGCGATGGTTTGAAAACCCAGGATAGCTAACAAGCTGCCCAAAACCATCGGATACAAGTTAACGATCCGCTCGTCCTCAGGAACGGATTTTACAAGCATGATAATCATGCTGAGCATGCCGAGACCGAGCATAAAAAATCCGGGCACCATGTACAAAGAGGATGGGCTGTGCAGCAGTATAAAGCGTAAATGCCGCCAGCCATCCCGAAAAGGACGTAAATGCGGTGCACTGCTACGTCCATCTCGATACAGCGTGATAGGAATTTCGGTGATTTTTAAATGCAACAGAGCGGCTTTTATCACCATTTCGGAGGCGAATTCCATGCCTGTTGTTTGCAGTGCCATTTTCTCAAAAGCCTGTTTGGTAAAAGCACGCATACCGCAATGCGCATCTGAAATACCGGGGCGAAAAATAATATTGAGCAGGCCAGTAAGAAATGGATTGCCGATATACCGATGCAGCCAGGGCATGGCCCCTTTTTGAATGGTTCCTTTCATTCGGGTGCCCAAAACGACGTCGTACCCGTCGATTAATTTTTCGTAAAAACATTCAATATCGGCAAAATCATAGGAATTATCCGAATCACCGATGATAATATAGTCGCCTTGCGCCCGCGCAATGCCGGCTCGGCAGGCATTACCATAGCCTCTCTCCCGCTCCTCGACAAGGCGAGCACCCAGTGCTCTGGCAATATCTTGTGAGCCATCGGTGGAACCGTTATCGGCAACGACAATTTCGCCAGTCACACCAAGTTGATTCAACGTCTCTTTCGCTTTGCGAATACAGAGAGCGACTGTTTCGTGTTCATTCAAGCATGGCATGACCACAGAGACGACCATGAAAAGTTCCTTTTGTTGCCAGATTATCAGCGCATAACGTAGAGAACACTGGATTAGTAGCCGGTACCTTTGATAATGGCAGGAATTGTCCTGGCAATGATATAAAAATCCAGTTGAATAGACCAGCTGTCGATATATTCCAGATCGAGCCTCATCCAATCCTCAAATCGCATCTGGTTTCTTGTACCAATCTGCCACAGACAAGTGAGCCCGGGACGCATACTAAAACGTCGTTTTTGCCATCGCTTTTCGATTCCTTCAACATCTCGAACGGGCAGCGGACGCGGGCCGACCAGACTCATATCACCTAACAGCACGTTGATGAGCTGCGGGACTTCGTCGAAGCTCGTTCTTCGCAGCCATTTCCCGACGGGTGTAATCCGGGGATCTTCTTTAATCTTGAATGCCGGACCATCGGCTTCGTTCAGATGTTCCAGTTGAATTTGCATATCCTCGGCATCAGCAACCATTGTTCGAAATTTGATCATTTTGAAAGACCGGCGATTATAGCCAATTCTTTCCTGCTTGAAAAATATCGGTCCCGGTGATGTGAGCTTGATCAGCAAAGCGATGATCATAAAAAAAGGTGAGAAAAGAAGCAGAGCAACAGCTGCAAATACAATATCGATAAGTCTTTTAAGCCAGAGATACTCAAGCTGATGCGGCGAGCCGGTGTACACCGTGAGAATCGGCTCATCATCCAGCTCGAAGGGAGCAGTCTTGAGCGTTTTAATTTCAAACCAATTGGACGGCACGCGACAGACGATGCCGATATCCTGACACAGCGTTATGATACTGCGAATTTCTTCGTAATACTTTTTGATCGGCAGAGCAATGTAAACCTCATCAACGACATGGTTTTCAAGGTAGGCAGGGAAATCTTTCAGCGTACAAATCACTTTTGCTTTTGGTCCCCTGCTGCTATCGTGGGCCATTTCATCATCCACAAAACCGACGAGGCGATAGCCAAACTCGCGCCGGCTGAGGACATTTTGCGCCAGCTCAATAGCTCTTGGATTGCTGCCAATAAAGATGACATGCCGCAAATTGCGTCCTGCGGCGCGCAGATGTATGACGTATTGCCGGTAGAGCCAACGTTCGAGAATGGTAAACAGGCAACAGACCAGCCAAAATGTAATCAGCACACTTTGATCGACATGCCGACGACCAAAAGCAACACTGAGGGCGCCGAGCAACATCACGCCTACCGAGACCGCTTTGACGATATCAAACCATTCTGTAATAATGTTGGTAAAGCGCCTGGCATCATACAAGCCAAATTGGCTAAAGAGATGCAACCATCCCCACACCAAAAGACCGAGCGCGATAAAATTGATGAGTGAAAATTTATAGGATAAAAAACCGACAAAATCAGTCGGGATTTCTTCCGGAGCATTTAAATAGAGAGAAAAAATAAAGGCAACGAGCATGACCGCGACATCCAATACGCGTGTCACATTATCGATAGCTTTTCGTCTCAAGGTTGTCATTGCCTGTTAACTCATCCTCTGCGTTTTCTGGTATTTGATTCGGAGGAATAATACGTATAATAATAGTCATAGCCGCCATAAAGATTTTTCTCGCGGACATTATTCAGGACGGCGCCAATCAAATTAACATTCACGTGATCGAGCAGACTTTTTGCCTTTAAAATAATCTCTCGATCATTTCGCGCCGATTCAATGACGAGCAGGGCGCCATCAACGTGCGGTGCCAGTACAGCTGCATCGGTGACCGCAATGACTGGCGGTGCATCGATGACGACAAATTCATATTTCTCTCTGAGCAGCGCCAGCAGGTCTTTCATCGTTTCACCGGCCAATATTTCTGAAGGATTCGGTGGCAACATGCCGCAGGTCAATATATCCAAACCGTCAATCTTTGTTTTGTGAACAGCCGCTTTTATTGCCAGATCGAGGGCGACCATCTGCTGCAGGGCTTTTTTGGCACGCAACGATGTTTGATGGTCTGTGTAGGCGTTCTCAATATCCAGATCCTCATCCTCGATGACATCCTGCGCGGGCGGCTGTCCATTCTCGTCATAGTGAAATAAAATATCGGACAAACCCGGCTCGCGATTCAGATTAAATATTCTATGCACAGTTGGCCGACGAAGATCAGCATCAATCAAAAGTGTGCGCAGTCCCATTTGCGCGGTGACGACAGCCAAATTTGCGGATGTTGTTGATTTGCCCTCACGTGGCCCCGAGCTGGTGAGCATCATTGAACGGAATTTCTGCGACAGATTTGAAAATTGCAAATTTGTTCGCAGCGTACGATACGCCTCGGAAGCCGGTGAGGATGGAACACGAAAAGTAACCAAACCTTCAGGAGAAGCGTTCGCTTGCGGTTCCGTGCCCTCTGCCATATTTAGATTTCTGAACCGCGGGATAGAACCGAGAATAGAAAGCCCGGTCTTTTTTTCAACATCCTCCGGCGTTTTTAGCGAGGTGTCAAGTGATTCTAAAAAGAATGCCAGGCCAAAACCTATCGTTAAACCGAGCATCAGGCCAATGGCCAGATTTAATTCTACTCGCGGTAGAACCGGTTTTTGCGGGAATTGCGCGCGATCGATGATTCGCATATCCCCTATTTTTTCCGCTTCGTTGATCCTGGCTTCCTCACGACGTTCCGAAAGCATGCTGTACAAATTGTAGGCCAAATCACGTTCGCGAGTTAATCGCGCTAATTCAAATTCTTTATTTGGTAACCGGCGGAGTGATTCTTCATAGTCATTCAATGATGCTGCCAGAGAGTGCTCCTGCGTTCGCAACATCTGCAATTTGAGTTCGAGCTCCACTCGACGTTGATAGAGAGATGAAATTTGTGAAACCGGATCGATCAGATTTTCCTGTTCAGCAATTTTGCGAGCTTCCTCAGCCAGGTTTTGTCGGACTTGCACCATATCATTTTTTATCTCGGCCATTTTGGGATTATCTTCCGGTACACCCTGGAGCTGAAGTTTTATATAGTCATCTTGCAGCGTTGTGAGCTGCTTTTTAAATTGTTGAATCATCTGATTCGAGACATTGGTGAGCGATGGCGCCAGATTCTTTTGCTGCTGGTAAATTTGACTGTTCACCGAATTGAGCAATTGTTCCGAACGCTCACGCTCGTTTTTGGCTTCCTGATACATCAGTTCGATCTTTTTTGCCAGTTGCAGTTGTTCTTCAACTTCTTTATCAAGCGATGTAACTCGATTATCCACTTTATAGGTGCGCAGCGCACTTTCAGCAGCGTCAAGCTTGTCTTTATACGCCAACAATTGCTCTTCAATAAAGATTCGCATATCGCTGACGCCTTCGCGACGAATACGCAAATTTCGATCCCTCAAGACATCGCACATGGTGTTGGCAAGAACCATGGCGACGTGCGGATCGTTGGCGGCTTTGACACGAATTTCAATCACATCCGATTCAGCGACCGGTACAGCTTCAACATTACTATTAATAATAGCAGCATAGTAGGCGTGCGCATCAAAGTTGGGTGCAGGATCTGTCGGTAACAGGAGTTGTTGTTTTGCCCAATCCGGCAAGGCTTTTACCACCTCAAGTGCAACAGAACGACTTTTTATTTCCTGGATTTGATTGAGCACAGTTTCTTTCAGCGGTTGGTAGCGATACGGACGTTGTTCGGTTGATAAGGGCGGCTTTGGTTGCTCATAAATAATGGTCGTCGTAGCCTGGTAATACCGTGTAGCAGTGTTATTGTAAATTAAAATTGGTGCAAGTACGGCCAATGTGGATATCACGATATACCATCCCCGCCGAACCAGTATATCTAAGAAAGTGTGGACAGGTGATTTTTCTGACTCTCTTGCATTCAAGATTAAATCCTCATTTGGTGTTTCTCAAATACCAAGCGTAAATACTTGCAATCAAGGCAATTTCATGGATAACACGGATAGCCTCTCGCCAGAAGGTCCAGCTACTTGTGCGAACAAACACCACATCACCCGGCTGCAGAACGGGCGGAGGCATCACCATATCTTGATCTGCTAAATATTTATTTACATCATAAAAGAGGATTTTGCGTGAAGCTGAATCAAATCTTCTTTTCAGCTCACTGTCTTTTATTTCATGAGCGTCAGACTCTTTGAGAATCTGTTCCAGCGCCTGCGGGCTCATCGTCCATTCACTGGCCTGGCGTGTTAGCTGCACTCGTGCTAACTTTGCGTTGCGCGTCGGACCGCCGGCAATTGAAATCAACTCCACCAACGTTGTATTATATGGAACTCGATGTTCGCCCGGTTTTTGCACCTCACCCCATATCGCTACGATCATCTCCAGCCGTTCTTCATCACCCAGAATATAATCGCTTGATTTCGATTGCTCTTGTGAAACAACAAACGTAACAAGACACAATATGAGAAAAGTACTTTTCAAAATCCACACCAAACCATTCACCTCACGGCAACACATTGCATATTTATTTTTCCTCGTACTTGTGGCTCCGATGCAAATCCGGCACACGCCACAGTATTAAAAGACCGCCAATCATAACCAGCACCAGGGCACCGATCGCGGCTTTGTATTTGAAAATAGCACCATACCGTGCAAAACTGAGCGTTACTGTGCTCCATATAAGCGGTCCGGTAATAGCGGCAGCTTTGCCCGATAGTGCATAAAGGCCAAAAAATTCACCTATATTTTCCTTTGGTACCAGGGTGATCAACAATGGCCGCGCAGCAGTCCATGTGGAGCCCAGGAGAATACCGACGCTGCCGCCCAGGAACCAGAACACAGTTCTGTTCATCGTCAAAATAGTGAGTGACAAAACAACTACCCAGGTAAAAATAACGCCAACAAGTGTCTTTTTCGGGCCAAAATGATCCGTCAAAACACCACAAATAATGGAGCCCACCACAGCAGCCGGAATAACGATGATAAAAAAATTATTGGTCTCTTCAGAACTAAATCCCATGACAGCCTGGGTGTACACCCCCATAAAAATGATGATTGTATGGATGCTGTCTTCATATAAATATTTTGCGACTAAAAAACGTAACAAACCGGGATGCTTTTTCGTGCTGGTGATCGATGACCACACTTTTTTATAGGATGATTTTATATCCCAATGATCCTTGCCAGCCTTGAGCTGCGGCTCTCGAACGAAGACAAAGATTGGCAGCGCAAAAACAAGGAACAATAGCGCTGTCGGCATAAAAGCCGCCACCGTACCTCCGGCTTCAATGCCGGGGATCGTCAGGCCGAATTTACTGCCGTCCACAAATAGACCGCCAACGAGCAAACCGGCCGCCGAGCCCATATAGCCAATCGCGACGCCATATCCTGAAATGCGGCCGAGGATTTTGGGTGTGCTGACCGCGGGCAGCAAGGCATTATAAAAAACCAGACCACCCTGGTAGCTATAATTGGCAAATATATAAATGATCAGAACAACCGGAATTAAGAGAGAAAGCGAAGAAATAGATTTTCCGGCCACGCCAAAAGAAAATGTTCCCAGAATGCACACCAGCGTGAAAAGAAACAGAGCCAGGATTTTTTTACTTTTTCGATCCGACCAATCCCCTAACACTGGCATGGTGAGCGCCACCAAAGCCATTGAGATAGAATTCACAAGCGAAACCCAAAAATCGCTTTGCCCCAGTTCATTGATGATCCACACCGGGAAATAGAGCGATACAACATTCATAGAATAGGCGGTGTTGGCAAAATCGTAAAATATCCATGCGACCGTAGCAGAAAACGAAGGTTTATTCTCTTTGGCATTCATAACGTATCCATAGTATATCGAGGATGTTTTTTACGAAAATATAATGAGTATTTTGATTAACAACAAAGGTGTATTAAAAAGCCAGCATTTATTTTGTGCGTTGGGAGAAAAACCGCCTGTCATGCGGATACCCGGCTTTTTATACTTGCTGCATGGCCATTTGAATGACACCCTTTAACGTTTCAAAAACGCCCGTTCCGTTCGTGGCAACAGCTTCGAAATATGGTACCTTTAAAAAATTGAGCTTGCTTTGTAGCGATGTAATGCTGGCGCAATGCGGCAAGTCTCTTTTATTATATTGCAGAATCCATGGCATCTTCTGTAACGACTTTTTATAGAGTGACAATTTTTCTTCCAAATCGGCAAGGCTCGCCAGATTTTCATCCATGCGTTCCTTTTGCGAGTCAGCAACAAAGACAAGTGCGTCCGCTCCATTGATGACGAGTTTGCGGCCATAACCATACTGCACCTGGCCGGGAATGGTGTAGAGATGAAATCGTGGCTTTTTTCTGTTTATCGGAGGTAGATCCATTTGCATGAAATCAAAATAGAGTGTTCGATCTTCTTTTGTTTTAAATGAAATGAGGTCACCGCGCAGCGAGGGATTTAATTTTGCATGGATATACTCGAGGTTTGTCGTTTTTCCACCCAATCCTGGGCCATAGTAGACAATTTTGAATACAATTTCCCGGTTTTTCCAGTCAATATGCATGCTTGGCGATTTCCTAAAAGCCGAAAGCCTGATCTAGCTCATGATTCAATTGCGACCGAAAGTGTGAATCAATAAAGCGGGAGACGTTCCGATTTTGCATTTTCAAACTGTCTAAATATTGGCTCAACTTGCTGACGGCCGTATGTGTGAGCAGGCGTACAAAACCAACGGGCACCGCTCTGCCAAACACAAGCACCATGACATAGTCATTGCTGACATTGCACATGTAGACGTTTCGCCGTGTACCTTCGTGCAACACATGTTCAAAATTGTGTTCACCACTAATCATGCGTGACATTTCATTTGATGCCGAAAAACTACCTACGGCCACGGCTGTGAGCGTGTTGATATTAATGTTTTTAGTGTCACCGCTGTAGTCAATCGGATAACCATTCATATCCGCAAATATTGTGAGCGTTGCCTTGAGGCGCGTATTGAGCTCGTACAATATTCGCGAAATCCGTCGATAGGTGGTTTCGGAAAAAACCATTTTGTTATCGTGCGATCGATCTTCGACGACCATGTTAAACCTCTTTGGTGAATGAATAATTATCGTCCCAATGCCAACCTCTCAATGAGAAAAATTGGCAATCCCTTTTTTTGCATAGCATTTTGGGTGTCCTGTATATTATATGATACGCGTTCTAATTGAAAGACAGATGACGCTGTATCATATATGCCGAAACACGCATCAGGATTCTTGTCACGTGGTTGACCGACGCTGCCAACATTAATGATATAGCGAAAACCGTTGTACAGCTTCACCTGCGGGCCTTGTTCGTAGACCGGAAATTCTCCGTCTTCGTACGAGATAATAGCCGGCACGTGCGAGTGACCGATAAAGCAGACCTTTTCATTAAAGGAACGAAAATTGTCGTCAGCATCATAAAGCGACAAGATGTAATTCCAATTCAGCGGCTCAATCGGTGCTGCATGCACAAAAAGAAGATCATTTTCGCTGACCTGGGCTGGACGCTCTTGCAAATACCGCTTGTTTTTGGCGGATAACTTTTTCGTCGTCCATCCCAGGGCGGATTTGGCGTACTTGTTAAAATATTCTGTTGATGTACGTCCTATCGCAGCGTGGTCGTGGTTACCGATGATACAAATATCGGCTTTTTCCTGTATAATCTCGCAACACTCGTTCGGAAACGGACCATATCCGACGATATCACCAAGACACACGAGCCGATCACAATTAAAGTCTTGAATACGTTCTAAAACATGCTGCAAAGCGGCGAGGTTCGCATGAATATCCGAGATGATCGCATACGTCATTTTATCCCCTCCCATGGGGTAATTAGTCGTCCTCAACGTAAATCAAAGCAAAACATGTCTATATTATTGCCACAACACCATTTTTTCTCAGGATTGAACAGGCAATCAAAGAGAGGACGTATCGACGACCTCTCTTTGTGACAACAATACTCAGTTTTGTCCTGTGTGTTCCTGCACAATTCGCCGCAGCCATTTCAGCATAACGAATATCAGCAGAGCTGCAAACATTGCGCCACTAAAGTTGACAATAAAGAAAAACGCCTTATGATCGTACATATTCCACAAGCTCGCCAACACGCCGGATAGCTTGTTGCCGAGTGATGTCGACAGGAACCATCCGCCCATCATCAAGGATGTCAATCGCGGGGGACTGAGTTTTGATACCAGGGACAAGCCCATGGGGCTGAGGAACAATTCGCCGACCGTGATGACCCCATAAGCGCCAATGAGCCAGGCTGGTGAGCTTTTTTGCAGCCCATTTTGCGAGGCAAACACGGCTGCGACCATCACCAGCGTTGACAGGGCGGTGATGAATAATCCCCAGCCAATTTTGCCTGGCGTGGAGGGCTCCTTTTTGCGTTTGCGAAGCAAGGTAAAAAATGATACGACAATTGGCGTAAGAAAAACCACAAAAAATGGATTCACCGATTGAAATATCTCGGTGGAAATCAACTTAAGTGACTCATTTTGGGACGGCCATTGGTCTTGAGGTACATTATTGAAATAGGGATGCGGTCCCATTTCAGTCTTCGGATTGTCGTTTGCATCCAGCACAGGCGCCCCGTGACCATCGAGCATAATCACTTCCCGTGGCGAGGTATCGACATTCTGCACCATACCCAGCTTGTCAGCAACGGGCTCGACCCATTTTGGCAAGGCACGATCTGTATAGTTTTCCGCCCAAATGGTCAACGCTGATCCGTTTTGATGAAAAATGGCCCAGAAAATAACTACCACACCAAAGATAGCCAAGAGTGCCGCGATAGGAGATTTATCCTCTTTGGAGGCGCGCAACCACAATGAAAAATAAAACACTACAACCGGGATGGAGCCGAAAACAAAGGCATCCGTGGAATCAGAACTAAAAATATTGCCAGGCAGCAGCCATCCCAAAATGCCAAAAGCTACCGCAGGCAACAAAACGACGCCAAATATCTTGGGCAACGACATGTCCTCGGCTTTTTTGGCTTTAAGCACATCCGCCTCTTTGACGGCTTTCTGACCGGTCGCGAACCAGATCAAACCGATGATCATGCCAATCCCCGCAGCAGCAAACGCCCATCCCCAGCCATAATTATTACGAAGATAAGCAGCAACAAAATTACAGATAAAAGCGCCAATATTGATGCCCATATAAAAAATATTATAGCCGGAATCTTTCAAAGCCTGATATTCTTTCGTGCTATATAGATTCCCGACCAATGTTGAGATATTTGGCTTGAAGAAACCGTTACCAAAGATAATTAAAAGGAGCGAAATCCAAAATATGGTCCATCCCTGAAAAGCCAGCCCAATGTAACCGGCTGCCATGAGCCCACCACCAATAAAAATGGCCAGGCGATAACCAAGTACCCGATCCGCCAACAGACCACCAATAAACGGGGTTAAATAGACGAGTGCGAGATAGGTACCCACAATATCAGCGGCTTGCTCCAGCGGCAGACCCAATCCATTACTATCGGGCGAGTCCGTCATATACAGATAAAAAATACCTAACATCAAATAGTAACCAAATCGCTCCCACATTTCCGTAAAAAAGAGGACCATTAATCCCTTTGGATGCTTTTTTAACATGTAACCTCCAATTGATTGGTTCAGGTTGGTTTTTCTGCATTTAAAATGTTGAATTTAGCATATTTGAATAAACTATCAAGCATCAATTTCAATCTTTTGATTTAACAATGGAATCATTAACTTTTATTGTTCATTGAAAAAATGATGGAGTTACTTTTGAACCTGGAGCAACATTTTATTCCCTTTCGACAAAACATCATTGGCATTGACCAAACATTTGATTCGCCCTATGGCGAGCAGAAAATTTTGTACGCGGACTGGACCGCAAGTGGTCGCTTGTACAAAACTATTGAAGACAAACTGGCCTGGGAATATGGCCCGTTTGTTGGCAATACGCATACCGAGACAAACATCACTGGTACATCGATGACATTGGCTTATCAAATGGCACATCAATCCATCAAACAACATTGCCATGCAGACCCGGAGGATGTCATTATCAACGCCGGATTCGGCATGACCGCGGCGGTGAATAAATTTCAACGTATACTTGGGCTAAAAATTCCCGAGCAATTTCGAGACTGTATCGATGTCAATGTTAAATGTCGGCCCATTGTATTTGTGACGCACATGGAACACCATTCCAACCAGACGTCATGGGAGGAAACCATTGCAGAGGTCATCGTCATCCCGCCGGGTCGAGACGGGCATATCGACCTCAACCGGCTCGACGAAACCGTGAAAAAATACCAGGATCGCATGTTCAAAATCGGCGCATTTACAGCGGCGTCGAACGTCACAGGTATTCCAACATCTGTTCACGACATGGCGCGTATCATGCACAGCTATGATGGATTTTGTTTTGTTGATTATGCTGCTTCAGCGCCGTATGTTCAAATAGATATGCATCCGGTGGGCGACAAAGACGCCAAACTCGATGCACTTTTTTTCTCGCCGCACAAATTTTTAGGCGGTCCCGGATCGTCCGGTGTGTTGATTTTTGACAGTCAGCTTTATACAAACAAAGTTCCCGACCAGCCGGGTGGGGGCACCGTATTATGGACCAATCCATGGCATCAACATCATTATGTATCCGACATTGAGACTCGGGAGGACGGCGGTACGCCGGGTTTTTTGCAGGCGATCCGCGGGGCGCTGGCCATCAAACTCAAAGAAAAAATGGGGACTGGAAATATCCTCGCACGTGAACAACAGATGGTGCAGCGGCTCTTCAGTGGACTGCGCTCCATTCCACATATCCATATATTGGCGGATAACATTGAACAACGCCTCGGCATTTTTTCGTTTTATGTGCATAACATCCATTATAATCTGATGGTGCGCTTGCTCAACGACCGCTTCGGCATTCAGGTGCGCGGTGGCTGCTCATGCGCCGGTACGTACGGGCATTATCTTTTGCACGTCGATCCACAACGCTCAAAAAGCATGACGGACAAGATTGACCAGGGGGATTTATCTGCCAAATTAGGGTGGGTACGACTCTCGGTTCATCCAATAATGAGCGATGACGAAATCGAGTATATAATAGATGCTGTCAAACAAATCGTCAAACAGGGCGAAAAATGGGGCGGGGATTACCGTTACGATCCGCAAACGAACGAATTCATTCACAAACACCAGCCGGTAGATGTGGCCAAACAGATTGAGGCGTGGTGGGCACTATAAAAGAATTGCTAGAAAAAGCCGTCGCAAAGGCGTCCCGCTTCCCTGTCACATATTTGCGTCAATATGTGATTGATGCTTTACAAATCGCTCACCTTTTTGCCGGATATCCTCCAGCAACTGCTGCATTTGACGCACAACGTGCGGATTTTCCGCTGCCACATTCTCTCTTTCCCCGATGTCTTTTTCAACGTCATACAGTTGCGGATCGGTATCACGACCCGTTTCAATACCTTTTGTCGCGTTATATTTGGCGCCTTTTGAGGGGGCAATGTACTTCCATTGATTCAGCCGCAGCGACAAAAAACCACCGGCTGCTTCCTGCACCAGGTGGGCGCGTCCGATTTTATCCTGCCCGATGAGAGCCAGGAGCACATCAATACTGTCCGGCGCCTCTTCCGGCTTGAGGGAGTGGTTGATGAGCGTTGCACATGCCGCAAAAAGATCAACCTGGCTGATGAGGGCAGAGCTTTCACCCGGCTCAACTTTTGCAGGCCAACGCAACAGAAATGGCACTCGTGTTCCGGCTTCAAAACTGCTATACTTGCCGCCGCGTAACGGGCCAGTTTGCTGATGATCACCGACACGTTCAACAGCCTGATCCATATAGCCATCGTTGAGCACAGGACCGTTGTCCGAGCTGAAAATAAATATGGTATTTTCCGCCAGATTCAGCGTGTCCAAGGTGCGCAAAATTTCGCCGACACACCAATCGGCCTGGACGATGGCATCACCACGTGCTCCCATATCTGTCGTGCCGACAAATCGTGGATGCGGTACTCGGGGCACATGGATATCATGCAAGGCAAAATACAAAAAGAAGGGTGTTGTGCGATTTTTTTCAATAAAGGACCTGGCTTTTTCAGTCAGCACATCCGCCATGTCCTCATCCACCCATCGTGCGGATTCGCCTCCCTTCATATAGCCGATGCGACTGATACCGTTGACGATTGTGTCGCTATGTTGATCATCAGCACCAACCTTTAATTGTTCAGGAAAATTTCGGCCGGTGGGCACACCCGCAAGCGGACCGGCAAAACTGACGGTAATTGGATCGGCTGGATCAAGTCCGGCTACGCGATGATTCTCAACGTAAACACACGGCACCCGATCGCCGGTTGCCGGGATGAGAAAACAATAATCAAAACCGATTTCCAGCGGTCCAGGAGAAAGCTCACCGTTCCAATCCGGTTTACCGTGGCCGAGCCCAAGATGCCACTTGCCAATGACCGCTGAGGTGTAGCCCGCCCTGTGCAGCATGCGCGGCAGCGTCGCCTTGTCGGTTGGAATAATAAGTGACGCATCACCCGGGGCAATCCCGGTGCCCTGGCGACGCCAGGCATATTCACCCGTGAGCAAGGAGTAGCGCGATGGCGTGCAAGTGGCTGCTGTTGAATAGGCCGAGGTGAAACGAATTCCTTCTCTGGCGAGACGATCAATATTGGGCGTTTGCACACGATGCGCCCCATAGCAGCTCACATCGCCGTACCCCAAATCATCGGTGTAAACAAGTACGATATTCGGCCTGTCAATCTTGCTCGAAATGCATGACAATTGGGATAAACTGGTCAGAATTGCAGCTTTGGACACTTTACTCAGGAATTCTCGTCGGTTCATACGGCCACTCCTCTCGAGTTAGTATAAAAGCGTTTTCTGGCGTACGAAACAAATAAAGCTGTTATGGAAACACTCTAATTTTCGGATAACTTTTTCTTTTTGCCAATTCTATTTTCGGTACCGTTGATCAGTCTTTTGATATTGGAGCGATGTGTATAAATGATGAGCGCCGCGGCAAGGTAACTAAAAATATACAAAGATAACTGGACAGGAGAATCAAAGACATAGCGAAAAACCGACAGCGTGATTGGCAATGCCACGGCAGCGCACATGGAGCTCAGAGAGACAATCTTTGACACCGCCAGGACAATAAAAAAGACGACGAGGCAAACCAGCAATGCCATCGGAAACAGAGCCGCCAACATTCCCGCAGCAGTCCCAACACCTTTGCCGCCACGAAAACCGGCAAAGACTGTCCAGATATGCCCAATGATGGCCGAGACGCCGGCCAGGATCATGATCAAGCCTGCATCCAGGGGCATAGAATCGACGACAATTTTCGACACCCAAAACGTGGCGGCAAAGCCTTTAAAAGCATCAAATAACATAACAAAAATGCCGGGACCGGGACCAAGTACACGAAAGACATTTGTACCACCCGCATTTCCACTTCCATGCTCACGGATATCGATACCTCTAAGAATTTTACCCACGACGATACTGGTGGGAAAGGAGCCAATGACATACGAAGACACAACAACGACAAGAATGCTTAACATCGAATAGCCCTGCAAATTTTGCAAAAAAGGAATTTATCAAATATAAACAATTTTGCCAGGATTGAAAAGATTAAATATTGCTACGCTGATTGGCTTTGAAAAACGACATAAAGTCACGCGACAGCACGCTATGCTGCGCCAATCTGAACTGGGTTTGCAGATAGCCTAATGGCGTCCCCATATCCAAACGCTCACCCGCGACTTCATAGCCCATGGCACCTTCCTGGGCAAAAAGCTCTGCCAAAGCAGTGCTCAACTGAATTTCGCCGTTTTCACGAATATCCTTCTCAACATGCTGTGCTAAAATCTTAAAAATGGTTGGTGTGAGCAGATAGAGTCCAAATATCGTGAGGAACATATTCGGCGGCAGCTCGGGAATGACCAGATTTTCGGCCGCGACTTTTGCTGTCGGTTTTTCGATAATGCGATCCAAGCGGTAAAGGCCGAGGCGTGAATCCAGTTGTTCTCCGGCTACGGTTCCAAAAAGAGAAAGATTGTTTATATGTGTTTGTTGAACGGCCAGAATCGATTTTTGAAAGCGATCATAGAGGTTCACGATCTGCTGGGCGCATGACGTGTCAACATGGGAGAGATAAACATGATCGCCTAACAGCAATAACACCGGATCATCGCCGGCCCATTCATGTGCACAATAGACCGCATGCCCAAATCCGTGTTGCTCGGTTTGGTGGATATAGGTGATAGACTGAGACATTTTGTCCAAAAGCGCGGACTGCTTCAATCCCCATTTTTTATTAGAGAAAGAGTTTACATCTGACTCGCTCAATCCACGAAAATGCGCCTGGAACTGTTCTTCCCCGCCGGGTTGGACGATGATAGCCACTTCGGCGACTCCGGCATGCATGGCTTCTTCGACGATAATTTGTATCGTCGGTTTGGTGATGCCGTCGCGGTCAACGAGGGGAAACAACTCTTTTTGCACAGCGTTCGTGCCCGGATATTGACGAGTACCTTTACCCGCCGCTGTAATGATGGCTTTCCTGATCATCTTTTCTCTCAGTTTTGTTCAACTGTACGTGAATAAAACAGGATTGCAGAACAGCTTCGAACAACAGAGTAGTTTCTGCACTATTTTACATTTACTGTAACAGTAGACTGGTCGTAGTTCAATTCCACAAAAGCAGATTGACCCGAATTCTTGCAGCACCTATAAGGACGACACTATGAAATCATTTCATCTTCGGTTTTGCAAACGTCAGCACAGTGGATTTATCGCCGACATAAGCAGCGATCCCATCTTGTCTATTCCGGACACAGGAGGAGCCTTTGTGTTGGGAACGGCGGACGGCACCAGTTTGATCTATCCATGGGGCACATCACCCGTATTTTATATTGGCGAAACCGCGAACCTGTACAAAAGATTTGAACAATACAGAGAATCCCTCAGAGCAGCACAAAAAGACCACGAAAAATTCTGGGGATATCCACGTTACCAGTATGGCGCAGCATTCGGCGCGAGCCTGGCGTGGTTTCTGCTCAACAATCATTCTGATCTCAAGTCACTTGAATCAGATTTGATTTATTGTTTTTATGAAATGTACGGCGCCATACCCGTTGCCAATGGTGTATGGCCGAGTGGCATAAAAAAGTCAAGTAATTGTTAAAAAGGATTTGCTGCAGAGCAACAAATCCTTTTTGTATCGCTGAATTATTTCCCTTGTTTGAGAAACCGCAAATAGTCGGAATCGGTGCTCAGAATCAGTGTGCTGGTGGAATCAATGGTCATTCGATAGCTGTCCAGCGTTTGCAGCAGGGAGTAGAATTGGGGATCACGCGAGAAGGCATCCGCATAAATTTGTGTTGCTTCAGCATCTGCTTTGCCTTTGATTTGTTGCGCTGTCCGATACGCCTCCGAGCGAATCTGGTTGAGCTCCCTTTGCATACGTCCTTCGATTTGTGCTTTCCGGCCCATACCTTCGGAGCGATAAAGCTGTGCGATTCGCCGGCGTTCGGAAATCATACGATCAAACACCTTTTCTCGCACCTCATTATTATAATTGACCTGTTTGATGCGAATATCCAGCACCTCAATGCCGTACTGTGGCACTATTTTTTGCACTTCTTTCAGTATAGCATCAGTGATAGCGAGACGTCCGAATTGAATTTTAAGCGAATCAGCCGCACTATCGGTGCTCGTCTCACCTTCGGTTGAAATTTCCATTACTCGGTTGGAATTTCGCACCACTTCAATGAGCAAATTTTTGCTGATATAGTCTCGAGTGATGCCGTCAACGATATCATCCAGTCGGCTTTGCGCCTTGATTTCATTATTCACAGATTGATAATACTTTAAGGGATCAGCAATACGCCAGCGTGCAAAAGTATCCACCAAAAGATATCGTTTGTCAGACGTTGGTATTTCATTTTGATCGCCATCCCACTCCATGATGCGTTTTTCAAAAAAGATCGCTTTGTGAATGAATGGCAATTTGACATGCAGGCCGGCATTGGTAATCGGTTCACCTCTTGGCTCGCCAAACATGGTGATAATGACCTGCTTGGTCTCATCCACCGTATAGAATGCCTGCGAAATCAAAATGATGCCTAAAAAGATCAACACTAAAATTCCGGTTAGTTTTGGATTTCTCATCTGGCACCTCCTTTCGTGTCAAGCTGAAGGAGGGGCAGGAAGGATTTGAGATCCTCATCAACAATGATCTTCTTATCGAGTTTGGGCAGGACGTCCTGCATCATCTCCAGATAGAGTCGACGTTGGGTCACGTCTTTTGCCTTGTTATACTCGCGCCAAACCGCGATAAACTTTTCTGCGTCACCTTTGGCGCGGTTGATACGATTCGTGGCATAGCCTTCGGCTTCGAGAATTTGCTGTTCCGCTTCACCTTTGGCTTTTGGAATGGCGCTGTTATAGACTTGTAATGCTTCATTGATAATCCGCTCTTTATCCTGCTCGGCTTCATTGACTTCATTGAACGCCGGTTGTACTTTTTGGGGTGGATTAACATCTTGCAGATTCACCGTGACGATATCAATGCCGGTTTCATATTCGTCAAGCAGTTCTTGCATCAGTTGTTTGACCTCCGGCGCAATATCCTGCCGGCGCACCGTGATGACCTCATCCACACTGTTATCGCCAACTACCTGCCGCAAGATGGACTCTGAAACGTATCGGATAGTGCGTTCGACATTTTTCACCCTGAAAAGATAGGCGACCGGGTCTTTGATGCGATACTGCACAATCCACTCGACCAGGGCAGAATTTAAATCGCCGGTGAGCATGAGCGATTCACTGGAATAATCCGCGCTGGAATATTCCGTCCGCACACCGGCGCTAACCGTACGAAAACCGAATTCCTCTTTATACACACGTTCCACCTTGACTTTGGTGACTTTTTCAATACCCCACGGCAGTTTAAAATTCAAGCCGGGATCGGTTGTTCTGGTATGCTTGCCAAAACGACGGATGACGCCGACCTCATCGGCATCCACGGTATAGACTGAGGATAGAACAATCCAGAGACCAATAATGCCTAAAATAATGAACATGATAATCCTTTTATCCGGCACCATCATCTCAATTTGTTCTCCGCCAATATTGATGACTCTTTTTTTCATTAGTGGTTTATCCTTTCAGATAATATCAACTTGATAACTACAACACAACTTTTGGCGAAATATTCGAAAAAAATCTGATTTAAATCTCGGTGCCATCCGGGATGATAGCATTTTTTAGAACAACGACGATGCCGTCCCGGATATACCATCCCTCCTTTTCATGTGATGCATCGTCATACTCTCCATTCTTGTTGATAATTTTCACATTGCGACCGATGCGGGCATTTTTATCAATAATCGCCTTTTTTATGATAGTATTTTTGCCAATACCCGTCGGTATTTTTCCTTCATCGACGTCATTTTCGCGCTCTTTTAGCGATTGGAAGAAATCGCGTCCCATTATCAGTGATTCCTGGATTTCACAGCCCTCCTCAATGTATGTTCGAACGCCAAGAATCGATTTCTGAATTTTGGCTTTATTGATGATGCAGCCCTCTGCAATCATGGATTCAACAATGTCAGAGTTGACGAACTTGCAGGGCGGCAAAAAACGTTGTCGTGTATAAATAGGCGCCTCCGGATGATAAAAAGAAAATAGTGGTTTTGGAAATTTGACCAACGCCATATTGGCGTCATAAAAAGCATCGATGGTTCCAATATCCTCCCAATAGTCATTGAACAGATATGTTTTCACTTTGAGATCATTGAGGGCAGCCGGGATGACCTCTCTGCCAAAATCGCTTTGTTTGTGATCGCGATCCAATAATTCTGGCATAACATGGCGCTTGAAGGCATAGATGCCCATGGAAGCGATATACGGGCGTCGCTCGGCCTCTTTTTCATCAAGACCAAGATTTGTTGTATCGACCGCCATTTCTTTGAGGCCAGCACCGGTCGGTTTTTCACGAAATTCCACCACGTTGTTCTTTTCATCGATTTTAATCAAACCAAAACTGCTGGCATGTTCTTCATCAACAGCAATAACGGGTATGGTTAAATCAGCATCTTCTGCTCTGTGGCTGTCGATAAAGCTACGGTAATTCATTCGATAGAGGTGATCGCCGGACAGCACCAAATATTCGGTAACATTGTAGTTTTGCACATAGTTTAAGACACGCCGTACTGCATCGGCTGTGCCCTGGAACCATGCTTCGCTATCCGGCGTTTGCTGTGCGGCCAAAACTTCCACAAAGCCCTCGGAAAATGGTCCAAAATTGTATGTCAGACTTATATGTCGATTGAGAGAAGCTGAGTTAAATTGCGTCAAGACATAAATTTTTTGAATGCCAGAGTTGATACAATTACTGACCGGGATGTCGATGAGTCTATACTTGCCGGCTATAGGTACAGCAGGCTTGGCTCGAAGCTTTGTCAAGGGATATAATCTTGAACCGCGCCCACCGCCCAAAATGATTGCTAAAACTGTTCGCATGTAACTCTCCCTAAAATATTTACATTTATCTCAAGATTGATCACGTTCATGCCGCCACTCCGCAATAAAAACCTCATAAGCGGCAATGGTCGCCTCTTGTACAATATCCTGCAAACTGCCGCGGCCAACCCAATTGTTACCCTGATTGATGTATTCGCTCTCTAAAATTTTTTGACATTCATGAAGCGTAAAATTCATCTCTGTACGCCGCCGCATCGTGAGCTGTGCGATAGTCGCATCAAACGTATCCTGATACTGTTTTTCTCGCAAATCACCCATAGCCCTGGCTAACAAACTCCCCAATTGCACTGTTTTTCAAATGAATATTAAAAAATCTGATTTACAACGCCGCTCCATGATCGGCTTTCACTCAATAATTCGGATCAATCCAGCGCACCCAATCTGGATCATACAATTCTCCGCGCGCTGTCGAGTGCACCAATTCAAGATCCTGCATACCGCGTTTGTCTACAAAAACAAACAAAACGCCGCCTTGAATGGAATAGTAATGCCAATAATGATATTCTTTGGCGTCGCTACTACCCGGGAAGCGTTCAATCTCATCCGGTTTACCATAGATCAACATAATCCGTCCGCGATCGGTTTTCCACCCCTCGCGAAAAGCGCCGCGAAAGAGCTGATTCACCAATTGTACGCGCCCGAGATACTCGTCTTTAAACTCATTGGCAGGACTTCCGGGTGATGGGTCCCGTTTCGCCCAATACTCTTTTATGTACTCGCGTTTGCCTTCCAGATTCAGCTTGCCCCATGTTCGTGCTTCTTCTCGTTCGGCAATATATTGGGCTTGCTCGAATTCAAGATCAAGCTCTTCTTCGGTCATAGCGTCGTATCGGCTGGCATCCAATCCTGGACTACCGGCACCACTTTGTTCCTCATTGACTTTTTGAAAAGCAGCGCCTCCTTCAGCAAAGTCCTCTTTCCTGTAGACAAAAAACTTGCGCGAGGTCGATGTCGTATTTTCTGTTTCATGATCCGTCACTTTTACTTCAAGTATATAGGTGCCGGAGACGAGTGTGACGACATTCAGATTATTCACCGCAACGGCTGAAACACCCGGTTTGCTGCGAACACGATCGGCAAATTTTTTCACTTCATTACCATCATTATCCAGGATATGATACGACACAGTGTATTTTCCCCCTTGCTCAGATGTGCCTTCGGCAAAGTTATATATTTCGTTATAGGTGTACAGAATCGGCAAACCAATACCAAAGACCGAACTTGGATTTGGCATAACCTTGTAGCCGTTTTTGGTAAAAGCGCTCTCACCATCATCTCGCTGAATCGAGGTCGCCATTTGCGTGTCACTGATGGCAAGCCCGTCATCAAAGGGCGATACCTTTATCTGAAACTTTATACTTTGGGCACGACTGTCTCCAAACTGATCCGTCATTTTAATCTGTAAAAAATATTCTCCTTCGGGTATGACAAAATAATTGATAATTGGAATAATCATGCTCATGGCATGGGCATCCATATTCTCGATCGTATCACGAGTGCGCCAATTTTTGGCATAAATAATCGAGTCACCTTCCGCAATGGAAGACTCTATCAGCAGTTCTGCGATAAAAGCACCATTATCTTGTCTCTGATAGGTCAGAACGGATCGCCCCACAGCAGCGGTGTATTCAAGATAGACAAGAGAATCCGACGCCCGAAACCGGTTCCAGTCAGCCGTAAAGGTAAACTGTGCCTGCTCGGGTTCATTGACGGTGCTGGTTGTATCAGAAACGGCGTTGTCACTATTTTGTGAAAAAGCAAAAGTCACTGAGATCAGCAAGAATATAATAAATGAGGTTTTCATAGCAGCTCCTCTCTGGAGATATGTATTAGGCAGCAAATTGCTGAGCAGCTTCAAACTTGACAGAAACAACTTTGGACACACCTTCCTCCTGCATGGTGACGCCGTAAAGTTGATCTGCCGCACGCATCGTCAGTTTGTTATGTGTGACAACAATAAACTGTGTTTGTTGTGCATACTCTTGCAGAGCGCTGGCAAATCGTTGTACATTCTTGTCGTCAAGTGGTGCATCAACTTCATCAAAGATACAAAAAGGACTTGGCTTTACCAAATAAATTGCAAAGAGAAGAGAAACGGCTGTCAAGGACTTTTCCCCGCCTGACAGAAGCTGCAGCGAGGTCGGTTTTTTGCCCGCCGGTGCGGCATATATGTCGATATCTGCTTCCAGCGGATCGTTTCCTTCCCGCAAAACAAGACTCGCCCGGCCACCTTCGAAAAATGATCGAAAGACATTCACAAAATTTTTCTGCACATTTTCAAACGTTTCCAGAAATTTTTCTCGCGCTGTTTTATTGATGATATCGATTGTCTCGATTAAATTCCCTCGTGCTTTGAGCAAATCAGCACGTTGACTATCCAGAAAGTCAAAGCGCTCTTTTTCCTGCTCATACTCTTTTAATGCCAATAAATTAACCGGTCCAATGCTTTTCAGTCGCTCTTTGATCTCGTCGACGCGGCTTCGACTGTCGTCCACATCGATATCCACAGGTGCGTAGTCGCGCTTGAGCTGGTAATCATATTCCTCTCGAGTTCGATCCACCAGACTCTGAAGCCGCATCTTTAATTCCGAGACGCGCAGCTCGATCGAATGCACTGACTCGGATAATGATTGATTCTCATTTCGCAAAGAACGAATCAGCTTTTCCTGTTCGTCCGTTTTGACGTTGGTTTGATACTGTTCGTCTTTGAGCTTATCGATTTGTTCTGCCAGTGTAGCCAGGTGTTTGTTCGAATCGACAATGCGCTCGTTGTACTCACTGTTTACCTCTTCAAGGTCTATAATTTCTTTTGATGCACGGCCGCTTTCCTCGTCGCGTGATTCTATCATTCGTTTGATTTGGTATATTTGATCGCGTACAGAATCGTATTCACGTTGGGCCGCATCGGCTGCTCCCTGATAGGTTGCTACATTGACCTGAAGTGTTTGAACGCGCGCCGCAATTTGATTTTGCTCGCCTTCAAGAGTACCGAGTTCTTCTTGTTGATTATACAAAAGCTGGGTGAGCTCGGAACGTTTATCTAACAAGGTTTGCGTATGGCTATCCTGAGACTTGAGGTTTTGATCCAACTGGCTTACCCGCTCCAATAGCTGCGCTCTCTCGCCCTCCTCATGCTCCATGGCTTCTCTAATGCTTTGTTCTTCATAGATGAGCCGGCCAAGCTCAACGCGCTGATCACCCAGCTCCTTTTCCATTTCTCTAATACGCGCGGAAAAATCGGTGATCTTGTTTTGCCAGTCTTGCTCCTCTTCCTGCCGCCGGTTCATCTGTTCCTGGCGGCGTTGAGAGTTTTCATGCAAACTGTGAATCTCTCGCGTCAATTGCTCAAGTTCTTCTTGTCGTCCGACAATATCTGACTGCCGCCTGTTGGGGCTGCCGCCCCGAACAAGTCCCCAGTGACCAAGCACTTCACCCGACAAGGTGACAATATTAACATGATGTCGCTGAAGCGTCTTAAAGATTCGATTCGCAGTCTCAATATCCTGTACGACCAGATAGTCCTGCAGCAAAGCATTTATGACAGCTTTATATCTGTCATCGCAGCGAATGAGGTCATCAGCCCAGCCAATAATACCGAGATCATCGACGTCAGGGCGCGGTTTGGATTCATTGACAACCGAATCAAGCGGCAGAAACGATACGATTCCTTTCTTGTCCTGCTGCAGCAGGCCAATACCGGTATGGGCTGAACTCACATCTTTCACAATGAGAAAAGTTGCTGCTTCCCCAAGTGCAGATGATATCGCAACCCGATGCTGCTGTTGCACATGCAAGACATTGGCGACCGTTCCTTCAGAGGCAATGTTTTCAGATGGATGCGTGGCTAAAAAGCGTACACCGGTTGGATAATCCTGGTAATTCTCCAGGACTTTTCGGAGCATAGCCGCATTATTCTCAAGGACTTCGATTCGATTTCTGTCCTGTAAATCAGCTTTGGTCAATCTTTCGAGGGCTGCTTTGATTTCCTGCAGTTTATGCGCTGCATTTTGCATCTGATGCTGCAAAGTACCGAGGCTGGCTGCTCGCTCTTTTTCATTTACACGCGCATTGATCAACTTTTCCGCTAAATCATAGCTACGGTTCTGGTAATTTTGAATTTCATTCTCAATTTGTTCGAGGCGCTGGCCCAAATTTTCTTCAGTCGCGCGCAGACGCTCACCTTCATTCTGCTTTTTGGACAGCTCATCGCGATAGAATAATAGCTCGGTCTCGATATTTTTGACCTCAGCGCGTTTGGCCTCAAATTTTTTACGAAATTCTTCAAACTTGGCCAAAGTGCGTTGATAATCATCTTTGGCATCCTCTAACTGTTGCCTGGCTGTCTTTGCCGTATCATTGGCTTGATCCAGCGCTGTTTCCAGTTCGGATAAACGATCAATGAGACCAGTGCGTTCGCTGATATATCGTTCCTGCATTTCCTTGAGGCTGCGTATTCGTTCGCTGTTGACGAGGACGCGCTCTTCAAATTTTTGCACCGCACGCGTTTGTTCGTTATAGCGTCCCTGCTCCTGTGAAAGGTTACGCTCCAACTCAAGCAAGCGACGCCGGAGTTCTTCATAGGCGGCATCATGTTTTGCCAGCGTGGCAGACGTCGCTTCCCGATCATTGACTGATAATTCCAAACGCGTTTGCAGCGGTTCAAGCTCGGTCAAGATGTTCGTATAATCAATTGTCGCCAGCTTGATCTCCAGTTCTTTCAGTTCTTCAGCCAACGTTTGATATCGCTGCGCCTTGGATACTTGACGTTTGAGTCCGCGGACGGTTTTCTCAACTTCGGACATGATGTCTTCGACCCGTACCAGGTCTTTTTCTGTTGCTTCGAGTTTACGGAACGTTAGCTTACGACGCTGTTTAAACTTGGTGATGCCTGCTGCTTCCTCAAAGATTTTGCGGCGTTCTTCAGGTTCACCGTTCAAGATTTTTTCGACTTGTGCAAGTTCGATGACCGAATAAGTTTGGCTGGTGAGGCCCGTATCCATGAACAAATCCATAATATCCTTGAGGCGAACCTGATTGCCGTTCAGCAGATAGTGGCTCTCGCCGGAACGAAAGAGACGACGGGTGACCATGACTTCAGCATAATCAACAGGAAGGGCATTGTCGCTATTTTCGATCTTGAGCGACACCTCGGCCATACCCACCGGCTTGGCGCTGGTGGAACCGCTAAAAATGACATTGTCCATTTTTTCGCCGCGCAGCACACTGCTGCGCTGTTCCCCCATAACCCATCGGATAGCATCCACAATATTACTTTTGCCGCATCCATTTGGGCCGACTATGGCGGTCATTCCTTCATCAAAAATAATATTTGTTTTTTTTGCAAAGGATTTGAATCCAACGATATTTAATTCAGCAAGTCTCACGTATCCTGATCGTAAATGTCTGCAACAGTTCTACTTTTAAATAAGCCGGACAAATTACAACCCCAACAAGTAAAATACAAGAATATTTTGCGTACTCTTTCTTTTGTAGCGTCTTGCTGCTGGTTGTGTTGATAAAAAATTTGACAAACTATAATTTTTTTCTTGATTTTTTCTGTAAAACCATTATATTTGAATCCGTTAATTTATTAGCACTCTTCTTGAATGAGTGCTAACAAAGAATGAAAAAAAATATTAAAGGAGGAAAAATGAACATTAAACCATTGGCTGATCGAGTTGTGGTAAAACCTCTCGAGCAAGAAGAGGCCAAAGTTGGCAGCATTTATATTCCAGATACAGCGAAAGAAAAACCGCAAGAAGGTGAAGTCGTTGCGCTTGGACCTGGAAAAACATCTGAAAGCGGCGACAGAATGGCCATGGAAGTTAAAGTCGGTGACAAGGTTTTGTACGGCAAATATTCCGGCACCGAAGTGACTGTTGACGGTGTTGATTATTTAATTATGCGCGAAAGTGACATTCTCGCCATTATATAGAGATGATGAATAAAGAAATAAACTGGAGGATAATCCAATATGCCTAAAATGATTACTTTTAATGTTGAAGCACGCAGCGCTTTGAAACGCGGCGTTGATCAACTTTCGAATGCGGTAAAAGCAACGCTCGGCCCAAAAGGTCGTAATGTTGTTATTGATAAAAAATTCGGTGCGCCGACGGTCACGAAAGATGGCGTTACGGTAGCAAAAGAAATCGAACTCGAAGAGCCATTGGAGAATATGGGCGCCCAGATGGTAAAAGAAGTTGCGTCCAAAACAAGTGACATTGCTGGTGATGGAACCACGACGGCCACGGTTTTGGCACAAGGAATTTTTCGCGAAGGACTGAAAAACGTCACTGCCGGAGCCAATCCCACTGCCATTAAACGTGGTATCGAAAAAGGTGTCAAGGTAGTCGTTGAAGAGATACAAAATTTGAGCAAACCGTTACCTGGCAAAAAAGAAATTGCGCAAGTCGGCGCCATCTCGGCAAATAATGATATCGAAATTGGTGAGTTGATCGCTGACGCGATGGAAAAAGTCGGTAAAGACGGCGTCATTACAGTTGAAGAAGCCAAATCAATGGATACCAGCCTCGAAGTTGTCGAGGGTATGCAGTTTGACCGCGGCTACCTCTCCCCGTATTTTGTCACAGATTCCGAATCCATGGAAGCTGTACTCGAGGATGCTTTTATCCTGATTCACGACAAAAAGATCAGTGCCATGAAAGATTTGTTGCCGATCCTTGAAAAAACCGCGCAGATGGGCAAACAATTGTTGATTATTGCCGAAGATGTCGAAGGTGAAGCTTTGGCAACGCTGGTGGTCAACAAATTGCGTGGCACCCTCAAGGTTGTTGCGGTCAAGGCTCCGGGCTTTGGCGATCGTCGCAAAGCCATGCTGGAAGATATTGCGATCCTGACCAACGGCCGCGTTATCTCTGAAGAAGCGGGATTCAAATTGGAAAATGCAACAACCTCTGACCTCGGCTCCGCGAAACGTATTGTGGTCGATAAAGACAACACTACTATTGTAGAAGGCGGTGGTCCTACCGAGGACATCAAGGGTCGCATTGGTCAAATCAAGAAACAAATCGAAAACACGACCTCTGACTACGACAAGGAAAAACTGCAGGAACGATTGGCAAAATTGTCCGGCGGTGTGGCTGTTCTCAATGTCGGTGCAGCGACTGAAGTCGAGATGAAAGAGAAAAAAGCGCGCGTCGAAGACGCCTTGCATGCCACCCGCGCTGCAGTGGAAGAAGGCATCGTTCCCGGTGGTGGCGTTGTTTTCATTCGCGCTCTCCCGGCATTGGACAAAGTTAAGGTTGAAGGTGATGAAAAAATCGGTATCGACATCCTGAGACGTGTTCTCGAAGAACCCATCCGTCAAATTGCGGAAAATGCCGGCGCAGAAGGTTCCATTGTCGTGCAAAAAGTCAAAGACGGCAAAGGTGCTTTTGGCTATAATGCCGCTACGGACGTCTACGAGGACCTGAATGAAGCCGGTGTCATTGACCCCGCCAAAGTCTCTCGTATTGCTCTTGAAAATGCAGCATCTGTTGCGGCTTTGATGCTCATGACCGAAGCAACTATCGTTGAAAAACCCGAAGAAAAATCGGCTACACCACCCATGCCCCCTGGCGGCATGGACGGTATGTATTAAAACACAAAAGCCCTCACATCTGCTGAGGGCTTTTTTTTTGGTACAAACTAATTCAACGGATAATTCGGTACACTCAGTGACCGCGGTTGCGCAGGCGGATCATTATCCGCAGACGATGATGACTCTGATATCCCCATATTTGGACGATTCGATATTGGCGCACCAAAAAAATCAACTTGCAGACCAACGTCGGTACCGGCATTAATACAAGGAGAATCCGGCCTAAGGGTAAAATCCGCAGCCTCGTCCGGATCGCTTGATATAAAAAGCGGATCAGCCGAAATGGAATTCATCTCCTGGCCAGTTGCCTGTTGCCAGGATTCCAGTGTGGCATGGTCGCGCGTGCCATCCCAGCCAATACCTTTCCCTTTTGGCCCAATCCATATATTGTTATTGTTAAAATCATTGCTGCTGTAATCATCATTGTTGCACTCTGGCTTTATGCCTGCAAATGCGATCTGATTATGGTTATTGAACACAATATTATTTTTCCATACATTATTGGCAGAAATTTCACACTTGCCGGTTTTACCATCCGTCCCGTTTTCGACCACAAGGCCAGTGCTCCATCTGATCAAGCCATTATCAAGATGTCCGCAAACAATATTGTTGGCAATGACGTTATTCTCCGAGCCATCGTCCAAATGAATACCATGACCGTGCGCGTTATTATAAATGAGATTGTAAGCAATAAGGCTATTGTCCATATTTCCGGTCCATATACCATCAAGTTGTGTACCATCTTTTTGATTGTCCGGAAGTGTGAGCCATTCTTGCCAGCCCTGACCGTTTTCGAAAATTTCGTTGCGAGTAATTTCAAGCCCTGTACAATTAGGTGTGCCCGATTCATGCCACACAAGAATACCGTTCCACTTGTTGTGATGAATCTTGTTTTCCGATATTTTGATGCCATTACCGTAAGACGACACGCCAGAGTTACAGGAAAAAATGTCATTTCCAATGATCGTGCTGCCGGTATTTGCGGCGTGCGCCAGAATGGCACCCAATCTCGTGCGGGTGAAGGTGTTATTCTCCACTGCACTATCATCATATAATAACATAACCCCCATTGAAGCGACATCCTGGAAATCACAATTCCGAATGGTCCAGTCTTTTCCGGCGCCATCTCGACAATCAATCGCTCCGAAAAATGAAACAAGTGCTCCATTATGTCTGATGCGGAAATTTTCAATAACCACATGCGAACAATCCTCGTGGCCATCGTTGATGCACGATCTTCTTTGCGCTGCCTCTATACCGGGATTTGTATACTTTTCAGTGGGTTGGCCTTTTGAAAAAATATACAATGTATTATTTTCCCAAATCCAGTCCTTTTCATTTTTGAGATCATACCACGAATTCACCTTGTTGCCCGCTTCATCATCGAACCAGACATTAAATGGTTGTATAGCAAGGCTGGTTTGCCAGAGGTCTCGCTTGAACTCTACCCAATTAGAAACAATGTCGGCACCATTGATTTCAGGTTTTTCCAATGTCTTGTCGCCATAGGCACCAAACACTATCGGCGACGACTCTGTTCCTTTGGAAGTCACAACCAGCTCTTCACGCCACACGTCTCCACGTTTAAAAAGTATCTGATCACCCGGAGAGAAAAAGGTGTCATTCACTTTTTGTATAGTCCTCCAGGGTGTTGCCGCTGATGTACCATCGTTGGTGTCGTTTCCAGATGTCGCATCAACAAAATAGATATTCGCCCACGCGAGTGGTGCGGTCAGCATAAAAAGAAAAAGCACGAGTTTTATCTTGTTCCAATACGAATACATGAGCATCTCCTCTTGTGTGCAGATTAGCGCGATTTCCTGATTGCCCAAGCAAGTGCAATGCCAGGATCGGCCACATTATTCATTTTATTGGCTGTCGAGCTCATTCGATGTCTCTGCCAGTAATTATTCACATCACCTCATCCATCGGTTTTTATCTTTATCTGCACCTTAATCGCCACAATTTCAATTACTTACAAGTTGGTCAATTTTTAGCCTGAATGATTTTTGTCCCTCAACAACCGCAAAAAAGCCAAATAGACGTCGTAAGAATTCCTTAATATGTTCACGCTGTTGGTCAAAGATGCCCCTCGAATTGGTCAATCTCACAGCATTATAAAAACAACTTGTGGTGCCTGGTAAACAGAGACAAAAGGAGCGCCCAATCAGAAACAAAAAAGCGAATATTCTTTTCACGCGCGAAGAATTTTGTAAATTTCAGCGATTTTTAGCTCACCCAGATAAATCAAGCTCGCTACGTAGGAGACGAGACCTCCTGCCATCGCCAGGAGCAAAGAGACGATGACAGGTACGCTCAAAAGTCGGAAAATGATCTGGATGGTTAACGACATAAATAAAGCAGCCAAACCAATCCGAACGAAAGAGGCTATAGGAAATGTCCATGTAAAAAAACGTCGCGACGCAAAAACAGAAATCACAAACATAAGCAGGTAAGTGACAAAAGTTGACGCAGCGGCAGCCATATATCCAAAGCGGGGAATATAAATAATATTGAGAAAAACATTAATAATAATTGCAAGCGCATTGTAGTACATGATCCATTTCGTTTTTTGATAAAATGACAAACCAATAGAATAAAGCACCTGCAGGCCAAATAAAAAACTGCCAATAGAAATGAACGGGATAATTTTATAGCCCTCATGGTATTGCTGTTCCGTCATGATCTGTACGATGGGTTCTGCCAATACATTCAAAAGAGCTAAAAGCGGCATACAAACGAGGAGGAAAAAACGAGCAAGCTCCCCGACAAAGACCTGGCTTTCGACCTTTGATTTCGTCTCCCAAATCTTAAAGGCAATAGGTAATGCTGCCAATTTAAAAACCGTGACGATAGCGACCATGCTTTTATCCGCCAATGCGTAACTTGCCGAGTAAATGCCAACCTGTATGTTATCTTTTAATAATCCCAGGATATACCTGTCCGACCAGACCAGCATCCAGCTCATGGCATTGACGA
This sequence comes from Candidatus Zhuqueibacterota bacterium, assembly GCA_016928775.1. Classification (GTDB taxonomy): domain Bacteria; phylum Zhuqueibacterota; class Zhuqueibacteria; order Residuimicrobiales; family Krinioviventaceae; genus Kriniovivens. Next base: position 23,871 of record JAFGKD010000100.1, on the reverse strand, counting down.
GGATCAACGGCAACCCATAGCGCACGACTTCTCTGCCTATACCAACGGATTCTTGTATATGCGATAGTGTAAAACCGAGCTTGGAAAAAAAAGACAACAGAAAAAATGAGAGGTAATTGCTCACAACAAGTCCCCAAAGCAGACCATCAATGCCCATTTTGTAAAAGGTGCAAAGACCAATGCCGAGCAAAATGCCAAGGATATTGTTTAAAATCTTAACAAGGGTAAATTGCATCACGTGCTGCCGTGCTCGCGGGAAATAGCCAACCATGTTATACCAGGCAATACCAAGGAATAACAAAAGCCCCAATAGGAGTAAATCGGTGGATAAAAAACCATGGTCGAATAGCAGAAAAAGTGCTGCCATGGCGAGACTGAGCAGGGATGCAACTGCCGCTAAAATAAATATACTCGTATTAAAATTTTTAGGCCTTCCATCCTGGTAACGATTATAGTATCGCAGGATCGAGGCACCGATCCATCCAGTGCTTATCATGGCCAATAAATTGGCGGTGGATAAAATCAGTACATAACTACCGTATTGATCCGGCGAGACAAGATTGGTGATAATTGGAATGGAGAGAATCCCGATGATGGATTGAATGATAAAGGACGAAAAATAGACTGCTGAATCTTTTGAGAGTTCTTTTTGCATGGGAGCTATTATCTGCGATGCTTTCGTCGCCGTCTTTTTCCTAAATACATCGCCAGTGCACCCGCCACTACGATCAGCAGCAAAAAAAGCGTTATGGCGATAATCAGCTCTTTTTTTGACTGATTATCAGCGTAATAATATGCGATAATTTTTCTCCCGATAACGTTTCTTGACAATACAAGATCGCGTATGTCTGAAATTTTCCGCAGATAATGTACCCTTTTGTCCACCCTGGACACATCAATAGCTGACAGATCGGAATGATTTTTATAGGAGATTATAATAGTCGCACTTGATTTTGGCGCAAGTTTGACCTGAAATTCCAAAAATTCCTCGTCCCGTTCCGCTGTGATCTTTTCTGAATTGATAGTGATCGAGTCGATAGCGTCGTTTGTCGGTTCATATTTTTTAATGGCGTAACTCATTTGAACATGACTATCATTGGAGAGGATGACAGCAGGTGACATCATATTTATATCCCAGTCAGTTTCATCCTGCTTTTTCTGCAAAAAGAGGGATGAACTCACCTCTCCCAAACCGCGCCATTTTACGTTCGGTTGAACTTTATTGACCATTCTCGCAGTTGGACTAAAAGCATCCATCCCCGAATAGAAAAGGTCCTGATGATGAAAAAACAGCACTGGATTGTCAAGAAACAGGTCAAGCGCCACATCAAAAGCAGTGCGCTCGTGCGGATAGTAACGATTCAGACTTGGAAAACCACTATATTTCAAAGTGACTGATCTGAGCCAGAAAACTAGATCATCAGGTTTGATTTCCCCCCGAGGCACATGGCCATAATTGGATGTTGCCCAAAAGTTGTTTTTTTTCAGAGCCCGCAATGTCTGTTGCGGCGCAATGCCGTGTGGGAAAACAAAAACAGGCTCTACAGAAAGACCGGTCGACTGGGAGAATAGCGCCATTCTGGCCCAGGCTTGTTGTATCAAACTGTCATGTTGAGCCAGTGTTTTGCCGGCTATCCCTTTTTCCGCATCGGCGTAACGATCAAATTCTCGATGATCGTGATTATTGCCATGGTAGCAGATGGAATAAAAGTCGCGGTTTTCCTGAAACAGGTCGACCATATCTTGTTCGTAGCGGTCATAATTCCATGGTATATACGCGATGGTGGTGAAAAAACGACAGGATTTCATTTCATCGAGCAGCCCGCGAAAGCTCAATGCTCCATATGGTTCAGTGAGCCATGGATCATCAATTGTGAGATTGGCAACATCATACGGTCGGTGCCAGCAAAATTCACCACAAGAATACCTCAAGTAGATCAAAAGTGGAAGAATTTGCCATGCCCGGTTCAATTCGGCAAGGCGCCGGTATACTTTCACTGCTGACAGGCTGTCAGGTTGAATCCGCGCTTGTAAAAAGATATTCGCACCTTTGACTGTAGCATAACCAAACAGAGGATGGCTCTTCTCAGGCGAATCAAGCTGCGCTAACAGGTTGAATCGTTGCGAATCGCTCACATTCAGACAATTCATTGAATAATTGGAAAAGAATTCGAACGGCGCTTGTTGACCACTCAATTCCCCATTAGTCTCTTTGTCTTCGCAAAACCGGAGGGTATACTCCGGCAGCATTTGCCCAACTGAACGAATCCCGTTGACCAAACCGTCAGACCAGAAGGACAGACCAGGTGCATTTTTTGATTCGAGATTCCACAGCAAAATCTTGATATTCTCTGCCGCGGCGAATAAAACGATGTCATCCACCTGCTCTCTCGTCGACGCATCGATGGCACTCTGCGACAGGATGAGACTCATCGGTGAACAGTGCCGAAGCGCCGGCAAAAGCTCATCTGTTTCATCAAGGATGAAATAACGCAGGTTCAATCCATAAAAGTCACATACATTTTCAATGAGCTTCTGCTGTGATGTATCGGCTTTAAAAGTGACATACATCACATCTGCGGTGTGTGCCTGGTTGAAAATCGACAAACAGACTAGAAAAAGAAAATAAAAAAATGATTTTGCTTTTATGTTCATTTTCCGGCGATCACATTCTTGACAATCTGTAAATATTCCTCTTTCATGCGTTCCCATGTCATTTGCTGGTAAATTTTGTAGGCATTTTCAGTCAGTTGTTGTTGCTTGACTGGATTACGGCTCAACTCAAAAATGGCATTGGCCATTGCCTCAGCGTTTTCCGGTTCGAAAAGGCACACAGAACTGTCATCGACATAATCCAGAATACCTGGCAATTCTGGCGCGGCAATCGGCACTCGCATAGCTGCGTGTTCAAGAATTCTGGTTGGAAAATTGATGCGGGTGAACGGTTCGTTTCGATTCGGTATCAAACCCACATCACTTTCGAGAATAAGTTTGGGAATAGTCTCCAGGGGAACTCGACCCAGATAATTGACATGATCATACACATCCAGATCCAACGCCACCCGCTGCGCCTCCGGCCAAAACTCACCATCACCTACAACAACCATACGAAATCGATTTGATTTATCCTTCAGGTTCCGTAACGCTCTAAAAGCGATATCAAGTCCTTGACGCTTTGTTATTGTGCCAGTATAAAGAATGGTATACTGACCATTTTGCGATTTGAATACGTTGACTTTTTGCGGATCAAAAATATCACTTTCTGGCGAATTGGTGATGATGTTTAGTTTCTCACGCGGACAGCCGCGCGCGACAAATGCTCTCACAAATCCTTCATTGGGTGTGATAATTTCATCCACCATTTTGATGGCGTATCGCTCTATGACTTGCAGAAAAAAGCTGAACAGACTTTTTTTATTTTGAAATTTTGACAAATAGACTTCATAAGCCGGATCTTCCCAATCCATGAGCACTCTGACACCAAATAGTCTTGGGATCGCCACACAAAACGCCAGCAGCTCTGGCATGACAAATATCTGGATCAAGCCGTATTTTTTTTTGAAATCGAGTATGATGCATTTTAACGTCGTGAGGGTAAAAAACGACAAATATTCAAACATGTATCTGAGCTTGCTGGCCCGCTTTTTTTTGACGTTAATTTTAATAAAATGAAGATTCTTTATATTCGGGTAAACAACGTGCTCGTCATGCGGACAAATAAAGTCGACAACATAACCATCCTGAACCAGGGCTTTGAGTTGTCGTTGTATTCGCGGATCTTGATAATAGTATTTGAACGCAATGGCTAAAACTGATTTGGGATTTCTTTTCATGGTCATCGTCTATTGTCTTACAAGTGAAAAATCCGGTAATGGAACAAGACATTTATGCTTTGGGGGCAGAACGAGATGCACGAGTTTTCTTATGAACAAGCCGACATTCAACAGCACATGCGCTTGCCAGGCAGTCACTTTATGAAAATTCTTTTGCCAAAAAATTCGTTCGCTGTTGTAATAATGATTGACCATGCTCTGCAGAGCCTGGCGCGAGGAAACACCCGTTTCGAAAGAACCGCCTCTATGAGTGACGACTGTTTTACCATTGTAAATAATTTTACCACCGGCTTTGCGAATTTTTAACGAGAGGTCAACATCCTCCCAATACATGAAATAATCTTCGGAAAAATAGCCTGTTCGAGCGATGTATTCCTTGTTGAAAAACATCAGAGCGCCCAGCGACACCGGCACTTCAATGATATCATCGCACTCCCGTCGACGTGCAATGGATTCGTGCTGCAATTTTTTCGGCAATTTGAGCAGATGGGATGTGAGGTTCAAACCTCTGAGAACGCTTGTGATGCCAGTGGCGACTAAAAATGAATGTATCAAGGAGGGTTCGCCGCTATAGGAAGGTTTGATCGAGCCATTTTCATTGACGATTTTGCATGTTGAAAGCCAAACGTCTTCATCTGCCATTAGCTGTTGATAAAGCTCTTGCACGGTATTGGGTGCCAATGCTGTATCCGGATTGGCCAAAAGAACATAGTGATATTTGCTCGCCTTGATGCCAAGGTTGGCAGCTCGGCCAAATCCCAGATTATCTGCATTACGAATCACGTGCACGCCCGGCCAACGCTCGACGATCGCTTCAACGCTGCCATCACGCGAATTATTATCCACCACGATGATCTCAATTGGTTCGGCAAACGATTGAAAAAAAATCGATTCAATGCACTCGATAATCGCCTGCCCGGCATTATAATTCACAATGACCACTGATACTGCCATGGTTTCACATCACTCCCACTTTCGACAGCGCCAATTTCTTTGACAAGACTTTCTCATATACGCCAGCGACGGTGTGCGCCATCTTTTCCCAGGAATAATTTTTTTGAATAAATGCTGCAAAGTCGGGCGTACGGGATTTGGCAAACGCTTTGAGGATCGCCGATCGAATCGAATCGATGGCCAAAGGATCACAATACTCGACAAAATCGCGGCAATATTCCCGATGTACGGGAATATCGCTGACAACAATTGTTGCTCCTGCGAGGGCAGCTTCAAAGGTGGCGCGACCGGTGGTTTCGCTAAAACTCGGCAAGACGTGCACTTTGGCGGCGGCGTAGGCTGAAGCCAGCAGCGCCCGATCCACATGCCCGAGGAAAACAACGTCGCCCTGCTGCGCAGCGTCGCGGCATTTTCTGATATAGGTCGCCGGCTTACCAAACGCTCCGGCGATAACAAGCTTGAGCCCACTCCCTTGTAATGCCTTGATCAGCGCCAGCTGATTTTTCAAGGGTGAAACCAGGCCAACGCACAGCACAAAATCCGAAAATCCGTATTTTGATAAAAAAACATCCGGTGTGGCTAAAGTGAAAAAATTATCGATGCCAACATGTACTACCTTATAGGGCGGCAAGAGTCCAAATGACTCCTGGATGATGCGCGCCTCGGCTGCCGATCCGGGACACATGTAATCAATGTTTTGAAGAATCTGTTTTTGGGCGTTAAAAAGTTTGTTCGTATCATACTCGAGCGATTTGACGCGCCGATGCGCCGGACGCCGGAATTTTATTGCCAAAGCCATCTCGCGCATCAGACGATTCTTTTTGACAAGCGCTGCGAGCCTGTCACCCGCGCCACATCCCTGTCTTTGAGCCAAATCCGCAACAAGCTTGACGGAAATATTGATCGGGGTCAAAACAACATTTTTATTAAACTTTTTCGCATGTTGCATCTGGAAATAGGTGTCGGATCGCGAGATGTTGAACAGATGGATCAGATCGTAGCCCGAGACATCCGGTGTCAATTCCAGGGAATAGTCGACGTCCACACCCAGCTTTTTCAGATGTTGGTACAAGTTCAGAAAATGAACCCGATCACCATAGCCGGTGTCAAACATATCGAAACGATTTTGCATCAATACTTTCACTGGACGAGCAACCTTTCTACCTCTTCGTGTACCTTTTGATAGATCTCCTCCCATGTATAGGACAACAGAATGTGCTCATCCACTTTCGGCTTTTTTCTTTCGGCAAGTATGCGATTTAATTTCAAATCAAATTCCTGATAATCGTTCGCAAACTCGATATATTGCGCGATCTTTTCCCGTTCCAAAGACAGCATGCGAACCGACACGACCGGCTTTTCAGCGGCGACATATTCAAAAGCTTTCAGGGGATTCACAGCTTCCGAAATGCTATCGACACGAAATGGATTGAGACAGACATCAAACAAACGAATGTAGGACGGAATGGTTTGTGGTGCCCTGCGGCCGAGCCACAAAACGTTTGGTTTTGCGGTGATGGGCATCCAATGTTCTTTAACAGCGCCATCACACCCACCAACAAAAACAAAGGTTTTGTCCTTATTATTATCGACAACATAGTTGATGAGATCAAAGTCCAGAAATGGGAAAATTGTGCCAATAAAGCCAACAATCGGCTTTTTGACATTTTTGAGCTCCTCCGGTACCTCGCCATTGGATTGGCGGAAGCGATCCATATCAAAGCCATTGGGAGCGATGTGGATATTACGCTGCCTGGTTTTCGGCAAGAACTGATCGTACAGGCTGGAGGCTGACACCAGCACCAAATCACTCATAGTCGCCAGTTTATCGCAGGCCCGTTTGACATTCCAATATTTCAGTTTGTTCGCTTTATAAAATTCGGGTAAATTATCCGCAATATCAAAAACCAGCCTGCTATAATCAAAATGTTTCAGGGAATCCACCCACAGCGGGATATAATCCCAGAGTATAAACTTGGAAAAACCAAGCTCCTGCAATTTTTTCTGCACCTTTTTCGCAAAATAATCAAAGGCCAATTTTGAGAACACCGGATAGTTCCACAGTGGTAGTGCCCTCGGTGGTTTGAGAATGAATATATTTTCGTCTTTTTGATGAACTTTGACATCGAAAAGATCATGCTGGGCAAGGTGCTCCTTGCCTTCCGGTGCTTTTTTGACAAGCGTAATGGAGGGTTCCACAAAAGCGATTCGATAGCCGTCGCGCGCAAACCGCGACATAAAATGATGCTTTCGAAACCACCGATCATCCCAGTAGTGCTGGGAGATACATACAATTTGTTTTGTCATCAGTCAGGCCACATCCAATTTACGATTACTTTTTTCCGTTTGAATTTTCGTGACAAATCCAGCCGTCAATCCCGCAAATATATAAAGGGAAAAATCATTATATCCAGATCCTCCTACGACGTAGGTGGCTGTTTTAATCAGCAGCGACAGCAAAATGAATAATGATAAATCTGAATATTTTTCCATTTCCGGAAAAGTGCTTTTCAGGAACCTGAGATGATAAAAAATGCTGCCAAACAAAAATACGCCAAGATAAAAGGCTCCACCCAATCCAAACAGGGCGATGATTGACAAATAGGCGCCATGTCCACCGATCATAATATTTGTTGTAACAAATGCATTCAGATACTCACCATCGAGGCCCAGTTCTATATAACTGATACCTTTTCCCCAAAACGGAGATGAGAGAAAGCTGTCCACATAAAACTTGAACAAATAGCCTCTCGGCAGACTCTGCTGGATCAATCCGCCTTCATACGAGAAAATACGATTGAATTGCTCGGGTATCGCTATGAGAGAAGAAACGGTTTGAAACGCCACAATCAATACAGCAATAAGTAAAAGCAAAAAGCCGAGGCGTTGTTTATGCAGAATCATAAAATAGACCGCAGCAGCAAACGCGACACCCAGGAAAATAGACCTGCCGCCACCAAGATACATCAAAATCAAAAATGCCGCCACCAGCAGAATGGCAAAGATATTCCACTGTTTTTTATAATAATAGGCAAAAACGGCGGGCAAGCCAATTCGTGTCACGCGGTCGAGTCCACCGATGCGATGCGCAATGCTGCCGCCATATTCTGTTGGGGGTGGGGCATAATGAAATTCTGAAAACAGCAGCGGCGTATCAAACTCTAAAAAATAGCTGAACGCTCGCAATATGCCAGCCGCCAGAGAGATGATGATCAACAAAAGAAACAGGCTGTTAAAGTTGAGCTTGTCGTTCATGAGCATCCAATGACCGATGAGAAACAGACAGACGCCGATAAATATTGTGTAATACGATCGAATACCACTGCTTCCGGTACTGGCACCAAAAAGCTCATGTGATGTCACAGGATTTTTCACATAATTAATGAGCGTCACCACTACGAACACGATTAGCGCCACAAAAAAAATATTCTTTTCTTTATAGTTAACGTAACTTTGCTCGGTTAAAATTAGATAGAGCATGGAAATCAAAAAGAGGGGTGCCATCCACTCGACCCATAAAAATTCTTCAATCGGACCCAAATCACCAAAAGCGAACGGGAATAACGCTGCCACCCAAAGCAGCATAATCCGAAATTTCATATGAATCATAAAATATATAAAGATGGCGAATACGGTTAGAAAAGCAAAAAAATGCTCGCTATGAATGATATAGCCGGTAACAAGGCCGATTAAAAAAAAGGCAATGGAAAACAGAAGCGACTTGTTTTTCGAAATCCGGGCTTGTATATATAGACTTGAATGCATCTTTAAACTTTAAGCTGTTTTGATAGAATAGTTGTGACGTTGTTTATCCCATCATAAATGGGAAGAGCAACCGTAATGACGACAGCGTCCTTTACAACACCGTATTCTGGCGAATAGTGATAATGGGCAATGCTCAAATCAGATGCGTTGACCTGTAAATGCGCCAACTTTTCGCCACGCTGATCGACGATATTGTGGTTTTCAAGGACTAAATCCGGTGCCAAATGATATAACAAGTACGCCATAGAGGCATCGGTTGCAGAAAAGCGATCATATATTTTTATCACAGAAAATTTTTCACTGACCTCTATCCGTCGCTCATGGGTGACATTTTGATAAGTGATTTTCCCATAAAAGCGGACATACGTTCCGTTCCTCTCTAAAACTCGTGCATCGTACTTGATTGTATCAGGCAAATAAAACACACCTTTTGCCAGGTCATTCTGTTCTATGCCCTGAAAATAGATGGTATTGTGCGAACGCGTTGAACGAAACACATTTCGTTTTTCGGGATCAGGCATATAGACAAATGTGCCGGGATCGACAAATATATCACAGCCATTGAGCATGAGTTCCAGGCTGAGCTTGTCATTATGGGCGTGCCCCCCGAGTCCCATTTTGCCATTTTGTCCGCAGGAGATGATCATATAGTCATTTTTTTCTTTTATCACGTACCAGCCCGAATCAGGCAAGGCCGTTTTTGTTGCGACGGAATGGCCGCCCTGAAGCGAGCGCCATTTTTCATAGCCCGATGATCCATATATCCACAGTGCCTCCGGCGCAAAATCTGCGTCGTGACTTTTCAAGCTCCCGTCGTTAAAAGCCAGCGCCGCCAGAGAGAGAATATAACGATGATCAAGACTGTGCCTCCGGGACAGTTTTATAAATTGTCCGCTGTCGTTATCGCCAATTTGCGGGGCATTTCCATTTGGTTTCAAATACGTCAAAGTCACTGTGCACATTTTTTTTACGATGGCTTTAAATTGGTCCGAAAAATACACACCATTTTTTTCGGCAAGAATCAAACAATAGAGTAAAATTTCCAGCACCAGGCGATGGTAGCAGATTGATCCTTCATAATCCGTCCCATCCGGATAAATCTGAATTTTACTCTCTTTTTCCAGTTCATTGATGGCGTATGCGCGCCAGGCGTTACTTTCCGTGAAAAACGGGCAATAGATCGCCACAAACAGTAAACCGGCTAACTCGGACAGATAATGATTGGAGGTGATGCGGTTCACGTGATGAAAATGATGTCGGATAAATCTGGCGTGATCATATACGCTGCTGTAAAACTGGATCGTAAAATCCTCGGGGAACTGATACGTTGAATCCACTATCTCCTTGATGACCAGCCAATTCACAACGCGCAGAGCGACGTCCATTGTACTGCGCCAATTGACGCCAAAACCGGGAGGATTGTTCTTGATCCAATGGAGAACTTGCGACTGAAAAGTCTGTGCGTATTTTATTTCATTGGTGAGAACAAAAGCCTGTGCCAGGCACATTTGGGATTGGAATCTGGAGAGCTCCCATGGAATTTTTATATCGACGCCGGGAATCTCGCGAAATTTGATACAGCGAAAATACTTTTTTTTGTTCCACTGGTATCCACTCTTAAAATCGAGATGCCAATCGATCTGCTGCCTGGTGCTGACGTGACGAGGCCCGCTGCCCAACAGATCGAAAATATGGTTTGATACGTCATCCGCAGTTTGAACGATCTTTTTCGCCTGCTCGGGGAATTGCGCACGGTACAGTGAGATGAAATTGTCACTTGTTTCACAGATGAAGCGGTTTTTTTTTGCTGCATCCGATAAATGCAGTAAAAGTGCGGTCTTTGTAAAAACCTTGACCAGAAATCGCTTTGTATAACTGTCGAAACTTTTGAAAAAATAGAATTTCAGGAATTCAGCAAACCTCGAAGCTTTGATGGCAAGGGCCGCTGCAGCGCTCTCAAGTTGATCCATTTTATATTTAAATTTAACGAGTGATAGTTCTCAAACAAACGATCAATAGCCTGTGGAGAGTGAACCAATGGTTTTGGCAATGATCTTTAAATCCATGAGCAAAGACCAATTTTGCGCATATTTGATATCGAGACGCACCATGTCATCAAATTCCATACTGTTGCGACCAGACACTTGCCACAAGCCGGTGATTCCCGGCTTGACTTCGAGAAACCGTCGCTGATGCCAAATTTGATAATTGTTGACTTCATAAGGAATTGCCGGCCGTGGTCCCACTATGCTCATATCTCCTTTGAGAACATTTAAGAGTTGAGGTAATTCGTCGAGGGAAAGCTTTCTTAACGCCCGTCCCACCGGCGTAATGCGCGGATCATTCTTTATTTTATAAACAGGTTTTTCTTTGGTTCCGTTATTGACATTCGCGGTGTGATTTTTTATATAATGTTCCATGTACTTTTTATGCACCTCTTCCGAGGTGTTGGCGTACATGGTACGAAATTTATAAAGCGTAAAAGTTTTTCCACTAAAGCCGACGCGTTCCTGCTTGAAAACAATGCTGCCTTTTGATGTCAGCTTTATCAAAAGACTAATCGCAATCAAAACCGGGGCAAAAAACAACAAAGCAACCAGCGCGAGGGTGATATCGATGACTCTTTTTATTGTCGTTCCAATTTTATGCTGATATTTACAATGTTGACAACGCTGCAAAAACGGGATCGATGATAAAAAGCTCAATTTATTGAAGAGCAGGACTATATCATTGACTATTTTGTAAAAATATTCGGTGATCCATCTCCCTTGTATTTTTAATTGCTGTTTTTTGTTTTTTTTTATATTCAATGTTTGATAGACATGTTTATACCGTCCATCGAGAAAAATATCCGTGTGGTCGTCATGTGGATAAACGACGATATCCCAGGCAATTTTATCAACGATTAATCTGTCGAGATGCGATGATCTGACCTGATAGGTGCGCAACCGTTCCAAAACCCGCTCAAGTACGACTTTGGCGCCATGATCGCTTGTATCCGGCAAAAGCAATAAAATCACCGTCTTTTTGAACTGACAAACAACATCAGATTCGCGTAGGGTTGCATAAATCTCGTCCAAAAGGAGGTAACTTTCATTTTTGGAAAGATTTGTCGGGAGAGTGAGAATGACGATCGCCGACTGTGTTCCCAATCTTTCATTTCGTCTTTTTTCGACCGACAATCGGGCGCGAAAATAGTCAACTGAATACAATATCGAACTCACTTGCGATGTTTCAATGTGCAAAGGGTAAAGCTTTTTCATTGAACTGTTCCGGCTCCGCTAAATTTTGTGCTTGATTCACCTTATGACGAATAATAATAGTTGTACTTTGAATATCCATTCTGCCCTATCACATGATTCAAAACCAGCAGAATGGATTTTGCTTTTGATTGTTTTAATAGCGATTTCGCGCGCATGATATCTTTTTCATTACTCTTGCCGACGCGGATCACTAAAATCGACAGGTCGACATAGCGCGAAAGGATTCCGGCGTCAATCACGACGTTGATAGGCGGCGTATCAATAAAAACAACATCGTATTGGTCGCGCAGGGTGTCTATGACTGTTTGCATCGACCGCCTGTTGAGTAATTCGGCCGGATTCGACGACCGCTGACCGCACGTGATGATGTCAAGATTGGGGATGCCCGTCTTTCTCACAACCGCCTGGATCGCATCGATTCGATGTTGCAGATCGTTTTTTGACTCATGGCGCATCGCTTCCATCGCACCAACGGCGCCATCATTATAATGTTCGGAGAACACTTGTTTGGCTGTCCCGCTTTTTACTTTGTCCTCAAAAAAATGAGGATTGAGAACAAGATCGGCCAATCCGGCATCATGATCCAGCTTGAAAAGCGTATGCTGGATTGGCTTGCGCAAATCCGCATCAATGAGTAGCGTTTTCAGGCCCATGTGCGCCGTCGAAATACTCAAATTTGAGGCAATAGTCGATTTACCCTCGGATGGATAAGAACTGGTGATAAGGGATACTTTGGAGGTTAAATCTGACAGCGAGAATTGCAGATTCGTCCGCAAGGTTCGAAAGGCCTCAGCCTCGATCGATTGCGGTAAATAGTGCATCACCAGAGTGGGAGAGTATTTCCCGTTTGTCGCAGCCAACTCAACGTCAGCTTTCTTTTTGATCCGCTTTTTACTGTTCAGGTCAAGTCGAGGTATCGCCCCAATGACATTGAGGTTGGTGATTCGCTCGGCTTCTTCAATCGTGCTGACCGAAGCATCAAAATATTCCAGCAGAAAAATGAGGCCAAAAGCACACATGGACGCCAATACAACGCCAAGAAACAAGTTCAACATCTTTTTCGGCTTGATGGGATCTTTGGTTCTTTGCGCAGAATCAATGATGCGGATGTCACCTTGTTGCTCAGCCTCAACTATTTTAGCCTCCTCACGCTTGCTTAAAAGCATGGTGTATATTTGTTCGTTCACATTTTTATCTCTGAGCAATTGTGCAAGATGGAGCTCTTTATCAGGAATTGTATGCAACCTACTCTCGTACTCTTCAATCACCGAGTGAAGGGCTTTTTCCTGCGCTTTATATGTCTCAATCTCGATTTCAAGCGTGAGAATCTGTTCCATATAGCGTGTTATTTCCGAAATCGGATCGACAAGGTCTTCACCCTGGGCAATTTTTAGCGTCTCATCTCGAAGGTTTTTTTTAGCCTGATCAATCTGCTTTTCCAGCTCGCGGATTTTGGGATGATCATTTGAATAGTCCTGCACCCGAAGCATCGTCACTTGAACTTCAAGATTGATTAATTGTTGTTTGAGCTGACTGGCGAGCGGACTGGTTATTTGGGTGACCGAGGGCACGATCTCGGCTCGTCGTTCGGACAATCGAGATTTGATAAAATCAAGTCGCTGCTCAGCGGCTTGCAAATTTGCCTGGCTCTGATTATAGGAGACTTCAGCTTCGGTAATTCTGCGAAAAATCTCCTCAGCTTCCTTGTCGACGAGGGTTATTTTACTTTCCTCTTTATAGGCCTTGAGCGCTTTTTCGGATTCATCGAGAGCGGTTTTATAGACAATGAGTTGATCTTCTATCATCCCTCTGACATTCGATGCACCCTCTCGGCGAACATCGAGATTTCGACGCTGCAATACCGTTGTGATGGTATTTGCGATTATTTGTGCTGCAGCCGGAGAGAATGCCTCAACACGAATGTGGATGATTTCGGAATTGGCCTTGGTCACCGCGGATACGCGTTCCTGAATTTGTTTGCTAACAAATCGTCGTAAATCAAACCTTTCCGTTCGCCGCCGTGGCAGAGGAAAGGTGTGGATAATGCTGTCCGGCAACGCATCATACACCTCAAAAGATAATGAGCGACTTTTGATCTCTTCAATTTGGTTGGTCAGGAAACTTCGTTTGATGTTCGAAGTGAACGGCATGGCGAAATTGACCGGATTATTAAGATTTTCAAAGACAATCAGGGTATCGGCTTCATATATTGGAGGTGTTATTTCATTGATAATAACAACCGATGTCAATACGCCCAAAAGACAGCTGATGAGAAGCCATTTTCTCTTGAGCAAAATTTTCATATAATCGTTAAAATCAACTTTTTTTTCTTTGGCCATGATCGCGACTCTCCTCCATTAATAGCTTCTGCTGTACCAGTAATACACTTGAGCAACAATGGCCAATTGCGCGACGATTCGAACTGCTGCCTCAAAGCCAAACCAGGTATTTTTGGGGACTCTCACGACATCTCCTGGGCCAAGCACCGGTATTTCTCCTTCATCAAGATCTAAATACTTTTGGATATTGACGAGTGTATTTATTTCACCGGCGACAATATTTCTTAAAGAATCGCTATTTGCAGAGACAAGCACGTCTGCCGACCGTGGGAAATATTCGCCGCGTGTCAGCTTTACTTTGGACATGTTCGCATAAGTCGTAGGGCCTCCAGCCAGGGAAATCAACTCCAACACATCGGTTCCATCCTCGACCACGTAGCGGCCCGGCGTTCGAACTTGTCCCCAAACGTGAACAATGATCTCTAATTTTTCAGAATCGCCGATAATGTATTTATCCGGATCTTTTTGTAAAATTTGTGCATCTAACGAGGTGCTCAACAGCAAACATGTCAAAAATAGACAAATGCTGATCCTGGCTGCGACTAATGATGATTTTATGCTCATGAGAAAATTTTCTATTCCTTTCCAAAAACAAAAATAAAGATTTTTGTGACAAGGGTTGCAAATCGAGATGGTGCAATGAAGGAATGCCCGGCAGAGGTGCTCTGTTGTTTCAAAGCTGTAAAATGATCGTAAATCAGAGTACGCAATTATGCTGAACTCGCGATTTATTGAAATTGTGTACTACAAATACGCTTTACACTATCAATTTGCGGAAAAACTATTCGATCTGAATTAGATAATCTAAAATAATCCGACTTTGAATAAAAGCAATAAATTCATGCCATTAAAATGCCGTTCCGATAGTTTTTCCATTTGAATGCCACGGACAATAGAATAGGATAGCCCAAGCCCCGTTCGCAGAAAATGCGTCAGATTCATTTCAAGCACAATTCCCGGTTCTAGAATCATAAATCCATCCTGAACATTATCAAAATCACCAAATTTCTGCGTACGATAGCCCGCCAAACCGCAACCACCCAGGGTGTAAATTTCAATGTGCACCAGTCTCCGAGGATAAGGAGTATAAGAAAAAAAAATGCCGCTGTAGGAAAAGTTCATAAAGGCCTGGACATCCATTGCTATCCAGGATGCTTCTATATTCGACCACAACTGGTTTGTTTTAAGGCCAATTGTAAATCGTTCATTCAAGATCCATCCGATTTGTAACCCGGGAAACAAGCCGACAGCCTGGTTACGACCCAATTGCGAGCTCATCATGGACGGGGCCAGATAAATACCATGCGACACAGTGTCTGGAATCAATGTCTCGCCACCAGCGTAGCAAGAGAACGCATACAATAATATAAAAGCAATTATAAAATATAGTCTCATAAGAATTAAAACGTGTTACTACTATGATAGAGGGTGCGCGTCATTATTTTATGGACGTTGTCCTCCGCTGGTTGTTTTCTCTCAACATCAAAAGAAAACAACCAGCAGACGACAATGCAGACTTGATTGGGCTGTGTCGAGGCTAAAAATACAGACGCACATACAACGCCGGTTGAAAATTAAGGCGAAACTGGTGCGCATTATTTATAGAAATACGTGCCGGACTCATCATATAGTCTGTATCTTTATTGCTGCTAAATGAATACTGCGCAAAACGTGCGTGTGCGGCCAGGCTAATGAAATCGTTGAAGAAGAATTCCGCACCCAGCGTCGCACCACCGCCAAGCGTCAAGCCGAATTCTTCGCGCGCAAGCACAATGGCATTGCCCTGTTTTGTTTTAATTGACTTTGTATCGATACCAATCAAGCCATAGAATCCAAAATAGGGAACGACTCGGTTGCGTGGAGAAATATAAAACCGGTACTCCGGATAACCGGCCACGGCAAATCGTCTATCCCAGGGGGAAATATTTGTTATTGTACCCGTACGCTCTTCATCGCGATCTGTGTAGAATAACAAATTTAAATCCAAAAGAATCATCGAGCCAGGTGAGAGCATGCGGCCAAAGCCGAATTCATAGCCTGCTGTATCTTTTTTTGCGGGGAAAGAGGTTATCCGCGCTGCGAAAGCAGTTTTTCCGGGTTGTGTTCTCGCAAAAAGAGTAGATGATGCAAGAAGCAAAAGCATAAATAGCAAGGAACGTTTCATAACCCTACTCCAAAGGTGTGTATGCCACTCATTTACTGTCTGCTGTTGTGCAAAAGAAGCAACGTTGACTTTGAAAAACGATCAGTGTTGACAGGAAGGACAATAAAAAGTACTTCGGCCGCTCATAACGATTCGTTCAATTGTCGCGCCACAAGAGTGACAGGCTTGGCCCGATCTTTGGTAAACTGCCAATTCGAGTTGAAAGAAGCCGGGTTCACTCCTTGCATTGCGAAAATCATTCAGCGTCGTACCACCCATCTTTATCGCTGTTGTTAAAACGGATTTTACACTTTGCACCAGGCGTCGCTGTTCATCGCTTTTCAAAGAATGTGCCGGGCGTGTAGGGTGGATGCCCGCAAAAAACAGTGCCTCGTTTGCGTAAATATTACCTACGCCGACAATGTTTTGCGCATCCATAATCCAATTTTTTATTGGTTTTTTCGATTTTTTTAACACATTTGTCACTTTATTTACCGCAAAGGCCGCGGATAAAGGCTCTACCCCAAGATTTTTGAAGCGAATATAACTTTTAATCTGTCCCGGCGGGACAACTTCGATCAAGCCAAATCGACGTGGATCCCTGAAACGCACCTGCATTCGCTCTCTCAGTTGAAAAATGACGTGCGTATGTTTTTCGATTGGCGCACTGTTTTCAAACAAACCCAAACGACCGCTCATGCCAAGGTGAATCACCACAACAGCGTCATTTTCCAAATGCCATAGCAGATATTTGGCACGCCGGGTTATTCTTGCAACTTTTTTACCCACAACCCAGGTAAAAAAATGTTCAGGAATAATCGGCCAGCGCAAACGACGATCGATGATATTCACAGACTCGATGGTTTTATTGATCAGGAAAGATTTTATACCCCGGCGCAGGGTTTCAACTTCGGGAAGTTCGGGCATGCGGTCACTCGGGATTTAACCTTGAAAGATATCTTTCCAATTGAAATCCTGCGATCGCTTGGAATATCTTTTTTCAAGCTGCGCCATTCGACGCTGTTCCGGCGTATCGGGCGTTTTCACTGTGCGCACCTGGTGATGTAATACCTCCGCCTGCGCTATACTGATGCGCTCCCGACAAATAGAATAAATCTCAATCGCATTCATTGCTGTTCGCATTTTCACTTTACGTTTTAATTGATGCGCAGGCAAAAGTGTCACGCTGTTTCCTTCATATGTACAACTCTTGTAATGATGCCACGCTTCAAAGCGCTCATCGCCAGTGCCTTTCCCCTGATTCATGTATTTAACAACGAATCCGCGTTCGTACAACGTCCACTCTTGCGTCTTGCCAAGTGATTTAAAAAAGTTGAGTACCGGACCGATCGCTAAAAACAGAACATAAATCAAAGCATCGGGCAGCTTTTCGAGCCATGGTAAAAATCGGGAACCGTACATGACGATAAAAAGGGCAAGCGCGCCAACCAATCCAAGGATATAAAAGACAAACCGGTTTGATTTTTTCGGTTTGTAAACCCAGGAGACCAATTGCCTGCCCAGGGAGCTTTTGTCCTTTTCGATCGAGGTTTTGAAAAAATCAGCCATCTTGTTTATCCTTTAACACTTCCCAGGGTTAAACCCGACACCAGCCAGCGACTGAGTAAAAGAAACAACACAACAACAGGTATACTTACAACAACAGCACCGGCAGAATATAATCCCCAGGAAACTTCCATATTGGATTGAAATGTTTTCAGGCCGAGTGGAAGTGTGAACAGAGTTTGATCCTGGATGAGTACAGCGGCGACGAGATATTCCGACCAGGCGGTCATAAAGGAGAACAGCGCGGTGATGACCAAGGCCGGAGCAGCCAATGGCAGGACAATTCGCCAAAAGATGCCGAATTCTGAACAGCCATCGATCCGAGCCGCTTCTTCCAGGCTATAGGGAATGGTATCGTAATAGCCCTTCATCTGCCATATTGTAAAAGGCAACGCCGTCGCCGAGTAGGCGATAATTAAACCTAAATAATTATCATAAGCTTTGATGGCGATGAGCAGAATGAACAGCGGCAACAGGAGCATCGTCACCGGAAACATTTGTGTGGTGATGAGTCCGATCATTGCACTGTCACGCCCGACAAATTTGTAGCGCGAGAACGCATAGCCGGCTGTGGCTGCCAAACCAACGCCGACAATAGTCACGCATGCAGAAACGATAATACTGTTTCCCATCCATTGTAAAAAGGGCTCATCGACGAACAATCTGACATACATGTTGAGCGTAGCGTTCTCCGGTATAAGCGCCAGAGATTTGCTGAGCAACCTGTCGCCGGGGCGGAGCGAGATCGCAAAAACGCGCAAAATCGGATAAATCGCAAATAGCGAAAACAAGCAGAGGACAATATAGGCGACGCAATAGCCGCCCTTTGACAGCTCTCGGGGTTTACGCATGTTAATCCTGATCCGTTAGGCCATAATCGTTATATTTGAGAAGAATTTCATCAACCAATCGATTGACATCCGGTGTCTTTTTGAGTGGCATATCTTCAAGAATCTGCTGCGGTTCCTTGCGCACAGGCTGGTTCTGTCTGCTCTCCTTTTGCGCCTGCTTGCCCTGTTTATTCTCTGAACCTTTTCCTTTATTCCTCATAATATAACCTCAATGTTTAATAAACAGCTTCCGTCGCTCTGGTTTTTTTGATGAAATTCCAGCTGAATACAAGCAAAATCGAAAAAATGATCATGGAAAAAGCGGCGGCATAACCAAGTCTGAAATAGGTAAATCCGGTTTTATAGACCCAGGACACCAGAATATGCGTTTTGTCGGATGGTTCTCCCCCATTGCTCACCAACCACACAACGTTAAAATTATTGAACGTCCAAATCACGCCCAGGGTAATGGCCGGCACCATGACCGGCTTTAATAACGGGATGGTAATATTTTTTAATTTGTGGAACCAGGAGGCGCCGTCGATGTCGGCGGCTTCGTACAACTCATCCGGGATGCTCTGCAGAGCGCCGAGGGCAACGATCATCATAAATGGAAAACCGAGCCAAATATTCGTGATCAAGCATGCGGCAAAGGCACCCCATTCAGTCGTTAGCCAGGGAATGCTCAGGCCAAATGCCCGCTCTAACAAAAGTGGAATGGCGCCATATTCCGAGTTAAACATACCGCGCCAGGTGAGGGCTGTGATATACTGTGGCACAGCCCATGGCAGGATCAGCACTGTACGAAAGATCGATTTGCCTTTGATATTTTTGTTTAAAATGAGCGCAAGAGAAACTCCGATCGAAACATGAAAGATCAGATTGAGTCCCGTCCATAATATTGTCTTGTAGAAGAAATACCAAAAGGACTTGTCGCCGAGAACCGCAGCATAGTTACGAAAGCCGACAAAACCGGGATCGCGAAAATGGGTGAGATTCATGTTGGAAAACGAAATCCAGACATTATACAAAAACGGCCACAAGACCACAGCCATCATGACCAGAACCGCTGGCATGGTGTAGAGATAAGCCAATCGATTGATTCGAGCTGTCGCCATATTATTCTCGATTTTCCCGAATGAGTTTTTCAGCCAATTTTTGCATGCCTGCTGCGGCTTGTTGCGGTGATTGCTGTCCGGTGAAAATAGCCTGATAGCCGGGGCGCATGGCGTCCCAAATCCAGCGTAATTCCGTGACCGGTGGCGTCACTCTGCCGACCAGCAGTTGATCGAGCGAGGCTTTCACCATCTCGTTCTCTTGAACCAAAGGGCTGTTATAGGCATCCTTGCGCGCCGGAATTGCTCGCGAGACCGCCGTGAACCGCAGTTGAACATCTGACGATGTCAAATACTTTAACAAAGCAACCGTGATGGCTAATTTCTCATTTTTTAAATTGACGTTGATGGAATACCCCATCGGCTGCACCGCAGGAGTCGGCCACAAGTTTGTCTCATCCACCATCGGGATGCGCGCCAGACCAATATCAATGCCATTTTCAATGTAGGTGCCCCATGACCAGCTGCCGTTGATAATCATCGCCGCCGACCCATCTTTAAAAAGTGCATTGGCGATTTCATAATCGCACTCCGGCGGGATAATTTTAAACACAGTCGCCAAATCATAAATGAATTGCGCCGCCTTGACGACCGGTGCGGTGTTGAGCGTGGGACGGTTGTGTTCATCAACAATCCAGCCGCCAAAACCACCGATAAACGGTGCAGCGAAAAACGGCTCGGTATAATTCCACACCAGGGCGTATTGATCGATCTTGCCGTCACCATTTTTATCCATGGTCAATTTTTTCCCGATATCGATCAGCTCGGTCATTGTTGTTGGCGGCGTACTGATGAGGGCTTTATTGTACACGAGGCAGAGATGATTACCGATGCGATCTGCAATCTGATATAAATGATCATCAAAATAGGTGTTGGCGTGTAACGGATCGGTTATAAAACTATCCAGCATCGTCTGCGCAAAGAAATCGTCCAACGGTCGTATCACTCCCAGCTCGGCTAACGGACCGATGTTATCGTTGGCGCCGCGCAATAACGCCGGGCCACTGCCACCCAATGCCGAGATGATAAAATTGGTACGGGCGCTCTCCGGATCGTAGAACAGTTCGCTGAATTGCCAATCCGGATGGTCCTTGGCAAACTTTTCCAATACCGCGCGCAACACCTCTCGTTCGAGCGGGCGCAACGAATGCCATACCACAATATGATTTGGATTTTTCCCGGAGCATAGCCACAACCCGAGGCTCGATATAAACAGCGCAATAATAAAAAGGAGTATAGTGCTCTTCCTCCCGCTGTTTTGTACTCTTGGGGACAACTTAATCATCATCCACTTTGACCTCTGTGGATAAATGCCTGAACCAGAAATAGTACAGACCAATGGCCAACAAGACGAGCACAGTACCGAGATAAAGCAAATTGTCCCAGCGCTTGAAGACAATGGTCATGGTCGTCAGAAATAACACGAGTTGAAATGGCACGGCCAATACCGTTGAGATGCGATCGCGACGATTTTCACTGTTCAATTGTTGACGAACGTGCTCCGGAATGACCGTTTTAATTGTACTCCAAAAACCAAATGGCCGTGTACGTTTATAAAAATCGATGAGCACGGACTTGTCGGTCGCCGGTGTGGCATAGGTGCCGATCACCATGGCGAGAAAAGAGACCAAACTGACAAAAAGAAACTGGAAATACTCCGGCGCCCATGGAAACGTGGCCTTTTGAATGACCGCTGCGATCATACCGGCCGCGGTGCCGATCGCAAAACCGTAGCCATTCAAACGCCACCAGTACCAGCGCACCAACATAGGGATCATCAAACCCGCTCCGATGCTCATGGTGATCCAGCCCCAAATCTCATTGATATTTTTGATGAAAAGGGAGAAAAAGAGTCCAAAAATAACGATAACAACGGACGCCCACCGGCTGTGCGCCATCAATTGTTTTTTTGATGCTTTCGGATTGATAAAAGCCTGATAAATATCCTTCACCCAGTAGGCGGCGCCAGCATTGACCGTGGAATCAAAAGTCGACATGGCCGCCGCCATCAAACCGGCGATGAGCAATCCCTTGACACCCACGGGCACGAGCTGACTCACGACAATCGGCAACACTTTTTCCGGATCGCCGATAACCTGCCCACTGTTCACGCCGATTGACACTCCCATCATCGCCAGGGCCGCAATGAATGGCCAGCGAAATGCGAGCAGAAATGTCCAGAACAGTGAAAGGAGTCCGCATTCCCGATCGCTCTTTGCGGCCAAAAAACGCTGCAGCATATAATTGCCGGTACCGCCGCTGCCCTCGATAGTCGTCTTGAACAGGTAAAAAATGATCGCAATGCCGAGCAGGTTAAATATTGAATAAGAGCTTTCCGCTGGAATAGTGAGCTGCCACTTGGGGATAATGCTCGACCAGTCTTTGAACGAGGTACTCATCGCCATATAGCCGCCTTCCTTGAGTGGCAGGGAAACCTGAAATGTCTCCGGCGGTGTATGATTCGACATGGCGAGAACAACGACATAGATAATCGTACCAAAAATAAGAAATCCCTGAAAAACATCGGTCCACACGACACCATAAAGACCACTGGCGACAGTATAGATCATGGCGAGAACAATCATCAGGGTAGCGGCCCAAAACTCGGAGGACAGACCGAAAAAATCCGGAATGCCGAGAAATTCACCGATAAATTTGCCGGAACCGATGGCAAAATAGGTGATCATGGCAATGACCATAATGATCGAAGAAATAGCGGCAATGAAGCGGGCGATGTCGCCTTCACGTCCTTTGCCGAAACGAAATTGCATCCATTCGGCAAGGGTCATGACCTGGGCGCGACGGTTCCATTTGCCCATAAAAATCATGAGAAAGGCCATAATGAGCGTGACACCCCCGCGAATTTCGATGAAAAATCCCGAGACGCCCAGCGCGAACAGCAGGGCTGTGTTGATCATGGTGCCGCTGACATCCATATTGGAGGTCATACCCGAAGCACCAAGCGCCCACCAGGGCAGAGAGCGGTCACCTAAAAAATAAGAGTCGATACCGGCTTTGGCGCGACGCTGCATGTACACGCCGATGAACACAATGGCAGCCAAATAGGTGATGGTGATGACATAATCGATAGCGGTCATAGCAGACTTTCCCGAAATTTATAAAAAATACTGATTGATATGAACTGTCAATTTAAAGCATGGCCAGGTGAAATCGGCGCAACGAAAAATAAGAAAATCAAAAATGAAGGACAATCATTTTCTCGTATGACTTTTAACGACAAAAAACAGGCGTAAAGTTTAACGGGGCTTCGAGGTCAGCGAAGCCCCGTTTTTTAATAATTCTGTCACTAACAATCAACGCACATGGATGATCTCAACCAGATGATCCACCAGAAGACGTCTTATTTCATAAGAACCATTTTTTTCATCTCGGTCAACAGATCACCAGCCTGTATTTTATAAAAATATATACCACTCGGTAAAAAAGAGCCGTCAAATGATACCGAGTGTCGGCCGATAGTCTGTTTCTCATCGACGATGGTTTGCACCTCCTTGCCAAGCATATCGTACACTCTCAACGTGACCGGCAGGGTGGCGGGAATGGTGTAGGAAATCGTGGTCACAGGATTGAACGGGTTGGGGTAATTTTGCTGCAATCTAAACGCATTGGCGACATTTCTCTCATTCATGACGGCGCTCTTGATATTATATAACTGCATGATTTGCTCATCAGTCAGAACCACATTATAGATCATTGCTTCATCAATCTGCCCCATGAATAAACGATCAGTATTTTCAGAATCTCGCCCAAGGTTGACGGCATGTTCAGACAAGGCAATAAACTGAATATCTGCCAGCGTATCGATCGCTGCGAGCTGTCCATCGATATAGGCTTTTAAAATCTCACCATCGAAGGTACCGGCATAATGGTGCCACTCATAAAGACAGAGTGAATCGAGTGGTGCGTTTACGCAATACCAGGTGCTCTGGTATATACAAAACTCGCACGTATTACTGGTGTGGTGTTTTATAGAATAGGCGTGATCTCCCTTGACGATCCAGGGATTATGTTCGCTGTTACCAAAATCCCATTGATTGACCCA
>JAFGKD010000099.1 GCA_016928775.1 Candidatus Zhuqueibacterota bacterium | reverse complement strand
GCTGCCACGGTAGCTCGACATTTATGTCGAGCGTTGCAGCTGAACAGTATAAACTGGCGACGGTTCGTTTGAACGTTTCCAAGATATGAGCGATATAAATATCGTTGCCACGGTAGCTCGACATTTATGTCGAGCGAAAAGTAGTGAGATATAAAATGTCACAATCGAAAAAAGATTTCCTCCTCACCAAAATTATTGCCACTTTGGGTCCAGCAAGTGCTGATCCAGCGACAATCGAAAAGCTGATCCTGGAAGGTGTACGCGTTTTTCGCATCAACTTTTCGCATGGCTCGTTCGATGATTATGAGCAGTTACTCAAATGGGTGCGGACAGCGAGTGAAAAATTGAACGTATCTATCGGTGTGCTGGGCGATTTGTCTGGCCCGAAAATTCGCGTTGGTCAAGTTGTAAAGGGTGGAGTGAAATTGCGCGTCGGCCACACCGTTGAATTTCAAAAAGAACCCGTCCTCACCGCCGCACCGGCTGATGAAAGTGCTTGTATTGTTTTTTCCACCAGCTATCCCGGATTTATTGAAGAAGTGCAGGTCGGGGAGAACATATTATTAGATGATGGATATGTACGATTAAAATGTCGCGAAAAAAGAGAAAATCGACTGATTTGTCAGGTTGAACAGGGCGGCACGATTTTTTCGAACAAAGGCGTGAATCTTCCCGATACCGAGCTGTCTGTTCCAGCCTTGACCGAGAAAGATCGTCTATGTGTCGAGTTTGCCGTAAAGCATCACTTTGACTTTCTCGCGCTCAGTTTCGTTCGCCATGGAGAGGATGTGCGTCAACTAAAGGATATGCTGCGCCGGCTGGGTGCGCGACCCACTGAAGGTATGCCCGTTTCCGAGAGCGATGTGTCGTTCAGCGCCGTGGAAGTCGAGAGCGAAAGCATCATTCCTGTTATAAGCAAAATTGAAAAACCCCAGGCGGTTGAGAATCTCAAAGATGTTCTGCGCGAAAGCGATGGTATCATGGTGGCGCGGGGTGATCTGGGCGTTGAAATGGATTTGGCTACAGTGGCGGTCACACAAAAACGTATCATTCATCTCTGCCGCGAGTACGGCATGCCGTGCATCGTGGCGACCCAAATGCTGCAAAGTATGATTGATTCCCCAACTCCCACGCGCGCCGAGGTCTCGGATGTGGCGAATGCCATTTTCGATGGCGCGGATGCTGTTATGCTCTCCGGTGAAACGGCGGTGGGACGCTATCCGATCGAATCGGCGCGCATGATGAACCGCATTGCCGGTCGAACGAATGACTATCTCAAAACACAACCTTTTTTATCGCCGCCACTTGAGCGGGTAGCTGATTCCTATCGTCGCGCCGCCGCTATTGCCGCGAGCGTGCGCACCATTGTTGAGGATTTGGAGATCAAATACATTATTGTCTGGTCTCAGCTCGGCGGTGCTGCGGTTTATCTGTCACAACAGCGCATGCCGCGACCGATTCTTTTCTTCACGCCCAGTCCGGCCATTTTGCAACGGGCATCCTTGCTCTATGCGCTCACTCCGATTTATATGGAGCGACAAACCTCAAATACCGGATTTTTTCAAACCGTCGATCGATTGATCCTCGACAATGAATGGGCGCACAAAGGCGACGCTGTTGTATTTGTGTTGGCTGAACCGATCACTCGTATCGGCGTGGCAAATGAGATTGTCATTCACTATCTTGGTGATAGCATTTGACTCTTAACCACAGTATATAACCGTGTTTGACAATTGAGTGGAAAATCGTATCTTTTCTTAATCACTGCCATTTCGCTCCTTGACGGCGCGCAATATTTTATAGCGTAATGAGTATGAAGAAAAACTATATCGTTATCTCAATTCTTGGCAGTCTTTGGGGACTCTTTGAGACGCAAGTTGGCACCCTGCTACACGCCGCCGATTTGCCGTTTGTCGGGCTTGTTATGATGGCATGCGGCATGTTCTTTCAAACGACTGCGCGGTGCTTCACTCGAATGCGCGGCTCAGCATTGCTTATGGCGTTTGTGGTGGCCTTTCTCAAACTCCTTTTTGTGGGTGGAATCGCTGCGGCTACGGTCGTGGCTATTTTTATCCAATCCCTGATTCTGGAAATCGTTTACCTAAAATCGTCACCGTCACGCCTTCGCCTGGCCGTCGCCGGGGGCTGTGCGGTGAGCTATTCACTCTTTCATCCTTTTTTATCAATGCCGGTTTTTATGGGCCTCACATTTTTAGATGCCTATGAATGGATTACCGGCGGCGGCAGTGTTTTACTCGGCCTGCCAAAAGAAAGTGGCCTTGTCATCATCTTTATCCTGTTTTTGGTACATTTTGTGATCGGCTTTATGACCTCGATTTTTTCGACGGGCTTTGCCCTGAAACTGAATTCCATGAGATTTTTGTCGTCGTCAGCGATCGAGAAACAATGAATAACGTCACAAATATTTTATTGACCGGGGGTCTGCACTGCGGCAAAAGTTCATTGGTTCGCGAGATTGTGGCTGCACTTTCTTTGCCGGTGCAGGGATTGTTCTGTGCGCCGGAGTATCGCAGGGAGCAGGTGGCTGGCTATAGCCTGCACCTATCGAATGGCCAGGATC
The DNA here is from genome assembly GCA_016928775.1 of Candidatus Zhuqueibacterota bacterium. Lineage (GTDB taxonomy): Bacteria > Zhuqueibacterota > Zhuqueibacteria > Residuimicrobiales > Krinioviventaceae > Kriniovivens. The sequence continues at coordinate 43,569 of JAFGKD010000099.1, read as the reverse complement.
TGGGCTCGTTTGCGCACATTGATTTTTTTACGAACCGACAATTTGACAAATTCGGCTTTTGTGAATCACCCTTTCTCCTCGGTGCAGACTATATTCGCAAAAGTATCAGGGAAATGGCAAGGCTTTTTATTATCGACGAAATTGGTGTGATGGAGCAGCACGTTAGAGATTACTCAAAAGCACTCGAAGAGCTGTTGGATGCAGACATAACGGCTCTGATCGTCGTTCAATATCGTGCAATCTGGTTTTGGCAGAAAATAAAGGCGAGAAATGATGGGATCATTTTTAGACTGAATGAAGATCATAGTTTTGTCCGAACACAAATTATGAAACGACTCGTAAAAATCGTGCAAAAGGAGTGACATTTTTCTTTTGCCAGTCTGAGGAGCTTAATATGAACAGACATCTTTCCATGGATACAGTGAGAAATTACGATGGTTTTTGGGATATCATCGTCATTGGTGGTGGGGCCACAGGATTGGGTGCCGCTGTGGAAGCGGCATCTCGAGGGTATCGAACCCTGCTGCTGGAACAGCATGATTTTTCAAAAAGCACATCGAGTCGAAGTACAAAGCTGGTGCACGGCGGTGTCCGCTATTTGCAGCAGGGCAATGTGTCGCTTGTTCTGGAAGCATTACGCGAGCGAGGATTACTTGTACAAAACGCGCCACACCTGGTTCGAAATCAGGCTTTTATTGTGCCGAATTATGACTGGTGGGAAGGCCCATTCTATGGTATTGGTCTGAAATTGTATGATATGCTGGCCGGCAAGCTTGGACTTGGTCCATCCAAATGGTTATCTAAAGAAGAGACACAAAAACGCATTCCCACTCTCGAACCCGCAGGTTTGATGGGTGGCGTAATCTATTATGACGGTCAATTTGATGACTCCCGTCTCGCCATCAATCTGGCTCAAACATTACATGATTTGGGTGGCACGCCAATTAATTATATAAAGGTGACAAGGCTGCTCAAAGCGGGGGATGTGGTGAAAGGTATTCTTGCACGGGATGTTGAAGAAGGTGAGGAATACGAAATTTATGGCCGAGTTGTCATCAATGCGACTGGTGTTTTTGTCGACAATATCCTGAAAATGGATGATCCCGCTGCCTCTTCTATCATCGCACCGAGCCAGGGTGTTCATCTCATTCTGGATAAGGAATTTTTGCCTGGCGATTCCGCCATCATGGTGCCGCATACGGATGACGGCCGCGTGCTGTTTGCGGTGCCGTGGCGCGAACGGGTCGTGGTCGGCACGACTGATACAGCAGTGAATGAGGTGTCATTGGAACCGCGGGCGCTGGAAGAAGAAATTGATTTCATCCTCACGCACGCAGCGCGGTATTTGACGAAAGATCCGGTACCATCCGATGTTTTGAGTGTTTTTGCCGGACTCCGACCGCTCGTCAGAGCCGGAGAGGGGAAAAGCACCGCAGCGCTCTCGCGCGATCATACGATTCTGATTTCCAAATCCGGACTGGTCACCATAACAGGCGGCAAATGGACCACTTATCGCAAAATGGGCCAGGATGTCATCGATCAAGCAGCGCTGGTCGCCGGACTCGAAGAACGTCCGTGCAAAACCCTTGATATGCGCATTCACGGCTGGTTGAAAAATTACGATGTTAATGATCCGTTACATTACTATGGCTCCGATGCCCTGGGCATCCACAAATTGCAGCACCAGAATAAAAGACTGGAACGTCCACTGCATCCCGATCTTCCATATACCGGTGCTGAAGTTGTCTGGAGTGTTCGCGAGGAGATGGCGCGTACAGTTGAGGATGTTTTATCTCGAAGAACGCGCGCGTTGCTCCTGGATGCACGCGCCAGCATCGACATGGCACCACTCGTGGCCAGGCTGATGGCGGCAGAGTTGCGCTATAGCAAAAAATGGCAAAAGGAGCAGGTTGAAAAATATACAAATCTGGCTCGGGACTATATTTTAGCCTCATAAAGCGATGAATAAATCTGCCTCTACGAATGTTTGATAGGATGTGTCGCATCAATAAAATTTTTCAACTAGCGGGAGGTGCTTGTGAAAAAAGCATCGGGTGTCATGTTTTTTATCGGGCTTGTCTTTATGACGTCAGGCGGTCTGTCCGCTCAAAAACCTGCTGGCGAATCCACTGTCGTTGGCGGGATCGTCATTGAATTGTACGGCTCTTACTGGATATATAATGAACCGGTTCAAAGTGATTTGCCCATCCGGGTAGCAGTCGAGTATGTGGATGAAAAGGACAAAAGACGAATGTACGCCTACCGAATTCGCACAGATGAAAACGGCTATTTTAAAATAGAGAACGCTCCGGCTGGAAAATATATTTTCAAAGCAGTCGAGTTCACTATTGGCCAGAGTGTGCACATAACGGCTGCGTCAGAATATGGCCGATGGCAAAAGGGCGAAACCTACCGTTTTTGGGGTATGATGTCGGGAATGATGTATCATAATGAACGGGATTTAATTGAAACGCAGTTCGAAAACGATCCGCAAAGTGGTCGCATCGATCTCGGTATCACCTACCTCAAAATTAAAGCCGATGAGCGGCTTGGTGGGACGCCTCTCAAAAACTACTCGCCCAACGGCACGGCGCCGTGGATTCGATTATCGCTACATCAGGGATACAAAATCGCCGATTTGTCCATGGTTGAGTATAAAACTTTTTCCGAGATTATCGGACTCAAGATGGAAGATACGGATCTAACTATTAACATGCCGGCAGCGAGCGTTTATTTTGAATTGGGCGAATAATCAGTCTTTTGCTCGCATGCGGTCATTTTGCACGTTATAGAACACTCTTTAACGCCTGGTAGAACTTTTCATATTGGATATCCAGATTAAACTGCTCGTGCGCTTTTTTTTGTCCGGCAGCGGCGAGGGCTTGTCGGAACGGTGCTTCCTCGGCGAGTCGTTTGATTTTTTGTGCCAAATCATCGGCATTCCAGGTTTCGAACAAGAGTCCGGTTTTTTCATGATCGATAATCTCCGGCACACCGCCGGCATTCGAGCCGATCACCGCGATGCCAGCAAACATGGCTTCAATCAGGACAAGCCCAAAAGTTTCGTTTTTTGTCGTCAAGACGATGGTGTCGAAACAGGTCATGAGTTCAATCGGCATATCGTAAAAGCCGAAAAAGTGGAAACGGTTTTCGAGCCCTTTTTCTTTGGCGCGCTCGCGCAGTGACTGCTCATAATTCGGATCAAATGCCGCACCAACGATACCGGCGTGGATATCCAGCCCCTGTTGTGTCAATTGCTCAACAGCTTCCAAAAGGAGATGCTGCCCTTTGTATTCATCAATCCGTCCGAACAAGCCAACGTGAAATTTGTCTTTAAACTTGAACCTCTTTTTTAGCTCGGCGGTGCGCTCCGGTGTGACATGCTCGGGCATGTCAACGCCGTAATAGATTTGTCTGATTTTCTCTTTTGTCAGGGGGAGATGGGCTTCGGCCTGTTTTTGCAAATATTTGGTGATAGCGATGAACAGATCGAGCGAGCGGTAGATATATTGATGATAAAGTCCCTTCTTTTTCCCCGGCATGTTCATTTGCCGCGTGTGTACGAGTTTGAATTTTTTCGAGCAGACACTTTTTGTCAAAGCAGCAAGCGGCAAGTCATTTTTCCAATGGACGTGCACAACATCGATATCCTGTCGAACAATAAATTTTGCCAATTTTTTCGCCGCCGCCAGCGGGAATTTGCCAGCTTTTTTTGGAAACGTCAGGATTGGCCGCTGCAATGGTTGCAAAGCATCCTCTAATCGCGAGCCCTCACGCAAGCTCAGGGACAGGGTGCACTCCGGCTTTTGTGATAACCAGCGGGAAAAATCCCGCATGTGAATTTCCAGACCACCATAGTCCGGCGAAAGACAGAGCTCAAGGATGTTCACAAACACCTCCTGTGACAAGTGATCGATGAATAAAATATAGGAATAATTCGTCGAAAAAAAAAGTGCGAGGCCAAATGGAGGCCTTCCTGTAGCACTTTCTGCTTGCATTTCAAGTCCGATTCTGCGATATTTTTATGATAAAATCACCAATATTATCTGAAGTGAAGGAGAGACACTCTGACATGAAAGAGACAACCATCCCACATGAGCAGTCGCTGGAAAACAGGCGCATCGGTGTTGTTGCGATTATTGTGAATGAACCCGACAAGGCCCATGACAGGTTGAATAAAATTCTGCACGATTTCTCGCATATCATCATCGGTCGATTGGGTGTGCCCTATCGTGAGCGCAACCTGTCGATCATCTCCCTCATCATTGACGGCAACACCGATGACGTTGGTGCCATGACCGGACGCATTGGCCAACTACCAGGTCTCACGGTCAAATCGGCATTTGCGAAAAATCCGCCAAAAGCTAATTGATGTTTTGGCTATAACGTATACAAAATTTTCGCCAACATCGTATCCTGCCGCAAATTTACACCCACCTTTTGCGAGTCAACGATCTGGATGATTTGATTTAAATTGATCACATTTAAACTAATACTGTCGATTGTTGTGGTTGTATATTCACGGTGTCTTGTATGTTGGGAGCGTTTGAGCTGCGGCATGCCGAGTATGAAAAGAAATAAAATTATCGTGGCCACGGCAATTTTGTATAATACTTTTCGTGACGCGAGGACATGTGCGAGACGGTTTTTCACGCCTTTTGGGATGATTTGCGCGCGTGTGCGCATGATTCTTTTGAGTGATACTTTGATATCGTCTCGTGGGCGCAGTGTAAACGAATTGGCTGACACATCTTCATACGACGAGACGAGACGTTCGAAAGCCTGGCATGATGTGCACGATTTCATATGCTGCACCAGCACTCGTTCATCCTTTTGCGGCAGTGGTGCGATGTTTCGCTGGATAATTAAATCTTTTATATGTTTGCACTCGCTCATAGATTACCTCATATAGGGATTAAATTCCTGTAACGCGTCCGCCAGGGCGCGAATGGTGTAAAACAAACGCGACTTGACCGTCCCTTCCGAACAGTTCAGTACCTCACTGATCTCTTTGATGGAGAGTTGCTGCTGAAATCGCAATAAAAACGTGTTGTGCTTATTCTCATCTAATTCATGCAATTTTTTAAAAACGGCTTCGCCAAATTCTTTCTGGGCAAAAGTCTCATCCGGCTTGTTGATTCTCACTTGACCGTCGGACGATAATTCCGAGTCCTGCAATGGACGTTCGATTTTACGAATGTCACGGCGACGATATTCATTTTTGCACATATTGGATGCGATGGCGAAAAGCCACGTTGAGAAACGTCTGCTGGAATCAAAAAGATGCGGTTTTTCGACGATCTTGGCGAACAAATCCTGCAGCATATCCTGCGCGGCATCTTGGTCTCCGAGTCGACGAAAAAAATAATTCACCATTCTCGTGCTATAGCGATCGTACAGGACGTCAAAGGCTTTCACCTCTCCCGATTGGATGGCGCGCATCAGTTCTTCGTCAGTGTGAGTTTTATATATCTGCCCGAATAATCTCATCAATTTTAATCGACGTGAAATCCTTTTGAGTTGATAAACTGGATCAGTTCATCCTCTCCGCCGTTTTTCGCCAAAACCAGAGCTTTGTTTGCCCACTGGTTAGCCCGCCACGTTTCGCCAACAATCTGATAGTGCTCCGCTAATTTTAAAAATGCCGGAATGTAATTCAAATTCATCTGCGCCATCAATGTTGCGCCGACATATTCTTCGCCATACCATTTGAGAATAACATCATCGAGGCGGAAATTTTGCTCGATATGCTTTTTCAACAAGGCAACATTGTCCAGGGGATTCGACGCATAACGCTCGGCGAGCCCGGTGATATACAAGTTGCTTTTGAATTTTTCTTTGAAAGGATCGTACACGGTCAACGCAAAGTAAATTTTAATATCAGGATACTTATTCGTCAACTCGCTGACAAGCGCGATCAGCACGTTCTTTTTCACCTCAGGCGAAGATTCATCCGGCTCAAGATTGGCCTTTTGTGTTAGCTCTTTAAAATTGACCGAATAGTTGTGTTCCTGCAATTTCCGTAACAGGTACTTTTCTGTTGTTCCCATACTGATATTGATGATTGTCACATCAGGTCGAATGTTTTTGACGATCTGCAGCATTCGAGCCGGATAGGTATCGTTATCGCCATTTGTGAACAATATCGCATCCTCTTCTAGCGACATCAGGACGTTATAGTTATAATCGAGTAGCGGTGGCATGATATCCCGCGCTTTGTACAATTTATGATAGAGTTCTTTTGCTTTTTCAACGTTGTTATGCAACTCGTAGTGCGTAATCATATTGTAAAGTGGATCCGGTCGATCGGGATTCATTTTGTAAGCTTTTTCATATCCGGGAATGTCATCGACATCATGACTGTTCCATGCCTTGAGCAAGGTATATTCATACGAATCTGGAATCGCTCGCCCCATTTCTTCGATGATCCGGGCTAACTTGGCTTGCCTTTCTTTCGAATTAATGTCCTCAAATCGCGCGTAACGATTGGCATAATAATAATTCTCCCAGGCTGTGGCATTTTGCGGATTTTTCTCGATTTCCTTTTTCCACAATTCGGATTGTTTTTTATACCAGTCGTTCGTGTAATACTCTTGCGTGATACGATAGACTTTTTGCGGGGATTCGCCGTAGACGAGCGTGACAGAAAAAAAGAGAGCAAAAACGACAAGTAAATTTTTCATGACCATCTCCTCTGCAGAACAAGGCAACAAAACTGTGTTTTATTAGCAAGGTTTATAGTACTGTACAACAGAAAAGGAGAAAGGTTCATGATGTGTGGCACTATTTTTTACAATTTTTTTGCATAGATGATAAATTCAAATGCGGGAAATTCGCTGCGTTGTTCAACAACCCAGTTCGATTCCTGGAATGGAGGAAAAAAGGCATCCCCCGTGAAATCACCTTTAATAATAGACAAATAGAGTTTATCCACCAGATCGATGGTTTGCCGGTAAATTGTGGCCCCACCGGCGATGTAAATATCCTCGGGATAGCGTTCGGCCTCATCCAGCGCTTTATAAACGGATGAAAATATCGTTGCCCGCGCGTAACTCTTTTTTTTTAGACTAATGACCAGATTGCGTTTACTCGGCAGGTCTTTGCTAAAAATGTCAAAGGTCTTGCGTCCCATAATGACAGTTTGGGCCGTAATAAAATGAAGAAAGAGCTGGTATTCCTCCGGCACCCACCATGGCAGTTTATCACCGGCACCAATGACGCGGTTCGATCCCATAGCGGCAATGATAATTTTCATTTTGTCCTGTTCTCCAGCTCTTCAATGGTGCGCGGCCAGTCCTGCTTGAGCAATCTCGACAGGCTGCGATCAAGCAACAGCTTTCCATGCGTCTGGCAGCGCGGGCAATAGTTTGTCTCGTTATCAGCATAACGAATTCTCTGCACGGCGGTCCCACAGATCGGACACGGTTGATTGTATTTCCCGTGCACAGCCATATCCGAGCGGAACGCTGTCACTTTTTTCGGCAATCCGTCACCCGCTTCCTTGCGCAATCGATTGGTCCATAATTCGAGTTGGGATCGACAGGCGAAATAGAGCCGCGCCATCTCTTCATCGCTCAAAGTGCGGCTGAGTTTGACCGGCGACAGTCGGGCGGCATGCAGAATTTCATCCGAATAAGAGTTACCGATGCCATCAAACAAGCGCGGATCTGTCAGGGTGCGCTTCAAGGTGTGGTTCTCTGACATCACGCGAGCGGAAAATTTTTCCAGACTTGCGTTCAGGATGTTCAATCCACCGCGATCAAACTCGGCCAAATTTTCGAGACCGCGCACAAGATGTAGGGAAGCGCGCTTTTTTGTTCCTGCTTCGGTGATAAGGAGCGCACCATTTTCAAAGTCCAGGACGGCCAAACCGATTTTTCGGTTCACTGCTGCACCGCGCTCCTTCCATTGCAGCCGGCCCGACACCATGAGGTGCAGAACAAGATAAAAATCATCAGAAAAGCAAAAAACGATCCGCTTGCCAATTCTTTTCAGATCCTCGACCTTTTGACCTTTAATCGAGTCAATCGCCGGGACGACAGTCCGAAGAAAAAAAGGACTCAATAGCCTAATTTTTTCAAGACGCTGTTGTATGATAAAGTCGCGCAGGCGTTCGATATAAACAGTGATATCCGGATATTCTGGCATGGGTGTTAGGCTAATAGATCGCGATGAACGTGATATCTTGCTGCAGGGTTTTGCCGCCGTCAAGTTGGACAAAATCGAGGCGTCCGTCGCCATTTGCATCGTGACCGCCCCAGTATTCTCCGCTATCCAGTTGATCATTGCGGTTTTCATCGAGAAGCGCGGCAATATAATATGTTCCACCAATCAGCTCGTTGATTTCAAAAGGTCCAAAACGTGATAAAATGTCCCGCTGGAGGGTCCAATCAATTTTATCCAGCTCATTTGTACGGCTGGCTACGACAATGATCGGACCGGATCTGCCTTGTGCGTCACCCGGCAAAACTTGCCCGGTAATGGTACTATCCGCTTTATTTTCCAGGGTGTCAGGATTTTTACAGACGGGCAAAGCACCCAGGATAATAATCAATGAGAATAAAAGAATTCTTTGCATGACAACATCCTCATTCTTTTATTGCGATTCAATCTTGCCACCCCGGCGTTTCGGTTCCTCCTGGCCAATTCTATACAACCACAATCCCCAGCCAGCTCCGGGTTGTGCCAGGCCACTGGCTTGCAATTTCATCTTGTAAACTCGATTCGCTGCTAAAATGATTCGTCCTTTTTCTTCCGAGTGCCACCATTTGAATTTTGGCAATTCATCATTGCCGGTTTTCGCATCCCCGTAGCGATAGAGCGCGCGCAATACCGTCTCCCCGTTCTTGACGTCAATCAGTTCAATGATAAAATAGCCACCTGACCACGTATAGCCACCCGCCCACCACGTGACCGGCCCCACGCCCGAGCCGGCAGTTTTGAACTCTTTTTCAAGTGGCGCACTTTCTTTTGTTTGCAAACCAATCCATTCAGTTACCACAGGCACGCGGCTTTTTTGACACTGCATGAAAAGCAAGCAAAGGAGCATAAGAAACGATGGCAAAATTCTTGGCATATCAACCTTTCAAGAAACAAACTACTGCCAAGTTAAAAAATTAGCTGTTTAAAATCAATGCGTAAAGTCTTATCCCAAAATCCCTTTTTTTAGCTTGACCTTTACAAATTTTTTACTAAATTATTCCGACTTTACGAACAGGATTCAGCCTTGATAAGGGATAAGCAAAAGAAAATTCGATCCATTGAACCTGTGGCGTGCAACACTGGTGACGGTGTGGTATGCGATGTCGATTTTCTGTTCGTCTTGTCTTTACCTGTACTAGGTCTCGTCATTATTAACCTCTTGCTCAGCTAAATCAAACTGGTGCAAGAGGCAAGCCTGACAAAACAATCCTCCCAAAAATAAGAAATAAAAGGTAACTCCTCTCGCACCCTGGCGAGCTTTAGGTTTCGATTGATCAGAAAAGTTAAAACCTGTCGAGGAAAAACGATTATGAAGAATAAAATGACTGGCGCTGAAATGATACTGCATGCGCTCAAAAAGGAAAATGTTGGTGCTGTTTTCGGCTATCCTGGCGGTGCGGTATTGGATATTTTCGATAAACTTTATGGCACGGATATTCAATTTTATTTGACGCGTCACGAACAAGGGGCGGTGCACGCTGCTGACGGCTATGCCCGCGCCTCTGGTCAGGTGGGCGTCTGTTTGGCCACATCTGGACCAGGAGCAACCAATCTGGTGACCGGCCTGGCGACAGCGCATATGGATTCTGTTCCCATTGTTGCTATCACCGGGCAGGTACACACGCATCTCATCGGCAATGATGCCTTCCAGGAGGCGGATGTCGTCGGTATCACACGGCCAGTGACCAAACACAATTATTTGGTCAAATCAGTGCATGAATTACCCATCATTCTCAAATCCGCTTTTTATATTGCACGCTCCGGTCGTCCGGGCCCCGTTGTCGTTGATGTGCCAAAAGATATCCAGCAACAAATCTGTCCCGAATCTTATCCTGATAAAGTAGAAATAAGAAGCTACAAGCCGACGGTGAAGGGACATCCGCAACAAATAAAAAAGGCCGCGCAGATGATAGCTGCCGCAAACCGGCCGGTCATCTATGCCGGTGGAGGTGTTGTTGCGAGTGGTGCCAGCGCCGAATTAAGAGAGTTAGCCGATACGGCTGACATTCCTGTGACCACAACCTTGATGGGGCTTGGAGTCTATCCAGAGACCGAAGCAAAAGCGCTCAAGATGCTTGGCATGCACGGCACAGCTTATGCTAACTACGCGGTTCAGGAGTGCGATCTACTCATCGCCATTGGTGCGCGATTTGATGATCGAGTCACCGGGAAATTGGATAAATTTGCCTCAAAGGCAAAGATCATCCATATCGATATTGATCCAACGTCTATTCAAAAAAATGTCAAGGTGGATTTGCCGGTCGTTGGTGATGTCAAACTGGTTTTGGCGGAAATCAACAAAGTTATTGAAAAAAAGCAAAACACCGATTGGATACAAACAATTTTGACCTGGAAAAAAGAACACCCGTTGCAGTACAACGGTGGCAGCAGCATTTCACCACAGTATGTCATTGAGCAAGTGGAAAAAGTGGCCAATCGCGAAACGATCATCACCACCGAAGTCGGACAGAATCAAATGTGGGCGGCGCAATTTTACAAGTATACCAAACCGCGGACGTTTCTATCTTCCGGCGGTTTGGGGACCATGGGATACGGCTTCCCGGCGGCCATTGGCGCACAGGTCGCTCATCCGGACAAGCTGGTCGTCGATATCGCCGGCGATGGCAGCATTCAGATGAACATCCAGGAATTGGCGACAGCAGTGCTGTATCACATTCCGGTAAAAATTATTATTTTGAATAACCAGTCGCTCGGCATGGTCAGGCAATGGCAGGGCATTTTTTATGATCGTCGTTTTTCAAGCAGTTGTCTGCGGCGCAATATTAACTGCCCGCCGCACTGCGATGGCTCCGGCGATATGTGTCCCAAAGAATACGTTCCCAATTTTGTCAAATTGGCGGAAGCTTACGGGGCTGCCGGCTATTTTGCCGACAAGACGGAGGAAGTTACTCCAACCCTGGAAAAAGCATTTAACACGCCCGGTCCAGTCATTGTAGAATTTAAAATTAGCGAAGAAGAAAATGTTTATCCCATGGTGCCGGCCGGGGCGCCAATTGATAAAATGATAAAAGGAATGGCCTAATGCGACATATCATCAATTTAGAAGTTGAAAATCATTCGGGCGTTTTGGCTCGTATTGCGGGTCTGTTCAGTGCGCGCGGCTTTAATATCGAAAGTCTATCGGTCGCGCATGCCGAAAAGGAAGACGTCTCCCGCATGACCCTTGCGGTTCGCGGCGACGATGCCATCATTGAACAGATCAACAAGCAGCTCAACAAGCTCATTGATGTCATTCGAGTCATCGATATTACCGCCAACTATTATGTCGACCGGGAACTGGTGCTGGTGCGGGTCAATTGTCCGCCCAATAAACGCGGCGATATCCAGCAAGTGAATGAAATTTTTGGCGCGAAAGTGGTTGATATCAGCAATAAAAGCATGACTATGGAGATGGTCGGCTCGGAAGCCAAAGTGGATGCGTTTATGGAGACCATGCGCCCCTTCGGCATTCAGGAAGTCGCACGCACCGGACCGATCGCCATGTTGCGAGAATTCAAGAAAAAGTATTGAGAATAAAAATATGCACATTGATCTTTTTTTAATTCCAAAAAGGAGTTATGGCAATGAAACTATACTATGATAATGATGCTGACCTCAATGTCTTGAAAGACAAAACAGTTGCGATTATTGGCTACGGCAGCCAGGGGCATGCGCACGCCCTCAATCTCAAAGAAAGCGGCGTGAATGTGATTGTGGGGCTGAACCAAGGCAATCCCGACGCGGAGAAAGCACAAGCTGCTGGTCTCACGGTTCTGGTGAATGATGATGCCGCGAAAAAGGCGGATATCATTATGATTCTGGTGCCGGACCAGATTCAACCGAAAGTTTATGAAAATGACATCGCTCCAAACCTGAAAGAGGGCAATGTACTGGCCTTTGCGCATGGCTTTAATATTCATTACAATCAGATTGTTCCCCCGAAAGAGGTGGATGTGATCATGGTGGCGCCCAAAGGGCCCGGTCATCTCGTTCGTCGGCAATATGAGGCCGGCTCCGGCGTGCCAGCGCTTGTTGCGATTCACCAGAATGCCAGCGGACATGCCAAAGATATTGCGCTTGCTTATGCCAAAGGAATTGGCGGCACCCGTGCGGGTGTCATCGAAACGACCTATAAAGAGGAAACCGAAACCGACTTGTTCGGCGAGCAGGCGGTTCTGTGCGGCGGTATCACTGAGTTGATCCGCGCCGGATTCAACACGCTGGTGGAGGCAGGCTATCAGCCTGAGATGGCCTATTTTGAATGTTTGCATGAAGTCAAATTAATCGTCGACCTGATCTATGAGGGTGGTCTTGCCGGCATGTACTACTCGGTGAGTGATACGGCGGAGTATGGTGGTCTGGTCAAGGGTCCGATGGTCATTGGCGAAGAAGCGAAACAAAGCATGCGCACGCTGCTGCGTGATATCCAGGATGGTTCCTTTGCCACCGAGTGGATTCTGGAAAATAGAGCCAATGGACCAAAATTTCAAGCTTACCGACGACTCTTGCGCGAGGATAAAATCGAAAAAGTAGGCGCAGAACTGCGCAGTATGATGAGTTGGTTGAAAAAGTAGAGGTCTATTATGGATGCGAATCGAGTTATCGTATTCGATACCACGCTGCGAGACGGGGAGCAATCGCCGGGTGCCAGTATGAGTGTGGAAGATAAAATAGCGATTGCTTGCCAATTGGAGCGGCTGAATGTGGATGTGATTGAAGCCGGGTTCCCCATCTCCTCGGATGCCCAGTTTGAAGGTGTACGCCTGGTCGCACAAAAAGTGCGAACCCCCACTGTTTGCGGATTAGCTCGCTGCGTTGATCAGGATATCGACAAAGCCGCAGCAGCATTGGAAAAAGCCGCCAAACCGCGTATCCATACATTTATCGCCACTTCAAAGATTCATATGGATAAAAAGTTCCGTAAATCGGAAGATGAAATCCTGGAGATGGCGATCAAAGGAGTGAGACGCGCCAAAAGTTATTGTGACGATATTGAGTTTTCGCCGGAAGATTCAGCCCGCACCGGCAAAGAGTTTCTGTACCGCATCGTGGAAGCGGCCATAGACGCTGGTGCGACAACCATAAATATACCGGATACCGTAGGTTACGCTAATCCCGAGGAGTTTGGCCAGTTGATTAATGATATTTACGCCCGTGTGCCCAACATGCACAACGCGATCCTTAGCGTCCATTGCCACAATGATTTGGGATTAGCCGTCGCCAATACGTTGGCAGCCGTTCGAAACGGCGCGCAACAGGTGGAAGTGACGATCAACGGCATCGGTGAACGCGCCGGCAACTGCTCTCTGGAGGAAGTTGTGATGGCGCTCAAAACGCGGCAGGCTTATTACGGCAAATATACCGAAATCAAAACCGAGGAAATCGTCAAAACAAGCCGTTTGGTCAGCACGGTCACCGGCATGATTGTGCAGCCAAACAAGGCGATTGTTGGCGTGAACGCTTTTGCGCACGAAGCCGGTATTCATCAGGATGCTATGCTAAAAGACCGCACGACCTATGAAATTATGACGCCGGAAAGCGTCGGGTGGGGAGATACAAAAATTGTGATGGGCAGGCATTCCGGCCGGCATGGCTTGAAAAGCCGGTTGGAAGACCTCGGCTACAATCTGAGCAAAGACGAGCTGGACAAAGTGTATGAACGTTTTTTAAATGTAGCCGACAAAAAGAAAGAGGTCTTTGATGCTGATCTTGAAGCCCTGGTTGGTGATGAAGTACAGGATTTTGAAGAAGCCTATCGGCTTGATTATTTTCATATTTTGAGCGGCGATAAAGTTTTGCCGACCGCAACAATTGCACTCAGGCATAAAAACGAGATCATTCAAGAGGCGTCAGTGGGCGACGGGCCAGTTGATGCGGCTTTTAAGGCGATCGATAAAATTATCGATGAACCGGTCAAACTAATCGACTATACGTTGCAGGCGCTCACCAGCGGCAAAGAGGCGATGGGTGAAGTACACGTCACCATCACCAATAATGGCCGCAAATTCGTCGGACGCGGCGCCAGCACGGATGTCATTGAAGCGAGTATACGCGCGTATCTTCACGCGCATAACAAACTGCGGCATGCGCAGCCCAAATCAGTATAATTAGAAAGGAACAAGCGTGAGTCAAACCTATAACATTGCTGTCCTCCCGGGTGATGGCACAGGTCCGGAAGTGGTCGTGGAAGGCGTCAAAGTCCTTGACGCCGCTGCAGCAAAATTTGGCTTTAAACTAAATTATCAATACTACGATTTCGGTGGAGATCGTTACCTGGCCACCGGCGAAGTTCTTCCCGAGAATGCCCCGACCGAGCTCGGTACCTATGACGCAATATTCCTCGGTGCCATCGGCCATCCGGATGTCAAACCGGGTATTCTGGAAAAAGGCATCCTGTTAAAACTCCGTTTCGAGCTCGACCAATACATCAATCTTCGACCGGTAAAACTGTTTCCCGGAGTTCCCACACCTTTAAAAGACAAGGGTCCGGAGCACATCGATTACGTCGTTGTCCGTGAAAACACCGGCGGCTTGTACACCGGCATCGGGGGTTTTACCATGAAAGGCACACCGGACGAGGTTGCCGTACAAAGTATGGTTTATAATCGCAAGCAGGTTGAACGCGCCGTGCGCTATGCATTTGAGTATACTCGAAAGCGCAATAAAAAGAACACCCTGGCCTTGTGTGGCAAGACAAATGTGTTGACCTATGTGTACGATCTGTGGGAACGCGTTTTTCACGAGGTCGGCCGGGCGGATTTTCCGGACATCAAACGCGAATATTACCATGTCGATGCGACGTGCATGTGGATGGTGAAAAATCCCGAGTGGTTTGATGTGATCGTTACGGGAAACATGTTTGGCGATATCATCACGGATTTGGGTGCAATCACCCAGGGAGGTATGGGCATCGCCGCAGGTGGTAATATTAATCCCTTTGGCGTGAGCATGTTTGAGCCGATCGGTGGTTCAGCCCCCAAATATACCGGCCTGGGTGTCATCAATCCATTGGCAGCAATCTGTTCCGGGCAAATGATGCTCGACCATCTTGGGGAAACAGAAGCTGCTGCTGCAGTCGAAAAATCTGTCATGTATGTTACGGCCAACAAACTCAAAGGTATGGGCGCTGGCAAGATGGGTCATTCGACCAGTCAAGTGGGTGACATGGTGGCAGAAGGTGTCTGATAAAATGGAGGAATCGCTGAATGCCGCAGACGTTAACCATTTATGACACCACACTTCGCGATGGCAACCAGAGTGAGGGGATATCCTACTCGGTCGAGGATAAAATTCGCATTGCCCAGCGGCTGGACGAGTTTGGCATGGATTATATCGAAGGCGGCTGGCCTGGCTCCAATCCAAAGGATATGCAATTTTTCAAGCGCGCGCGAAAAATGCACTGGCACAATGCCAAAATTGCCGCATTCGGCAGCACGCGGCGCAAAGATGCCAGGGCGGCAAAAGATGATAATTTGCGTCTCCTTTTAGAAGCGGAGACACCAGTCGTCACTATTTTTGGCAAATCCTGGGATTTGCATGTCACCGAAGGATTACGAACAACCGAGAAAAAGAATCTGGACATCATTTACGAATCCGTTGCTTATCTCAAAGACCAGGGTAAAGAAGTTATTTATGACGCCGAGCATTTTTTTGACGGTTTCAAGTCCAATTTGGATTATGCGATCCAGACCCTGGAAGCGGCGTGTAAGGGTGGTGCTGATTGTCTCGTGCTGTGCGATACGAATGGCGGTGTTTTGCTGCATGAAATCAGTGAAATTATCGATGCAGTTCTGGATGCTGGATTTGCCGTCCCTTTGGGCATTCATACGCACAATGACAGTGATGTCGCAGTTGCCAATTCCATTCTTGCGATTCAACGTGGCTTGTTGCATGTTCAAGGTACGATAAATGGTTATGGCGAGCGCTGTGGCAACGCCAATCTCTGTTCGATCATCCCCAATGTTGCGTTCAAGCTGCAGGATGTGTTCCTGGCCGATAAAGTAAAGCTTGTTGAATTGACGACGCTCTCGCGATATATTAGCGAAGTCGCCAATTTGCCGCATCGGGAGGAATCGCCCTATGTCGGTAACAGTGCTTTTGCGCACAAAGGTGGCATCCACGTCAGTGCGATCCGCCGCAATCGCCTGACATATGAGCACGTTGATCCGGCTCGCATTGGTAATCATCAGCGCGTGCTGATCTCCGATCAATCCGGCCAGAGCAATATACTGCAAAAAGCTGAAGAGATGGGCCATAACCTCTCCGGCAATGGTGCGGAGCTGAAAGAAATTGTCAACAAACTAAAAGAATTGGAGCACCTGGGTTATCAATTCGAAGATGCTGACGGATCATTTGAGGTGCTCATCCACAAAACGACGGGGAATTTCAAGGATTATTTTGAATTAAAAAGCGCGCGTGTGATTATTTTCAAATACGAGGAGGGAACGCTGCATTCAGAAGCCGTGCTGCGACTCCTGGTCAAAGATCAAATGCAGCATACGGTCGCCGAAGGCCATGGACCGGTTGATGCACTTGATAAAGCATTACGAAAAGCACTGGAACCTTTTTATCCCTCTCTGAAAGAGATAAGACTCATTGACTATAAAGTACGTGTATTGGACAGTAAACAAGGTACAGGAGCCAAAGTCCGCGTCTCAATCGAGTCGGAAGACGGCAAAATGACATGGGGTACTGTTGGCGTTTCTGAAAATATTATTGAAGCAAGTTGGCAGGCTCTTGTTGATCGCATTACATATAAATTAATGCGAGAAGGTGATATCTAAGTTGAATGAAAAACCCTCTCGACCGAGGGAAATTCCTTGTTTTTCCAAACGGCTCGAGAGGGTATTTTCTTTTAATTCCATGATCCGCTATCTTTCGGAACACCGTTATCATACGTACTCCATGTCCCGTTGCCCGCAGAATCCCAGTTAATGCGCAAATCGACCATAATGGGCACTTTTCTTTCGACACTCCCTGAATTATCGCTATTGATAGTGATTAAAATTGTCTTTTCAAGCACGCCGGTTTTATAGTGGCTATCCTCGAATATATAATTAGTGCCATCCATACGCCATGTCCAGTAGTGCAAAAGTTGCTTTCGGTTATTGACTTTGACATTCAAGGTAACATTACCACTCGACAAGTCGGTCAATTGCGCGGCATCCATAAAAAGCCAATTATCATACGACACACCATCCATTATCCCGGTAATATAGACCTGCCATTTACGTTTGTTGAGATCAGGCAGCAATGTAATTGCCAGTCTCTTTGTAACACCACCTTCATCCCAGGAGTATTCCCACGCAGATTTGGATTCCGCCAGGGTTTGTGCATTTGCAGGTGCTGCAAATACACAGCCCGTGCCCTCAAAAGACATGGTTTCTGTGATAATGGAGACTGCCATTTTTGCCATGGCATCCGTGGAGTTCAGCATTTTTTGTGGTAATGTGACTTTACGCAGTTCAAATGCGGGCGGTTGTGGCGCAGGTGTTGGCGTAACAGGATTTTCCTCGTCAGATGAACATCCAACTAAAAGACAAAGCATAAATGGCAAAAGGACGACACTCCATATCCGATTTTTGTGAAACATGACAGACCTCCTTTCGGTAAAGAATAACAAAATTGAGATGAATCAGTCACACAAACAACAAAACCATGCTCATATCATCTCAACGACCATTTAAAATTGTTGGAGAACTGTACAAGAGAGGAGAACTGCTGAACTACCAGGGTGCAATTTCTACTAGGCCAAACAAGTCCGTGGCGCAGGTGTGGAATAAGTGCTTATTTCCAACTTACTACTTACAACAAATTATAATGTTAAAATATTCTTTTATCAAAGATGAAAAGCTGACCATTAAGCAGGGGGGGGATGAGCTTGTATGTTTTTCTTCATCTCAAGCCGATTTGTTGCACACTAAAGGCCAGCATCTCATTTGCTTTTAGCTGAATAGCAAGTCCTTGTTCCAATAATGTGGCTCCGTTTTGCAATTCGATCTGCTCAAGCCCCTCAAAGAGATAATTGTATTTTTTTTCAATGGTGAACCATTCCGGGAATTGATTGATGCGCGGCCAATCAAAAGGCAGGTTTAGCAGTGTTTTGTGTCGTGCGCTATCAAAATGCAGCGTGCCGCGCCATGGCTCTTTTGCCACTAAAATGATCTGCAACTGATCTCCGTTCTGAGCTGCTCCCCAAATAACATCATCGCGCCACGGTTGAATCGTCAGACCCCGGGTCTTCCACAGGCAGTACATGAGCGTTGTACGCGCAAAATTACCATCCCCATGCCAACCCTCGATGATGCCGGACGGCTGTTGTTTCTTCCACATGATCGCAATTTCGCTATCAATCCAGTCCGCCAGATCATCGAGCCGTTCCCGATTATAAAGATTAAGCGCCCCTTCAATCGCGTCCGCATAACCATCGGCGCTGCCGCGCTCCCAGTCAAAGCTCTGGTAGTGGTTCAAGTTTGAGAGACCAAAAAGCACATCATTTCGCAGCTGCACGGCATCATCTAACAGAAAAACAGTGTAGAAACCGTTGAACGTATAGCCAAAGGTATCGGCGATACCGGTATCAATGATCTCCCCGTTTTGTGGATTGATGACGTTGTAAAAGAGGCCATGCTTATTTCGTCCCACTTGCGCAATACGCTCAAGCATTTCATAGAGGTGCGGTTGATATTCCTTTTTTTTCTCCGGCAGGGCAAAGTGCACTGTTGCATACAATTCGCACAATCCGGAGATGATTTCGCAGCCGTGGTCGCGCAATCGCAGGCGAGTAAAGTCTCGGGTCGGATGATGATCATTGAGAAGATAATAATCGCCCAGGCGGACGGCCCAATCCAGATACTTTTTTTCACCCGTCATCCAAAAGACGCGCGAGAGTACCTGCAGCATTTCACCGTTGATTTCCACGTTTTCCGAGACGATAGGGCCGTATAACGTCTGGACGGAGGCATAGCGCCACATATCATCAAGCATGTCCAGTAACCGTTCGCGCCATGGCGAAAAGCCGAGCCATTCGGTCAGCGGTAACAAGCCGTCCTTGATATACTCTGAGGCGCCGAACATCAATCGATCAAGATCAATCTCGGGGTGTTCAAAATCATTTTTTGCGAACGAATAGACATCCGGCAGCGATCCCAGGCGTGATGTCAATCGCCGTTCAGACTCAAGCATGGTGAGCATTCGCCCCTCATAGAGCTCTCGGTCCGTTAACGCCGCGGTCAGGACCATAAAAGAATAATTATCCGCACCACAATCATGCGCGTTCCAGATGTCGCTGCTCTGGTTAAGATTTCGTGGAATAAGACCGGTTTCCGGATCAGCGTGGGCTAACCAACCTTTGACAAAATCACGGCACTTCACAAAGCCTTCATGCGCTGCGTGCCCATTTAAAAGTGCCTGTTGAATGGAAAATTCCTGCCGTTCAGTTGCAGTACAGGGAAAATGCACAATCCAAATAAGAGCCAGGGCAAAAAGAAAATAAAAGCCTAATCCTCGCATGTTTTTCTCCATCTTGTCTTGAGGCGGCACAGCTCGGTTTTTCCATTGTCGCGAAACAGAGAGTGCAGATAATAATCCTGGATGTGCTGTGTGTGTATAGCTACGGTATCGTCGTACAACGCTTCGTTGATGAAATTCATATCGAGGGTGACAAGCATATTGTTGGTTAAAAAATCGAGTGGAAAGGCATCCAAAACAAATTCAAGATATTTGACGTTATTGACATGCCCGTTGACGTCAAGATGGGAGAAACGGACGGTGCGTCTTGAGATTGAGTCCGGCTGGCTCACTGAATCAACTTTGGGCGCAAAACCCGGGAAAGCGTGCGCATAGTCGCCCCAATCGCGCACATGAAAATAGGATTCAGTGCGCTGCGGGCGACGGCGTTCGATGTCGATAACGAGCCATGTTGTTGTGCCCACGGCCAGTGGATTGCCGGCTGAATCCAAGATGCGAAAATCACGATAGGCAAATAATTTATCGAGGCCCGAGGGAAAGGTTTCGAGCTTTATTGTGCTGTGCCAGGTCGGCAGCGATGATGTATGCAAGGACAAGCGCGCCAATACCCAGGCTAAATTTTTTTCAAAAAGATGTGAGTAGCCGAGCTCAAGATGTTCTGCGTGATTCCAGGCGGATTCCTGCATAAATTGTAGTAAAGCCGCACTTGAAGCTCGCGTCGTTAAATCAGATTCATAAGAATGGATTTTATAGGTATCTATCCAGATGCGTTGGTATGTCTTGGCCATAATTCCTCAATCAAGCAGTTTTAGTCGAATATCTTTGAGTGCGGCTTTGGTGTACCAGGAGGCTAAACCAAAAGGGCGCGACAGCAGGACTTCGGATCGAATCGACAGGTCACGATCCGCTGTATAGCAATCGATAACTTTTTTGTTATCAATCCATACCTTCACGCTATCAGCCGCCACGCGCAGGCGGATGTCATACCAGCGCTTTTTTTGAAATGACATACTCAAACCGGTTTCGTTTTCCGAGGCGTCAAAACCATCCAGACTGGACAAACCGACCACGGTACCGCTCCAACCGCCAACGATCAGTGTGAGATAGTCGTTGTTGACCGGAAAGGTCATGCCGCAGAAAAAATCGTTGCCATCCACGCGCATGGCGTCCAGGCTCACCTCATAATTCATTTTGGGGAATTCAAAGTCACCATTCCAGGTGATGCCGGTTGCCCCTTCACCCATGTTGAGGATCAGCGTGCCGTTCTCCACCTTGACAGAACCCTGCGTACCAAAATCGGTGACAACCCAGTTTGTCAGATCGTAGCCATTGTAAAGTGAGATCGTTTTTTCCTTTTTTTCATCGCTCGCATCACCGTTTGTGAGCAGGAAACATAGTGCCGCTAACAAGAGTTTTAGCATATTTCACCTCTGCAAGGGAAGATTATCGTGCAAATTGATGTGCAATGCTGTATCTTTATTGTGGATTCATTTATTCATCAACAGACAATTTTAATGATCTAATGGTAAGCAAATGTAACTAAAAAATCAAAGTTTTTTAGCCATTATGTTTTGTTGAGGGAGAGTTTTTCTGGATAAAGAAAGCCATTGAATTTTGCTTTACAATTACTTAATATAAAATTAACCGGATAATAATTTAGTAAACGTAATTTTATGATTAATGGACGTGCACCGATATGAGCCAGCAGGCTGTATCCTTGAAAAAAATCAAAAGAAAGTGAAAAACGATGGAACTCTACCTTTTTATTGTAGTGGTTCTTTTTGCTTTGGCAATTTCTGATTTGATTGTCGGCGTAAGCAATGATGCTGTTAATTTTCTAAATTCGGCTATCGGGGCGAAAGTTGCTTCTTTCAAAGTGATTATGATCGTCGCCAGCATTGGCATTCTGCTCGGCGTCACATTTTCCAGCGGTATGATGGAAGTAGCACGAAAGGGTATTTTTCATCCACGATTTTTCGACGTCAAGGAGCTATTGTTCATCTTTCTCGCTGTGATGATGACTGACATCATGTTGCTCGATTTATTCAGTACATTCGGTATGCCGACATCTACGACGGTATCCATCGTATTTGAACTCCTTGGGGCTGCTGTTGCCATTTCGATGGCCAAAATTATTGACCTGGGCCAGAGTATGAGCGAGCTTGTCAATTATATCAATACAGCCAAGGCTTTGGCCATTATCTCCGGAATTCTCCTGTCGGTCGTCATTGCTTTTACCGCAGGAGCCATTCTTCAGGCTATTGCTCGGTTTATTTTCACATTCGACTATGAACGCCGAATTAAGCGATATGGTTCTTTGTTCGCCGGCGTCGCCTTTGCCATAATTACCTATTTTATTCTCATAAAAGGCGCCAAGGGGTCTTCCTGGATGACAGATGATATGATCGCTAACATCATAGATTCCACTTTACCGATTCTTGGTGGCACCTTTTTGGTTTGGACGGTGATTTTGCAGCTGTTAAATTGGCTCCTAAAAGTCAACGTACTGAAATTGGTCGTGCTTGTGGGGACAGCGGCGTTAGCCATGGCGTTCGCCGCCAATGATCTGGTCAATTTTATCGGGGTGCCGTTGGCCGGATTTCACGCTTACCGGCTTGCTTTGGCCAATCCCGTTGATCCTTTGAGCACCTCCATGGAGGCAATGGCCGGACAGGTGGGTACGGCCACGTGGATGTTGCTTATCGCCGGGGCGGTCATGGTGGTCACGCTCTGGATTTCCAAAAAAGCGCGCAGTGTGATCCTCACGTCCGTCAATCTCGGTCGCCAGCAAGAGGGTGTAGAACGGTTTGAGGCGCTCGGTGTCACACGGCCTCTGGTTCGTCTTGGTATCGTCTTGTCCGAGTTCTGCAATAAATATCTACCCGATTCTCTGGTCGATTCATTTAACCGAAGATTTGATGCATCTGTCGTTGCGAAAAAATATAAAAGCAAAAAAGATCGCCCGGAATTTGATATCATTCGTGCCTCAACGATATTGATTTCGGCGAGTGCTTTGATCTCCCTCGGTACATCGCTCAAACTTCCGCTGTCGACCACTTATGTGACTTTTATGGTCGCCATGGGCGCTTCCCTGGCCGACAGAGCCTGGGGACGCGAAAGTGCTGTTTATCGTATTTCAGGCGTTCTCACGGTGATCAGCGGCTGGTTTTTGACGGCGTTTGTTGCCTTTACTGTTTCTTTCATTTTTGCCTGGCTTATTCATCTGTTCCATCTGTGGGCCATCATCGTGCTCTGCTTACTCGCTGTTTATTTCGTTTATAGCACACATCGCATTCATAAAAAACGAGAGGCAGAAGAAAAAGCAGTTGATGCCGGACTTGAGCATCTGAGCTATGAAGACAAATTAACCCAAGAGTGCTCACGTTTTTTCACAACTGTGAATGATATCTTTTCAAAGATTGTTGAGGGTGTATTGGCTGAAGATTCTCGGGCTTTGAAAAACGCCCGACATGACGCGCACGCACTGAAAAAAAGCAGCCGCGCAGTCATATCGACGCTGATCTCGGATATTCAACGGGAGCTACCCACACTGGAGCTAAGTCCGCGCATCGTAGCAGCCATAGGTGGTACCGGCCGGCATATTTCCGATATGGCTGATGCATGCTATTTGCATATTGTTAATCAACACAAGCCCTTTTTCGAGGAGCAAGCAAAAGATATCCAACAAGCTTTCAGGGCAATCAAAGCTTATTTGGAAAACGGTATGGCTCTTATGGAAGCTGATGATAACGCCGGTATTTCCAAAGAAATCGACAAAATTGATCACATCAAAGAAAAGCTTGACAGTTTAAATCGCAGTCAGATCAAGCGGTTGAAAAAAGGTGATGCAAAAACACGACAGTCTATGTTGTTTTTTAGCATGCTTGTACATTTTGAAGATATTGCCGAAGAGTATGTTGAATTGCTCAAGGGCTATAACGAGACTTTTGAAGCAGATTCCTAAAACTTGTAAGGGAAGTGTAAAAGCAATCCTTCCATATTAAGAATGTGTAAACGCATCAAAAGCGAACTTCGAGTGCCACTTCAAAAATGCCTGTTGTGGTTTCTTTGATTTTATCACTGAACAAATCATAATCCAGTAAAAGTTTGCTGCGTCCAGCAAAATGGTAGGCTATGCCGGCAATGACGCGGTTCGTCTCTTCCTCGCCTTTATTGCCGTTCCAGTAATCGTAACGGGCAAACAGACTGAGCTGAGTGGAGGAAATTTTGTACTCTCCAAAGAGTGAATACCCCGCATGCGGTTTCGCTTTTTGATTCTCATCAATAAAATGCCCATAAGAATTACCGATGCCAGAATAGAGTTGTGCGGTTATCCTGAAGCGTGCTGCTTCATAGGAGACCATAGCGCCGTTTAGAACCCAATCTGGCGAATATGCGGCGTTCCCGTTGCCATAAGCGCCGGTATAATGGACTTGTAAACCAGGCAAAGTGCCGTTTAGCGGCCGCACTGACAGCCGTGTCTCAATCGATTTGTTTTCATTTACCTCAATGGAGTGGTAGCCACCACCGTTATAGATACCAATAGCGAAACTGCCGAATCGTCCCGGGAACGCATTACTGACTCTATTTTGGTACTCTTTATCAAGTTCTCCGCCGAGTAATGACACAAAGGTGATGCCAAAATCAGCCGAGTTGAAAACCTTGATTCGTTCCAAAAACATCGTACCCTGAGCTCGGTAATTATTGATATGCTCTTCATAATCTAGCCATGGTCGATGCACAAGTCCGAATTCAAAATACGGTTTGGTCAGTATGGCGAGATCGTTCAGTTTTGTGATCAAGTGGGCGTATTTCAGCCGTAGTTCAACATCGCCCAGTCCGTCACCCTCGTGATCTACAGACACGTCCGGCGTAATTCGCCCAACGAGATTTTTCGAGAGCTCCTTATGAACATTCAGGTAACCGCGGTTAATGACAACCTCGTTGACATTGGGTACTCCGTCCGCAGCGCCGGACAAATAACTCAGAAAAAATTGTCCACCGATTCTGATATTTTGGATCAAGTCTTCCAGATTGTCATCCGCTTGCAATGAAGAAAATGCAAACAGGACATAAATTCCTGTTGCAGCGACCAGAATCACCAGCTTTTTCATTGTGTCCTCATCAAGTTTTTTTGTCCGCTTAATATGGAGGGTCATAAAAAATACTAAAAAAAAATTTAAAAAACAGCTCAAAACAGTAAATTTAGCGTAACCTCAATCCCGGGTAGCAGGAACCTTAACAAGCTGTTAACAGACCGAGTGACACAGCTGCAGATCTCGACGATTTTGAAGCAATGCCAAAATAGAATCCGTGCTCATCGGTGTACATCAGTGGCTCAAAATATGGCTACGGTCAAAAGCCCCAAGTCCAGTCATTGAGATATGGTTAATGATGAGCCCTCGAGAGGAGAAAGGACTAAAATACTGCTCAGTCTCGTTACATTGCTGTCTTGTGCATGCCGACTTGTAACAACACGACCTGTTTGACGTAGCTGAACTGTCATATGAATAAAATGAACGGGAGCATGTCATGCGTACGATGAGTTTATTGATGGGTTTGCTGGTCGTCTCCACATTATCCGCGCAATCACTCAATATTCCGGCTAAACAGTGGGGGCTTTCTATTGGCAACTCGAAAAAGTTCACTGGAGTTCGGATCAATTTTTCTGATAAAAACCTTGAGGAGATCAATGGTCTCAACATCACTTTGTGGAAAGCGCGCTCCAATGAAACCGGCGTGATCAATGGTGTGGCCCTCGGCTTGGTGGGCCCGGAGGCGCGCGAGATTAATGGCCTCGGCTTTGGCCTTGGCGTAGGTGCCGGTAAGCGTTTGCGCGGCGTGTCGCTTGGCATTCTTGGCGTTGGTGCGGGCGGAGATGTCCTCGGCATTAATATTGGCGGCCTGGGCGTCGGTGGTGGCAATGATGTCAAAGGTATCAATATTGGCGGTCTTGGCGTCGGCGCAGGTGGAGATATCAAAGGTATTAATATCGGCGGATTGGGAGTTGGTGGCGGTGGTGATGTGGGCGGATTCTCCTTTGGCCTGTTAGGGGTTGGCGCAAGTGAAAATTTGTGCGGTATCGCCATCGGTGGACTCGGCGTTGGCAGCGGTGCTCATCTGAAGGGATTCGCGCTTGGATTGCTTGGCGCTGGCGCCGGCAAAAGTGTCAAAGGCCTCGTGATCGGTGGTTTGGGGTGCGGTGCCGGCGAAAACGCAACAGGCATTCTTTTGGGCGGACTCGGAGTCGGTACCGGAAAAAGCCTCAACGGATTTGGCTTTGGTCTCGTCGGTGTTGGCGCCGGAGAGCAGATCAAAGGTATGAGTCTGGCCGGGGCGCTCATTAAAACAAAAAAGTTCACAGGTATTGGCGGTGCCAGCTATCTCAGAGTGGATCATTTCAAAGGCTTCAGCTTTGCTGGATTGACCAACTTTCATTCCTCCCGCGGATTGTCCATTGCGATTGTGAATGTCTCGCGGGAATTGCACGGACTGCAATTAGGATTGTTCAATTATACCGGCAACAACAGGTTTTTCAAATTTACCCCGATTCTTAATGCACACTTTTAGTTCGACTGGAGCCCTTTAGAGACTGGCGAAAAAGTTGAAACAGCACTCTAAAAAAAGATCGCTGAGCATCGCAACAAGAATTGTACTATTCTATTTTGACGAAAGCTACGACAAGCTCTTGTTTCAAATAGCGACCCCTTGTTAGGTCGAATTTATAGTTTTTCGACAGTCTCTTGAGGTTTTACCATTTTAGAAAAGAATTCCTGGCGATAATAGCTCAACTCTCGTATATTCCAACTAGTCACCTTGTTTAAATGGACACGATGGAGAAAAAGATAAAACTTTTTTTTGCGGGCGGTTTGGCCTTTATTGCTACACTGCTGATGCTGCTGGTTCCCGGCGCAATGACTCGATTATCAGACCGTGATATCGATATATTATTTGCGCTGCGGGGCTCGCGTGCTGTATCGGAGAACATGGCATTCATCTACATCGATTCCCGGGATCTCCAGGAATTGAATCAGTGGCCGATCACCAGAGATTATTACGGTTATTTGACCTATATCTTGAAGAATGTCGGTGCACGGATTGTCGGATTTGACATTTTGTTCAGCTCGGAAAACAGTCGCTATCCAGAGTATGATGCTGATTTCAGTGAGTTTTTGCGAACCGCGCGAAATGTCTGCCTGCCATTTGCTTTTGCTGATCTATCCGATACTTTCTCCGGCGAAGAACAATCCTGTTTTTTGGGCACTGAGCCGATATGGCCGATCGATCTGTTTCGTCAGCACATTATCGGCACAGGTTTCACAAATCTGCTGAACGAAACCACCGTACGTCGCCAGGTATTGGTAGCCAGGTATGAAAATGATTTCTACCCCTCCTTTGGCCTCGAATTGGCACGATTGTACAAGCATGGTGTGGACTCAAAGATGCGGGTTTTTTCGAACAAAATTATCTTGCGCGACAGCTTGAGCCAATCGATTATCCCGACTGAAACATTTTCACGTGTACGCTTGAACCATTTTGGCAGCCTGGACAATATTCAGTCCATGAGTCTGATTGATTTATTACAGACTTTTCAAAGTAATCCCGAGACCCTGGATTTAAAAGACAAGCTTGTGCTCGTCGGTCTGACCGCCCCGGGGGCTGCACCGATGAAAGTAACACCCTATATCTCCTCTTTTCCAGCCTCGCTCATCCATTTTACTGTCGCGGAAAATGTGCTCAATAATTGCTTTATACAAAGAGTGCCGGTTTTTTTCGCGATCTTGATAGTCTTTGTCGGTGCCATGCTCGGCGCGCGCTTTTCATTTCAATGGCGCACTAGTCTTGCTACCGCCGTTTTGCTCTCTGTTTATTTGATTGCTGCCCTGCTGATTTTTAGGATGATCCATTTAGCGCTGCCTTTGGTCGCCCCTGCGATGGTCTTTTTCATGACGTTGAGTGTTGTGCTTGTTGTCGATTATAGAGGCATTCGTAAATCGGGAGAAATTGTCCGCTCGCTTTACGAGCAGCAGATTCACAAAAAGCAGCAAGAGTTGTTTGAGGCTGAAGCCAATATTCAGCAGTTGCAGGAGCAGAAGACGCTTTTCGCATCAGAGTCAAAGCAACTTCTGGAAGAGAAACAGCAGGATATTTTGCGATTGGAAAAAGAACTGCGAGACTTGCAAACATCGACGCAAAAAATCGTACCGGCAGTGCATCCACGCTATACGACAATCATCCATGCGCCCAACAGCTCCATAGTGCATGTGCTGCAATTGGTCGACAAGGTGAGCTCGGACGATATTCCTGTTCTCATTTCCGGCGAAACCGGCACAGGTAAAGAGGTTTTTGCCCGCGCCATTCACGAATCGAGTAAACGCCCGAATAAATCGTTCATCGCTGTCAATTGTGGTGCGCTGCCCGAAACTTTGCTGGAAAGTGAGCTGTTCGGGCATGATAAGGGCGCTTTCACCGGCGCAACATCGCAGCGTAAAGGTCGATTTGAGCTTGCGGATGGCGGCACGCTTTTTCTCGACGAAATCACGGAAACCACCCCCGCTTTTCAAGCCAAGTTGTTGCGGGTTTTACAGGAGGGAACATTTGAACGTCTCGGCAGCGAAAAGACGATCAAGGTGGATGTACGCATTATTGCGGCGTCCAGCAAAAACATCGCCGACCAGGTGCAGAAAGAGCAATTCCGCCAGGATTTATACTATCGTCTAAATGGTTTCCCGATCGAGTTACCGCCTTTGCGAGAGCGGCGGGATGATATCCCGCTGCTAGCGAAACATTTTCTCAAAAAACACGGTTATGAAAAAATTGTTGATTTTTCCGAGCGAGCCCTTGATGTTTTACAAGCGTATCGATGGCCGGGAAACGTGCGTGAGCTGGAGAACAACATTCGTCGCGCCGCCATTCTGGCCCAGAGTGATGGTCGCAAGATTATCCAGGAGATTGATCTGCCCGCTCCGGTTCGGGAAATAACCCTGGAAGCGCTGCAAAACCAATATCAATCTCTCGACGAGCAGATTCTGGAAACCCTGCGCTCCCTCAAGTTTTCGCACTCGTCCATCAGTCAAACTGCACAGGCACTGGGCAACAAGGATCGCGGCACAATCACCGAGTATTTTCGCGGCCTCTGCTTTGTTTCACTTGTACGGGAAAAAATGAATATTGACGCCGCTGCCAGGTCCATTGCTGCGACAGAGGATAAAGCCGTCATTGATAAAGTCAGGGGGAAACTGTCAGAATATCTCCGCAAGGTGCAAAGCGATGCCCCCTCACAAACGCTTTACAAGGGATTACCGAAAAAGTATCACCAGGATCTGGATCAGATTATTGACTATATAAATAAAAATGGTAACATTGTATCATAAATAATGCTTTTGGATTCGAGCTGCAAATGAGGCTCCCCATGACAAGCCTGGTGTGCTCAACATGCCATCACTCTTTCTCCGATGATCTCCCTCGCTGGCAGTGTACGTGCGGCGGCCTGCTTGACATGGTCTTTCAACCTGATGTAACGATAAATCAAATCTCCTCTGCAAATCTGTCCATGTGGCGCTATCGCGCGGTCATTCCCCTCCGGCATGATAAAAATATCGTGTCGTTCAATGAAGGAAAAACGCCATTACTGGATATCGATATTGATGGTCTCCCCGTCAAGGTCAAATTAGACCACCTCTGTCCATCCGGATCGTTTAAGGATCGGGGTGCCTCGGTACTTGTCAGTAAAGTCAAGGAACTCGGCATTCAACATGTTGTTGAAGATTCGTCCGGCAATGCCGGCGCCGCTATCGCCACCTATTGCGCTGCTGCACATATCGGCTGCGATATCTATGTTCCGGCCTCGACATCAGCAGGAAAACTCACGCAAATAGAAGCGATGGGAGCGAGAGTAGTCAAAATCCCGGGCAGTCGTGATGATACCGCACGCGCCGTTTTACAGCAGGCGCAGCACATCTATTATGCGAGTCATGTCTGGAATCCCTATTTTTTGCACGGGATCAAGACCATCGCCTATGAAATCTGCGAACAATTGGATTGGTCCGCGCCTGATTTCTTTTTCACACCGGTTGGCAATGGTTCACTGCTGCTGGGCGCGTTTATCGGATTTGGCGAGCTTTTGAACGCTGGCATGATTGCAAAGATGCCACGACTATGTGCCGTTCAATCAGCCCACTGCGCCCCCTGCGCCGAAGCTTTTTTTCTGAATCAGAAAACGATTGTTCCCATCGATCCCCAGCCGACGCTGGCGGAGGGAATTGCCGTGGCGGAACCGATACGAGGCGCGCAAATAATAAATGCTGTGCGGCAGTCGAATGGCGATTTTATCACCGTTTTGGACAATGAAGTAAAATTGTGGCTGGATAAATTTTACAAAAAAGGATTGTATATCGAACCAACCTCCGCTGTTGTCTTTGCGGGATTGTCGAAATATAAAAGAAAGCTTGGCAAGAATGATACTGTTGTAACTATTATCACTGGACATGGCCTCAAAACAAACAAAAAAGTCTGAGCATTGCTCGAAACAGGCAGCTCTTTTGCTCAAAGCAACGTACAAAACGTGTCTTGTGCTTCTCGTTTTCCTTTGCCTTTTCTGCAAAAAAAGGGACGTGTGGACGTTGGTTGATGAAGGATTATACTTTGCTGATTTTGATATCAGCTCGCCCATACCATTCAACGATGTTATTATAACGATTTTTAAAATTGATCCGCACATCTATGAGTTTTACTTGTTGACCATATCCGAGCACGGGCACCCGGCACTGACCATGCCGGAATGGTGTGAGCACTATAACCTCATCGGCGCTATCAATGCGGGCATGTACCAGGAGGACATGTTAGCCAATGTGGGTTATCTGAAGAACGTCCGACATATTAACAATGCGCACGTCAACTCTTCGCATCACTCGATGGCTGCTTTTAATCCCGTTGACTCGACTGATGTGCCATTTTATATATTTGATATCGACGACTATCCCGCCGATTCGGTTATCGCCCGCTATCATTCTGTAGTACAAAATCTTCGTCTTATAAAAAGACCCGGCGAAAACCGTTGGAGCGAATCCAACAAGCGCTGGTGTGAAGCAGCGGTGGGCCAGGATAAAAAAGGAGATGTCCTGTTTATTTACTGTCGAGCTCCACTGACCATGACCGAGTTGAACAACGCCCTGCTATCGCTGCCCATCAACATCGCGTGTGCAATGCACGTCGAGGGAGGCCAGCCGGCGTCGTTGTGTTTTTCGCACCCTCGTCTGACCAGGAGCTACTCGGGTACCAATGAAACCAAATTTGATTCGGACGGTCTTGCGTTCAATGCGACTAAAATTCCAAATATAATAGGTTTTCGCCAAAGGTCTAAACCGTAGTGCGACATTCATGTCGCACGATCTTTTACGGAATGACTCTCCTGACAACCGTGTTTACAAAAACATGAAAATAAAAAAACGACATCAATTGAATTCTTGATCACCGCAACAATACTTTTTTTATGGGCTTGTGAGCACGATCAATCCACCGCACCCAATCAAATCTGGGATATAGTAGTGCGACATTCATGTCGCACGATCTTTTAAGGAATGACTCTCCTGACAACCGTGTTTGCAAAAACATGAAAATAAAAAAACGACATCAATTGAATTCTTGATCACCGCAACAACACTTTTTTTATGGGGTTGTGAGCACAATCAGTCCACCACCCCCAATCAAATCTGGGATAGAGTAGTGCGACATTCATGTCGCACGATCTTTTACGGAATGACTCTCCTGACAACTGTGTTTACAAAAACATGAAAATAAAAAAACGACATCAATTGAATTTTTGATCACCGCAACAACACTTTTTTTATGGGGTTGTGAGCACCATCAATCCACCGCCCCCAATCAAATCTCGGATATAGTAGCGCGACATTCATGTCGCACGATCTTTTAAGGAATGTCTCTCCTGACAACCGTGTTTACAAAAACATGAAAATAAAAAAACGAAATCAATTTAAATTCTTGATTATCGCGACCACACTTTTTGTGTGGGGTTGTGAGCACAATCAGTCCACCCTACCCAATCAAATTTGGGATAAAGAAGACACGATAACGCTCGACTTTGCGACGCAAGGTCTGCCCGCTTTAAAGATCCTCAACTATTACGGCGGTTTGATCATCTATGGTCATTCTTACAAGCAAAAAATAAACATCAGTGCGAATCGTCGAGTGGAATCGCCTGATCAGAACAATCTGGACATGATGTTAGCAGGCATCACCGTTCCAATCCAGCAGGATGCTGATACTGTTTACCTGCAGGTTGAGACGCCCGTAGCACAGCGCTATGAAAAGTACGCGTGCGGATTGAACATTTTTATTCCCTATGGTATGCCGGTGTTCATCGACTATGCGAAAAATGCCATCATCACCAATGAGCTCGATTCCCTCGTCCATGTGCGCAACGCCAAATCGCGCATTCTGCTGGCGCGTCACAATGGCTCCGCCGACCTTGAAGCGCAAAGTCACATCAACCTGGAAATCTATAAGCTCTGGCCGCATGGATTCATAAATGCAGTGACCGATTCCGGAGATGTGAATATGGTGTTGCCGGAACAGACCGATGCGACGATTTTAGCACAAAGCTTTTACCATCCAATTGAACTAATCAACATAGAGTTGGATACTTTTCTCAAATCATACTATACGGCAAGCGGCATTCTGGGAACCGGCGATGCCCCCATCCACCTCAAAACAACCTACGGAACAATCCGCATCAAAATCGATTAGTATTTGCGTTTTAGCCTCATAATGATTAAATATTATTTACCCTCGGAACATCATTCAGCAAATACATGGAGAATAAAGATGCAGAAATTTTCATCCCGTCGATATTTTTTGAAATCAGTTGCTATCGGCAGCACCGCGCTGGTTATGCCATCCCTGACGCGATGCTCACCGAGTTCACAATCAAAACCTAATGTCCTGGTCATTTTTTGTGACGATTTGGGCTTTGGTGACCTCGGCACTTTTGGGCATCCAACCATTCGTACCCCCAATCTGGATCGGATGGCGGCAAAAGGACAAAAATGGACCAGCTTTTACGCGGCTGCCAGCGTCTGCACACCGAGTCGTGCTGGACTGATGACCGGACGATTGCCGGTGCGCAGCGGCATGTGCAG
The DNA here is from genome assembly GCA_016928775.1 of Candidatus Zhuqueibacterota bacterium. Lineage (GTDB taxonomy): Bacteria > Zhuqueibacterota > Zhuqueibacteria > Residuimicrobiales > Krinioviventaceae > Kriniovivens. The sequence continues at coordinate 10,741 of JAFGKD010000099.1, read as the reverse complement.
CGATTTTCGTCGCGTTTTATTCCCGGATTCTGCCAACGGATTGCCGCAAAGCGAAATCACCATCGCCCGCGCCCTGAAAACCGTCGGCTACAATACCGCGTGCATCGGCAAGTGGCATCTCGGACACTTGCCGGAATTTTTGCCGACCAGCCATGGATTCGATTATTATTTCGGCATTCCATACAGCAATGACATGGACAAAATCAGGAGCCTCTCGTTAGAGGAGCAGCTCGATCCCAAAATCGAAAACTATAACGTACCGCTCATGCGGAATGAAAAGATTATCGAGCGCCCGGCTGATCAGCACACGATCACCAAACGATATACCGAAGAGGCGATCAAATTTATCGCAGAACACAAAGAATCACCCTGGTTCATCTATTTAGCGCACACCATGGTGCATATTCCGTTATTTGCTTCGGAAAAATTCCGCAACACCAGCCGGCGCGGCTTGTTTGGCGATACGGTGGAAGAGATCGACGCCGGCATCGGTCGGATCTTGCAGACATTGGTGGAGACCGGCCAGGAGAAAAATACCATGATTGTATTCACCTCGGACAATGGTCCATGGCTGCCATTTCGTGAGCACAGCGGTTCAGCCGGCTTGTTGCGCGATGGCAAAGGCACGACCTGGGAAGGTGGCATGCGCGAACCGACGATATTTTACTGGCCTGGAAAAATAAATCCGGCTGTGGTGCCGGATATCGGCTCAACGCTGGATTTGTTCGCGACGATCGTCACTTTGGCCGGCGGTGCTATTCCAACAGACCGTGAAATGGACAGCTATGATCTCGCCCCTGCACTCTTTGAAAATAACAAAAGCCCGCGAAATGAAATGTATTATTATCGAGGTCAACAGCTTTTTGCTGTTCGACAAGGCGCATACAAAGCTCACTTTATCACTATGAGCGAATACCAGCAAGACAATAAACGCCAGGAACATGATCCACCATTGCTGTTTAATCTGGATGTTGATCCGGGTGAAAATTACGAATGCTCGGCAAAAGTCCCGGATGTTGTTGACACCATCAAGAAACTTGCTGAAAAGCATAAAAGCGAGCTGATCAAGGGAGAGGATCAGCTCATAGCGAGAATTCAGGATGCGGAATCATAAAATGAACCATGCGCGATCTCTGATGTCTCATGGACTAAATACTGATCGGGTTCTTGCCAACCGAAATTGATGTTTTACGATTTTACCATCTTTTTTTAGGAGGAGAGATCCATGAACAGCAGAGCCTTTACATTTTTGCTTTACACGCTAATATTCTTGTTGGCGTGCACCCAAAAGAAGCTGGAATCAGCGCGCTTAAAAAATTTCAATCACAACTGGGCTTTTTTCAAAGGCGACGCCGAAAATGCTTTTCAAAAGAATTTTGCTGACTCGGCCTGGCGTCGTTTAGATCTGCCACACGACTGGAGCATCGAGGGACCGTTCAGCGCGGAATGGGCCAGCGGCACCGGCTATCTGCCGGGCGGCATCGGATGGTATCGGAAAACATTCACTCTTCCACCGGAAAATAAGGATCGCAAAGTTTTTATCTATTTTCACGGCATTTACAAGAATAGCGAGGTGTGGATTAACGAACACTATTTGGGTAAACGACCCAACGGCTATATCTCGTTTCAATACGATTTGACGCCTTTTATCAAATTTGGCGAGACCAATACCTTGGCCGTCAAAGTTGATCATTCGGATTATGCAGATTCGCGCTGGTACACCGGTTCGGGCATTTATCGCGATGTGGAATTGATTTTAACGCGCAAATTACATGTGAAAAAATGGGGTGTCTACGCCACCTCGCCATTAGTCAGCGCTGAACAAGCACAACTGGATATTCAGACCAGCTTGATCAATGAATTTCCAGACACGCGGGAGGTTCAGATTGAAAATGTCCTTCTCTATCAGAACAAAGTTATCGAAAAGACCGCAACGCTCATCGCGTTGGCAGCGGGCATGGATACAACAGTGAGCCAGTCCATGACGATCTTTCGTCCGAACCTGTGGGATGTCGAGCATCCGAATCTTTATACCCTGAAAACGTGCATCATCAGCGACGGAGAAATCATCGATGAGGTGATCACAAATACCGGTTTTCGCGACATTCGTTTTGAAACAGATCAAGGCTTTTTCCTCAACGGCCAAAACTTTAAATTCAAAGGCGTCTGCTTGCATCATGATGCCGGTTGTCTGGGTGCGGCGGTACCGCTCAAGGTGTGGGAGCGTCGACTGTCCCTGCTGAAAGAGATGGGCGCCAATGCCATCCGCACCAGTCATAATCCGGTCGCAAGTGCTTTCCTGGATTTGTGTGATGCCAAAGGATTTTTGGTCATCAATGAAGCTTTTGATGAATGGGACTTGCCGAAAAAGAAATGGGTGCACGGCTGGAACGTCGGTGAACCCAGCTTTGATGGTTATGCCAAAGATTTTGCCGAATGGCACGAGCAAGATTTGGCCGACCAGGTTTTACGCGACCGCAATCATCCGTCTGTGATCATGTGGAGTATTGGCAATGAAGTCGATTACCCCAACGATCCTTATACCCACGAGATATTGAACACCGAAGCCAATCCACAGACCTGGCCAAAATTTGAAAATAGTCGGCCCCATGCTGATAGGTTGGGTGAGGTGGCGCGTGAACTGGTGGCGATTGTCAAAAAATATGATATAACGCGTCCGGTGTCTGCCGGACTCGCTTCTGCCTTAATGTCCAATGAAACCGGCAATGCTGAAACCCTGGATGTTGTGGGCTATAATTATCAGGAATTTAGATATGAGCGGGATCATGCCGCTTATCCCGACCGCCTCCTGTACGGCAGTGAAAACGGCATGTCGCTTGAGGCGTGGCACGCCGTTGTTGAAAACGATTATATCATGGGACAATTTTTATGGACCGGCATTGAATATATGGGTGAAGCCGGCCGGTTTCCGTCGCGCAACAGCACATCCGGCGCCATCGACCTGGCAGGCAATAAAAAACCGGAATTTTACTTTCGCCAGAGTTTGTGGAGCGATAAACCGATGCTGTTTATCGGTGTCGATGAATACCGCGAAGAATCTGAACGAGGCGGTTTGTGGCGCCACAAAAGAGCCGAGCCGCACTGGAACTGGCAAACTGGTCAAAAGGTTCGGGTCAAGGCATTCACAAACTGCACATCCGTCGAGTTGTTTTTAAATGGAGAATCGTTGAGCAGGAAAAATTTGGCCGATTTTCCGCAACGCGTTTTGTACTGGGACATCCCTTTTGTGCCGGGTGAGCTCAAAGCTGTGGCCAGTACGGATGGAAATATCCAGGTCACACAGACAATACGCACAGCCGGAGAGCCGGCCAAGCTGGTCACAAAAAGTAACATCGCCAGTCTCAAAGCGGACAATCAGGACGTGGCGCATGTATTGGTGACTATTGTGGATGAACAAAACGTACCAGTCTATACTGCCGAGAACAGAATTACGTGCAACGTGACCGGTCCGGCGCGTTTGTTGGGCATCGAGGACGCCAATTCCCGCAACACTGAAGATTACCGGGATAATATTCAATCCGCCTGTCATGGTTTTGTTTTGCTTTATGTTCAGGCCGGCAATCGGCCAGGCAAGGTACAGATAACCGTTACAGCAGATGGTTTGTCGGGTGATATGCTGGAATTGCAAATCGGAGCACAAAAATGATTTCTTTTTTCCGCGACGCGTATGACAAAATATATCAGCAGATGAAGGAGTCTAAAAAAATGATATCATACAAGACGAAAAAAATGAGCGCAACACTCTCACTGCTTTTCTTTTCCTTAATCTTTATGCTCATGATCACGATGGATTTGGCTGCGACAGCGCAGCTTTTTGCAGAGGAAAATGATAAAATCATTCTAACGCCCAAACCCGGACCAGCGCCACGCATCAATGGACCACGGCTGTACGGTGCCAGACCGGGACGACCGTTTGTTTACCGCATTCCGTGCACCGGTGATCGACCCATCACCTTCGCCGTTGCGAATCTGCCCGAGGGATTGACAGTCGATGAGCAGACAGGAATTATCACTGGCCGTCTGCCGGATACTCCCGGAGAATATGTGCTTGATTTTATCGCCCACAACGATGTCGGCAGCGCTCGGAAACAATTTACGATTGTCGTTGGCGAGACGTTGGCCTTAACACCACCCATGGGGTGGAACAGCTGGTACATCCATTATCACCGCGTCACTGACCGAGTGATGCGCGAGGCCGCCGATCACATGGTCTCATCCGGTATGGCGGATTATGGCTACATGTACATCAACATCGACGATTGCTGGATGCGCATCGAACCGGACGATTTCGAGCGCGTGAAAAAGCGCTTTTCCGGTTTTGACATGCGGGGTGTTATCGGAGAACACCGCGAAAAAACCGGCGACATCCTGACCAACGCCAATTTCCCGGACATGGTCGCACTGACCGACTATATTCATGCCAAAGGTTTACGCGCCGGCATTTACACTTCTCCCGGGCCACGCACCTGCCAGCAATACGCGGGCAGCTACATGCACGAGCAGCAGGATGCCGAGCAGTTTGCAGCGTGGGGATTCGACTTTATAAAATATGACTGGTGCAGCTACAGCCAGGTCTACAACGAGCGGATGAAAACAAGTCAGGACGATCTGGCGGAGAAAAAATATCCCTACCAACTCATGGGCGATATTCTCCAAAGACTGGACCGCGATATTGTTTTGAATCTCTGTCAATACGGTATGAACAACGTCTGGGAATGGGGTGGCGAGGTCGGCGGGCACTGCTGGCGGACGACCGGCGACCTGGGCTTGCAAGAAGACGATCAATTGCCGGGTTTTTATCATATTGGCCTGAGCAATGCCCAACATTGGCAGTATGCCGAGCCCGGGCAATGGAACGATCCCGATTACATTCTCATCGGCTGGGTCGGCTCGGCGCACGTGCACGGTTTCGGCACGGAGACGGCATTGACCGGCAACGAGCAATACAGCTACATGTCAATGTGGTCGCTGATGGCGGCGCCGTTATTCTTCAGCGGCGACATGGCCAAACTGGATGAGTTTACGCTGAACATTTTATGCAACGCAGAAGTCATTGATATCAATCAAGATGCTCTCGGGAAGCAGGGCCAGCCAATCGTTAAAAATGACGAGACGCTTTTACTGTCAAAACCGATGGAAGATGGTTCCATAGCCGTGGGACTTTTTAATCTGCAGGAGCAGCCGAGCGACATCACGGTCAGTTGGGATCAGCTTGGCATTCGAGGTCTACACCGCGTGCGCGATGTCTGGCGACAGCAGGATATCGGTCAGGTTGAAGGGCAATTCTCGGCGTCCGTGGGTCGGCACGGCGTTTTTTTGATGCGGCTATGGCCGGTGAATGCCCAGGGCAGCAAGGCTGATTAGCCAGCCAACCTGCCGAAGGTCAAAATTTTATTGCACATCAACTTTTTTCTATCTTGAAAAAAAAGAGAAAATTCATATGCGTATTGTGATCACAATGTTGCTTTTGGGGCTGATGTCGATCCGGATGATTGCAGCGGAGTATTATCTTTCCAATTTTGGTCATGACAGCTACGACGGCAGCAAGGAAAAACCGTGGAAGACTTTGCAACGACTCTATCAGCAATCCCTGCAGCCCGGCGATGCTATCTATTTGGCAGGAGGGCATGCTTTCTACGGCACGTTATACCTGGATGAAAAATCCTGTTCAGCGGATTCGAAAAATCCCATTATTATCGATACCTGGGGACAAGGTCGTCCTAAAATCTTTGCGGGCGATAGCAGCGCTATCCTTATTCGTAATCTTGGCGGCATCGAAATCCGCGATATTGAAGTCATTGGCCGCAATCGCATGGCCAATCGCGGCAGCGGCATTCGGATTATCAACGACAAACCGGGCAATCAGCAGCTCAAACACATTCGTATTCACAACGTTGTGGCACACGGATTCAAATGGGCCGGGATTTTTGTTGGCGGTATTCCCACGGATGATCCAGGATTCGAGGCGCCGGAGGGGTGTCGATTCGGCTTCCGCGATGTGCTCATCGACAGTTGTTCGGCATTCGATAATGTCTATTACGGCATTCATGTCACCGCGCACTGGAAAGCCTATGACAATCAATATGGCAATGCCAATGTGGTGATCCGCGACTGCTACGCCTGGGATAATCCAGGCGATCCCACGTATACCAAAAACCACTCCGGCAGCGGCATCATGTTGGACGATTGCGAGAACGGTATTATCGAATATTGCGTCGCTTTTCGCAACGGCGCGCTCAATGCCGGACAAACTGGCGGTCCGATCGGCATCTGGGCGCACGCGTCGACCAACATCAAAATACAGTATTGTGAGTCATTTTCCAATCGCACTGGCGGCGCCGCGGATGGCGGCGGTTTTGATTTTGACGGTGGCGTCACCCACTCGGTGATGCAGTATTGTTACAGTCACGATAACGACGGTGCCGGCTATCTGATGTGGAACTGGTATGGTGCGCCGTTTCGCCTCGGCGATAATGTGATCCGCTATTGTATCAGCGAGAACGATTGTCAGCGGCATGAATACGGCGCGGTGCATCTGGGCGGTGCACCCATCTCAAACATCACGGTGCACAACAACGTTTTTGTCACGCGCGCGGCTGAAGACGCTTCACCCCGCGGCGTGCTCGTTGCCCCCGGCGCGCACATAAACATTCGTTTTTTCAACAATGTCTTCCTGGTCGATAAAAATGTGCCACTGGTCGATTTCAAGGATGACCTGGCGGAGGCCTATTTTTCCCACAACGGTTTCTGGTCGCTCTCGCAGCAACCGCTCTTTTATCGTGCGAAAGAGCACTATGGGCATCCGGAGGAGTGGACTATTTTGAATCAACAGATGGAAAACAATCTGATGATTGATCCTCTCATTGTCACGACACATACGAACGAGACGATCGGCTATCCACACCATTTATCCAGCTTGCGGAATTTTCGTCTGTTGCCACATTCATCGCTTTTTGAAGCGGGTTTGGCTTTTGACGACATGCAGGTCTCAGTATTGGGATTTGATTTTTTCGGTAATCCGTTGCCGAAAAAAGGGGCTTTGAGCATCGGTGTTCAGCAAACTGTAAAATGAACATTTGACAAAATATCTTTTTTTTGTTCAGGACATTGAGTATTTTTACTCAATACATTGAGTAATTCGGAGAAAGACGATGCAACCTGCTAAATTTAAAAGGGAAATCGTTGGTCACAATACATCCGCGATTCGTTGATCGAAACGACGGTGAGCAAGGATATTCTGCTGTTGAACCGAGTGGAAAAGCGGCCTGTTTAAAAGCAAGCATCCGGGATTATTAACTTTTGTTCAAGAATTCCCCAGGGCACGAACACTGCTGGTTGGGCAGGATGGCATTCCGATTGAGGAATTATTGAGCTATCCCGTTTCCTATTGGCTGAGCCGCTAAATTTTCCCAGACTAAAAAGGCATTTGAAAGGCCACATCGATGAATAAAATCAAGAAAGGTAGAAAAAGTAAAAAGATTCATTTAAGCAATGTCGCAGCGAAAGGAATTCAAAGACTGATTCATTTTATCAAGCTTTCCTCTGAGGAAAAAAGAATTTTCCAAACTGTCATAGGCCTGGAGAATATCCGTCGCGTGCTCATCCTTTCGCTCATTGCCATTCCAACAAGTACGTTGTATATCATCATTTTCAGACTAAATGCAGGAATGGCCGAAGGCATAGAGCATCAATGGCGGACAGCGATCTCGATCTCACATACAGTGTTTTTATTTTCATTCTCTATTATCGGCATTCTGATTTATTTTTTTTCCTACAAATCCGGGAAAAACAACAGAATTGCAATTTTATGCGTTAACATAACCATTTTATTGTTGCTATTCGGTGGCGCCATAATTACGGCTGCCGACCAACTGGTTCTTGCTTCTATTACAGCATTTTTCAGTACCTCTCTGGCGGTTGGATTAATATTCCTGATTCCTCCGCTATATGCTTTTCTCTATTTTATATCATCATACATTATTTTCTATTTTGCCATTTCATTGACACAGACGAATCAAGATATATTAGTTTCTAATCAGATCAATGGAATAACAGCAACCGCTTTAGGTTTGTGCTTGTCGTTTATTCTGTGGAGAGGATATCTGATCAGAACACAGCAAACCAGGCTGATCCAGAAACAAAACGGCGAGCTCAAAACGGCGTTAGATCTGGTGAATTCACAAAAAAGCGATGTGGAACAACTCAGCCGGTTGGGGAGGGACATCACGTCATCGCTGTCCATTGAGAATATTATCAATACCATATACAAGAACGTTAATACACTGATGGATGCCTCTGTTTTTACGATTGGTCTGCACAAGCCCAAAGAGCAGACACTGGAATTTCCAACCGCCATTGAAAATGGTCGATTACTGTCTCCTTTTTCCGTGTCTTTATCCGAAAATAACCATCTCGCTGCACGTTGTTTTACGCACAAGGAAGAAGTCATCATTAATGATTGCAAAGAATATCATAATAAATTTGTGGGACAGTTAGCCACCTCCATAATGAGCGAGCGACCGAAATCTGTTCTCTATTTACCATTGTGGCACAAAGACAAAGTTATCGGTGTGATGTCCGCACAAAGTTTTAAGAAAAATGCCTACAGCGACTATCATGTCAATATGCTGAGAAACTTGGCCGCTTATAGCGCCATTGCTTTGGTGAATGCCGATGCGTATCGTCAGCTCAATGAGCTGCTCACCGAGCTCAAAACCACGCAAGAGAAACTGGTAACCCAATCCAAGCTGGCGGCACTGGGTGCTTTAACCGCCGGCATTGCGCACGAAATTAAAAATCCATTAAATTTCGTAAACAATTTCGCCGAACTCTCACAGGAACTGGTCCAGGAACTTGAACAAGAATTGACGAATGATCCATTGGATCAATCCGCCATCCTTGAAATATTGCAGACCCTGAAACAAAATGCCGAGAGAATCAATGAGCACGGCAAACGGGCCGACAGCATTGTACGCAGCATGTTACAGCATTCCCGCGGCAAAGCGGGCGACCGTCAGCCCACCGACATTAATGCCATGTTAGAGGAAGACATCAACCTGGCCTATCATGGGATGCGCGCCCTGGATAACAGCTTTAATATCAAAATTGAAAAAGATTTGGACCCATCAATCGGCAAGCTTGAAATCGTTCCCCAGGACGTCAGCCGAGTTTTTCTCAATATTATTTCCAATGGATGTTATGAAGCGCACCAAAAAAAACTGAACGCTGATAGCCGCTTTTCTCCAATGCTGACGGTAACAAGTCGCAATCGTACGAAAGACGTTGAAATCCGCATTCGCGATAACGGTAACGGCATCCCGAAAAAAGTTCGAGATAAAATGTTCACGCCATTTTTTACCACAAAGCCGGCTGGAATGGGCACTGGCTTGGGATTGTCCATCAGCTATGAAATTATTGTGTATGCGCATCACGGCGAGCTTTATTTTGAGAGTGAAGAAGGCGAGTATACAGAATTTATTATCACGCTGCCTAAATAAAGGATAGAAGACGGATTGAACGGATTTGACTGATTGGAACGGATTTTTTTATTGTGAAACGTAAACCTAAATTATCGGAACACAGAACAGATCAATTCATATACTTGTGAAATATCCGTGCACATCCGTTTGATCTGTTCGATCCGCGTTCCATTCTTAAATATATAAGTGACGATAGAATAGAATCGACGAAGGAGCTGAGAATGAAAGCCATGGTTGTAGACGATGAAAAAGATGTCGAACTGTTATTCCGGCAGTATTTTCGCAAAGAGATGAGACAGAATCAAATTGAATTTATCTTTGCCTTTTCCGGGGAGGAGGCTTTGCAGTCGCTGCGTGAGATGAACCAGCCGCCCGAGATCATGTTCATTTTATCGGATATCAACATGCCGGGCATGAACGGCCTCGAACTGCTGCAAATCGTCAAAAAAGAATTTCCGGATATTCAAGTGTCCATGATCACCGCCTACAGCAACCAGTATTATGAAACTGCCATGGAGTACGGCGCGGAACACTATTTTACCAAGCCGCTCGATTTTACGGTACTAAAGCAGCAAATCCTGAAAGGCTAATGTTATGAATAAATGTGCACGCTGTATTCTAGTACTTGCACTCAGCACATGCCATGTGTACACGGCTGAAATAGGCAAACCCTTTATGTCGATTTACCCCAGCAAAGAGATTAAGGGACACACGCAGTGTTGGTCGATTGAACAGGATGACCGGGGGGTCATGTACATCGGCGACGGTTACGGCATTCAAGAGTTCGACGGATCGAGCTGGCGAACGATTTACAATCCCAATCGTTCCTTTGGTCGGTCGCTCGCCAAAGGTGCCGACGGCCGAATTTACGCGGGATCGTCGGGAATGTTGGGCTATCTTGAAGCGGATGATCGGGGAACGATGCATTATCGTTCTTTGATGGAGTTTCTCGAGCCGGCGGATCGCACGTTTAATTATGTCTGGTCGGTGCAGGCGATGCCGGAAGGTATTTATTTCCAGACGTATCAACAGCTCTTCCGCTTTCGTCCCCAACCCGCCAGCGACGGCACGGAAAAGTGGCAGGTCGATGTTTGGCGCCCGCAGGGCGCTTTTGGCTATACGTTCAGAATCGATCAAACCCTCTATGTTCAGCAGTATGATGTCGGGCTGATGAAAATGGTCAACGATTCGCTGGTTTTAATGCCCGGAGGCGAACAATTTGCCAACGATCGAATCAATGT